>JAJZPF010000027.1 GCA_021811315.1 bacterium
ACCGTGCGGCATCTCGCGGATAAGATCGGCCTACCTTTTCGATCCCAGGATGGGCGGGGGCGTGGAACTTATAATGTTACCTCGGGATGTTGCGCAAAGTAGGTTATAACTTCATCCTGAAAACCCCCGTAAGGATAGAGGAAGCGGGCGGCGCGGCGCCGGCCCTGGCTCTGGCCCCGATGGCCGTTCTGCCGTCCTGCCAGGACCAGGGAATAGGCTCAGCGCTTGTAAAGCACGGTCTGAACGAATGCAGGAAACTGGGGCATAAGATAGTCGTGGTGGTCGGGCACCCGGAATATTATCCGCGCTTCGGTTTCGCCAAAGCCGGGGAAAAGGGGCTGAAGCTGCCTTTCGAGGCGCCGGACGAGGTGTTCATGGTCCTTGAGCTTGTCCCCGACGCTTTGAGCGGCGTCAAAGGAACGGTCGAATACCCGCCCGCCTTCCACGCGGTTACATAGGAAATGGGGACAGGCCGCTTTTTGCCGCCGCCGGGAAAGCCCGGCGGTTTTTTTATCAGATTATTTTTATATCCAGGCAGTAGAGCAGGGACATGGCTTCCGGCAGGGAGAACCTGGCGCCTTTGACCTTGTTCTCTTTCGCGTTTATCGCGTAGTTCCTGGCGCCGGCCAGGTTCGCCCCGCCCAGGTCGGTCCCGCCGAAAAGGGCGCCGGCGAAGTCCGTGCCGGCCAGGTCGGCTTTTGAAAGGACCGCTTCGCGGAAATCGGCTTCTTTCGCCAGGCAGTCCTTTATCGCGGCGCCGGCCAGCGGCAGGCCGAGGAAACTGCAGTCGGTCAGCACGCAGTTGAAGAACCCGGGCGGGCCTGAGAGCGTGATCTTCGGCCATTCCGCCTCGGTCCAGTTTATCCCGGCCAGCTTGGAGTTCTTGAACGAGGTTCCGTCGAAGACCGAGGCGCTGACCTTTACGAGGCTCAGATTGCAGCTTTCGAAGCTGCAGTCCCGGAACTTGCAGAAGCGGAAGGAGGCGCCGGTGAAGTCGCAGTTCCTGAAGCTGCAGGCGTAGAAAGTCCCGGACTCCAGCCGGGCGCCTTTAAGCTGAAGCTTGTCGAAGACGCGCTCGGAGTGTTCCTTCTCGCCGCCGATATCCTGGTTTTCCATAGCTGGAATATTCTAACAAAAGGGGAGAGGCGGCTTTTTTTAAAAAAGTAGCCTGTCCCCTTAATTTGCTTATATATAGGGCTGCCGGGCCCAGGCCCGGGAATAGCTTAGGAGCCGCAATGAAAAAGTTCTTGAACGCTACCGCCCTGGTCTTAGCCGCTTTCGCCTGTCTTTCCGGTCTTTCTCCGTCCCGCGCCGCGGCGCAGGCCGTGAAGCAGCGCTCGGAAATAGACGCGAAGTATAAATGGGACCTTTCAAGCATCTTCCCGGACGAGCAGGCCTGGCAGAGAGCCCTGGAGCAGGTCAAAGCCGGCCTGGTGCAGTTCGACCAATACAAGGGCAAGCTGGCTTTGTCGGCCGCTAATGTGCGGGAGGCGCTCAAGCTCAGCGACAGCCTCTCGGTGACAGCCGGCAATTTGTCCGTCTACGCCGGCCTCAAGCTGGACGAGGACAACAGGGCGAGCAAGTACCAGGAGATGCAGAGCCAGGCCTCGGACCTGTATTCCAGGCTGAGCAAAGCTTCCTCTTTTATCCAGCCGGAGCTTCTGGCCATGGACAGCGCCACGCTGATGGGCTACGCGGCGTCCGACCCGGAGCTGAAAGCATACACTTTCATGCTGACCGACCTGGTCAGGTCCAAGGCGCATATACTTTCCGACAAAGAAGAAGCCCTGCTGTCCGGGGCGGGCCCGGTCCTGGACGCGCCCTCGCGCATCTTCAGCATGATCGACGACGCCGACATCTCGTTCGGCTCCATCAAGGACGAGAACGGGAAGGACGTGCAGCTTACGCGGGAGCGCTACAGCGCCATACTGGACGGCCCGGACCGGCGGATGCGCCGCGACGCTTCCGAGCTGTACAACGGAACCTACCTGAAATATATGAACGGACTGGCGGCCAGCCTTTCCTCCTCGGTGAAAAAAGATTATTTCCTGGCCGCGTCCAGGAAATACCCCGGCTGCCTGGAAGCCTCGCTGGACGGGGACAATATCCCGGTGAGCGTTTTCAGGAGCCTTGTGGCCGCCGCGAACGCCAACCTGGCGCCGCTGCACAAGTGGACCGCGCTGCGCAAGAAGATCCTGGGCGTGGACACGCTCTACACTTACGACCTGAGCGCGACGCTGATGAAGGAAAAGCCGAAAGAATACGCCTGGGAGGAAGCGCGGGCCCTGGTGCTTGCGGGCCTCTCGCCGCTCGGGAAGACCTACCTCGACGATTTCCGCAAGGGCCTCGACGGGGGCTGGATAGACGTTTACGAGACGCAGGGGAAAGGCTCCGGCGGCTACGCCTGGGGCAGCTATACTTCCCATCCCTATATCCTGATGAACTATAACGGCTCGCTGGACCACGTCTCGACGCTGGCGCACGAGATGGGGCACTCCATGAATAATTTATGGACCAACAGGAACGAGCCCTACCAGTACAGCGGGCATTCCCTGTTCACGGCGGAAGTGGCCTCCACCTGCAACGAGGCCATCCTGATGAAATATCTGATCGCCAACGCCAAGGACAAGCGGGAGAAAGAATACCTGCTGATGAAGTATATCGAGCAGATCGTCGGGACTTTCTACACCCAGGTCATGTTCTCCGAGTTCGAGCTGGCCATCCACGAGCGGGTGGAAAAAGGGGAGTCCCTCTCGGTGGATTTCTTCCGCAAGACCTACCGCGGCATCTACCAGAAATACTGGGGGCCGGACCTGGTGATAGGGCCGGACAACGACCTGGGCGGGATGCGGATCAGCCACTTCTACCGCGAATATTACGTCTACCGGTACGCGACCTCCTACGCCGCGGCGCAGGTGCTTTCTGACAAGATAGTCCGCAAAGAGCCCGGCGCGCTTGAGGCTTACTACCGGTTCCTCAGGACAGGCTCTTCCGACTACGCCGTGGAGGTGCTTAAGAAAGCCGGAGTGGATATGACGACCCCGGAGCCGGTAGCCAGGACCATCAAGCTTTTCGGAGAGCTGGTGGACCAGCTGGAGCAGCTCCTGAACGAGAAGGCTTAGCCTGGAATAACGGGCAGGCTTTGTTTTGTCTTTTGCCGCCGGGGAAACCCGGCGGCGCCGTTTTGCGGGAGGCCGGCTCAGATCCTGAGCGTGAACCCGGCCACGAGGCCCTCGCTGATGGCGGCGCGCGTGAGCCCCAGCCTGAGGCCGGCGTCGAGGTCCAGCGCGGGATAGGGGGACCAGACCAGCCCGAATACGGAAGTTACGGGATTGGAGGAGGAGGACTTGTCCTTGTTGGTGGCGGCGTCTACCCCGGCCGCCGCAAGGAGCCTGGGATGCACTTTCAGAAGGGCGGCCGCGGAGGTTTTCAGGATATTTATTCTTTCGTCGAGCGAATTCCGGTTCAAAATAAAACCGGCGTTCAGGTAGAACTGCCAGGGCCCCAGGGTTTTGCCGGCTATGCCGTAGAGCCAGACGCCGCCTTTCCCCGCCCCGAGGCTTTTCGCCTCATCCCCGGCGGGCAGGGAAAAACCCGGCTTCAGCGCCAGGGTCCAGCCGCTTTTCCGCGCCGCCTGGAACTTGGCCTCGAGCAGTGCGTCGCCCAGGCCGCTTTCGGAGATCCCGCGCGAGTTCCAGCCGTGCCAGGGAACCGTGACCATCAGGTCCAGGTTTTCCCATAAACCGTAGGTGAGTTTCGCCGAAGCGCTCGTATTATAGCGGTCCGGCCCCTCGCGGGAGGCCGAGTAGTCCAGCCAGCCTTCCATCTGTTTCCCGTCCCTGCCGAGAAAACGCGTATCCTCTCCGGCCAGATGCGTGAAAGCCGCCGCGGGCGCGGAGAAATAAAAGACCGCCAGAACAGCAGCCGCAAAGGATATTTTCATCATCCCCTCCCAGTACCCGTATTATATACCAGATATGAGCGCCGGGGAAAGCGCGGGGGGGCTTATAAGGGCGGCTCCGGCGCGGTAAGCGGCGGGGGGAGGAAGGCGAGGATCTCCGCGCCGGCGGCGCGGCCTTCGCGCTGCATGGTGAACCTGGCGGAAATTACCGTGAAAGTCCCGGGGCCGGCGCCCAGCCATTTCTCTATGGAGCCGCAGTCTCCCTGGAAATGCGCCGGCACGGAGGGGACGGCGCTCCTTTTCAGGCCCCTGAGAAGCGCGTTGGCCAGGGCGTTGAGCAGGATGTTCCCGATCTCGATGACCGTGACGTCGGGCTGCCCGTCGCTTATGGGCCCGAAATAGATCTCCTCGGCGAAGCACCTGGAAATATGTTTAATATCTTCCGGGTCGAAGATTATAGCGGTAATGAACGGGACGTCCCCTTTTATCTTTATCCGGATAGCGGCGACCGGTTTCCCTTCCCGCTCGCTCCCCCTGATAGCTCCGCGGGCTTCGCCGCTGAAAACGCGCACGCCGGCCAGCTGCCAGGCGCCGGGGGAAACCTCCGTCATCCTGCGCATGCATTTCTCAAGGCCGGCCTCGGTCAGCCGCGCGAGTTCGTCTTCATTGATGTCGGTCATTTGAGCAGTTCAAAGGCTTTTTTAAGGTCCTGCTGGGAAAAGGGCTTGAAGATTATCGCCGCCGCGCCTTTGCGCTTAAGCTCCATGGTCACGTGGTCCTGGTCCACCGCGGTCAGCATGATTATTTTGGCCTCGGGGGATATTTTCCGCATTTCTTCCAGGACCTCTATACCGGAGATGCCGGGCATAATTATGTCCAGCAGCACCACTTCGGGGCGCAGTTCCGCGAAAGCCTTCAGAGCGCTTTGTCCGTCCTCCGCCTGGCCCAGGACCTCGTGCCCGGACCTTTCCAGGCTTATCTTGAGCATTTCCCTGGTGCTCTCGTTATCGTCCACAATAAGCACTTTCATCATACCCCCGTAAATATATGCGGCTGAAATTAGCCGAAAAAGCAGCGCCGCTAAACCATAGCCTAACAGGCCCTGGCCGGTTTGTCAATGGAGGGCTATGCGGCTTGGTTCTAAAAGCGCCGGTCTTTTTTGTATTATAGGGCTTATGCATAAAAAATTTGCCTTGGTCTTGTCATTGCTGTTCCTGGCCGGCTGCTTCGGGTCCGGGAAGCCCAAAAGCGGCGGCAGCGGCGCTATAAACCCGCGCGCTAAAGCCGCCCCCGAGTTCGCTCTCCCGGGCGTTCCGATGAAGAGCGATTCCGAGGCTGTCCTGCCCGAGGAAAAGAAACCTGAACTCGCGTCTGAACCGGCCGAAGAAGCGAAGCCGGAGGAAGCGAAGCCCGCCGAAGCGAAGCCCGCCGAAACCGCGGCCCCTGCCAGCGGGGACCTTGAATTCCACCTTGCCGCCGCCTCTAAATATTCCGCCAGGAAGCGGTACCGTTCCGCCGCCGCCGAATACGGGGCCGCGGTCCCTTTCCTCCCCGCCGGGGACGCGCGCGCCGTGCGCCTGCTGGAGCGCCAGGGAGCCATGATGCTGAAGGCCGGGAACGAGGCCAGGGCCCGGGAGCATTTCCTCGCCGCCATAAATAAGGCCAAGGAGCTAAAGAGTTCGGGAAAAGATCTCGCTGATTCCTATCTCGGCCTCGGTTATTGCCAGGAAAAAGCAAATAAGGCGGCGGAAGCCGTGGACAGCTATGAAAAGGCGCGCGCGCTTTCCGACAGCAAGAAAGTAAAAGACAGGATAACCAAGACAATAAGCGACCTGAAAGCCAAAGCGAAACCGGCCGGGAAATAAGCCGGCCCGTCCGCAGCGGGGTCAGCACAGGAAAAAATGAAAATTAAAAGGTTTTACGCGCATTGCGACGCGATAGAGGGGACGCCGGGCGTGTTTTACTGCAGCTTCTGCAACGAGCTCGTCAAAGAGAAGCACTTCGGCGAAGAGCACCCGAACAAGAACCACGTCCATAAGTTCAACGCGACGCTTGCCGAGTGGAAACAGAAAGAGGCCAGGGGGACCACCAGGGTGCGCCCCGACGACGCCCCGAACAGGCTTATGAAGTAGCGGGGCGCGGGTTCATTCCCCCCCGGCCTTCCGCTTCTCGAATTCGAATTTCGCCTTCTCCAGTTCCAGCTTCTGCTTTTCGATTTCTATTTTTTGCCTCTCCAATTCCAGGGCGCCGCTTTCAGGCTCTTCGTAAGCCGGGACGCGCGCGGGGCTTTCCGCCCGGTCTTCGCCTTTTTTCTTCGCGCCGCCGCCCCAGTGGTAGCCGACCAGGAGGCCGCCGTGAGTTCCGCCGGCTTTGATCTCCTGGCCGAAGAGCTTGGTTTTCCCGGAGGAGGCCCTGAATTCAAATCCTATATTGAACGAGTCGCCCAGCGTCCAATAGACCCCGCCGCCAAGCCAGGAGCCGGTCCCTGAGCCGGAATCTTCGACCGTGATCCCGAGCACCGTGACCCTGGCCGTGGCTTTAAGCATGGAGATCCCGCCCCCTATGAAAGGCCGGACGCTCGGCGAGCCGTCCCAGACCTTGCGGATGCCGAGGCATAATTCGGAAGTTTCGCTCCGCATTCCGGCTTCGCCGAAAAAAGGATCGTATACTTTGCCTTCGCCGGCCGCGCCGAGCACGTCGATAGCTACGCTCAGCGGCCAATCGCGCCTCCGGAAGTCTGTTTCTATCCCGGCCTCGCTCTGTTCGTTGGCCGGTTCCCAATCGGTTTTATCCAGGGCCTTGGCGCCCATAAGCAGGTTAGCGTTCCCGGTCCATTGTTTTTCCGCGGCCGCCCCGGCCGGCGGGACCATGGAAAGAAATACTGCAAAAGACGTTGCCGCCGTATAAAGAGATAAAGTTTTCATTTACAGCGCCCCCTGTAAGGTATTTGAAGCGATCCGCCGAAGCAGGTCAGCCCCCTCGGTCAGCATAACAAATGTCATGCCGGCAAGCCAACCGGGCGTATTCAATCAACTAAAATGTTACCGAAGCTGGTATCGTTGAATCATCTAAGATGTTACCGAAGGGGCTACCCCTTTCCGGGAGACATTTATGATGAGCCCACAGGCCAGATGGGAATATATGAAGACAGTATACGAGCGGTATTATCGGGCCGAGGGCAGGGCCGCCAAAGGCCTAATTCTGGACGAATTCTGCAAGACCTACAGGTGCCACAGGAAACATGCTTTAAGGCTCCTTAACAGTCCCCCGCCTGGGGATGAACGGCCGCCCCGCAGCCCCAGGGGTTCGGACTATGATAAAGGACGCCTGCCCGGCATTCTTGTGGATGTGTGGGAAGCGTCCGGCTATCTATGCGGGTCCCGGCTGGAGGCGGCGCTGCCGACCTGGCTGCCGGCCATCCGCAACCGGTACCGGCCCACGCAGCAGGAAGAACAACTGCTTCTTGCCATGAGCTCGGCCACCATAGACCGTAAGCTTCGGGCGAAGAAGACCAGCATCCGCAAAAGCATTTATGGGACCACCCGGCCAGGCGCGCTGCTAAAGCACCACATCCCGATAAAGACGGATTGCTGGGACGTGAAGAAGCCCGGGTTCTGCGAGGTGGACCTGGTGGCGCACTGCGGCGACAATGCCGAGGGGTATTTCGCTAACACCTTGGATATGACGGACATCCATACCGCGTGGGTAGAGCGGCGCTGCGTGTTGGGCAAAGGGCAGGAAGCGGTTCAGGAGGCCATAGACGACATCCGGTGCCGGATGCCGTTCGACCTGCTGGGGATAGATTCCGACAACGGGTCCGAATTCATAAACAACCATCTATTGGGATATTGCCAGGCAGAACCAAAACTTCAGTTTACGCGGGGCCGCCCCTACAAGAAGGATGACAACGCCCACATCGAGCAGAAGAACTGGACGCATGTCAGGAAGCTACTTGGCTACGGGCGGTTTGAAAGCAGGGAGGCCGTGGCGGCGATCAACGATCTTTACCGTACCGAGCTGCGATGGTTCCAGAACTTGTTCCAGCCGTCGGTCCGGCTGATAAAAAAGGTTCGCATAGGGTCCAAATACAAGCGCAAATACGACGAGCCCCAAACGCCATTGGACCGTGTAATAGCGTCAGGGTCCGGCAAGCCGGCGGCGGTAGCTAAATTGAAAGCGCTGCGTGATAAGCTGGATCCGTTCAGCCTTTCCGCGGTTGTAGAACGCAAACTGACATGCATCTGGAGCATGCGTTCCAAAGCGCCGAAGCCGAAGTGGCTTAAACGCTGGAAGATGGAGAACTACAGGGAAAAGCCGCCGCAGGATCCGACATTTGCGCCGGTGTTGCTTCCCAGAGTAGAGAATTACGAAAAAGTGCTACAACGTGAGAATGCACGGCAGACATGGTAACAGTAAAATCAACCTAAAGGAGGTCTGGTTTGCGGGCTACCCCTTGGGTAACATTCTTAATTGATTTGACACGCCGGGCCTGCCCGCCGTAAAAAAATATTATTGTTCGCCGCGGCCGGGAGGAACCCGGCTTCTGCCGGTTCCCGGGCTTTTATTTTTGCCGTTTTGGTAGAATAGTCGATATGAAGATCACCGCCATATTCGGCAGTCCTGTCTGCAAAGGCAACACGGAGACCATGGCGGAAGCCTTCCTGGCGGAATGCGCCAAGGCCGGCGCGGAGATAAACCGCTGGCGCCTTAACGAGCTGGATTATAAAGGGTGCAGCGGCTGCATGGCCTGCAAGACCAGGCTGGAGGAATGCGCGCTGAGGGACGGGCTCACCCCGCTGCTAAAAGCCGTCCACGGCGCCGATGTCGTCCTCATCGCCACCCCGGTATATTTTTTCGACGTGACCTCCCAGATGAAAGGTTTTATCGACAGGTGCTACTCTTTCCTGACCCCCGACTGGTATAAGAAAAAGAAAATGAGCCGCCTTGCGCCCGGCAAAGAGCTGGTCTTCGTCGTCGCCCAGGGCGGGGCCGAGAGGGTCTTTCACGATATGCTCCAGCGCTACGGCGCTATCTTCGCGACCCTGGGCTTCAAGCCGCTGCACCTGGTAAGGGGCGGCCGCCTCCGCGGGCCCGCCGATATCGCCGCCCGGCCGGAGCTCCTGGAACTGGCCCGCGAAAAAGCCAGGCTGGTGCTCGCCGGCGCCCCGTCCGCCGACACGATCCCCGTCTACGACCTGGACTAAATTTAAAGCCGGCGGCCGGCCGGCGGTTTCAGCAGAAAGGATCAAATGACCAAAGTCGATATCCGCACCCGTTTCCGCGAGCTGGGCCATTTGGTGGGGAACACCCCGCTTATGGCCATAGATTGCGTCTATAAGGGCGAGCCGCGGCGCATCTACGCCAAGGCGGAGAATTTCAACCTGACCGGCAGCATAAAGGACAGGATGGCCCTTTATATCCTGAGCAAGGCCAGCGAGAGCGGCGCGCTGAAGCCAGGGGCTCCCATAGCCGAGGCCACCAGCGGCAATACCGGCATTTCCTTCGCCGCCATCGGGCGCGCGCTGGGGCATCCCGTAACTATCTTCATGCCGGACTGGATGAGCCAGGAGCGGAAAGATATCATAAGGAGCCTCGGCGCCAGGATACGCCTGGTCAGCACCCGGGAAGGCGGCTTCCTGGGCAGCATAAAGCTGTCCGAGGAATTCGCCGCGGCCGAGCCGGGCTGCTTCCTGCCCCGCCAGTTCTCGAACGAGGATAATGTCGCGGCGCACGAGAGGACGACCGGCCCCGAGATCTGGTCGCAGCTCGGCTTCCAGGGGCTCAAGCCCGACGCTTTCGTGGCGGGGGTCGGGACCGGCGGCACGATAATGGGGGTGGGGCGCTATCTAAAGAGCGTCCATCCCGCCGTAAAGATCCACCCGCTGGAGCCGGCTAATTCACCCACCCTGAGCACCGGCTGCAAGATAGGCAAGCACCGCATCCAGGGGATCTCGGACGAATTCATCCCGGCCATCGTCCGGCTCGATAAGCTCGACGAAATAGTAAGTGTAGACGACGGCGACGCCATAGGCATGGCCGGCAAGCTGGCCGCCGAGCTGGGCCTGGGAGTGGGCATCTCAAGCGGCGCTAATTTCCTGGGCGCGCTCATGCTTCAGAACAGGCTCGGCAAAGACGCGGTGGTGGTGACGGTATTCCCGGACGACAATAAAAAATACCTGAGCACCGATCTTCTGAAGGAGCAGCCGCTCAAGGCCGGCATGCTCTTTCCCGACGTGGAACTGAAGGCCTTCAGCGCGCTGAAACGCGTCTGCACTACCTGCTGCGAGCCGGAAACCTGCCGCGAGCGGCCGTCCTGCCGCGGGAAAAAATAGAAAGGGAAAGTTTCAGGCTGACGAATGGGGAAGGGCTGGGAAGGGGGAGGGAAAATGACGCATAAATTCAAGGTCAAGACTTCGGCCAAGTCGGAGATGGCGGATATTACCCGCGAGGTACAGGGCATAGTCCGCGAGAACGGCCTGGGCAGCGGGGTCTGCCATATCTTCGCGCCGCATACCACCTGCGGGCTGGCCATAAACGAGAACGCCGATCCCGACGTAAAGCGCGACATCATCGCCAGGCTGAACGAGAGCGTGCCGGCGGATTTCCCTTACCGCCACGCCGAGGGCAATTCGCCCGCGCATATAAAGGCGGTCCTGGTGGGCCCGTCGCTTACGGTTTTCGTCGAGGAAGGGGCGCTCCAGCTGGGGACCTGGCAGGGGATCTACCTGTGCGAATACGACGGCCCGCGGACCCGGGAAGTCTGGGTCAAGCTTGCAAAAGGTTGAGGGGCCGCCGGCCTTTACGGCCGGTCTTTTTCCGAGAGGATATATTCTTTAGTCGGGCGGGACTGGTCTATGGTCATGGTGACCATTTTGGCGAAGACGTCCAGGATGATCACGGCGTTATTGTTCGCGTCTTTGGCGTAGGTTTTGCTGAGCCTTTCCACGATGGCCAGGTTAAGGACCCCGATGTCCTCGTAGGCCCTGGTGAGCTTTTTAAATTCCCAGTCCGGCTCGAGGCCCAGCCGCTTCCTGAAATACTGCTGCAGCAGGTAGGAGGACATCGACCTGTAGATGGTCTCGTCCAGGGACGAGAAAGGCAGGTGGTGCCTGGCCATCGGCTTGAGGATATTCATCACCGGGCAGCCGCTGGTCACCATGTACAGGCCTATGATCGAGCTCAGCACGTTCTGAAGGCTGGTCTTCTTGAAATATTCCCGCTGCGGGGAAACGACCCGCGCGTCGACGACCTCGGTCGAGGCCTTGTCGCGGAACATCTTCGTCACCTCGGCCAGGTTCATCGCGAGGGGGCAGTATTTATGCTCGGCGCTGTCATAAGGGCAGACGGAGCATTTGCAGCAGTCCAGGAGCGCCCAATCCGGGAAACCGGCTTCCTGCCTCGGCTGGAGGTTCAGGCTGGAGGGATCGATCTCTATGCTGACCGTTTTCTCTTCCCCGCCCTCGAAGTTGATGATGTATTTGTAGAGCATCGTTGTTTTGGCGCCCGCAGTGATGTCCGCTGCCCGGTACTTTGGATATTCTACATAAAAGCGCGGCAGGATTGGAGCCGTTCGGAAAGGCCGGAAATATTTATTAGGCTATAATATAAGGGTATTCTTTCGGCCCTCCCGGATGATCCCCTATGGCGCAGGAACTGATAGTAGCCGGTTTGCTCGTCCCCGTTGAGAAAGACGGGGAGGGCGAATATTTAAAAGCCGCCGCGCTCAGGCTCGGGCTTCCCGAAACCGGGATCCGGGCGGTCAGGATACTCTTCAAATCCCTTGTGTCCGGGAACCCGGAGCAGTTCTTCTACGAAGTCTCGCTGGCGGTAAGCGTTCCCGCCGGCTACGCGAACGAAGATAATTTCCCCCCGTATTCCGCAAAGCCGGCTGCCGCCTATAGCCCGGCGCCAACGGACCAGCGGCCGGTGATCATAGGCTTCGGCCCGGCCGGGATGTTCGCCGCCCTGGAACTTATCGAGTACGGGCTCAAACCCCGCATTTTCGAAAGGGGGAAGAAACTCGGGGAGCGCCACGCGGACGTGCAGGGTTTTATAAGCGGCCGGAAACTCGCCCCCGAGTCGAATATCCAGTTTGGCGAAGGCGGGGCCGGCTCCTATTCCGACGGAAAACTTTTTTCCAGGCTCAATAATACCGTTTACGCGAGCAGGGTTCTGGATACCTTCATCAAATTCGGCGCGCCGCCCGAGATAGGATATACAGCCAAGCCGCACCTCGGCACCGACGTGCTTTGCCGGATCGTGGCCAATATCAGGAATTATATCCTGGAGCGGGGCGGGGAGATAAAATACGGCTCAAAGATGACGGACCTCCTCCTTTCAGGGGGGGAAGTCACAGGTGTGGAAATAAACGGCTCGGAGCAATACGCCGCTTCAAGCGTTTACCTTGCGGTGGGGAATTCGGCGCGAGATACCTTCGCGTTGCTGTATCAAAAAGGCCTGAGGCTGGAGGCCAAGCCTGTCTCGGTGGGCGTGCGGGTGGAGCACCCGGCTTCGACCATCAACCTTATCAGGTACGGCGGGAAATACCGGAACTTCCCCGGCCTTGGCGCCGCCACCTATTCTTTCAACTTTACCAACCGGAAAACCGGCCGCGGCGCTTACACTTTCTGCATGTGCCCCGGCGGCGAGGTGGTTAACGCTTCCTCCGAAGAAGGCCTGCTTGCGCTTAACGGGATGAGCTATGCGGCCAGGGGTTCCGCCTTCTCCAACTCCGCCATAGCCGTGACCTGCGTCCCGGCGGATTACGGTTCGGCGCACCCGCTCGCGGGGGTGGAATTCCAGAAAGATATAGAGCGCAAAGCTTTCCTGGCTGGCGGCGGGGACTGGAAAGCGCCGGCGCAGAACCTAAGGGATTTTTTGACCGGGAAGCCGTCTTCCCGGTTGAATGTTAATTCTTTCAAGATGGGCGCGCAAAGCGCGGACCTGAAAACCATTTTCCCCGCCTTCATAAACGAAACGCTGGTCACCGCTTTTAAAGAATGGGAAGTTCAGTGCCCTTTATTCGTCGCCGACGACGCCATCCTGCTCGGCCCGGAAACAAGGACCTCCTCCCCGGTTAAAATGAGGCGCGGAAAGAATTTCGAAGCCGAAAATATCCGCGGCCTCTACCCCATCGGCGAAGGCTCCGGCTACAGCGGCGGCATCACCAGCTCCGCTGTCGACGCCCTGAAAGCCGTCGAAGCTTCATTATCCTGAAAAGGAAAAGGGGACAGGCTGCTTTTTCACGAAAAAGCAGCCTGTCCCCTTTTTTTGTCAGGCGTCCCAGTAGGCTTCCTGGAGGCTGTCTTCTTTTTCGGGGAGGGCGCGCATCAGGCGCGGCGAGTTCTGGGCCAGGACCTCGAAGCTTACGCGGTTGGCGTACTTGGAGATCTGGGACAGGGAGGAATAGCTGAGCGAATTTATCAGGTTCTTGGGGGAATTCGGGACTTTGGACTGGTGGTACTTCCGCGCGCCCAGGTCGTGCAGGAGCGCCGCGAGGGCGCCGTCGCCGGCCCCGTTCGTGTTCTTTATGATCAGCGGGCCGCCCAGGAAAGGGTTGATGTGGGAGTAGATCTTCACCGGTTTCACGCAGTCGCTTTTCCGCATCGGGCGGCTGAATTCGTACATATTGTAGTCGACGATGGACTTCGTGTGGAGCTTGTGGGTGGTCCTTCTCGCGAACTGCTCGTCCACGTAGCCGGCCAGGTAAAGCCCGTGCTGGCCTACCGTCAGTAATACGAGGTCGGCCAGCTCAAGCGCGCTTTCCGCCGCCAGGAGCGGGTCGTTCAGGCCGGTAAGGGCGAGCCCCTCGAGGTCGTTCATAGCCACGCAGGTAACGTACTTCCTTATAAATTCCCGGAAAAAATCCCTTTTGGCCTCTATCAGGAAACTGGTCCCCAGCGTCATCACCACCGGGACTTTCGCCTTCAGGGCTATTTCGCAGGCCTTGATAGTGGCGCTGAAGATCGGGTCCTTTTCGTCGCGCAGGATATACGCCGAGATAAGCAGGGCGGAAGCTTTCTCCACGACCTCAGTCGGGATGAATTCGGGGGCGAGGTCGTTCATGCAGCCCTTGCTTATGCCGAAAGTGCGCTCCCCGTCGGGGGTCACGAAACACATCGCGCGGCCCATCGAGTTCTCGGAAGGCTGAAGATAGGAAAGATCGACCTTGGCGCTGGTATTGCGGATGTATTTGAAAGCGTAATCGCCCACCGTTATGTTCCTGGCGATCGCCCCCAGGGCTACGGAGCGCTCTTCGGAGAGGACCGAGTAGTTGTGGAGGGTGTTCCCCACCGAGCCGCCGGCGTATTCGCCCAGGACCTTGCCCTTCGCCTTCAGGTCCCGGTAGATGGTCTCGGCGGCTTTGTCGTCGAGGATCTGCGACTGGCCTTTATTGATGCGGTTCCGGACCAGGAACTCCTCGTCGACGCCGCATTCTATATCCACCAGCAGCTGGTCTATGCCGACCAGGTAGAACGGCTCGGTCTGCAGAAAATGGGGGTCGGCGCTTTCGCGCCCTTTCTCGGTGACCGGGAAGTAATGCTTGTTCTTTCTTTTTCCTGGGAATTTCATGGGGCCTTTCAGTGCTATGTCCGGGTAATATTATAGAAAAATTAGGGCCGGGACCGGCGCCCGTCCGCTTGCTATAATAGAAGCTGGCGATTATGTTCAATACGAAACCGGGCTTTATTTTAGGCGCTCTGTCCATCGTCATGATGGTCTGTTCCCGCGCCGGCTATTTCGCCGGCATCTACCGTGGAAAAACGCGGCCGCATGTTTTTTCCTGGCTCATCTGGGGCACCATCTCCAGTATCGGCTTCGCGGCCCAGGTCGCCGAGGGCGCCGGGCCCGGCTCCTGGGCGCGCGGCTTCGGTTCCGCCACCTGCTTCCTGCTGGTGCTCATAAGTTATTTCAAAGGCGAAAAAGATATAAAGCGGGCCGACTGGATAACCCTGGCCGTGGCCCTGGCGGCGATCCCTCTCTGGGTTTTGACCAAAACTCCGTTCTGGTCGGTGCTTATAGTCTGTTTCATAGACACCATCGGGTACCTGCCCACCGTGCGCAAATCTTGGCTGAAGCCGCAGGATGAACTGGCCGTCAGCTATCTTTTTTCCTGCCTGGGGGCGGGCTTCTCGCTGCTGGCCATAAAGCAATATACGCCCTCCACCTGGCTTTACCCGCTTGTGCTTACCTTCTCGAACGGCGGCATGTGGCTGTTCCTGCTCGCCAGGCGCCGCGCCGCCGTTCCGGCGCTTACGTAGAAAAAAGGGGATCATTATGAACGTGAAAGAAGCTATAGAAACAAGGCGGGCTTACAGGGCGCTCGGGCCCGTGGAGGTAACGGACGGGATCATCAAAGAGCTCGCTACGGCCGCGCAGCTGATGCCTTCCTGCTTCAACAACCAGCCGTGGAAATTCGTCTTTGCCAGGTCGGAGGGTTCCCTGGCGAAGGTGAAGGACTGCCTGAGCAAAGGCAATGACTGGGCGAAGAATTCCTCCGTAATAATAGCCGCTTTCGCCAGAAAAGACTATGACTGCGTGATAAAGGAAAGGGAGTTTTACCTTTTCGACCTGGGCATGGCCGTTTCCGCCCTGGTGCTGCGCGCGACCGAACTTGGGCTGGTCGCCCACCCGATCGCCGGCTTCGATAATGAAAAAGTCCGGCTCGCCCTGGGGATACCGGAGGGCAACATGGTGATAACACTGATAAATGTCGGGAAAAAGATAGAGGACCTGGCCTCGCTCACGCCCCAGCAGGCCGGCGGCGAAGCGGCCCGCCCGCCGAGGCTGGCGCTGGAAAATATTTATAGCGTGGACGCCTACGATGAAAAGCTGGCCGTAAAACCGGCGCGCTGATTTTTGGTATTATTGCCGTAAGCTGCGGCATAAAAGGAGATCTATAATGGCTGAGGAAATAGTTTTAAAGTCGGGTCTGAAATACATAGACGTCGAAGTGGGCGAGGGCCCCGCCGCCGTCAGCGGCAAAGAAGTGACCGTTCACTATACCGGGACTTTTCCCAACGGGAAAAAATTCGACAGCTCCGTGGACCGCAACGAGCCTTTCGCTTTCAAGCTGGGCGCGGGCCATGTCATAAAAGGCTGGGACGAGGGCGTCGCCGGCATGCGGATAGGCGGCAAGCGCAAACTTTTCATCCCGCCGGCCCTCGGCTACGGCAAAAGGGGCGCCGGCGGCGTGATCCCGCCCGACGCGGACCTCTGCTTCGAAGTGGAGCTGCTCGGCGTAGAGTAGGCTCGGTACCGATAAAAAAACCCCGGGGAGTTCCCGGGGTTTTTTTATGCTTCAGGAAGGCTTATTCTCTCTCGATGGGGCTTATGTAGCCGCCGTTCTCGAGTTTGTAGCCGAGGTGGAAATAGACCTTCAGGTCGGCCAGGTCGGGGGAGGCGGCCTCTATCGCTGCGGCCCGCAGCTCCGGGTCCCGCTCGGAGCGGATCATGTCGTCTATCAAGCGCTGCGCCGAGGAATCCGCCGCGCCTGAAAGGGCCTTGATGGCGGCCAGGCGTACCGGCTTGCGCTCGTTAGCGTTTTTGGCGAGGTCCACGAGGAGTTCCCTGACGCGGGAATTGCCCACCGCGCCGTAAAGGCTTACTATCGCCTCGATCCTGGTGTTCTCTTCCTCGTTGCCGTATTTTACAAGGTCGGTCAGGAGCTCCTGCGGCCTCGAGTTCTGCGCGCTGGAGAACAGGGCCCAGATGGCGGCCCGCCTGGCGTCGCGGTCCTTCTCATTGTACTTTACGGCGTCGGCCAGGAAATCAGAATAGCGCGAGTTCACGGCCGCGGCCCCGAAAAGCGCTTTGTAGGTCATTATGCGCAGCTCGCGCGGCTGGGTCCCGTATTTAAGGAGCTCGACGAAGGCGTCCGGAACTTTGTAGTAGCTCGAGGCGTAGGAAAGGGTCCTGGCGGCCTCGACGCGCACGTCGGCGCGCTCGTTCGCGTTCCTGAAGATCTCCAGGACCTGCTCGTTAATGTAGCTGTTAAGGATCTGCTTCTTCGCGCTTTTCACCGCGGCTTTGCGGATCTCCGGGTTGGAGTCTTCAAGCAGGTCCCTGAGCTGGGTGGAAGTCATGGCCTTATTGGTGAAGACCGTCTGGGTGATCGGGCGCAGGATGTGGGTTGCGCAGGCCCCGGCCGGTTCGCCGGCGCTGAAATCGGGCTTCACGGCCGGCTCGGTGAGGATGGCGCCGCTCTGGCATTTGAACAGGCACTTATTGTTCTTGAATTCGAAGAACACGCACATATCCAGCGTGGTCAGCGGGGGCGTCGGGAAATGGTTCTGCGAATTCTGGATCTGGCTGAGGATCGCGCCTGCGTCTATCGGCGGCAGCTGCGCGGTCCTTGAAATATCGTCGCCCGCGGTGACGGAAGCCGGGGCGAGGCCGGCCAGTAAAAAGATCGCTGATAATATCTTCATGGTTAACACCCTCCTGAACCTGTCGGTTTACCTTTAAATGCTATCAAAAACAGGCGGCGGGCCTTAGGGCCTAAAGGCCTCTAACTTCCCGGTCTTTAGGCCTATGATACAGGTCAAGGAGCGGCGGCTTTTCACAAAGCCGCCTAAATTCTGAGGCCGTCTGGCCGTCTGATGCGCATAGCGCTTGTTACGGCATGGCCATAGGCCTAATGCGCATAGCGCTTGTTACGGCGCAAACATAGTTTTGTAAAATATTAACATGCTTACAGAATTAAGCCTTACAGAAGCCCGGGTGCTTGGTTCGCTGGTCGAGAAATCCCTGACCACGCGCGAGCAGTACCCCCTTACTTTCAACGCCCTGCTGAACGCCTGCAACCAGAAAACAAGCCGCGAGCCGGTGATGAACCTGGATACGGACGCAATGGGCAGGGCCGTTCAGACCCTTATAGAAAAAGGATTTATCGAGCGCCTGCAGGCCCCGGGTGACCGCGTTCCAAAGTTCAGGCACAATATAGACAGGCTGCTGAACAGCGCGGACCCGAAGCTTATAGGCGTCATAACCGTGCTCCTGCTGCGGGGACCCCAGACCCCGGGCGAAATAAAAGGCCGCACCGACCGCCTCTGCGAATTCGCCGGAACCGCCGAGGTAGAAGGCCTTCTGCAGGAACTGTGCGCCCGGGCCGAAGACCCCCTCGTAGCCCGCCTTCCGCGCCAGGCCGGCCAGAAAGAAGCGCGCTACCAGCATCTTTTCTCCGGCGCCGTCCAGTCCGCGCCGGCCGAGGCCCCGGCCGCGGCGCCCGTTCCCGGCGACCGGCTGGCGCAGCTCGAGAAGCGGGTGGAAGCCCTTGAAGCCTTCGTTAAAGCTTACGAAGAGAACCTTTCCAAGCCAGGCTGACCAGGGTCAGGCGGCGTTTAAGGAACGATCCTAAAAATGGCGAACACACTTATACTTTTCCTCGGCCTGACCTTCACGTTCGCGTCGGCCGCCAGGCCCCCCGTAGCCAGGTTCGCGGATAAAGAGATGGTTTGCCCGGTGTGCGAAAAAACTTTCTACGCCAGGCTGGACCTGTCGGGGGCGGAGTCCGAGATGCGCCTGGACCTTAAGCCGCTCGGCGTAGTCAGCTGGCCCTGGCTGCTGCCGGACTGCCCCAAGTGCGGGTTCGTCATCTACAAGCTTCCGCTGCCCGCCGCCGAGCTGGCGAAGTGCAAACAGCTAGTCGCCTCCGAGGAATATAAAAAAGGCCTGCCGCACAGCTCCTACTACAGGGTCGGGCTGCTCTTTGACCGGCTCGGGAAGGGCGATTACGCCGTGGCGACCTCCTTTTTGAAGGCTTCCTGGCAGGAGGAAAACTCTCCCGCGAAGCTGAAAGAGGACCAGGAGCTGAGCCTTAAATATTTTACCGCCTGTTCGCAGAGCTGCGTCTCCGACGAGAAAGAGAACTCCCTGCTCCTGATGGGCGAGCTCCTGCGCCGGCTGGGCCGGTTCGAAGAGGCCAAAGCGCATTTAGTGAAGCTCCAGGGGATGAAAGGTTTCCAGAAGAACTTTTTCGCGGACATAGTGGAATACCAGCTGCGGCAGTGCGCGAGAAAGGATTCCTCACCCCATGAGATGGAGGACGTGAGGGATTTTAAAAGATCGCTCCCGGACTGGATAAAGAACCGCCTCCGGAAAATTTACAGGGCCGTGCTGGAAGCAGGCGACCGGGAGACGGAAGATTCTCCGCTCTCCCGGAGCGCCGATCAGGCCGGGGCCGCCGCCCGCTGAAACAGGGCCGGCCGCGCGGGCGCCCCGCGCAAAAGGGAACCATGGTAAAACTCTCCGAAGTAAACTCGAAGCTGCTCAAAGCTCATTACGCCGTGCGCGGCAAGATCGTGATACGCGCCCAGGAACTGGAAGAGCAGGGCAAGAAGATAATTTACTGCAATATCGGCAACCCGCAGGCGCTGAAGCAGAAGCCGATAACTTTTATCAGGCAGGTGCTGAGCCTGGTCGAATACCCGGCGCTGATGGATAAGCCGGGCGCGGAAAAACTTTTCCCGGCCGACGTCATACGGCGGGCGCGCATGATCCTTGAGAAGAACCCTTCCGGCACCGGGGCTTACACGCAGAGCGCCGGGATCCCCTTCATCCGCAAGGCCATCGCGGAATTCATCGAGAAGCGCGACGGCATCCCCGCCGACCCCAACCGCATCATGCTCACCGAGGGGGCGAGCAAGGGCGTGCATACCGTCTTCACGCTTCTGACCAACAAAGAGAACGACGGGTACCTGATCCCGATCCCGCAGTACCCGCTTTACAGCGCCGCGATAGAGCTTTACGGGGCCAGGCAGGTGAACTACTACCTCGACGAGAAGAACCGCTGGAGCCTGGACGAGGCGGAGCTGGAGCGCAGCATAGAGGGCGCGAAGAAGTCGGGCATCAACCCGGTGGCGATAACCGTGATCAACCCGGGCAACCCCACCGGCGCGGTGCTCTCCCGGAAGAATATCGGCATGGTCATCCGCTTCGCGAAGAAGCACGGCCTGGCCATCATAGCCGACGAGGTTTACCAGGACAATATTTACGGGGAGGGGCTGGAATTCGTCTCGTTCGCCAAAGTCATGCACGACCTGGGCGAGAAGGACGTGACGCTGTTCAGCCTGCATTCCGTCTCCAAAGGCTTCCTGGGCGAGTGCGGCCACCGCGGCGGCTACCTTGAAATACGCAATATGCCGGACGACGTGTACGCCGAGGTGATAAAGCTGCTGTCCATAGGCCTCTGCGCCAACGTCGACGGGCAGCTGGTGACCTACCTTATGACGGCCCCGCCGCGGCCCGGCGAGGAGAGCTACGAGCTTTACGCCGCCGAGAAAGCCGCCATACTCGGCGACCTCAAGGAAAAGGCCGGCATCCTGGGCAAAGGCCTTAACGAGATAGAGGGCATGCAGGTCGACGTCCCCGAGGGCGCGATGTACGCCTTCGTGAAATTCGACCTCCCGCACCCGAAGGGGATAAACCCCGAAGCCATGACCGCCGAAGAGCGGCATAAATACGAGGCCGCGCGGGACGCGAAGTACTGCCTGCGCCTGCTCGAGGGCACCGGCATCTGCGTCGTGCCCGGCTCCGGCTTCGGCCAGCACCCCGGCACGCTTCATTTCCGCACCACCTTCCTGCCGCCCAAAGAAGATATCCTGGCGCTGGTGGAGAAGATGAAAAAGTTCCACGCTTCGTACGTAGCCAAGCTGCAGGAAGCCTGAGCCGCGCCGGAAGCTCTGATTCACGGTCTAAGCGATGATCGCTTGCGGAAGCAGTGCAGGGGTGAAGCAAGGGGGCATAATTAATGATTAAACTGCTGCTAAAAGCCGCGGCGATCCTCGCCGTCTCGGAGCTCGTAGTCATGTTCCTGCTCCGGAGTTTAAGTATACCGGGAACAATGTTCGAGGCGTTCCTGGACCCTGTGCTGATGCTTCTTTTTGCTCTGGGTCCGCTGTACCTGCTTATGCGTGTAGAGAGGAAAAAGTTGAATAAAAGGGAAGCTCTGGACAACAAGCTCAATTCCATAGTGAACGACCTGTGGAGCGCCTCTCTGCACACCCTTTCCCTGGAAGTCCTGCTGAAAAAAATACTGAGTGAAATAATTGAAAACTCTCCGATTTCTATCCGCCGCAAAGGCGCTATTTTCCTTGAGGAGGACGGGAAGCTGCGGCTCACGGCCAGTATAGGGTACTCGGACGAGCATAAGCAGGTTTGCGGAGTGGTCCCGCCGGGAAAATGCCTTTGCGGGGCCGTCCTGGCAACGGGAGAAACTGTTTACGCCGATAGTGTAGATGAGAGGCACCACATCCGCCCCTCGGGTATGCTCCCGCACGGGCATTACTGCGTGCCGATAAAATCCGGGAAGAAAGTGATAGGCGCGCTTACCCTTTACCTCGAGCCGGGCCACCGGAGAGAAAATTCCGAAGAGCGGTTCCTCCAGTCCGTATGCGCTATTATCGCCCGCATTATCGAAGGCAAGAAAACAGAACGCTCCCTGTTCCAGATGCAGAAGTTGGAAGCTATTAATCATTTCGCCGCCGGCATAGCCCACGACTTCAATAATATTCTGGCGGCTATACAAGGCTACTGCGGCGTAGTCGCCCGTGAACTGCCGTCAGGTTCACCGCAAGCCGCCGATGTCCGTGAAATAAACGAAGCGGCGGCAAGGGGGGCGGCGCTTACCAGGCAGCTGAAGCTTTTTTCAAGGCAGGCAAAGGAAACCGAGGAAGTGTTCGATATAAATCCGGAAATGGAGCGTATAGGCGGGCTGATACGCCGCCTGATGGGGGCGGGAATAGACGTGGAATTCCGGCTCTCGGCCTCCCCTCTGAAGGTCAGGGGCAGCCGGAGCCAGGTAGAACAGCTGATTATGAACCTTTCCGTCAACGCCAGGGACGCCATGCCTTCCGGGGGTAAATTTATCGTGGAGACCTCCGGGCCGGAAAATTGCTGCGCCGCTTCGGAACGGTCATTTTCAGCCGCGCATATAACGGCTGAAGACACGGGGGAGGGGATGAGCGCGGAAATACTGGAAAATATCTTCGAGCCTTTTTTTACCACTAAATCCGAGGAGAAGGGCAGCGGCCTGGGGCTCTCTATAATACGCGGCATTGTGTATCAGTATGGCGGGGAAGTGATAGTGAGCAGCACGCCCGGGAAGGGAACGCGGTTCGATATCTACCTGCCGCTGGACGGGAGCTCGAAGCCGGACTAGTCCGCCAAATTCCGTTGGAGCAAAGTTTGGCGGGTTTTCAGCATGAAGTTGTAACCTGCTTTGCGCAACATCCCAGGTAACATTATAAGTATCGCTTCCCTGCCCGTCATGGGATCGAAAAGGCCGGCTGGTCTTATCCGCGAGATGCCGCGCGGCCGCCGCAATATCTTGATAGTGAGTATCGCCAAGATCGCAAAGCGTTAAATTTGAGAATTTATATTTTCCCTTGGTAGTTTATAAACCCTCAAGCACAGACCGGTTTAAAGCCCAAATCGGGTTTTTGGCGGTGTTGCGCCGCCACTCACATCACACCGGCTGAAAAGCTGGCAGGGGCATAGGTTTTATGGCCCACGCCTGCATAGGCCACATGCCTCTGTCGGGCTTGTGTAACTTATGTTACACTCATACAGTAGCCGGGGGGCTATGCAGCGGGTGAGGGCATCTGGCGGGGTAGGGGAAATAAGATGCCTGGAAGTATCCTTGTGGCCGACGACGATGAGGCTATGCTTGATGTTTATACGCGCCTATTTACCGGGACAGACTATTTAATTTCTAAAACATCCAGCTTTGCCGAAGCCTCGCGGCTTATAAATTCCGGGAATTACGACCTGCTGATAACGGACCTAATGCTCGGGGACGGGCTGGGCACGGACCTGATAAAGATCTTCGAGAAAAAACGTGCCGGCGCCAGGAGCCTGCTTGTGTCAGGCTCGGTTGCGATACTCCCCCCGGAGCAGATCCCGGACGTATATTTCGAAAAACCTTTTAAAGCGGAAATTTTTATGGCCGCTGTGGACAAGGCTCTGGCTTAGGCGCGGACTGTTCCCTTTATTGAGGAAACAAGGGGTTATTATGAAAATATTGCTGGTAGAAGATAACGCGCTTACGCGGGGGATGATACAGACGATGCTGGCAAAGCTCGGGTATGAAGATATCGCCGAAGCAGAGAACGGGAGCGAGGCGCTAAAACATTTCACAAAATTTAAACCCGATGTGGTTTTTCTGGACCTTATCCTGCCGGGGAAATCCGGTATGGGAGTATTGGAGGACCTCCTGAGCGTGGATCAGAAGGCGCGGATTGTTGTCATAACGGCGGTTGACCAGGAAGAGATTGGCCACCAGCTTTCCAATAAGGGTATTCACACCATACTGCGTAAACCATTTTCCTTCGGGGATTTTAAAACACTGATGGCAAGCTTGTCCTGATGCGCCAAATAGCGCTGTGCTCCCCGGGTTTACGCCCCGTACAACACCAACCTTCCCATGCCGCTCAGCCCCGGTCCAGTGCAGCGCGAACGGCTATTACCAGGTTCTCGGCGGTGACCGGCTTTTCAAGCAGTATGGCGCCTTCCGCCGGCGGCTTGTGGCCAACCAGCGTGTCATCGGTGTAGCCGGAAGTGAAGATGATGCGCAGACCCGGCCGCAGCTCCCGGACTTTCTCTGCCAGCTCCCAGCCGCTCATCTGCGGCATTATCACGTCGGTCAGCATAAGCGATATCTCCGCGCCGTCCCGGCACAGATCAAGCGCCTTTTCGGGGAGCGCGGCCTGCAGGACGGTGTAGCCGGACTCTTCCAGTATGCGCGCTGTCAGCCTGCGCACGGGCGCGTCGTCCTCCACCACCAGTATCTTTTCCCCGCCGCGGGCCCGCGGCAGCGGCCGCGGCTCCTTCCGCACCCCGGCTTCCGCCCTTACCTCCGCCAGCGGAAAATAAAGCTTGAACACCGTACCACAACACTCCTCGCTGTAGACGCTGATATCGCCGCCGCTCTGCTTCATTATTCCGTAGACGGTGGACAGCCCCAGCCCGGTGCCGCGGCCCAGGCCCTTGGTGGTGAAGAAGGGCTCGAAGAGGTGTTTTTTTGCCTCGGCGCTAAGGCCGCTGCCGGTGTCGCTTATTTTTACCACGGCGTAGCGGCCCGGCTTAAGGTCCGGGTGCGTGCTGCGGTCCCTCTCGGCTAGGTCCACGATCGCGGTCTCTATGGTCAGGCTCCCGCCGTCCGGCATGGCGTCCCGGCCGTTGACGGCCAGGTTCATCAGCACCTGATCGAACTGCGTAGGGTCGGCCATTATCATGGCCTGCGGCGCGTTCAACAGCGCCTTCACCGTTATATGCTCGCCTATCAGCCTGCTCAGCATTTTTACCAGGGCCGAGATGGCCGCGTCAGGGCTCAACGGCTGCGGCTTCAGCACCTGCTTGCGGCTGAAGGCCAGCAGCTGGCGGGTGAGGCCGACGGCCCGCTCCCCGGCCTTTATAATTTCGTCGAGGTCCGCCAGTTTGGGGTCGCCGGCGGGTATGGCGTCCGCCAGGAACTTGCCGTAGCCCAGTATGGCGCCCAGCAGATTATTGAAGTCATGCGCCACTCCTCCGGCCAGGCGGCCCACAGACTCCAATTTCTGGGCCTGTGCAAGTTGTGTTTGCAGCTTTATCCGTTCATCTTCCGCCAGCTTGCGGTCGGTGATGTCCTGGTTGATGGTAATGGCGCCACCTATGCTCCCGTCGCTTTTGCGCAGCGGCACGGCAGAGTCGAGGATAATCTTGTGCGTGCCATCAAAGCACTCGATCTCGACTTCCTCTTCAATTGAAGTTTCGCCCTTCTCAAGGGCGCGAGCCCCCGCCCATTCATGAGCTCCTATCGGTTTACCGCTGTCGGTCCGCCAGCCCTTGTATTCACCAAGCTGGTCTACGCCAACATAACGTACCCCGGCCCAGATCCGCTGGGCGGCAGCGCTACTGATCACGATCTTTCCTTCCGCGTTAAAAATCCAGAGCCCCACCGGCATGATATCTATGGCGCTTTGTAGCAACGCTTTCTGGAAGGCGAGCTCTTTGTTGGCAATAACCAACTCAGCCGCTCGCTTTTCTTTCTCTTCGTTCTGGAAGGCGAGCTCTTTGTTGGCAATGACCAATTCAGCCGCTCGCTTTTCTTTCTCTTCGTTTTGGAAGGTAAGCTCTTTGTTGGCGATGGCTAACTCTGATGCCCGCTTCTCTTTCTCTTCGTTCTGGAAAGCGAGCTCTTTATTGGCAATAACCAACTCAGCCGCGCGCTTCCCTTTCTCTTTGCTCTGGAAGGCGAGTTTTTTATTGGCAATGGCCAATTGATTGTCGTCTATATCTTTAGGCATTTTCGCCCCCTTTTGCCGCGTGGCACCCCGCCGGCCTTGTAAAAGACAAGCTCCGGAGCTTACTTATGTAAGTCTCAGTGTTTACGTTGCGTTAGGTTGCAATACTTAACCCCTACCCCAAGAAGTTCCGTATCTAGAAATACTCTATTGCTTTATATGTTTAAAGTCAACCGCTGATTTTTGGCAGGCCTTTTCTTCCGGCGAATTTCTCTTTTCCGGTCTATGACAGCTCATTCTTTGAAGTTATTTCTGATGTATTTCTGATAAATTTCTGATAACTTGTAGGACCTGGTGCGTCTTGAGGGATTAGCCAGCACGATCCAACCGTCTTTTACCCATGCGGTGTAAGTCGTAATGTTGCGGAAAGTAGGGTATAACTTCATCCTGAAACCTCCCTGGAGTTCGGCCGTATAGCCAAGGCCAGTTACAGGGCCGTCAGCTTTTTCTTTTAAGCCTTATTACCACGTTGCGTTTTATTCCGTCCTTGCCTACCAGGGTCACGGTTCTTTTTTCCACTCCCGCGTCAGGCAGTATCCGCGCGAGGAAGGCGCCCATGTCCTTGACCTCTATGGCCTCGTGCCATTTCCCGGCCTTTGACGCTGCGATGTTCCTTGGCGCCGAGGGGGCGGAGCGCGGTCCGGAAACCGAAGTCATTTCTCCGGCTGAAAGCGGCTGTTTCCCGAAGCGGTTCATTACATCTACATGTCCTTCGTAGACCTTCACCGTCAGCCTGCCTTTTTGGCGGATATCCGCCTCGGTTCCCCTGACGCAGCAGATCGCGGCCGGGGTGCTTACATCCAGTTTCGCCATCTTATGCAGCATCTTTGTCCAGATCTGGCCCTCTTTCAGCGCCGACATCTCCCGCCCCGCACCTTTCGGATAGACCCCGAAAACCGTGCTTTCGTTCAGCCTGACCTCGGCTCCGCTTTTCAGGATCACCGAAGCCAGGCTTTGCGGGCCGGTCCTGATTATGTCGCCGACATAAAGCAGCTCGTTCACCTTCATTTCCCTGAACTCCGCCTCGGCGGCCGGCTTTATCCGCACGTCCCCGGCTACGAATACTACGATGGCTCCCGGCTTGCCGATGCAATAAGACGCGGCCGGTGAAAGAACGGCTAAAACCGCGGCGATAATAAATATTTTCAGGCGCATATTTCCCGGTTCCTCCGCTGTTTTCCCGCTGGCTGGCTAATATTTTAAATTTAGCATTTTTATCGTTCCCGGACTTATCCCGGCGCGGCGGAGGCCTGTAAATAGTAAAATTTAGGCCTGATGCTGAATTTCCTGGCGGACCTCAAGAACAGGCGGCATAAGCACGTTTTCGGCGGGCTCGAGATACTCAAGTATATCGGGCCCGGCCTTATCGTTACGGTCGGGTTCATAGACCCGGGGAACTGGGCTTCGAACCTGGCCGCGGGGTCCTCCTACGGCTATACGCTGCTCTGGATGGTCACGCTCTCCACGCTGATGCTGATCATCCTCCAGCATAACGTGGCCCACCTGGGCATAGCCACCGGGCTGTGCCTGAGCGAAGCCGCGCAGAAATACCTCCCGCAGGCGCTTTCCAGGCCCCTGCTCTGGTCCGCCATGGCGGCTTCCGTGTCCACTTCCCTCGCCGAGATCCTGGGCGGCGCGCTGGCGCTGCAGATGCTTTTCAAAATACCGGTCAAGATCGGCGCCGTGCTGGTCTCGGCCCTGGTTCTTTACCTGCTTTTTTCCAATACTTACCGCCGGCTGGAGAAATGGATCATCGGCTTCGTTTCCCTGATCGGGCTCTCCTTCATTTACGAGCTGAAGCTCGCCGGCGTGGACTGGGGCCTGGCCGCCTCCGGCTGGGTCACGCCGGCCCTCCCCGACGGCTCCATGCTGATAGTGATGAGCGTGCTCGGGGCCGTGGTGATGCCCCACAACCTCTTCCTGCACTCGGAGATAATACAGAGCCGCCAGTGGAACCTCGAGGACGACAAGGTCATAAGGAAGCAGCTGAAGTACGAGTTCCTGGACACGCTGCTTTCGATGCTGATAGGCTGGGCTATAAACAGCGCGATGATAATCATGGCGGCCGCCACCTTCTTTTCCGTCGGGGCGCAGGTCTCCGAACTGGGCCAGGCCAAGGAGATGCTGGTCCCGCTGTTAGGCAGGTCCTCCGGGCTGGTGTTCGCCCTGGCCCTGCTTTTTTCAGGCATAGCCTCCAGCGTGACTTCCGGTATGGCCGGCGGGTCCATCTTCGCCGGGATCTATTCGGAGCCGCTCAACCTGAAGGACGCCCACAGCAGGCTCGGCGTCTGTATTTCCATACTTGCCGCCCTTCTCCTGATATTTTTTATTTCAAACCCGTTCAGGGGATTAATAATCTCGCAGATGGTGCTCAGCGTGCAGCTGCCGTTCACCATTTTCCTGCAGTTCTACCTGACCTCCTCGAAAAAAGTGATGGGCCGCTACGCCAACGGCAAATGGGATATGCTGCAGCTGGGCGCCGTCGTCCTGGCGGTCAGCTTCCTGAATATTAAATTGCTCTTGAGCCTCTTCTGATGAAGAAAGAAGGGCTTTTAAAACTGATAGGCGATTCCGCATTGCCGGCGGCGCTGAAGGCCTACCTGGCCGGGATGCTGGTGAGAAAACTGCCCTCGTCCCTGAGGGAGGCGCTCAGAAAGGAGCCCGAAGCGTTCCTGGCCGGGACGGCCGGCCTCCTGCGCGGGGCCGGGCTGGCGCTAGGCTGCTCCGGAGGGGAGGCGCTGGCCCGGAGCGGCTTTGACGCGGCTAATCTGGCCGCGGACAGGCTAGAGGCGGCGCTGGCCGAACTTCTGGCCGTCGTCTTCCTGCGTTCTGAGGGTTTTTCCGCGCTGGGCTTCATACGCCGCGGCATAGGCAAAACGGCGGATATTTCGGCGGAGCGAGGCGGGCTGCACTACGCTTTCGAGGTCTGTTCCACCCGGACGGCGGCAGGCGCTCTCTCGGTGGATTTCCTGGAGCTTAAGTACGATAAGAAGATCCGGCAGGCCAAAGTCTCGAGCAAGAAGCGCGGGCCGGGCCGCGCCTGCCTTGTGCTGGCCGCCGGGCCGGTGTCTTTCCGGGGCTTCTTCCCGGATGAGGAACTGGCCGCGCTGGCCCGCGGGCTCTACGAGCGCAAGAACCGGCCCCTGAACACGCATATCTGCCTGCTCGCCGGCGGCCGCGCGGCGGTTTTTCCGCCCTGGGAAGCCTGACGGGCGGCCCCCGGGCCCAGGTCCCTTTGACGGCGTTCCCTTAAGGATAGTATTATTATTAAGCTTCGGGCCTAAGGGATACAAAAATGAAGACGATCTATCTTTCTATTTTTTTCCTCGGCGCGGCCGTCTGCGGCCCGGGCCCGCTCCGCGCCCAGGAAAGCCTGCTTACAAAAAGCATAGCGGGGAATTCGAGGATAGTTTATTCGGTCGCCTTTTCGCCCGACGGGAAGTATATAGCTTCCGGCGGGGTGGACAATACCATCAAGCTCTGGAGCTTCGAGGACGGCTCCCTGGCCAGGGAGTTCAAGGGCCATAAGAATTTCGTGAACTCGGTAGCGTTCTCGCCGGACGGGAAAAGCCTCGTTTCCGCAAGCGAAGACGGGACCGTGAAGCTCTGGAACGTCGAAACCGGCGCCTGCCTTAGAACCCTGAAGGGCCACAAGGATTCGGTCTGGTCGGCGGCTTTCTTTCCCGACGGGATGCGCGTAGCGTCGGGAGGCACCGACGGGGTGATCAGGATCTGGGGCGGCGATCCCAAGACCCGCAACAGGATTATCAGGGGCCACTCCGATTATATTTATTCCGTTTCCATAACGGAGGACGGCAAGCGCCTCGCTTCGGCGGGCGCGGGCCGCACCATAAAGATCTGGGACGCCGAAAGCGGCGCCCATAAAATGACCCTCGAGGGGCATAGCGCCGCGGTCAATTCGATAGCTTTTTCAAAGAACGGGGAGTACCTGGCCTCCGGCAGCGACGACGGTTCCGTCAAGGTCTGGCGGGTAAGCGACGGCGTCTGCGTCAAGACTTTCTCCGCGGACCGGCAGCCCGTCCTGGCCGTGGCTTATTCGCCTGACGGCGCCTACGTCTTTTCCGGCGGCGGCGACCGGACGATCAACGCGTGGAATATCGCCAAGGGCGCGTCCGCGAGGACCTTCCAGGGGCATAACGGCTCGGTAAAATCGCTGTCCTTCTCGCCCGACGGTAAATACCTTGCTTCCGGCAGTTTCGACAAAACTATAAAGATCTGGCTTACTCCGTGGGAAGCGGAGGCGCGGAATAAAGAGATACAAAGAGTCGCGGCGCTGGAGGCCGAGAACAACAAGAACTATTCGCTTCATTACGAGGAGGGGCTCCGGCTGCTGGCTTCCCCGAACCCGCTAAATATCAGGAAAGCCCCGGAAGAATTCAGGCTGGCGCTTTCCTTTAAACAGACCGCGGAAAGCGGGGAGAAGCTGGCTGAGGCGGTTAAAAAGGTGCAGGAGCTGAAAAGGCTCGGCGGGCTGGGTTTGGCGGGCCTGCTGGTCCTCTCGGTAATCCTGGCGGCCTGGAAGATAGTCGCCGGGATAAAGAACAAGGCGGGCTTAAGAAAAACTCTGCCGGCGGAAATAAGAAGAGAGACGATGTCCGGCGGCTACGAGAACGCTTTCAGGCTGTACGCCAAGTACAAGGCTATCGGCGGGAAAAAAGAGAACCTGCCGCAGGCGGAGCTGCTCGACCTCTATAAGGGGATGCAGGCCCTGGAAGAGCTGCCCAAAGAAGATCTCCCTTATTCCTTCTTCCTGTCCTACGCGGACAAATTCGTGAAAGAGGGCAATTTTAAAATGGCGCAGAGCATGCTGCGCTCCGGCAAGCTGCTCGACCTCTTCACGAAGCCCGGGGATTACGACGAATTCGTCGCGCTGTACGAAGAGGCGCGCAGGCCCGAGAGCCTGCTCGCTATAAAGCTCGGGCCAGGCACCTATACCGCCCTAGCGGAAGCGTTCTTTAAAGCCAAGAAATACGACTGCTGCGAAAAGGTCTGCGGCCTGAAAATGCAGTTCCACGCGAAGCAGGTCTCGGCGAGGGACAAGGAGCTTTTAGCCGCCTCGCAGAAAGAAAAGGCGGCCTAGCCGCCCCGCAAGCCGCTGATTTTGCAGGTTAGCGATCCCTAAAACACCAAGGAGAAACCATGCCTACACAGAAGATAGTCTGGACAAAGATAGACGAAGCCCCCGCTTTAGCGACCTATTCCCTGCTGCCCATAGTCAACGCTTTCCTGAAAGGCACCGGCGCCGAGGTGGAAACCAGCGACATCTCCCTGGCCGGCAGGATCCTGGCCAACTTCCCCGAGAACCTGAGCGAGGAACAGAGGGTCCCGGATAACCTCGCCCGGCTGGGCGAGCTCGCGCAGGACCCCGCGGCTAATATCATAAAGCTGCCGAATATCAGCGCTTCCGTGCCGCAGCTTAAAGAGGCGATAAAAGAGCTGCAGTCCCAGGGCTTCAAGCTCCCGGATTATCCCGAAGATCCGAAGACCCCCGCCGAGAAAGAAATAAAGGAGCGCTACGCCAAGGTGCTCGGCAGCGCCGTAAACCCCGTGCTGCGCGAGGGGAACTCCGACCGCCGCGCTCCGCTCTCCGTGAAGAATTTCTCCAAAAAGAACCCGCACAAGCTTGCGCCCTGGAGCAGGGACTCCAAGGCCCACGTCGCCCACATGACGGCCGGGGATTTCTACGGCAACGAAAAATCCGTCTGCCTGGAGGAGGGCGGCGAGTTCAGCATACAGTTCACCGGCGCCGACGGGAAAGCGGCCGCGCTGAAGGCCGGCCTCAAGGCTGCCAAGGGCGAAATACTGGACGGGACTTTCATGAGCAAAAAGGCCCTCCGCAAGTTCTACGCCGAACAGATAGAGGACGCCAAAAAAACGGGCCTGCTGTTATCCCTGCACCTGAAAGCCACTATGATGAAGGTCTCCGACCCCGTCATGTTCGGCCATGCCGTCTCGGTTTTCTTCAAGGACGTGTTCGAGAAGCACGCTGATACCTTCAAGTCGCTGGGCGTGAACCCCAATATGGGCCTCGGCGACCTCTATAAGAAGATCCAGGGCCTGCCGGCGGACCAGAAAGCGGCGATCGAAGCCGATATAAAGGCCGTCTACGCCGCGCGCCCGGCGCTGGCGATGGTGGACTCCGCCAAAGGGATAACGAACCTGCACGTGTCCAGCGATATCATCGTGGACGCGTCGATGCCGGTGGTGGTGCGCGACGGCGGCAAGATGTGGAACGCGGAGGGGAAGCTCCAGGATACCGCGGCCCTGATCCCGGACCGCTGCTACGCCACGATCTACAGCGAGATCATGGAAGACTGCCGCAAGAACGGCGCTTTCGATCCCGCCACGATGGGCTCGGTCCCCAACGTCGGCCTGATGGCCCAGAAGGCCGAGGAATACGGCTCCCACCCGACCACCTTCGAGATCCAGGCCGACGGGTTCGTCCGCGTCGTCGACGCCGGCGGCAAGGTGTTGATCGAGCATAAAGTGGAGGCGGGCGATATCTGGCGCATGTCCAGGGCTAAAGACATCCCGATACAGGACTGGGTAAAGCTCGCCGTGAAACGGGCCCGGGCCACTGGGGCCCCCGCCGTGTTCTGGCTGGACAAGAACCGCGCGCACGACGCGCAGGTCATAAAAAAAGTGGAAAAATATTTAAAGGACAATGATGCCAAAGGCCTGGAAATAAAGGTCCTGCCCCCGCAGGAGGCTTTAAGGTACTCCGTGGAGCGGATAAGGAAAGGCCTGGATACGATCTCCGTCACGGGCAATGTGCTGCGCGACTACCTGACCGACCTGTTCCCGATCCTGGAGCTCGGAACCAGCGCCAAGATGCTCTCCGTGGTCCCGCTGCTGGCCGGCGGCGGCCTGTTCGAGACCGGCGCGGGCGGCTCCGCTCCCAAGCACGTGCAGCAGTTCCGGAAGGAAGGCTACCTGCGCTGGGATTCGCTCGGAGAGTTCTCCGCGCTCGGGGCTTCGCTGGAGCACCTCGGCACTGCCTTTAAGAACGGGAAAGCGCTGGTCCTGGCCGAGGCCCTCGACCAGGCCATCGCCAAGTTCCTGGACAATAACAAGTCGCCCGCCCGCAAGGTCGGGGAGATAGACAACCGCGGCAGCCATTACTACCTGGCGCTGTACTGGGCCCAGGCCCTGGCCGCCCAGGCGAAGGACGCCGGCCTCCAGGCGAGGTTCGCGAAGATAGCGAAGCAGCTCGAGGAGAACGAGGAGAAGATAAACAAGGAACTTATAGCGGCGCAGGGGAGGCCGGTGGAGATGGGCGGCTATTACCACCCCGACTTTGAAAAAGTCTCCAAAGCCATGCGTCCCAGCCCGGCGCTGAACGCTATCATAGACGCGATGTGAAGCGCCGGAACTTATGAAGCGTATCTCCGTGCTGAAGGTCCTGAACCTCCTTATCGCCGCCCTGGCCCTCAGCCAGGTCCTGACCGGTATTTTCCGTGATTTCATCCCGAAAGATACTTTTGAGACCGTTCATCAGGCGGGCGGGCTTTCTTTCGCCGCCGCGGCCGTTCTGCACGTGATCCTTAATTGGAACTGGGTCAGGGCTAACTACTTCCCGGGGAAGCCGCCCTCGGGCGGTTGACGCCGGAAGCGCGGCGGTACAAAATGTTCCTGACGGGACCGGCGCCGGCCGGGAAGGGGGAGGCATGAAATACGTTCTCGCATTAGGCTTTCTGTTCGCCGGGGCCGCGGCGGGCCGCGCGCTGGTCGTGGAGCCGGCCGGGAAGGACCTGCGGCTTTTCTACCGGGAGAATTGCGCGCGCTGCCACGGCGCCGACGGGACCGCGCGGGACGAGGGCGGCAAGAAGCTGAAAGGGCAGGACTTCACCGACGCGGCCTGGCGGGAGAGTACCGCGGACGCGAAATTGGTGAAGACGATCTTGAAAGGAAAGTTCTTCGGGCTCGCTATGCCCGCTTTCAGGAAAGAGCTCACCGCCGAAGAGGCGCAGCGCTTCGTCACGGAAATAATCCGCCAGGCCGTCAAAGGCTCGGTCATCGACTCGTACAAGTCTCCGGCGGGCAGGCAGCCGTAGGCGCCGGCCCGGGGGAGCGCCGGCTAAAAATCATTTTTTGCTGCCGGCCTTTTTCAGTAAGAGCCGCGCTTCCGTATTCGCCGGGTCCAGCCTTACGGCCTCGGCCAGGCACAGTTCCGCCGGTTCGCCCATGCCGAGCGCCAGGTAGATCCGGGCGAGCCGCAGCAGCGCGGGGGGCCTGTCCGGCTTAAGCCCGAGGGAGGCCAGGCAGGCCGCCGAGGCTTCTTTCAGCCTGCCCGAGGCGGCGTAGGCGCCGCAGAGCAGGTCCAGGGTATCGACGCTGTTTTCCCTCTTCAAAGCCCTTTCAAAAGCCGCCGCGGCCTTCGCGGGGTCTCCAAGTTCCAGATAAAGCCTGCCCAAATTCACCAGCGGCGTGTCGCCGGTGATCTCCGCTTCCGCGGCTTTTTCGAAAGCCGCCGCCGCTTCTTTCCTCTTTCCAAGCCCGGCCAGCGCCGCGCCATAGATATTCCAGGCGTCGTAATTGAATTCCCAGGCTTCGAGCGCTTTAAGGGCCCCTTCTTCCGCTTCTTTCGTCTCGCCCTTCAGCAGGCGCGCGGCCGCCAGCGCCCCGAGCGCGTTGGACAGAACTCCGCGCGGCGGGTTCAGCGAAAGCGCGAGGTTCAGGCGCGGCAGGGCCTCGTCGGGCAGGCCCTCCTGCAGGTAGTAGGAGCCCAGCATATAATTGGCCCAGGGGCTGGCGGGGTTGAGCTTCACGGCGCGGAGCCAGACCCGCTCGTCGCTGCGCCAGATAAGCTGCTGCTGCGCGGAAAGCGCCAGGCAGAGCGCGAGGAGCGCCGCGCCCGAAGCTTTCAGAAAGGCAGGCCCGCCTCTCCGCGCGCTCAGCAGCTCTTCGGCTTCGGCCGCGAAAGCCGCGAAGACCACCGCGGCCCCGGCCAGCGGTAGGTAAAGGTACCTGTTGGAGACGAAGACGGAATTCAGGTATTCCGCGAGGTCGGTTACCGGCAGCAGGTTAAGGTAGGGAAGGAGGAGCAGGAGGAAGGCCGCCGCGCCCGTCGCGGCCGGGTTATAGCCGCGCCTGCCGCGCCCGGAGTATTTGAGGGCGAGAAATATGACGCCTCCCGCAAGCAGCAGCGCCGCAAGCCCGGCGGGACCGGGGAGCGCCGGGGTCTTCTGGTAAACCGGGGAGAGCTGGAAAGGGAAAAACAGCATCCTGGCGTAAGCCGCCAGCTTCGCGAAAAGATAGGCGGGGTCCATGTCCTTGAAACCCAGGCTTGAGCCCCTGCCGGCGCTCAGGCGGGAGAACAGGGCCGCCGTCCAGAAAAAAGACAGCGCGAGCAGCTCAGGCAGCCTTCTGCGCAGCTCCTTGAACCCGCCGCCCGGAGACGCGGGCGTTAGCGGGCTTTCCTCATAAGGAATCTTCATGCCTTTCCTGCACCCCGGCGGCTTCGGTACTCCGCGCAGGAAAGGCAGCAGGAAGAAAAGGGGCAGGCCTGAAAAAGAGCGCTCCTTGAAAAGGAGCGAAACGCCGAACAGGAGGCCGGTCAGCAGCTTTCCCGCGGCGCCGTCCCTGCCGTCCCGCTCCATGAAACGGTAAAGAGCGGCCAGGAAGAACAGCGCGGAAAAAATAGTGCCCGAGAACAGCGCGGCCACAAGGGATTCGGCCTGCGCCGGGTGGAGGGCGAACAGCAGGCCGGCCAGCAGCGCCGGCTTTTCTTTTCCCAGCAGGAGCAGCGCCAGTTTGTAGACCGTCCAGGCGCAGGCGGCGTGGGCCAGCAGCGAAAGCGCGTGGAAGCCCCAGGCCTGCCAGGCGACCAGCTTGCCGGCGAGCATCAGGTAGAGGAAGGTGAAGGGCTCGAAGCCTTCGTTCCTGAAGACATGGGTGTAGGCCGGGTGGAACAGGTAGGCCGCGTTCGACAGGTCCCTGAGCAGCGGGTTGTTCCGCACCGACATCACGTCGTCGAACACGAAAGGCAGGAAAAGAAGCGGGATATAAGCCGCGGCGGAAAAGACCGCGAGGAGGACGTCGGGCTTTATCCGGCTGAAAAAAGAGGGCGGTTTTTGCACGGCTTTATTTTATCATTATGCGCGGGGGCCCACGCGCGGGTAGGCCCGATGCCCCGGGGCGGCTGGGCCCTGCGGCTCTTCCGCGCAAGTGTGACTTAGGATACACTATTCATGGGTGAGGAACCTGCGGGGAACGGGTTTCAGGGGGGGCATATTCCCAGGTTTTTAAAAAGGCTGAACATGCCCGTAAATATTTTGGTGGCCGACGACGACAAGTCCATACTGCGCCTTTATTCCCGGATCTTTTCCGGGAATAATTACTCGCTGACGAAAGCGGAAACTTTTGCCGAGGCCTCCCGCCTGCTGCTCTCCAACGACTACGACCTCCTGATAACGGACCTGATGTTCCCGGACGGGGTCGGCACGGAGCTGATAAAGATCTTCAACAGTGCAAAGGCCGATGCCAAGAGCCTCCTGGTCACGGGCACGCCGCAGGCGAAGGAAATGCTGGACCGCGACGGGGTGGATTATCTGGAAAAGCCGTTCAGGGTGGAGAGCTTCCTGGAAAAGGTGGACAAGATCCTCGGGTAGGGCGGGAGGAAACGGGAGCAGGCCGGCCGCATAGCGCGGCCGGTTTTTTTGTCTAGCCCCGGGCCGCGAGCCGGAGGCGCAGCGTTTCTTTTTCCAGGTCGGCCAGCGAATCGTAGTTGAGGAGCGTGAGCGGCTTCCCTTCGAGTATGGCCCGCAGTCCGGCGTTCTTGAAGGCCGCCGGGGCGAAGGCCGCCAGCTCGCCGCAGAACAGGCGGAAATTAAGCTGGCTGGCGTACGTCTTTTTTTCCTTCAGGCAGGAGAAATCGAAATTCCCGGAAGTGAGGCGCAGCCGCCTGGGGCCGGGGGCCAGCAGGAGGTCCAGGTAAAAGGACAGCTCGGAGCTTTTCACCTCTTTCTTTATTTCCTTGTCCTTGCCCAGGCCTATGGGAATGCCGGTCACGGCCATGATGCCGAACCTGACGGCTTTTTCCTTGTCGGAAGGCCCTTCCTTGGTTTTCACTATCCGCAGGGTTTCTTCCTTTATCGGGGCGGCGGCTATCACCTCTATATCTCCGGGCGCCGCCGTCAAGGCCAGCCAGGCGCCGCCTGTGAAAGAGGCGGAGCCGTTCTCGAAAACGGCTTTTTTTATTATTTCAGCCTCAGGCAGCGGGGGCTGCGGCCAAGGGAGCGTTTTGGTCCCGATCCCGAAGCCGGCGCAGCATTTGGCCAGTTCCCCGGCGGCGGCCTCGTCCAGGTTCTCGCCCAGGACGCCCCAGCTGTGCCGGGCTGCGAAGGCCGCGGAGGCCGGGTCCAGCTTGAAAGCGGCGCCGAAGACCTTGGCCAGGACCGCGAATTCCGGGGCTTTTTCGCCGGCGGCTATCACCATGAAGGACATGCGGTAATTCTAACAAATCAGCCGCCCCCAAAATGTATAATTACCGGAAAGCGGCAAATATTCAGGGGAGCCTGAAATTAATATGAAAACTAATATCCTGTTAGCTCTTGTGATAGCCTGTTCCGGGACCGCCTTTGCCGCCAAGCCGGCAAAGGCGCCGGCTTACGAGGTCGGGGCCGTGCTGGTGGCGCCTTATTCGGGCGTGATAACTCCGGCCGCCGCCGAATTCATTTCCCAGGCCGTGGATAAAGTCAACGGGCCCGGCGGGGCGGACCTGCTGGTGATAGCGCTGGATACGCCCGGCGGCCTGGATTCGTCGATGCGGGTCATCATCCAGAAGATGCTGGCCTCTAAGAAACCGGTGGCCGTTTATGTTTCGCCGCAGGGGGCGCGCGCGGCCTCGGCCGGGGTTTTTATTTCCATGGCTTCCCCGCTGGTGGGAATGGCGCCCGGGACCAATATCGGCGCGGCGCACCCGGTGATGATGGGCGCCCTGCCGCAGCTGGGGGACAAGGCCGACAAGAAAAAAGAGCCGATGGAGGAAAAGGTCCTTAACGACGCCTCGGCCTACATTAAATCCATAGCCCAGAAAACGGGTCGAAATGTGGAGTGGGCGATGCGGGCGGTGGCGAAGAGCGACTCTATTTCCGCGGAAGAGGCGGTCAAGGCCGGGGTGGCCGATTTCGTGGCGGCCGACCTGAACGATTTCCTGGCCAAAGCCGACGGGCGCAAAGCGGGGGATTTCGGCACGCTGCGCGCGGTCAGGCCTGCGGTGGAATATTTCAGGCAGACCCGCAGGCAGAAATTCCTTGCGACGATAACGGACCCGAACATAGCGATGATCCTGATGAGCCTGGGCGCGGCGGGGCTTTTTATCGAGCTGTATAACCCGGGGCTGATCCTGCCCGGCGTGGTGGGGGCGGTCTCGCTGGTCCTGGCCTTCTATTCTTTCCAGACTCTGTCGGCGAATTTCGCGGGGCTGGCGCTGATCATGCTGGGCTTCGTGTTCTTTATCGCGGAGATCAAGGTTATCAGCTACGGCCTGCTTACGCTGGCCGGCGCGCTTTCTATTCTGCTGGGCGGGCTGATGCTGTTCAACCAGCCCTCCATAGGGGGGCTTTCTATTTCTATGAGCATGCTTCTTTCTACCGTGATCGGGCTTATCGCCGTCGTGGCCGTGGTGGCCCTGATAGCGCTGCGCGCGCAGCTGCGCAAGGTCGTAACGGGCATCGAGAGCCTGACCGACAAGCGCGGCCTTGCGAAAACGGCCCTTACGCCGAAAGGCAAGGTACTGGTCGCCGGCGAGCTGTGGGACGCCGAAAGCGTTTCCGGCGACATCCCCGAAGGCGCCGCCGTAGACGTCACCGCCGTCCACGGCTTCCAGATCCGCGTCCGCCAAGTAAAATAAAAACAGAAAGACCGCGAGGTGCCCAGTCGGGGCCTACCGCAGGGGCCAGAACGCAAAACACGCTCGGCCACACCGTGGCCTCACTCCTCCTCCGGGCAAGAAAGTGGCGGTGCGCCACGCGGCGCTATGCAAGCCTCGGCCTTCGGAAGAATGGTATGTTGAGGTGTCATGCCTCCCCCAGATGGTAAACTACATTTGGGAAACCACCAAAAGGAGGAAGCATGACACAAATCCACAGAAGTTACA
>JAJZPF010000028.1 GCA_021811315.1 bacterium
GAATTTTTGTCATATAACACTATATATAATAATATAGTGTTACTTGTCAAGCAAAAAAACGGGAATCCGGTAAAACATCCCGAATTCCTGAATTTATACAGCTAAAAATCTACTTTCGATTTTCCTGCTGAGACTACGGGACTTATGACCGGGATGAGCAAGAGGCCGGGACTTTGGGAGTTCCGGCCTCTTGCAGGGATCAGGGAAGACCTATTTTTCTGAGACTGCGGTTGAGACTTCTTCGGGTTTTGGGTCGGATTTTTTGCGGTGGTGTTTTTTTTCGCCTTCGGCGCCGTCTGCGTCGGGGCCGTAGTTGTAGTTGTATTGGTAGTAGCCGTAATAAGAATAGGACAGGCCGCCGAATTTGGACATGTTCACTACGGCGCCCAGGACTTTGATGCCGGAGGCGGCGAAGCGTTTTATGGCCGTTTTGATGAGCGGGACGCGGGTCTTGCCGAAGGCCGCGACGAAGATGCAGTTATTTATATACTTGCCCCAGAGCAGGGCGTCGCTGATTGGGAACATCGGCGGGCAGTCCACTATCACGCGGTCGTAGTTAGACTGGGCCCAAGTGAGGAAGGCTGAAAGCCGCGGTGTATTAAGCAGCTCGGCCGGGTTAGGCGGGCGCGGGCCGCAGGTGAGGATAGAAAGATTTTTTACGTCGGTGGGCTGAATAAGCGGCTGGATATCTTCTGTATTGCGGCCGCCGCCGAGGAAGTCGCTCAGGCCTTTGGCGTTAGAGACACGGAAGACCTTGTGCATATTTGAGCGGCGCAGGTCGCCGTCCACGATTAGCACCTTCTCCCCCGCCTGGGCGATAGCTACGGCCAGATTGCCCGCCACGTAGCTTTTGCCTTCGCCCTGGACCGAACTGCTTACGATAACGGATTTGCTCTTGCTGCCCACTTCCGCGAAGTCTACCATGGTGCGGAGGTTACGGATAGATTCGCTTATCAGCGAATGTTCCTGGAGGATTAGATGGTTATAGGAGGTCTGCTCTTTGACCTGGCGGGTCAGGGGCACGATGCCGAGGAAGGGCAGCCCAAGCTTGTTTTCCACGTCTTCCTGGGTGCGCACGGTCTGGTCGATAAATTCCACCAGCACGGCGGCGAAAAGGCCGAGTACCATGCCGCCGATCAAAGCCAGGAGCATATTGAAGGTCTTACGCGGCTTGATGGGCTGCAAGGGCGGCATAGCGGCGTCGATAAGGCGTATATTATTGCCCATCAACTGGCCAGAAAGATCTATTTTAAGGCTCTGGATAACCTTGTCGGTTTCTTCTTTTATCTGGCCCTGCACCGCCGCCAGATTAGCCGTTAAAGCAAGAACCTGGGGGTGCTTGGGGGTATAGCGGCCGGAGGCTTCAGCAACCTGCGACTGCAGTTTAGCGGACTCGCGCTTGAGGTCCATTATCAGGGTATTGTTTACCACCGCCGGGAGGCTTTCATAGATCGCGCGGGACTGGTTCCCGGCCCTGTCGGCCTGCAGCGCGTTAAGCACGTCTTTTGAAATGAAAAGCTGGTTGCTCAGGTTCTGCTCTATAAAGACTTTCGCCACTTCATTTGCGATGTTTGCGGCGAGGACCGGGTCGTAAGAATCCACTTTTATATAGACCAGGCGGCTGCGCGGGACCGGGGCGATAACGACGGGCTTTATAAGGTTGCGGTAGCCGTAGACGCCGGCGAATTCGGGGAGCTTCTCGAGGTTGAGGCGCTCGTAAACCGTTTTCAGAAGGGCTTCGCTTTTGAGCAGTTTATACTGGGTCTGGTAATAATCGTCATTTCCGCGCTCGACGGTGGGCCCGCCCTGGTAGATCACATTATTGCCGCGCTCTTTTTCTATGACCAGCAGCGCCTGCGATTGGAAGACCGGGCGGGTATTGAAAGTAACAAGGGCGACGACTATTACGACGGAGACAAAAACAGAAAGCGCCACCCACCGGCGGCGCAGTATCAGCTCGAGATAATAGCTGATGTCGAATTCAAGTTCATTATCGTTATTGTTATCGTTCATGTAATATCCATTGCTGGGCGGCTAGACAGCCGGATTTTTAAAAAAAGCTTTGGGGGACGTAGACGGTGTCGTTGGGTTCAAGGGGGAGGTCGGCGCTTTTGTCGCCCTGTTTGGTGATGCGGTTGACTTCCACCTGGATGGTCTGGCTGGTGCTGCCGGCGCCGCGCAGGATCTTGGTTCGGTCGGGTGCGGCCAGGTCGGTGAAGCCGCCGGCGAGGGTGATGGCCTCGAGAACGGTAAGGTGGCGCTCGGCGGGGATCTGGATAGAGCCGGGCTTTTTGACTTCGCCCAGGACGTAGATCTGCTTATTGCCGTATTCTTTGATGAGGACGGTGACCTGGGGCTTTACGAGGAATTCGGAGAGCTTCTCGGCGAGGAGGGCCTCGGCTTCAGGCACTGAAAGGCCCGCAAGTTCCAGACTGCCGGCCAGCGGGAAAGTTATGGTCCCGTTGCCGCTTATGCGGGCGGTGCGGTTCATGTCGGCTTCTTTAAAAATTGTCACTTCTATCAGGTCGCCGGGCTGGATCTTGTAGTTAAGCTGGCCCTGGCTTTTGAGGTCGAGAGCGTTCTGGATGAGGCGCTGCTCTAAAGAGGCTTGCTGCTGCGGGGTTTCGGGCTTTTCGGCGGCCAGGGCTTCGGGGGCTACGGGCGAGACCGAAGGGTTGGCGGCGCGCTGATACGCGGCGGGGCGCTGAGTGGCGCAGCCGGCGAATAATACTATAGAAAGAAAGAAGAATACCCCTGATTTCATAAAGAACATTATAGCAAAAACATAAATGAGAATCGGGAATCTAAAATCGAAAGTCGAGAATCAAGGAATGCGGATTTATGGGCGAGAAGAATTATTAGTGGGAGCGGCAGGACGCGGCGGGGCTTTCTTGGGGGATTTGAGGGTCAGGGGGCGGTTGTAGCAGTTGGCCAGCTGGAGGCGGAGGTTGTGGTCCAGGAGGTTCAGCCCGGAGTTCAGCGGGGCTTGGCGGAGGTAGGGCCAGGCTATCTCGTTTGCAGTGGAGAAAAGGCGGCAGGGGGCTGCTTTATCCTTCAGGGCCCGGTTGTAGTATTCGGCGGCCAGGCGGAAAGCGGTTTGGGGGCCGGGCTGCCATTTCAGGGTCTCGGCGCGCAGTTTTATTTTTTCATCGGAGCCTGCGGTTTTAGAGAGCTGGTCGTACTGCCAGGCTAGGAACTGCGGGATTGCGGCGGCCGTGAGCAGGGCGGCAAGGACGAAAGCGGCGTAGGAGTATTTTTTAGGGGGCGGCGGCGAGTGGACCTCCTCCTCTTCCTCATGCGGCGAGAGGCCGCGGCCGTGAACGGCGGGCTTTGAGGCCAGCGCCCCGAGCAGGGCGTAGAAAGCCAAAGCGTTCGCCGGCATTTGCGAACCGAAATCCACGAAGCTGTGCCCCATTGCGACCAGGACGGCGCCCAGCGCTCCGCCGTAAACGGCTTTTACGGTAAACGACCGGCAGCGCAGCCAGGCCCGGTAAAAGCCGTAAAGCGCGGCGGCGAGGCCTGAGAGGTAAAGAAGCCCGCCGACGAGGCCCGCTTGCAGAAAGAGCTCTATCCAATCGCTGTGGACGTGCTTCACGATATCGCCTGTTACAAAATCCGGGCGCTTGTAAAAAGGGAAAGCGTGTTCTACGGCCCCAAGGCCCGTGCCGAAGACAGGGAAGTCCTTGAACATGGCAAGGCTGCTTTTATACATCGAGAACCGCGCGGTTACGGAGCCGTCGAATTGGTCGCCTACCAGGCCGAGCAGGGTCCGGTATTTCGTAAGGAGCAGGATGTAGCCGGCCAGCAGGAGGAGCAGCGCGGCCCAGGCGGAGAACTTGCCGGTCTTGCTTTTCAGAAAGCCGGCCGTGACGAAGCCCATGAAAGAAGCGGCGCAGACGAAAAAGTGCAGCCCCCCCCTCGACCCGGTCTTTACTATGCCGGCCACTACGGCGACTATCATTATGAATTTAAGGAACTGGACGGCGAGCAGGTCGAAAAGCCTGGTGTGGCTCTGGTGGGCGGACAGGCTTTTAAACCCGCCGAAGAACAGGCCGAGGCCCGCCATCCCGGCCATTGCAAGGAAGAAAGCTCCGTGGTCGCGGTTCACGAAAGGGCCGAAAGCCTGGTTGGAGACGCGGCGGAAGCCGTAAACCACGGTGGTATCCCCGGTCTTCTGCAGCATCCCCATCAGCGCCACGAACACGCCCATGCCGAAGATAGTCCAAAGAAGGCGCTGTAATTGCGCCGGGGTCTTGATCGCTTTGGACGCGCAATACATCACCGCCCCGTAGAAAAGCCAGAGAAGCACGGCGTTGAGCGTAGACAGCCGCCAGGCGGTGAATATAAGAGGGGTTGGGCTGTTCACTGGCGCCTGCCTTAGGGCCTGCAACAGCCCTATCAGGGCCACTCCAAGCACGGCGGGGAGCAAGGTCTTATAAAGCGGGTTCTCGTGGCTGTCCCCCCCTTTTGCGTAAAGCCTGGCCGCGCCTATAAAAAATACCGCGTAAAGCGGTACATAGGCCCAGGGCTCCACCGCGGCAAAAGCAAGCGGCGCGAAAACCAGTGAAATAAGCAATAAAATCTCCATCAGCATTTCAATTTTACCTTATTCCCCCCTGTCGAGGCGAAGCCTCAGCAGAATAAGGTAAAATTTATGCATGAAAGTACTTTTTATTTGTACCGGGAATATGTGCCGGAGCCCGGCGGCGGAGAAGCTTCTTGCGCTTTACGGCGGGGCGGCGGGGTTCGAGGCCAGGTCGCGCGGCACGGCGGCGCAGCCTTATTGCAAGATGCCGCGGCAGATAACTGAATTTTTAGCGCGCCAGGGCGTGACCAGCCTTGAGCATAAGCCGGCCCTTGCTGGCGAGGCTGACATCGACTGGGCCGACCTGATCCTTGTTATGGAAGGCGTTCACCGGGATATTCTTGCGGATAAATTCCCCCAGAGTATGCGCAAAACGCAGTTATTCCTTGATTACTGCGGCGCCGGCGGGGATCTGAGAGACCCGATGGGGAAATCGGATAAGGTCTTTGAAGAAGTGCTTAGTCAGATAGACGACTGCGTTAAGAAAATTATTTCCAAATAATTTTACAGGTAAAAGAAAAAGGCCGCTGATTTCTCAGCGGCCTTTTCTTTAGGGCGGGTATTACTTAGAATGTCGCCTTTATGCCGAGTGAGAAAACTTTGTCGTTGTACTCATTGGCTTTCTCGTTGGAGTTGCGGTTCTTGTAGGTGAAACCGGCGTCAGTCGTCAGCCATTTCTGGATGTTATAGACGGCGGTAATTCCCACGCTGGTGTTCTCGTCCAAGCGCTTGGGGCTGGTGAGGGTGGTCTTCTCGGGGTAGGCAACGCCTTCGTAGCCGAGATTGAGGCCGAGCTTCACTTTGTTGATCTGGCGGGTCGCGCCTACATTCAGCATGGTGCTGGTGTAGAAGCGGCTGTTGACGTAGGAAGACTCGATGTTGGCGCGCTTACCGTAGATGGTGACGTCGGTCCGTTCCATTGCCTTCCAGATGGCTTGGGCGCTGTAGCCCATGGTGGTGATGTCGTTCTTGGCGGTGCTTTTGTCGTTCTTATAGTTACGGGCCTGCATACCAACGGACACGGTGCCTTCCACCTTGGGGGCAATATTGCCGACCAGGCCGAGGTCCATGTTATTGTAGGTAGCGTCGTTAACGTTGCTGTTCTCGTAATTAAGGGCGCCGTAGCGGTAGGAGGCTACCACTTTGGTTTTGGGCTGCCACTGGTAGGTCAGGTCAACGCCGGCCTGGTTCTCGGCGCGGTCCAGCATGGCGAAGCTGCCGGCGAGGTAGTTGTTATAGACATTCTGCAGGGCGATGGCGAAACCGAACTTGCCGCGGAGGGGCGCGTTGTACTTAACGGCGGCGGTGTTCTCTATGCGCGCGGCGCGGGCGGTAGTTTCGGAGTTGGCCTGGTCGGTGGTCTGTTTGTAGTTGTCGTTCACGGCAACGGTCATTTCCTTGGGCAGCTTGGCCGTGGCGGAGAAGTTCGCGTTGTGGTGAGTGGCGTTATTGATGTTCGAAGCGCGTGAGTAGTTCAGTATCTCCATCGAGTAGCCGCCGGCAAGGTCGAGGCGGGAACCGATCTTCTCTACCAGGCCGAAGCCCAGGGCTGAACGGTTGATGGACGAACCTTTGACATTGGCCTTGGTGAGGTAGATATTGCTGTCGTAAGATTCCTGGGAGCTGATGAAAGGGTTGACTTCCATATTCCCGATCTTCAGGTTCTGCTGCGCGTTAGCGGCGGCAGGTATTAAGAGAACGGCTGCGATTAAAAGGTTCTTCATTTATTTATAGTCTCCTTATATATATGCTCGGCTTAGTGCATGCAATCGGGGCTGGAGGAGCTTACTCCGCAGACAGCCTGCACGATTTCAATAGTGGGGATAACGGTAGTGGCCGGGGGCACGATTACTAGGGGCTCGACAACCACGGGCTTCATCATGGGCATGACGGGAGCGGCGATCATCGGCATGGCGGACACGGTCATGGTCTGGCCGGCCTGCACGGTCTGCGTTCCGCCGCCAGAAGCGTCGGTCATGACGGAATTGCCTTTTTCCATGGAGATCATCACCTTGTCGTTGGCGTTGATCATCTTTACTTCGCTGTTGGCGGTCAGGATGACGTTCTGGCCGGATTCGGTCTTTACGGCAACCGGGGTACCGGCGCCTAAAGCCACGTTCACCTGGCCGGCATTGGAGGCAACTGAGAAGTTTGAACCGGTCGCGCCGGAAATCTTTTTGCCGCCGGCTTCGATCTCGATGGTTCCGTCGACAACCGCGAAAGTCACCTTATTGTCGGTGATCTCGGGGATGGCGTCGCCGGGCTTAAGGGTCATTACGACCACGCCGTCTTTCATTATGTTGACGGTTCCGGTTATCTTGGTGATCTTTATGGTTTTAGCGGCCTGGCCGGGGGCCTGGGCGAACACATTGGCGCTAAACGCGAATACGGCGGATATGGCTAACAGTTGGAACAATTTCATCACTACCTCCTAAACCTCAGTTTGGAACAAGAATATAGTAGCAGAGTAGTTTTCGCTTGTCAAGATTTTTTTATGATTATACCGCTAGTTGAAACTTTTGCGGTATTTGGTAGAATTGAACTATGAAAACGATCATACTGTTTTTAGGTTTGGCGGCCCTTTTCCCTTTCGCTGCGGCGGCCGGGGATTTTCCCCTTGGGTTTTACGGGATCGCCGGGCCGAAGGAACTTGGCGTTTTGAAAGAAGCGGGGTTCAACTGCTTCCACACTTATACGCAGGACCCGGAGCGGCTTGCGGCTCTTGCGGCGGAAGCGAAGAAGCTCGACCTTAAGATGGTCGCTTACCCGGACAGGGTCATTGGTTCTACTTTCGAGAAAGAAGCGAAGCGCTGGCCGGTCCTGGCCTGGTATCTTTACGATGAGCCTGAAGTGCGGAAGTTCCCCCTGGCTTCGCTTGAACAAATGGACAAGCGGGTGAAGGATTGGTCCTCGGCGGCGAAAACTGTTTTTGTGATGGGCGAGGGCGTGGCCGCTTTCAATTACGGCGGCGTGGCCGATATGCTGATGGTGGACTGGTACCCGGTACCGCATCTGCGGCTCGAGTCCGTCGGCGAGCAGATCGCTATGGCGAAGGCCGGCGCGGCGATCAAGGACCCTTCGCGGCAGGACAAGCCGGTCTGGGCTGTGCTCCAGGCTTTCGACTGGATAGGCTACCCGCAGAAGAGGCAGCCCCCCGTTGGCGGCTTTCCCACTTTCGAGCAGGTCCGCTTCATGACCTATCTCGCTATCGCGCGCGGCGCCGAGGGTATTTTCTACTTCACCTATACCGGTTCCGACGGCGTTCCGCTCCCCAACCGCCCCGAGCGCTGGGGCATCTACCAGCGGATCGCCGCCGAGCTTAACTCGCTTATGCCGGCGCTGAAAAAAGGCAAGCCCGGCGTCCTGCCGGCCGGCCTTGACGCGAACCTGGCCTACCGGGCCATCAAGCAGGGCGGCAAGAACTACATCATATTGCTGAACGCTTCGGAGGCCCCTCTCCCCCTCAACCCCGAAGTCCTCTCCCCCTACCGCCCCCTCTTCGAACAAAACCGCGCCCTCCCCCCCGCCCTAGCCCCCCACAAAGTCCTGGTCCTGGAAAAATAACCTTGTCGAGGCGAAGCCTCGACAGAGTCCTCACATTCAGCGAACAAAAGAACCCGGCTAAACGCCGGGTTCTTTGTTTGGCTGCCTTGGCAGGCAGTAGCTTATGTGCTACTATGCAAGCACAGATTATCAATTAGGTATAAGATGAAATCAACCGAAAGCTACCACAAGGATTTACTAAAACGTCTTGCCGATCCCAAATACGCCATGGGATACCTCAACGCCTGTCTTGAGGACGAGCACGAGGGCGTCTTCCTGCTCGCGCTGCACGATGTGGCGCAGGTACACGGCGGCCTGGCGCAGATAGCCAGGAAGACCAAACTCAACCGCGAGCATCTATTCCGAATGCTCTCGAAGAAGGGCAACCCGCAGCTTCACAACCTGCGCCTCATAGCCGGAGCCATGGGCTATAAATTCACCCTCCGCAAAGCTTAATCCTGGTGAGGCGAAGCCTCAGCAGGTAATTCCCTTTTATTTTTTAGATATTTGGTCATGCTGGCGAAGAAACCGCCGTCCCGCATAAAGGACTCTTCAAGCAACTTCCTATTCGTAATCGCGGGAAAATTGTCCCTGCCTGCATAGTCCTGAAAACTGCTCCACTTATATTCCCTCAAAAATTCCATTTCAAGATCCACGGACGGAAAAGGCGGCATGAGTTTGAGAGGATTTGCGTGTATGTAAAAAGGGATTCCTTCAAAATGACCCTCCCCTTTGATCCTGACGCACTTGAACACCCCCTGAAAAAGCACACCTGTACGTTGGTACTTTTTATTAAAGAACATCGTGTAGGCAGTGCCCAGCTTCTGCATAAAGGCTGCAAGTCCACCCTTGCTCCGCTGCATTAATAGAAGGTGGAAGTGGTTAGGCATAAGCGCAAATGCCAGGATATCCACTAGTTTTTGACCGCCATTTTCAGTTCGACGCGAACCCTCTGAGCATGCCGGGCGCGGATGGGCAAAGAAGTAGCCTGAATGCAGAACAGCCGCAGCACAGTTCATTCTTTCCAGATCATACACGAAACGACCTTTATCACAATCGTCGGCAAACACTTCACGCTTATCCGCTCCCCTGTTATAGATGTGATAGATCTCCCCCTCCGCAAATATAATCTTTCGCATACCCCCTCCTCTGTTGAGGCTTCGCCTCGACACATATACCATAGCAGACGAACCCGACAAGGGCGTGTCGACTTGGGAATAAAAATGAACAGGGGACTTTTCCTTGAAAAGTACCCTGTTCTCTTTTTTGAAATTAGAGGGATTTTGGGGAGACGTTTACTGCTTTGCCGTTTTTCCAGATGGCCAGGGGGCGTCCTGTTTTTTTATGGTCGGCCACTACTTTCCGCACGGCGACTTTCATGGCTATTTCCGCTTTGTCCTGCATGGAAAGTCTTTTTTTCATAGGTTCACGGACTCCATTATCATCCTATATATTTGTTGGTTTTCGACAGTAAGGCTACTGCCCGCGCCCTTGGCCGCCAATACGGGCTTTTCGCCGGAATTATCAAAAAGCATCCAGGTGTCGGCCTGCCCGGAGTAGGCTTTAAAGAAATTATATATTGAGCGGGGAAAACGGCGCCTGACGTCGTTAGTAAGCACGTCATGGCCACCTTCGGCAACTCTATTTTTTACCCGCAGAAGGGAAAGGCCCACCCCGGGAACCCATAAAAAAAATAAGTGTATTTTATAGCCCGCCGCTTTTAAGCGCCGGAACATATTGATATGACCGCGGCCGGACAAGGTGGTTTCAAAGCCGAAATCCTCACCGCTTTTTGTGAACTCGCGTATGCTAGTCAGTACCAGTTTTCCAGCTTTAAGCGCCACAATACCAGGAGCAAAAGGAGACAAGCCGCTGGCGATGAGGTCGGCATTTACGAAGTGGTTGCATTTAGCGTAATTGGGCAGGAACTCTCTGGCAAAAGTGGTTTTGCCAGAGCCGTTAGGACCGGCTACCACATATACATTGGAAACTTTACCCATCAACTTAATTATAGCAGTTTGAAATAATACCCTGTCGAGGCTTCGCCTCGACAGGGTACTATGGCTCGGGGTGGGTTCCCCCTTGGTGAGGCGAAGCCTCAGCTGTAGGAACTTGCCAGCGCGCGGGTGTCGGCTTCGGTTTTGGCTTTGGCGATGAACTCGTCGAGGGAGACGCCGAAGACGGACTTGTTGCCGCGGAGGCGCAGGGTGACGTTCCCGGCCTCTTTTTCTTTCAGGCCCACTACCACCAGGTAGGGGAACTTGTGCATTGCGGAATCGCGGACCTTGGCGTTGATGGTGTTATTGCTCAGGTCGGACGCGACGCGCAGGCCGGCGGCTTTCAGCTTGGCTTCGACTTCGCGGGCGTAGCCTTCGGCTTCCTCGGTGATATTGAGTACTTTCACCTGGACCGGGGCCAGCCACATCGGGAAGTTCCCGGCGTAATGCTCGATCATGATGCCGAAAAAGCGCTCGAGCGAGCCGAGCAGGGCGCGGTGGATCATGTACGGCTGGTGCTTAGCCCCGTCGGAGCCGGTGTATTCCATGCCGAAGCGCTCGGGCAGATTGAAGTCGAACTGGATGGTGCTCATCTGCCACTCGCGGCCGATCGCGTCTTTCACCTTCAGGTCGATCTTGGGGCCGTAGAAAGCGCCGCCGCCCTCGTCGACCTCGACCGGTATGCCCGCCTTCTCGGCGGCCGCGCGCAGGCTCTTCTGCGCCTCTTCCCAGCGCGCGGGCTCGCCCACGGCGCCCTCGGGGCGGGTGGCGAGGTAGGCTTTGATCTCGGTGAAGCCGAAAGTTTTCCAGATGTTCAGGCTGAAGCGCAGGACTTCGATCGTCTCGGCTTCCATCTGCTCGGGCGTGCAGATGATATGCGCGTCGTCCTGGGTAAAGCCGCGCACGCGCATCAGGCCGTGCAGTACGCCGGCCTTTTCGAAGCGGTACACGGAGCCGAGCTCGGCCCAGCGCAGGGGCAGGTCGCGGTAGGAACGCGCCGTGCTCTGGTAGATCTGGATGTGGAAAGGGCAGTTCATCGGCTTGGCGTAATAGTTGATGCCGTCGATGTCCATCGGCGCGTACATCGAGTCTTTGTAGAACTCGAGATGGCCGGAGGTCAGCCAGAGGTTCTCGCGGCCGATATGCGGGGTGTTCACCAGGCCGTAGCCGCCCTTGAAATGCTCGTCCTTCCAGTAGGTCTCGATCTCGTGGCGCATCCGCGCGCCGTTGGGATGCCAAAGCACCAGGCCGGGGCCGATAAGCTCGTTGATGCTGAAAAGATCGAGCTGCTTGCCCAGTTTGCGGTGGTCGCGCTTCGCGGCTTCTTCCTGCTGCTTCAGATAAGCGTTAAGCTCGTCCTGCGTTTCGAAGGCCACGGCGTAGATTCGCTGCAGCATCGGGTTCTTCTCGCTGCCGCGCCAGTAAGCGCCGGCCACGTGGGTGAGCTTGTAAGCTTTCAGCTTGCCGGTATGCTCGACGTGGGGGCCTTTGCAGAGGTCCTCGAAGGGGCCGTTCTTGTAGATGCTGATGACGGAGCCCTCGGGCAGGTCATTGATGAGCTCGACTTTGTATTTCTCACCCTTCTCGGCGAAATGTTTGAGGGCTTCGGCGCGCGGGAGCTCCGTGCGTTCGAATTTCTGAGCCTGGCCGAGGATATGCTTCATTTTCTTTTCGATGAGGGGCAGGTCCTCGGGGGTGAAATGGTGCTCGAGGTCGAAATCGTAGTAGAAGCCGTTCTCGATGGCGGGGCCGATGCCGAATTTAACGCCGGGGAACAGTTCCGCGACGGCCTGGGCCATGACGTGGGCCAGGGAGTGGCGCATTTTGTGGACGAGTGATTCTTCTTTGTTTTCTTCTGACATAGTCTCCTTAATTGTAAAGCCCGCCAGTACCCGAGCGGGTTCCAACGGGCTCTCTGATACTTAAAATCTGGTGCCCAGTACAGGGATCGAACCTGTGACCTTTCCCATGTCAAGGGAACGCGCTACCGCTGCGCCAACTGGGCCTCTGAAACGACAAGCCTATTATATCAAAAAAGGGGACAGGCTACTTTATTTTCAATAAAGTAGCCTGTCCCCATTCTTTATTTTTTAATAGTGTCCCATAGTCGTACACGGCATCATGCAACCACAAAAGCGATGGTGGCGTCTTTAACGGCACACCGGCCTTTCAAATCCAGCAGTTTCGCCCAGTACTGTAGCCAGCGCTTCGGATCGTAAATCCTTGTCATCAGCACCCTAGCCACTGCAAGCACTCCCTTGTCCTTCCACGACGCGCCTATCTTCTTGATGCGCCGCCCCATCTCGCGCATTACCCTTTCCAGCAGGCTTATCGCCTTCGGCGGCATGTACCCCATCTCAAGCCACTTCTCAACCACGGTGAAAGTGTGGTCCCCGGCGTTGCGCAGGTAGCTGGCCGCCGCGTGGTAGCCTTTATTCTTGAAACTGCGCGCCAGCGCGTCCATCGACTGCCGGCTTTCCAGAAGCTGCCCTTCGATCTGCTCCCGCATCTCCTTGGGAATACTCCGGTATTCTCCCTCGGGTAAATCAATTTTAATTATCCCGGACAGCTTGTCTATATACGGCTTCCGCTGCGGCTTGCGCAGCCCGTCCTCCCATAGCGCAAAACCCAGTTGATGCGGTATGTGCCACTGGCACCTCTGGATATCCTGCGCCAGATTGCCAAGGACTTCCTGCCCCTTTTCACCGTCTATCGCCACCACCGGCGGCAGGATGCCTTCCGGCTTGGCTTCCAGCATCTGCTTGTCTATCTGCTCCCAACTTTCGTCCGCCCATACGCCAAGCGGCACCAGCCGCCTCGGCGAGCCCGTAACGCCCATCATAAGGCGCAACTGGCCGCGCGTGCCCTCGGCGCTGCCCTGGCGCTTGTATCCCGTACCGTCGGCCATAAGCCCCTGCAGCGATTCCCAGGTCTTCGCCCGGAAAGCGCCTTCCTGCAGGCTGTCCCAGTCGCCGCCCGCCATCCACCGTTGCCCGCTGCTTCGTGGCACTTCCACCTGCGCCAGCGCGACCATCCGCCCGCCGCCTTTGCGGTAACTCAGGTCGGTCATAGTTTCCGCCGTCATCCGCATCAGTTCAACCGTCGGCCGGACCCGCGGCTCTATCTTAAGCAGCGGCCCCAGCACGCGAAAGCGCTTGCCGCAGACTGCACATATCACCTGCCGCGTTTCCACCGACAAAGGCCCCAATTCTGTTCTCAGCTTGCGCGGCTCGCGCTTGCCGCCGCTGCGGTAAGCGCATCCCAGGCACATCTGCCCCTTGGAGCCACGCGCTTCGTGCGGCAGCCAGTTCCCGTCGCCATGCCCTGAACACAACAACTCTATGATCCTTTTCTGATAGGCGTTGATAACGCCTTCAGCCGCCTTCGCGGTCGCCTCACGGCCCCACTTGCCGACGGCGTGAAGAATCTCGTTGATATTTACTTCGCCATCTTGTAGACTAACCACAAGCTCAAGTCGTACTTTGATTTCCATTTTGGTCCACCTTTCCTTGCAGGGTTTGGTGGACCCAATTTTATCAACTTAGGAGCGCGGTCGCCGCAGATACGCCCCCAGAAACAGCTGTCATGTACGACTATGGGACACTATTTATTTTTTGGCTTTGTATTCGGCTATTATCACGGAGCTCAGGCCGCCGCGGGGGGTGAAGTCGGCGGTGACGGTGCAGGAGCGGGGTTTTATCGCTTTTATCACGTCGTCGAGGACGCGGTTGGCGATGTTCTCCATGAAGATGCCGCAGTTGCGGTACTGGAGGAAGTAATATTTGAGCGACTTGAGCTCGAGGCAGAGCTTGCCGGGGACGTATTCGATGGTGACGGTCCCGAAGTCGGGCAGGCCGGTCTTGGGGCAGACGGAGGTGAACTCCGGGTGCTCGATCACTATGGTGTAGTCGCGCTTGTACTGGTTCTCCCAGGACTCTATCTCGGGCAGCTTGATGCTTCTGACGCTCTGCGCCTGGCCCTGGGTATAACCGAACTTCGTCGAGGTGTTTTTCATATTAGCTCCTTAAATTTTCGCGCGCTTCAGCCGCAGGGAATTCATTACTACCGAGACCGAGCTGAGCGCCATCGCGGCGCCGGCGGCCGACGGCGGGATGACCACGCCCCACTTAGGATAGAAAACCCCGGCGGCCATGGGGATAAGAACGATATTGTAGGCGAAGGCCCAGGCCAGGTTCTGGTTGATGGTCCGCTTTATCCTCTTCGAGATCTTCACCGCGGTTATCACGGAGCGCAGGTCGTTGTTCATCAGGGTGATGTCGCTCGAGTGCACGGCCACGTCGGTGCCGGAGCGCATGGCCATGCCGAGGTCGGCCTCGGAAAGGGCGGGCGCGTCGTTGAAGCCGTCGCCCACCATAGCGGTGCGCTTGCCCAGGGCTTTGTAGCGCATCACCAGGCGGCGCTTCTCCTCGGGGAAGATCTCGGCGTGGAAAGTCTTTATCCCGATCGCGGCGGCCGCGTGGGCCACCACGGCCTGCCGGTCGCCGGAAGCCATCACGGGCTCGATGCCCATCGCTTCGAGTTCCCTGATTATTTCGGCGGCCTCGGGGCGCAGGACGTCGGCCAGGCGGCCGTAGCCCATGAACTTCCCGTCGAGCGCGGCGAGGAGCACGGAATCGGACGAAGCGGTGATCTCGGCGCGGACGGCGGGCGGGACCGGCAGGGGCAGTTCGTCGAACCATTTAAGGCTGCCCACCACCATTTCCCCCCCGGCCGCGTGGGCGCGCACGCCTTTCCCCGGCACGGCTTCGAAAGCGGTCAGGGCGAGCGGCTTTACTTTGGCTTCCCTGGCCTGGCGGCGCACGGCCTCGGCGAAAGGATGCTCGGATTTTTCCTCCGCGGAGGAAAGGAGCTGCAGGAGCTTTTTCTCGGTAGTCTCGAAAGGGTGAAGGCTTTCCAGGCGCATCCGGCCCTCGGTCACGGTGCCGGTCTTGTCGAAGATCACCACGTCCACGCCGGAAGCGCGCTCCAGGACGTCGGCGTTGCGGATAAGTATCCCGGCGGAAGCCGCGCGGCCGAAGCCGACGGCGACGGCCATCGGCACGGCCAGGCCCATCGCGCAGGGGCAGGCCACGGCCAGCACCGCGGCGAAGATCCCGGCGGCCCGGGCCAGGTCGTAATAATGGAACCAGAAACCCGCGGCCGTGGCGGCTATCAGGAACACCGCGGGCACGAACCAGGCGGAGATCCTGTCCACCATGTGCTGCACGGCGCTCTTCTCGGCCTGGCTTTCCTCGACGGCGGTAATGATCTTCATCAGGACGGTGTCTTCGCCCACGCCCTCGGCGGTGAATTCGAGCGCGCCGGTCTTGTTGATGGTCCCGGCGTAGACGCGCGCGCCGGCTTCTTTCTCCACCGGGACCACTTCGCCGGTAAGGAGGCTTTCGTCCATGGCGGAGGCCCCGCCGGTTACCCGGCCGTCGACGGGCACCTGCTCGCCGGGGCGCAGCAGCACCAGGTCGCCGGGCACGATCTCGGCCACGGGCACGGTCTGCTCCTTGCCGTCCCTGAGGCGCCGGGCGAACTTGGGCGCTATCTTGAAAAGCTTGGCCACGGCCTCGCCGGCCTTGTTCTTGGAGCGGGCCTCGAGCCAGCGGCCGAGGTTTATAAAGGTCACGAGCATGCCCACTTCGTGCCACTGGGCGTGGTAATGCATCCCGGTGCCGGGGAAGATAGTCACGATAACGCCGTAGAAATAGGTGACGCTGGTGCTGAGCGAGACCAGCGAGTTCATGTCCGCCGTATGGGCCTTCAGGGCGCGCAGGAAGCCCTGGTGGAAATGCTTGCCGGCGAACCACCAGGCCAGCCCGGCGACGGTCATCATTGCGTAGGGGTTTATCGGCAGGACCAGGTCCAGGAGCAGGAAGCTGGTGAACAGCAGGCCGAGCAGGAAGCGCTTCAGGAAGACGTTCTTTTCCCGCTCGAGCTCTTTCAGGGCGGTGTTCTCCGCCGAGCCGGCCGACTCGGAGAAGGCGAGGGCCTTGTAGCCGAGCTCTTCTATCCTGCCGGAGATGCCCTTCGCGTCGGCGAGGGCCGGGTCGTAGGAAAGGAAAGCCGTCCGGGAGGGCAGGTTCACGGACACGCCGGCCACGCCGGGCAGGGAATTAAGGCCGTTCTCCAGCCGGGCCACGCAGGAGGCGCAATGCACGCCCTCGAGCGGGATGACCGCGCGCTTGAATTTCTTGTCCGGTACGGCTTTATCCATATAATAAATCGAGAGTCGGGAGTCGGGGGTCGACTATCGCTGCACTTCGAGCTTCCAGGCTTTTTCCAGTTCGGGCAGGGACTTCCACAGGCCGGAATAGGTGTCTTCGAGCGCTTTGTCCACGGTGGCGCCGTCGCGCAGCTTCCCGAGGAAGATGGAGAAGCTGAACGAGCCGCCCTGCTTTATGAGGAAGCCCGCCACCGAGCCGGCCTGGGCGTACCAGCGGTCCACGCTGCGCTGGCTTTCGTTCTGCGGGACCAGGTTTATCATCTGGGAGAAAGGGATGGGATTGGGCGCCACGCCGGAGCGCACGCTGTCCGCGTAAAAAGCGGCCGAGGCCTGGTTGGAGCGGCTTTCCTCGTAGACCGCCACGCCCTCGTTAAGCCAGCGCAGCGAGCCGGACTGGGAGAGGCCCATGAATTCGTTGAAGACAAGGTGCGTCATCTCGTGGCCGATAGTGGCCTTCAGGCCCTCCCCCTCGTACAGCAGGAGGGCGTTGCCGTAAGCGGCGCCGCCCGACCAGCCCGGCTGGCCGGTCTTGGCGTGGTACTCGTCGGCGTCGCGGTAGATCGTCACATTGTAGGGCCGGGCGGGCACGAAGGAATAAAGGCCCAGGTCCTGCATGATGCGGGTATAGTTCTCCTCGAGGAGCCCGGCGTTAAGCAGGGCGGAGGAGGAAGTGTAGGCTTTCACGGCGAAATGCGCGGTCTCCTCGGTCTTGTAGCCGGGGTCCAGGCCCTGGTAAGGCGCCTCCACCGGCTGGGCGATGGCGGCGGCCGGCGAGCCATCCACGGGGATATCCACGCAGGCGCAGCAGGACAGCAGGAGCAAAGCGAGAAGTGTTTTCATAGTCTGTGGGCGCGGCTTTCCTAGTAGAGCTCGATCATTTTTTTGGTTATGCGCAGGCCGGAGACCCTGATGCCGTACGGGTTATCCGAGAAATCCAGCCTGAAAGTGAAGAGCTGCAGCAGGTAAGGGGACAGCGTGATAGGGCCGAGGACGAAGAACAGCGGCTTCGCTTCCAGCACCGCGCCGTCCTTGATGGACAATTCGAAATCGGCGTGCAGCCTGCGCCCGCGGGCCAGGGCGGAAACGTCGAGATTCCCGTCGAGGGTTATCTTCAGGTCCGTGAGGAAGGGGTAGCGCTCCGCGAGGTAGCGCTCCACCGCGTATTCGGTGATCTTGGCCGAGGTCACTTTTACGCCGCCGACGCCGGCGGGCACGAAAGGGTTCAGCGAGGCGCTCGCGGCGGAGAGGCCGCTGATGTCCAGCGTAAGGCCGTAGATATCCCCGCCCAGGAGCAGGGCCGCCGGGGCGAAAAGGTTCGCCGAGGCGTAAACGCCGGTGGCCTGGTCGAAGCCGGAAAGCTGCAGGGTGGCGTCCTCGATGCCGAGCGGGCCAAGAGTAAGGTTCCTTACCTCGTGCGTCCCGTTCCCGAGGAACATCTCGGCGGAAGGGTTCTTGACGTAGACTTCGGCCCTGGAGGTGTCGTTCAGCTCCAGGTCGGCTTTTTTATCGAAGACGACGGGGAACCAGGTTCTGTTCTTCAGGGCGGAGAAGGAAGCCTCCGTCGCCGAGGGCTTCTCGCCGAAGCGCGGGGTCTTATGGATAAGGACGAAAGCGCAGGCGGGGCAGGCGGGGTTGTCTGCGAATTTGACCTGGAGCGGCGACTTGGCGGCGGCGAAGCGCAGGGCCCCGGAGTTAAGGTTCTCGTCGCCGTAGATCCCGGCGAGGCCGCCTTTGAGCGGGGCATTGTTCTCGAGGAGGGCGAGGAGCTCGGCGGAGCGGAAGTCGCCGGCGGGCGGCGGCGGCAGGCCGGCGAGCGGGTATTTGCCGCCGAAGGGGCGCACCAGCCCGGACTGGTTCACCGCGCCCAGGGTCAGCACAAGTACCAGCAGGTACTTGCGGGCCTGGTGGGGCGTCATCACCGGCACGGCGATGGCCAGCGGCAGGAGCGCCGGGTAAAGCAGCTGCGGGTGGCTGCCGCGCACCACCCAGGTCAGAAGCAGGTAGGGCGCCCAGAACCAGGCGGCCACCACTTTCTTTTTTTCATAGGGCATGAAGACCGAGTAATACATCCAGGTCAGCCCGGCGGCGCCGAGGAGGAAAAGCGGGAGCCCGGCGGCGGACACGCCCAATTTTAAATAATGCCAGAAGCCGTTATAGTCCCCCCACAGCGGGACCAGGCCGGCGGCCACGGCGGCTATGGCGAACAGATACCAGGGCAGGTTCAGGATCACTCCCGGGAACATGCCTTTGAACAGCTCGTCGCGGCTCGACGGGTTGGCGAAGCCCTCTATGATGAAAGGCGCGAGCGGCAGGGCGTAGAGCCAGAAGAACCTGTGCGAGAAAAAGCCGAGGCCGAGGCAGACCGCGAAAGCGAAAGACCACTGGGGATGCTCGAACTCGTCGGAGCGGATATAGCAGGCGTAAACCGCGGCCGCCAGCGCCATCAGCGCCATCTCCGGGGCCGGGCGGCGCGCCGTCTCGAGCACGAAAGGGAAAGCGAGGGCGAAAGCGGCGCCGAACCAGCCGGCCATATTGGGGCGGCTTCTGCGGACGGCCAGGAAGATCGCGAGCGCGAGCACCAGCATGTAAAAAGAATTCACGACGATGAGCGCCAAATTGAGGTCGCTGGTCAGGTAGTTCAGCACCGGCACGTAGGACAGGTAATAAAGCGGCGGGTTTAGCGTAAGATCGGAGAACTCTGGCTTGAGGAGCGCCCAGAAGCCCTGGCTTTTCAAATAGGCCGCGTAGCGCAGCACGCCGCCGAAACTTTCCGCGTCGGCCTGGTTGAAGAAGTAGCCGCGCCTGAAGGCCCACTGGGCCAGGAGCAGGGCGTGGAAAAGCCAGATAGCGCCCAGGACGAGCAGCCCCGTGGAAAGTTTCTCCCTCCCGGGCCGCACCAGTTCCTTCTCGAAGAGGAGGCTTTCGAAAGTCATCCTGGTAGCCAGGAATTTTTTCCGCCAGGGCGAGAGGTTGTCGGTGTCTTCTGACATTTATCGGGGCTCCGTTATTTCCGCTTCTTCCTCGCCGGCGCGGCGGGCTTCTCGAGCGCGTTCAGTTTGGCCTGGTAAAGCGAGGCGGACTTCGGGGAAAGTCCGGCGGCCAGCCTGTACTGCGCCGCCGCGTTCCCCTTGTCCTTCAGCGCCGCGTAGATATCGCCCATCAGCCCGCGGAGCTGGTAGGAGTCGGGTTTAACCGCCGCGGCTTTCGACGCGGCCCGGAGCGCGCCTTCGAGGTCCCCGGCTTTATAAAGAGCGAAGCCCAGCCAGTAGGCGTAGACCGGGTCTTCGGGTTTAAGCCCGGCGGCTTTGGAGAATTCCTGCGCGGCGCCGGGATAGTCCTGCATATAATACAGCGCCTTGCCGCGCTCGAAAATAGCCAGGGCCGCGGCGGGATTGAGGGCCAGGAGCGCGTCCAGGTCCGCCAGCTCGGCGGGCAAATTGCGGGCTTTGCGCGCGCAGAGGGCGCGGTGGTAATAAGCCATCTGGAATTTATCGTTGAGCTCCAGCGCCCGGGTGAGGTCGGCGGTGGCGCCGGCGCAGTCCCCCAGCTTGTAGAACGAGAGGCCGCGGTTGAGCAGCGCGAAGGAATAATCCGGCTTCACGCCCAGCGCCTCGGTGAAAAGGGCCACGGCCTCGCGGTAGTTCTCCCCGTCCATCAGGAGCGCGCCGAGGTTATTGTAGGCGGGCAGGAAAGAGGCGTTAAACTCTATTGCTTTGCGGTAATCGATGCCGGCTTTCTGCCTGTCGCCCTGCCGCTCGAAGGCCAGGCCGCGCGAAGTGAGGGCCTCGGGGTAATTCCTCCGGAGGAGCAGCGCCCTGCTGTAGTTCTCGAGGGCCTCGGTATCCTTCCCGGCGGCGAAAAGGTAATTCCCCCGCTCGAAGTAGAACTCCGGCGACCTGTTGCACCCGGCCAGCCCGGCGGCCAGCAGCGTGATTAAAAGTATTTTCTTCATAATTTCCCCGCTCCCTGATTCCCGACCCCCGGCTCCCGACTCTTCTCCCCGGCTTTCTCGTCCTTCATCCCCAGCGCCAGCAGCACCGCCCCGACCGTAATAGCGCTGTCGGCGACGTTGAACACGGCCGGAAAAAAAGAGAAGTCGAAATAATCGATCACGAAGCCGTAGGCGATACGGTCATAGATGTTCCCGAGCGCGCCGCCCAGGACCAGCGCCAGCCCGAGCGCGGCGGCCGGGCCCTGCGCCTGTATCCGCCGCCGCAGGTAGAGAAGCACGGCCACCAGCGCCGCGCTGAAAGCCAGGAAGAACAAATTGCTGTCCTTGAACATCCCGAAAGCCACGCCGGTGTTCTGGGCGTAGGTCAGGCGGAAGAAGGACAGGACTTCCACGGACCTGTAAAAGACCGTCTTCAGCACCCAGGCCTTCGAGGCCCGGTCGAGCAGGAACACGGCGAGTATGATGGCCGGTACGGCTAGTTTCCTCATCCTTTGGGCGCGTCCTCCATGGCTTTGGCGCAGCGGCCGCAGACCCCGGCGTGGGCCTGATTTGAGCCGACGTCGCGGCGCCACTGCCAGCAGCGGGGGCACTTGGCCCCTTCGGCCTTGCTCACTTTCACTTCAAGCTCCGGGGCGGCGGCGTCGAGCTCGACGGCGGCCTCGGAGACGATGGCCACCTGCGGCCAGAGGTGCCGCGTGGTTTCGAGGAAAGCCTTGGTTTCGGGATTCGAGGTGCGCAGGATTATCCGGGCCTCCAGCGAGGAGCCGACGGCGCCGGTCTTGCGGACTTCCTCTATCGCCTTGGTGACGGTCTCGCGCATGGCCATGATCTTCGTCCAGCGCTCGAGCAGGGCCTGGTCGGCCCAGGAGGCCGGGAACACGGGATAATCGGCCAGGAAGACGCTCTCTTCCAGCGCCGGGTCGATCTCGGCCCGGGCGGTCTTCCAGGCTTCCTCGGCGGTGAAGGAGAGCACCGGGGCGCTCATCTTGAGCATCGCGGTGAGGATGTCGTGCAGCACGGTCTGCGCCGAGCGGCGCTCGGGCGCGTCGGGGCTGAAGGTGTAGAGCCGGTCCTTGAGCGAGTCGAGGTAGAAGGCCGAGAGGTCGAGGATGCAGAAGTCGGCCACGGCCCTGATAGCCGGGCGGAACTGGTAGTTCTCGTAATGGTTCCGCACCGAGGCGACGGTGACGGCCAGGCGGGCGCGGATATAGCGGTCCGTCTCTACCAGTTTGTCGTCGGGGACCCGGTGTTTGGCCGGGTTGAAGTCGCTGAGGTTGCCCAGCAGGAAGCGCACCGTATTGCGGATCTTGCGGTAGGTGTCGATGGTCCCGGAGAGGATCTTCTCGGAGATGCGGATATCGTCGCCGTAGTCGCAAAGCGCGGTCCAGAGGCGCAGGATCTCGGCGCCGTATTTCTGGATGACTTCCTGCGGGGCCAGGACGTTGCCGGTGGATTTGTGCATCGCGCGGCCCTGTTCGTCGAGGACCATGCCGTGGGTGAGCACGGCTTTGTAGGGCGGGTGGCCGTTCAGGGCCACCGACGGGATGAGCGAGGTCTGGAACCAGCCGCGGTGCTGGTCGGAGCCTTCCAGGTACAGGTCGGCCGGGAAGAACTCGCCGGCGCCCAGCATGCCGCCCTTCAGGACGGCGTACCAGGAGACGCCCGAGTCCAGCCAGACGTCCATGATGTCTTTCTCTTTGGAGAATTTCGTCCCGCCGCAGGAGCATTTCTGCCCGGGCTCCATCAGTTTCTCGACGGGCTCGGAGAACCAGAAATCGCTGCCTTCGGCGCGGACGCGGTCTTCCATCTTTTTGAGGAAAACGTAATCTTCCTGCACCTTGCCGCATTCTTTGCAGTAGACGGCCAAAATGGGCGTGCCCCAGTAGCGCTGGCGCGAGAGGCACCAGTCGGGGCGGGTCTTGAGCATGCCGGTCATGCGGCCGTGGCTGGCTTCGGGGATCCAGTTCACGCCGTCGGCTTCTTTCATCAGCTTCCCGCGCAGGCCGTCGCGGTCTATGGTCAGGAACCACTGCTCGGTGGCGCGGAAGATGACGGGCTGCTTGCAGCGCCAGCAGTGCGGGTAGCTGTGCTCGATCTTCTTCAGGGCCAGCAGCAGGCCGTCGGCCTTCAGGGTCTCGACCACTTTGTCGTTGGACTCGAAGACTTTCATGCCCTCGAAGATCCCGGCGTCGGCGTTGAATTTCCCGTCCTCTTTGACGGGGCAGAAAATGTCCAGGCCGTGCTTCTTGCCGGCGTGGAAGTCTTCCTCGCCGTGGCCGGGGGCGATGTGCACGATGCCGGTGCCGGTGGACATGTCGACGAAATCGGTGGAGATGACCGGGCGCGTGAAGCGGCGGGCCTCCGGGAGATGCGGCTCCAGGCAGTGGTGGTACTTCAGGCCCACGAGCTTTTCGCCGGGGATAAGGTCGCCCTTCACGGCTTCCAGGCCGGTGGCGGCCAGGAAAGCGTCGGCGAGCTTGTCGGCGACGATGAGGTACTGCCCGCCGGTCTCGAGCACGCGGTAGTCCTCCGTCTTCGCCACGGCGGCGGCCATATTTGAGGGCAGCGTCCAGGGCGTGGTGGTCCAGATGACGATTGAAGCGCGGTTCTTCGCCACGGCGGCGAGGCCGTCGGGCAAAGTATCCAGCGGGAATCGGACGTAGATGGACGGGGAGGTCTTGTCTTTGTACTCCACTTCGGCGTCGGCGAGGGCCGTTTCGCACGAAACGCACCAGTAGATGGTCTTCTTGTCGCGGTGGATATGGCCCTGCTCCAGGAGCTCACGGAAAGCCTTTATCACCGTGGCCTCGTACTCGTTGGTCATGGTGATATAGGGCTTGTCCCAGGCGCCCATTACGCCCAGGCGCTTGAACTCCGTGCGCTGCAGGTCGAGGAAGCGGGCGGCGAATTCGCGCGCGCTGCGGCGGAAAGCTGGGATGTCGTCGATGTGGCGCTTGCCCATCTTCATCTCTTTCAGGAGGGCCTGCTCGATAGGGAGGCCGTGGCAGTCCCAGCCGGGGACGTAAGGGGAATAGAAGCCCAGCATGGAGCGGGACTTCACGATGATGTCCTTGAGGATCTTGTTGAAAGCGTGGCCGATGTGGATGTGGCCGTTGGCGTAGGGCGGGCCGTCGTGCAGGACGTAGGGCTTGGCGCCGCGGCGCTTTTCGAGCATCTTGCCGTAAAGGTCCAGTTTCTCCCAGGCTTCCAGGATGCCGGGCTCTTTCTGGGTGAGGTCCCCCCTCATGGAGAAAGAGGTCGTGGGCAGGAAAACCGTTTTCGAATAATCTGTGTTTTGAGTGGTCATTTGCGAAGTCCTTTATAATTACAAGTATAAATTATACAAAAAACCGCGCCCGCCCGCCGCCCATGTGCTACAATTATGTCATGACAGGAACAAATATGTTTTTCGAGAACGCCCACTGCCTGGTGACCGACCACGGCTGCACTTTAGCCGACGACAAAGAGCGCCTGGAATACCTGCGCCTGCTTGAAAAGACGAAAAAAGATTTCGGGCTCCTGATGCCGGCCTACGCCCTGCTGCCGGGCCGCGCGCTCGTTTATTTCGTCACCCCCGGCGCCGACCTGCACTCCGTGATGGGCGGGTTCGGCAAGGACAAGACCCTGCCGGGCTACGCCGCCGGCCGCTGCAAGTACAAGCTGGTCCAGCCCGAAAAATACGCCGCCGCCCTGGCCCGCTTCATCCACCAGGCCCCGGTGAAGGAAAAGCTGGCGGCCGAACCCGCGGACTACCGCTGGTCCAGCGCGGGCCAGTACCTGGGCCTGGCCGAAGGCCCCGCCGACAAAGCGGCCGTCCTCGGGACCTTCGCCGCGGAAGCGGGCGAGGCGCTCGCGAAATATTCGGCTTTCATGGCCGAGCCGGTGCCGGGCAAACTGTGGCGCCCCTTCGACAAGAACCGGGACGCCGTGCTGGGCGACCGCGAGTTCACGGCGGCCCATTCCCCCCACAATTAATAAAATTTTATATACTCTTATCAAACGCGGGCGCGGAGGTTAATTTTATGGATACTACACTACTCACTGTTTGCGTGGTCGTGGTGACGCTGGCTTTCGTGGCGCTGGTCGTGCAGGCCGTGCTTACGCTGCAGCAGCTGCGCCATACGGCCAAGGCCGTGGAATACCTGGCCCTGAACGCCGACGGCAAGCTGACGGCGCTCGACCCCGTCATCGGGGCGGTAAAATCCGTCTCCGGCGCGGTCTCGAGCGGCTGGTTCAAGCTCGCGCAGACCGTCTACGGGCTCTTCTCGAGGGACTAAATGCGCCTGCTCAATATCCTGAACCGCATCTACGACGAGGAGATCCTCGCCAAGCTGTCCTTCCTGAAGAACATCAAGCTTTTCGACGGGATAAAGAAGCGGCAGCTGATCCACGTGCTGGAGAGCCTGCAGGAGCGCACCTACCTCAAGGGCGAGACCCTCTTCGCCCAGGGCGACATCGGCCGGGCGCTCTTCATCGTCTTCGACGGCAATATCGCCCTCTCCCGCCTGGACCCGGTCACGCAGAAAAGCTCGGTGATAGCCCAGGTGCACCCGGGCGAGTTCTTCGGCGAGATGGCCCTGCTGGAGGAAATGCCCCGCACCGCCACCGCGCACGCCACCGAGGACACCAAGGTGTTCATGCTCTTCAAGATAAAGCTGGAGTCGCTGCTTTTCGCGCGCCCGACGATAGGCGTGGTCATAGCGGCGCAGCTGGCCAAGATCCTCTCCGCCCGCCTCCGGGCCATCATCGAGAAGCCGCTGGAGGGATAAGAGCCCGTGCAGACAGAAAACCAGAACAAAGTGAGCTACGCGCAGTTCCTCCTCCCGGTCTCCATAGGCCTGGCGGCGGTCTACTTCGTCGTCCTGGCGAAAGCCGCGGTCTTCCCCTTCATCCTGAGCGCGGCGCTGGCCTATATCCTCAGCCCGGTCATAAAATACTTCGAAGTGCGCGGCATAAAGCGCACCTACGCGGTGGCCGGGCTCTATATCGGCGCCGGCGCGATGATCTTCATAATCGTCTACCTGCTCATGAGCCTGCTCTCCGTGGAGCTCGAATCGCTGAAGCAGGACTGGCCGTCCTACGCCGGGCGCATCCAGGCCTTCACGATGAAGATGAACGCCAAGCTGGTGAAGGACTACCCTTTCCTGTCCTCGCTGCGCCTGGAGCAGAAGCTGGACCACCTGCTCGAGCTGGTGCCGCAGCTCATCCTTTCCATCCTGCCGATGATGACGCTGCTCTTCATCGTGCCTTTCATCACTTTCTTCATGCTGGTGGGCGGCGCGGGCATTTTGGACTACCTGGTGGACCACCTGCCGGCGCGCCACGCCGAGATCATCCACCACATCGCCTCGCGCATCGACGGGTCGCTCGGCAACTACCTGCGCGGCATCCTGACCGAGGCTTTCGTCATTTTCCTGATCACTTTCACCGGGCTGCTCCTGATGAACCTCAACTACGCGGCCGTGATAGCGATAACCATCGGCCTCTCGAGCCTGGTACCCTACCTGGGCGCCATCGTCGGGGCGGTGCTCTCCTCCATCGTGGCCTACCTGCAGTTCGGGGCCCTGCTCCCGATCCTCAAGCTCCTCGCTTTTTTCACCGGCATCCGGTTCTTCGACGACTGGTTCCTCCAGCCCTATATCATGAAGAAAGCCGTGGACCTCAACCCCGCGATCATCCTGCTGGCCCTGATGGCCGGCGCGGAGATCGGCGGGATCTGGGGCGTGATCTTCTCGATCCCGGTCACCTGCATCATCAAGGAGATCATGCAGATCGCCATCGAGCTGCAGGAGACCGAGTTCCGCTGGAAGCCCAAGCCGGAGCCGACCCGCATCAGCATCCCCTATACCTGAGCCCCCCGGGCCAAATAAAAAGAGGCGCTTCAAGGCGCCTCTTTTTTTGTCAGGAAGTAAACTTTATTTTTTCAGCGCGAGGGCGATCTGCGCCCGCAACTCGTCGACAGGGCAGGGCTTCTGCAGGAAGCCTTTGACGTTGGTCTCCTGCTTGAAGATCTGTTCGGTGGAAGGGTCGAAATGGCTGGCCGTCATGACCAGGATAGGGATCCCCTTGACCTCGTCGTCGGCGAGGAGCATCCGCATCAGCTCCAGGCCGGAAACGCGGGGCATCATCACGTCCATCAGGATGATGTCGGGCTTGACCAGGCGGGCCTGGTCGAAGCCGTCCTTGCCGTCGGTGGCGGTGTGGACCTCGTAATCGTCCGTGCCCAGCGCCATCTGCGCCAGCTGCAGGAAGTTCAGGTTGTCGTCCACCACCAGCACGCGTATTTTAGCCATATTAATGTATACCTGATAAAAGCCGGATGGGCAAGGAGGGAATCGAACCCTCATGATCGTGAGATCGCAGGTTTTTGAGACCTGTGCGTCTACCAATTCCGCCACTTGCCCGCACCGCTATTCTACAAAATTTTACTTCGCGGCCGCGGCCGGCCGGAAGCCGAGCAGCTCGTCCAGGCGGACGGGTTTCAGGCCTTTCTTTTTCGCCTCCTGCAGGACGGCCTCGGTGATGCGCAGGTTCTTCTCCTTCACCTTCCCCCCGCCGTCGTGCATCAGGAGGATAGCGCCGGGCTTCACGGCCTTCAGGTATTCCGCCGTCATCTTCTCCTCGGAGAGCTTGGTCCAGTCGCTGCCGTAGGTCCAGTTGACGATAGCGTAGCCCAGGCTGCCGGCGACCTTGCGCACCCAGGGCTTGTCGTAGCCGTTGGGCATGCGCAGCACCGTAGTACGGACGCCCGAGGCTTTTTCTATGGCCGCCCCGGCCCTTTCCAGCTCCTTCTTAAGTATCGCCTCGTGGTCCGGGGACTTCCCTGTTTTCGGCCAGAACATATGGGTGTCGGTGTGATTGCAGACCAGATGCCCGGCCTCCGCCACTTTTTTTACCCTGTCCGGGTGCTGGCGGACATAGGTCCCGACCATGAAGAAAGAAGCTTTGACCCCGTGCTTCTCCAGCAGTTTCAGGAGGTCCTCGGTGATATAGCCCGGCCCGTCGTCGTAGGTGAGGGCGAATTCGGCTTTTTTACGGTCGCCCTCGGCGTAGAACTTGCCCGCGTAAGGGGCGGCGGCCATGGCGGCGGCGGCAAGGGAAACAAGGGCGAGGCACAGGATGAGGTTTTTTTTCATAGATCAGATCTCGTGGCGTTCGAGGTTGCGCAGGCCGATCTTCCACGGCACGTAGAGGGCGGTGAAGTTAAGCACCAGGAACACCGCGGCGCAGAGGGCCACCGCGCGCAGATCCCAGGCGTGGGCGCGGCCGAGCCGCTCCGCGAAGTGCATCTGCACCGGCCAGGCCTCCACCCCCACCAGCAGGGAGAGGTAGCCCATAGCGCAGGCCATGTAGAGGAAGCCGCCGTAGGAGGATTCGAGCTGGTGGATATTCTCGACGTTAAAATCGGGGAAGATCGCGCCGAAGCCGATGCCCATCACCGTGATCGCCACCGCGGCCACGCCGATGGTGAAGGTGGACAGGACGGAGATGAACAGGTCGGCGTGGAGCAGATAGTTGGAGACGGTGATCAGGATCAGGCCTATCAGCACGGCCGGGACCAGCGAGACGGTGAGCTTCTCCCGCAGGACGGAGGCCGTGGTCACCGGCGAGGATTTGAGCAGCCAGAAGCTGTTCCCCTCCAGGCTGACCGCCGGGAAGGTGAAGCGCAGGCCGATAGCGGCCATCACGAAGCCGGCCACCCCGACGTTGAGGAAAGAGACCATGCTCTTGAGGTCCGGCGTGTCGAGCGGGAGCTGGCGGATGCTGAAAAGGTAGACCGCGATCAGCGCGCCTATCAGGATGATCTGCGACCAGTAGCGCGCGTCGCGCGCGAGCATCAGGCGGTCCTTCCAGTAAAGCGTCAGGTAGGAGCGCAGGCCGGGGAACCGGGAGGCCAGGCGCTGCTCCGGCAGCGGGGCCCTGGTCCCTTTGAACCTGGGCGAGCTCTGGGCGCCGCTGAAGCCGCGCATATAGACCCGGCCCGAGAGGAAATAGATGAACAAGTAGAGGGCGGCGGCCGCCGCGGTCAGCACGCCGGCGCTGGCGGCGAAAGCGGCCCAGTGCCCGGCGGAGTAGGCCACCATCGCCTTGGTCACCCACCAGGAGGGCATATACGGGGCGGTGGGCGACTGGAGGTACTGGATATACTGCGCCACGACCTGCAGCGAATCCGGGCGCAGGAGCTGCTCCGGCTTAGAGAAGCGGAAGATGACGTAGACGAAGGCTACCGAGACGCTGCCCAGGAGCCAGGTGATGTCGCGGGTCTTGGAAGAAGGGAAAGCGTACATCACCACCATGCTGAAGAAGATGCCGAAAGCGCCGGCCAGCATGACGAAAGGGACCATCAGGAAAAGGTAGGCGAAGTAAAAGCCGGCGCCCAGCGCTTTTACGCGGCCCAGGGCTATGATATAGGGCAGGATGGCCAGGACCAGCGTCCACGACGAGTAGAACACCGTCTCCAGCGCTTTGTCCAGGAAGATGAAGCGCAGGTCGAGCGGGGTCGAGAACAGGAACTTGAGGTCGAAGGAATAATAAAGCGTGCTCATCGAGATGATGATGGAGGAGACGATGACCATCGAGAAGGTCATCAGGAGCACCATGGAGGTGAGCTTCCAGGACAGCATGGGGCCGATGAGCTGCACGCCCTCCAGGTAGGTGAGCAGGCGCCAGAACCCGCTGTAAAGCGCGGCGAGCATGAGCAGGCCGACGGCGGCGAACAGCAGGTTCTTCACCAAATGCCAGCCCCGCAGCGCGCGCAGGGTGTTGACGAAGGTGGTGGCTTTCCTTTGGATGAGGATATTGAGCATGGTGAAGGCGCCCGCGGCGCCCGGCGGCTACTCCGTTAATTCCAGGAAAACGTCTTCCAGGGAGCGCGGGCCGAGCGCGCCGGAAGCCAGCTTTTTCACTTCCGCCACGGTGCCCCTGGCCACCAGGCGGCCGCGGTAGATTATCCCGACGGTATGGCAGAGCTTCTCGGCCATGTCCAGGATATGGGTGCACATGAAGACGGCGGCGCCCTCGCGGGCGATATCGGACAGGAGGCCCTTGAAGCGGCGGATGCTCTTCGGGTCCAGGCCCACGGTGGGCTCGTCGAAGAGCACGGCCTTCGGGCGGCGCAGCAGCACGCTCGCGATCAGGAGCTTCTGCTTCATCCCGTGCGAATAGCTCTCGAGCAGCTCGCCCGAGGCGGCGCCCAGCTCGAACAGTTCGAGCAGCTCGGGGATGCGCTTTTTCTGGTCGGAAGCGGGCAGGGAATAAAGGTCGCCGATGAAGCGCATGAACTCCCAGCCGGTCAGCTTGGGATAGACGAAAGGCTCGTCGGGGATATAGGCCATGGCGCGCTTGGCGGCCAGCGGGTCGACGGCCAGGTCGAAGCCGGCCACGCTCACGCTCCCCGAGGTGGGCCGCATGATCCCGGACAGGATCTTCACGGTGGTGGTCTTCCCCGCGCCGTTGGGCCCGAGGAAACCGAAGATCTCCCCCGGCTCGACGCGCAAATTCAGCCCGTCCACGGCCCTGAAAGACCCGAAATTCTTGGTAAGGTTCTTAATTTCTATCATCGCGGTAAAAAAAGCGCCGACCGGCTTTGCCTGGTCGGCGCGTCGAAACGGCTGAGGGCTTCAGCGGCCCTGTTCGCGCAGTTCCAGGTAGCTCTTCACTTCCTGCTGGTTGGTGAGCTGGCGCAGGAGGTAGTTGGCCACGTTGGCGAACTTTTCCTGGGCGAGGTCGGAGGCGTACTTGGCGCGGTCTTTCTCGAAATTCTTCAGGTCCTTGTTCTTGCTCAGGTAAAAGGCCTTCGTCTCTTCGGGCGTGACCTTCACGGCGGTGTAGAGGAACTGCTTGAACTTGGTGGCGAGGCGGGCTTTCTTGCGCCACGCTTCGTAGTCGGCGGGCGACATGGTGAACTCTTTATAGATCGTCTGGTAATAAGCGCGCGGGCTGAAAGCGCCGTTCTCCTGGAACTGCGGGGTGTTCTGCACTTCCACCGCCACCTCGAAGTCGGGCACGAGCATGCCCATCTTGGTGCCCTGCTGGCTGAGCAGCTCCTCGATGACCATCTCGCGGAACACTTCCTGCTTGACGCTCTTGGAAAGGATCTCGTTGACCTCGGTGCCCGAGTCTTTCACGCTTGACATCACCCGGTTGACCTGGGTGAGGAAGCGCTGGTACGGGATCTTTTCGCCGCCCACTTCGGCCACCGCGTCCATCGAGGAGCTGGTGAACACCTGCCCGCTGACGAAGAAGATGGAGCCGACGAAGACGACCACCACTATCGTGAAGATCAGCCGCTTGTGATGGGAGAAAAAAGAGATCATTGTTGTTTAGCCTCGGTTTTGTTGGTTTTTGCCTGCTGCTGGGGCTGCCGCTCCGCGTTCTTAGGCGCATTGCCGTCCATGGAACAGTTGCCGTTGAAGAACGCGCCTTCCTCGAGCATGATGCGCGGCGCGCGCATGTCGCCGTTGAGATGGGAGCCGGAGAGCGCCTCGATATGGTCGAGCGCGGTGATATTGCCGGCCACTTCGCCGCAGATATAGCAGATCTCGCAGGAGATATCGCCTTTCACCTTGCCGGACTTGCCCACGGTCACGATCTTCGCGTCGACGACGGAGCCGTCCACCCGCCCGTCGATGCGCAGCGAGCCCTTGGCCGTCAGCGTGCCCTGGAAATAGGCTTCGGTGCCGATGACCGTGTCCCCGTTCTTGGTCTCGAAACTTATATTGGTATTTTTAAAAAGCGCCATAGTATTCCCCCCGTGCTACAGTCCGCCGAACATCCCGTCGAAGATCCCGGCGATATTGCCGGCGTGCTTTCCGCCCACCTGAAGGAATTTCATCGGGTCGCGCGGCAGGCCGCCGGTCCAGACCTCGTAATGCAGGTGGTTGCCGGTGGAAGTCCCGGTGGAGCCCATGCGGCCTATCTGCTGGCCGCGCTTGACCACCGTGCCTTCCTTGGCCAGCACCTCGCTCATATGCCCGTAAAGCGTGGAATAGCCGAAACCGTGGTCGACCACGGCGCACATCCCGTAGCCCTGCGCCCAGCCCGAGTGCCTTACGACCCCGTCGGCCGCGGCGTAAATGGGCGTGCCCGCCTCGTTGGCGATGTCGATGCCGGTATGGTAGTCGCTGGCCAGCCGCAGCGGGGCGATGCGGTAGCCGAAAGGCGAAGTGACGCGGCCCTCGGTGGGCCAGATGGACGGGGTGGCGCGCGCGCCGTTATGGCGGTCGGCGAGGTAAAGCGTTATCTCGGAATAGCTGGAGAGGCGCCTGCGGGACTCTTCCTGCATCTTCTGTATGGAGTTATTAAGGGTGGTCTCTTTTATCTCGGAGGCCTTGGCGCCGAGCAGCTTGCGGAAATCCTTCAGGTCCGATTCCTGCGGGCCGCCGACCCCCTGCTCCCGCTCGAGCGCGTTCGGGTCCATGCCCAGAACTTTGCGCAGCTGGTTGTCCGTGCGCTTGGTCATCTCCAGGTAGGCCATGCCCTGGTCGACCTGCTCGGAAACGTAGGCCATCTTGGTGCGGAGGATCTTATTGTCCGCCTTTGTGACGTAATAATCGAAATGGCGGCCCGCTATATAGCCGGCCCAGATGGTCATGCTGGTCCAGGCCAGGCCGAAAACAAGCAGCAAAGACACCGGCAGGTTGAACCGCAGGGAAGGCATGCCGTTATGGGGAATGATGAAGACGCTGACCGGCTTGGCGATGTTTTTAAGGAAACGCAGGATGACTTTCAACCACATTTACATATGATAACTATATTATAGCCCGCTGTCAACCCGGGGCGGGGCCTTTTTGGAGGAGTCAGGGGCCGCTTTTGGCGTCCCGCTTATGACGGAAGGGTCGAAGGTCATTTCGCCGTCCCCGTCCGCGTCCGAGGGCCGGGAATCTACGGAAGGCTGGCCCATGGGGACGGAGACAGCTCCCCCCTGCGGCGCGCCCCCGGGCATCCCCGGGAGCATGGGCATGCCCCCGGGCATGTTCCTCATGAGGGGCTGCATCTCGGGATCGTTCATGAATTCCATCATCAGGCTCAGGAATTCCGGGCGGGCGGCGTATTTCAGCATGAGTTTATCCATGCCTTTGGCGCCCTGGATCAGGCCTATCACTTTAAGCGGGTTATTGTCCTTTGAAGCGGCTAAAGCCGCGGCCATGTCCGGATTTTTCTTCATGTCGGCGAGAAAAGCTTTGACTATGGGCCTGTCGGCGTACTTGTTCATTGCCCTCAGGATCTGCCCGCTCTCGTCCGGATTCATGATGCCGACCGATCGCTCGCCCGGCAGCCCCCCCGCGAAAAGGCCCAGCCCGGAGCCGGAAGCGGAAGTAGAAGCGTAGACGCGCTGCGCCATCGGGATGGTCCTGTTCTCGGACTGGTAGCCGGGGGCCGGCGGAGGAAAGCCCTGGAAGACGTCCTCCAAAGCGTCCCTCGCGTTGGAGATCTTGTGGTAAATATAGAAGCCGCCGCCGGCGATGATCAGGAACATCGAGACGAGGACCGCGGCCACGATCTTGAGCGTCTTGTTCCGGCCGCGCACGCGCGCCAGCTCGGCGCGGAGCTCGACTTCCCGCGGGTCGGGCTCCGGGGCGTTCTCGGGCGGTACAGGAGCGTTGTTCGTCTCGGTCATATTTTCCCCGCTGGCAAATTTATCTTTACATCCGACGGCCGCAATTGGTAAACTGTAATTCTACAAAATAAAAGCAGGCTTTTTAGCCCGCTTTTTACAAGTAATCGGTCCATGCGCCCCCTTCGTCTAGCGGTTAGGACGCTGCCCTTTCAAGGCAGAGATCACGGGTTCGAATCCCGTAGGGGGCGCCAATTTATGCCCATTAGTGGCCCGATGAAGAAGGCTTCTTCGGAACAGAACAAAACCGCGTCGTCAAAGGCGCGGTTTTTTATCTCCCGGCAATTGCCGACAATTTGCCGTAAATTGGCGATAAACTCATCTCTCTCCGGGTTGCGAAGGGTTTAGGGTCAGGTCTTTACTTTTGAATTTTTACACCCAGTTCAAGAATCAAGACCTGATCTCTATTTCTCACCTATTCCCCCCATAGTTTTGTAATCACTATAGTCACTGCTTGACTTTATAATCACTGCGGAATGTTTTTGAAGGATTACGCGAGCATCCGGTGTACCGATTTGTTTCAGAGCAGTCCGCAGCTCTTTAATATTTCTGGCACGAAACATCCGACTGCCTTTATCCGAACTCTCCTCATATCCTTTAACTTCCGCATCTAACTTCGCACCAAGAAAATCCACCAGACCTGGGGTTTGCGTTTTGAGGCGGGCCAATCCTATCGCAGCCGACTCTTTGACATAATCCGCTGACGCTTTGTGAAACAAGCGAACAAGCAACTCCGCTAATCCAGGGCCATCGATAGGATAATTACGAACAGCATCCGCTATGCCATATTCATGCTTGTAATCGTCAATTGAGACTACTTCCATGATAGCCGCGACGTCGCCAATGCCCCCCAAGGCTTTTATCGCGGCTCGCGTTTCTCCCCATCTTCCGCCACCGCTTTTAATAAAGCGTTTTAAATCGGGAACAGCAGCTTTCGCTTCAGGGCCTATACGCTCCAAGGTGATTAACGCTCCCATAACTAAATCCTGTTTTGGATCGTCCAGAAGCTTAATCAATAGCGGGACCGCCGGAGCAGCAGACCGCCCGAGCCTTCCCAATGCAAACACCGCGTCTACCGGATGTTCACGGGATTCCAATGCTTGCATTAAGCGGGGCACATCATCCTGTGACACATTTCGGAATTTAGGCCCCAATAGCATGACCTGTCTGTTGAAAATGGCGAATGAAACCCCGAAAACCACAATGAACACTACAGATGGAACCCATATCTTTCTGCTAAAAGAACGCTTCTCATTCTGAGCCTCAGGGCTTTCCTCACCTCGGGTCCAATTGCAGCGGTATAACCACGCCGTAAAACACGCCCCGACAATAATCGAGATACCGAACGACAGCCCGATTATCCCCCTGGCATTGGGGAGGGCGTATCCCGCCCCAGCAGCCAAAGCTAAAAGAGCCACCAATCTGCGATTGCTTGGCGCGATCAAAGCCGCCCCTAAAATAATAAAAATCGCCCCAATAGACGGAGCGACAAAGAGCAGTACCCGACTAGAGTAAAGAAACCAGGGAGCCGTACACACCCCTGACACCATCTGGTCAGCAGGGCATAAATTATTCCCCACTACATAAAAACCAAGTCCCAACAGCATTGGAACCAAGTACCCTGCCGCCGCAAGTGGAACACAGAGCCACCTTATCACTGAAATGATTCGCGCTTTTTTCATATATGCATTACTCCTGAAAAGGGACCATACTGGGATGACACTTTTTCATTTCCAGACTGCTATCGAGGTTTCAATTCCAGCAAAAGCACTTGCGGCCTACAGAAGGTGCGCACGCGCGGCGCGACATGCCCCTCCATGCCCAAACCTCGCGAAACCACTACTGAAAGCCCTTCAACCTGTTGGATACCACCGGCGGCTATCTTTCGACTAACACCGCTCAAGGTTAGAATGGGCCCACCCCACGGCGGGCACATCTGCCCGCCGTGCGTGTGCCCAGAGAACAAAGCCGTGACAGAGAGTCCCTTTGCTGTAGCCATGGTATCCGGCACGTGACTCAATAACAGAGTGACATCCACCCTGCCTAACTTTTCCAAGAGCGATACCAGCAAGGACCTGTCCGCAAAATTATCCAATCCCAAGCCTACCACGCCCACGGAATTTCCCTCAACCTTGATTTTCCGGAAATCACCGTCTAAAACCGTGAACCCGGTATCCTTGTAGAACTCGCTGAGGTTCAAGTGCATGTCGATATTGCCACTTACCGCGAACGAGCCGCTACGGCTTTTGAACCCACGCAGATACACCTGTATTTCGGATTCAATTGAGGGGTGGTTGATCAGATCTCCAGTGAAGAAAATGAGGTCAGGCGCGAAATCGTTCACCGAACGCTGCGCTTCCAGGTGCATAGCGCGGAGGTCATCGGTCTGCAAATCAGAGATATGCGCTATCTTTATAGGCACTTTCAAGCCCTTCACGGCGATAGATGCGCGCTGGACCTCTAAATTATTGGGTTCATAAACCTCGCCATAGAACTTGAACACCAACAACAACAATGCCGGCAGCAGCAACACAGCTTTCTTCAGACGAATGGCGAAGAATACAAGCAATAACGGGATTGCCACGGTGAAGAGCGTCCAGAAGGTGCGTACGATCAACGAAAAGCCTACGATGCCCCCTACGAAGGCTCCGGCCAGCACCCAAAGCAGGACAGCACCGATCAATCCACGTCTGCAGGCTGCCACCAAGCCTGAATCCGGCCACCTTCTGCGATGTATGAAGGCCAGCGCATAAAAAGTGAATGTTATGGCAAGGTCCAACCCAAGATTGACCGGCCCGAACGCATTCCAGTAAAAACTCATACTTTTCATCCTAACTACGCTGAGTGGATACTGTTTCCCAAAACCCCGATTCATTTTATGGACTTATCGAGATTTTATGTAGCCTTTCTTTTTTCTATATATGTCAAGTAAAGGTAGTCGGAAAAAGCTTTTGCAACAGTAACAGTTAAGACTGAGTGTCTTTCACTGATTTTATACTTAACCTTCCGAGATTTACCATGTGCGTCACCTAGCAGATTCCTGATGCTGGCAACCCCATTTATTATTGAAAAGCACCCTGACAAAACCTCTTTGAAGGGCTTTTCCTCATAGATACTTGGAATCATTGAGAGGATTTTGGAGACTTTCTTGTATAACTCTGGGAGGTCGTCGTTTTGCTTGTATGCGAGATCCTCTTCGTCGAGGATATACTTACATATACTCTCTACAAGAGTTCTAGCGCTAGTGATGGCGCCATCGTAGTCACCGGTATTATTCTTTTCGTCACATTTCGCTATCTGCTCACGGATATATTCAAAATCAATAGTGTCAATCTTAGCCGCGGGGCGGTTGCTGGTCGGGAGTGGGGCATTGGGGTTCACAAAGAAGTCTATCCCGGTTATTTCTATGGAATTATCCTTAACGGGATAAGGAACATGAAATGCCTTGACTATTATCCTTTTGTCTTCGGGCGAGAGGGCTTCAAGTAGTTCCTGTTTTTCTAAGGATGAGTATATCTCTACAGTAGTGCATTGTGAGTATGCTCGGCTACCATAAGTATTACTGATATTTAGGGAATAAACAGCTCCCCGTAAAAGCTTGGCCAAATCTATTCTTTTACGGTGTTTTAAGACACCGAGGATATCGTCAATTGGGCTTAATTCGTCCATAAACCTACTCCTACCGTTTTGGGAAATTACTATTTCCGCAATCACGCAGGTCGTTTTTCATGACTCGTAACGTATATACGGCCAGATTTCACATAATGCTGTTCAAATTTATCTCGCAGGCCCGAATTGGAGGCAAGCAGCACTTTATATTTCTCAATTGCGGCAAAAAAGAAGCGCTTTAGCCCCCATAGCGTAACACGATGTTCTCCATTTCTAACGCTATACCAATGAACGTTCGCGACTTCGGTAGTAAAAACGGTATTACTAAGAATGCCTAAATCCAAGGAATACGAGTGATGCAAAGCATTCCTAAACTCCCAAGCGAACTTTGCCTCCGCATATGAAACCCCACATACCTCTTGCAGAAATCTCTTAAAGATCACGCCTGGCCGGCCGGAATCATTGTAGAATTTCGCCATCATATCGATACCGGTCAAAATTCCCATTGCCGCTAGATATGGGGCCTTATGTTTATCATTCCCATCCGGACCAAAACTATTTTCTTTGAGATACAGGTGCTCCAAGTCCCGCCGCAGCAAATGGAGCACAGGTCTTTCGCCTGAGGAAACCAATTCCTGCGGCAATTCAGAAACGGGGCATGGTGGTAAAAAGAATTTTTCAATTGAGTTCATAAACAAGTGGTGAATCATTGCCCCTTTACCCAACTTGATTATTCTACAAAACCTGTGTCAGATATTTCGGTATTCTCCCGGGTGGGTCATTACGCCGTATCATGAATGGGCGGGGACAGGTGAGGCGGGCCAGGCCGGGGGCGGCGGCGCTCCCGTGCGCAAGACGCTACCGGCCTGGCCCTCCCCTACCTTATTTCCCCGCAGTTTCCCCTCGGTGGCTGCAAAGCAGTAACAGAAAAGACCAGCGCGGCGGCCGCAGCAGCAGACGCCAGGCTGGTGTTTTGTAAATACGGCGGCCACCGGATAATTCATGAGATGGATAACAGGAACAGGCCCGCGCCGCTGGTGGCCTCAGCAGAGGCCACAGGCGAGCGCGGGCAGAGTCTGTAACGATATTGGTTCAACTCTTTGCAGTGGGCGCGGGAAATAATTTTCTGCGTTGTACGGACGCCGAAGGCGGACGGGAGCGGCCGGGTAAGGCCTGTTTGGGGCCGGCCGGCCGCGCATCGGAGGTGTTGATAAGATGCAGAACACCTTTGGAGCCGATGCGAAGGCGCGTAGTGCCGAGCCCGGCGAACCCGCTACTTAGCGGCGAAGCATGGGCGGCCGCGCGGCGTGGCCGACCGTGCGGCATCTCGCGGATAAGATCGGCCTACCTTTTCGATCCCAGGACGGGCGCTGAAGCGGTACTTATAATGTTTCCTCGGGATGTTGCGCAAAGTAGTCTCGAACGATGTCTAAATGACGGCGCCAATTTTTTGAAACGCGGAAATCCGGCCCGCAGAAGCCCGGCCTCCCGTAAGGCCCGATCAATAAGGCTTTTTCGGAATCGGGTAGGAGGCGGGTGATTAGTTCACCCGCCGTCCTCACCACACCACCGTACGTACCGTTCGGTATACGGCGGTTCATCAGAACTAATAGGCCGAGGAAAGCCGCCTGCTTAAGCTAGGGAAT
>JAJZPF010000029.1 GCA_021811315.1 bacterium
CATGTCCATGGTCATAGCTATAGATTATGGACGGAATCCAGCGCATTATCAAGGTCGGAGTAATTTCACCATCATGTTGCGTTGGAAACGGGGATATTTTCACCATCATGTTGCATTGGATAATTCTGGCCGGAGATTTCCTGGCGATGTTTTGCTATAATATGAAGGTTGCAGAAGTTTCGACAGCGGACCTTTCAATTTTAATCGGGGCGTGGCTCAGCTGGTAGAGCGCTCGCTTCGGGTGCGAGAGATCGTGAGTTCAAATCTCACCGCCCCGATTTTAATTTTCCGACCGCCGCGCTTCCCGCGGACCCCGTACCCTTAAAACCTCTTCTTTTCCCGCTTCTTGCCTTGTCAATACCTCCTTGCCACCACATATAGTTTTTAGTATTATTAAAGGCGTAGAGGATATAAACCTATGCGTTTAAGTTTCAGGATCACCGGCAGCGTGCAGGGCGTGGGCTACCGCTGGTTCGTAAAAGAGACCGCGGAGAAGCACGCCGTCTCCGGCTGGGTGCGCAACTCCCTGGACGGCTCGGTGGAGGGGGAAGCGCAGGGCGGGGTGCCCGCGCTGGACGGGTTCCTTAAGGAATTAAAGACCGGCCACTCCTGGGCTAAAGTAGAGGGGACCGAAACCCAGGAAATGCTGGACCAGGAAGTTTCGTCAAAAGATTTTTACATCAAACCGACGGTTTAAAGAGGGACAAATGGCCGAAGAAAAAGAAGAAGAGCAGGAAGCGGAACCCCAGGAAAAAGAAGAGAAAGCGAAAGGTCCTGCGGCGGAAAAAGAAAAACTGGGCGCGATCAACATCGACTCCACCAACCAGTACATCCGCAAGATCAGCCAGATCGACCACAAGATCTCCCGCGAGGAATCGCACGAGCTCTGGAAACGCGTGAAACGCGGCGACCGCCGCGCGAAAGAGCGCATCATGGAGCTGAACCTCAAACTGGTAATCCCCATCGCCAAGCGCTTCCTCTACCAGGGCGCCGACCTGATGGACCTGGTGGAAGAGGGCAACCTCGGCCTGCTCCACGCCATCGATAAATTCGAGCCGAGCAAAGGCTACCGCTTCTCCACCTACGCCTCCTACTGGGTGGAGCAGTACGTCCGCCGCTCGGTGGAAGAGAATTCCAAGACCATCCGCATCCCGCCGCACGCGTGGACCGCGCTGCGCAAATGGCTGAAGCAGTGGGACAATATGCACGGCAAGCTGGGCCGCGACCCGACGATGGCCGAGATGGCCAAGCACATGCACTGGAACGCCAACCAGGTGCGCACCGCCCTGAACGCCTCGGAGATCGTCACCGGGCTCTCCTCCATGGAAACGCCGCTCTCGAGCGGCGACGGCATGGACGACACCGTCGGCGACACCCTGAAGGACACGGACTCCGCCTCGCCCGATAATCTGATCTCCATCCTGCGCCTGCACGACGACCTCAAGGACGCGCTGGTCGAGATCGGCGAGCGCGAGCGGATGATAGTCGAGTTCCGCTACGGCCTCACCGGCCAGACCCCGATGACGCTGAACGACATCGGCAAAAAGCTCAGCCTTTCGCGCGAGCGCGTCCGCCAGATCGAGGAGCGGGCGCTCCTCCGCCTGCGCCGCGTGGCGGCCAAGATGGGCCTTATCGAGCTGGGCCGCAGGCCGGACCACACCAACCTGCAGCCAGGCTGGCAGCAGCCCAAGCCGAAAGTCGACATCCTGGGCGACGCCATCCCGACCAAGCCTTACGCGCCGCGGGTGCAGCCGAAAGCGAAAAAGAAATAGAGGGAATATGAACCAAGCTATTACCGCCGGGGATTTGGAAGCCAGGTTAAAGGCCATCATAAGGGACGTGCCCGATTTCCCCAAGAAAGGGATCATCTTCAAGGATATCACTCCGCTCCTGGCCGACCCCGGCGCCTTCAGCGAAATGATCCGCCACTTCGCCGCGCAGTTCAAGGGGGCCGGGATCACCAAGGTGCTCGGCATAGAGGCCCGCGGCTTCCTGCTGGCCGCCCCCATCGCCATCGAGCTCGGCGCGGGCCTGATACCGGTGCGCAAGAAGGGCAAGCTGCCGTACAAGACCGTGGCCGCCACCTACGCTCTGGAATACGGCACCGACACGCTCGAGATGCACGAGGACGCGGTGAAGGCGGGGGAGAAAGTCCTTATAGTCGACGACGTGCTCGCCACCGGCGGAACCGCCGCCGCGGTCTGCGCCCTGATCGAAAAACTGGGCGGCAAAGTAGCCGGCGTAGCCATGATGATAGAACTCGAATTCCTCAAAGGCCGCGCCAAACTGGGTGACCGCCCCCTCTATTCTTTGATAAAATATTAGTTTGCGGTAGTTTTAGGCTGTTTTTGTTTTAGTTCCCCATCAGTTCCCCAATACTGCTCCGGGTGGTTCAGCGAAGCGACCAAGCGAAGCGCCGGGAGCAAGCGATGATGGAACGGAGGGCAGAGCCCTCCTTATAGAGCGCCGGCCGTCACCTTATAAGGCCGGATAACCCCGAGCATCGGATGCGAGGGGCGCGACAAGGCCCCCGTCGTTCAACGGATAGGACGAGAGTTTCCTAAACTCCAAATAGAGGTTCGATTCCTCTCGGGGGCACCAGATCTCAGCTTAGCGACACCCAGGAGCCACACTATGCCTTCAGACACTTGGATAGCCAGCGGGAAACCCGAAACGGCCCCCGCGAAAATGGATAGCACCATTAACTGGATAAAGAACAACCGCGAAACCTTCATAGGCTCCGTGGTTATCCTGCTGGCGGTAGCCGTCTTCTCCGTCTACTTCCTGGTCCATTACCGGGGCCTGCGCGACACGGCGTGGAAAACCCTTTTCATCGCCCAGCAGCAGGCCGGCGGAGGCAACTTCCCCCAGGCCATCCAGCAGCTCGAGGCCATCGAAAGCTCTTACGGCAGCACCAGCGCCGCGCCCTACGCCACGCTTTTCAAGGGCGACATGCTCTACGCCCAGGGGAAGTTCAAGGAAGCCGCCGCGGAATATTCCAAATTGATGAATTCGAAAGAGCTCGCGCCCTTCGCCATCTACAATGCCGGGAAATGCAAAGAGTCCGAAGGGGACCTTGCGGGCGCCCAGGTCCAGTATTCGGATTTCCTTTTAAAGTACCCCGAGCACTTCGTGGCCCCCGAGGTTCACGCTTCCCTGGCCCGCACCCAGGAACTTTCCGGCAACGCCGACCTGGCCAAGACGACCTACGAAAAGATAGTTCTGCTCTATCCTGAAACTTCCTGGGCCATGCAGGCAAAGGCGAAACTGACCCCTCAGGCTCCCGCCCCCGCAAAAAAATAAGCTCCGCGCCCAAGGCGAAGAAAGCCCGTCCATGACATATGGATGGGCTTTTTTTACATATAAGACATATAATCGCTAATAATATAGATAGGCAGTTGACACTACAAAGTCTTTTTGCAATAATTACCATGCTCTGTAATAAGGAGGCGTCCGATGCAGAGGGATGTCGTCAACCCCGGGGATAATAAGGGGGTAGCGGAGCGCCAATTTAAAGGCGCTTCTCCCAAGGGGATCCACAAGGGTTCCAGCAAGGCCGTAGGCCCATAGGGGCAGGCCCTAACCGCAAGGCCTAAAGCCTCAGCGGGAAGAGCGTGGTAACGCGGCGCAGTGCCGCGTAACTGAGCCCCGGAAACGGGCTTACGACAAAACAAGGAGAAACACATAAATGAAAAAAGTAATAATAGCGCTTATGGTGCTCGGCGTATGCGGGACCTCCGTGTTCGCCGGCGAGTGGAAGAAAGAAGGCAGTGTTGGGTTAGGTTATGCGATGCCTATGGGAACTCTGGGCGATATGGCGAAGGGCGGCTTAGGCATCGGTTTTGCGTACGAAGGCTACAAGATCAATGATATGTTCACGATCGGCGGTAGCTTTTTCACAACCAGCGGCAAAGGGAAGACCTATCAGGGTTTTGACCTCTCCGGTGTAACCTTCACTACTTGGGGCCTCACCCCGTTCGTAAAGACCTCTAAAGAAGTCGACCTCGGCGGAAGGAAATGCAACCTCTACGGCGAGTTCGGCCTTGGCTTCTACGGTTCCAAAGCCGCAGTAGGCGGCATCACCGCGACCTCGACCGACCTCGGCTTCAACCTGGGCGGCGGTATCATGTATCCGATCGCGGACAAGATGCAGCTCGGCTTCGACCTGAAGTACCACTACGTGGCGACTTCCGGCGATGCCGTGACCTACCTGGTCCCCGGCGCAAAGTTCACCTACAGCTTCTAATCGAAGCCGCAGGAGAAACAAAAAGAGCCCGTCCGCTGAAAAGCGGGCGGGTTTTTTATTTTCCCGGGCCGCCGCATAAAGGTAACCTTAACCTTTTTTTGTTATAATTAGCTTACTAATGTTCAGGCTTCAGAAACCCGCGGCCAGCCATCACCGGCGCTTTACGGCGCTCGCGCTGCTGCTCGCTTTCGCCCCCGGCGCCTACGCCACAAAGCTCGACCTCTCCTCCAACGTCGAGATCCGGGCCGGGAATTACCAGCACCTGATCTACGGCGATCTCCGCAATTCGCAGCCCATTCTTTCGGAGAACGCGACCCTCGGCTTCGTGATCAAGGGCATCCAGCTTGAAAAGACCCAGGAGTCCACGATGGACGTGGGCATCGTCCTCCAGAGCATAAGCCCCGGTTCGTCGACGAACACCGTGGTCACCCCCCAGTTCCTGGACGCCGCCGCGAGGCTGCCCAGCGCGAACGGCACGCCGTTCATCCGCTCCGCCTACGTCAGGATCTACAAGTTCATGCGGCCCAACATCACCGCCACCCTCGGCCGCCAGGATTTCACGCTGGGCCAGGGGATCTCGCTTTCCGGCGACGACCTCGGCCTGCCGGGCGGCCGCCTCGAGGCGGAAAATATCTTCGGCCGGGCGAAGGCCGACCTGTTCGCCTTCAGGCCTTTCCTGACGGACCGCTTCTTCAAGATCTACGGCGGGACCCTCTACTATCCGACGAGCGAAGGCCTGTGGCAGGTCTATCATTTCTGGGAGAAGGACGACGGCGCCTCGCAGGACATCCTGTTCGACGCGCTGTCCAAGACCAAGAAGTTCACCGGCGTGCGCTACTTCCTCAGCCAGAAGCAGCTTACCTTCGACGGCGAGGCCGTGGTGCAGCGCGGCACCGCGAAGAAGAACGGCGGCGGCACGGGCAAATACGAGGCCCACGCCTTCATGCTCAAAGGCTCCTGGAACCAGAACATCTCTTTTTTCGGACAGTCCAAGCTCCGCCTGGCCTACGGCAGGTCCAGCGGCAACCCGGGCGCCGGCTCCGCCACCGACAAGGCTTTCTTCCCGGCTTTCGGCAGCAAGCTCAGCGGCCTCGAGCGGAGGGGCTACGGCGCAATAGCCGGGGCCAGTCTTTACGATATTATAAAGACCTCCTCCACGGCCAACGGCCTGCCTTACGGCGTTTCCGGCCTGAACATAATAAACCTGGGCGCGGACCTGCCTTACAAAAAACTTATAATTTCGGCGGACATCTACAAGTTCCGCGCTTCAAAGAACGCGAACGGCGGCTCGCTCCAGATAGCCAGCGAGTGGGACCTGAAAGCCTCCTATCCTATGGGGGAAAACCTGCAGCTAAGCGCCGTCTACGCCGTTTTTACGCCCCTGGGCCTCTACCCCCAGGGCAAGCCGGTAAAACTTACCTACGCGGCGATTTCAGCCAAATTCTGACAAACTCTGCCTCCGTCAGGAGAAAAGGCTTCGAAGCAAAGCGGGTGGAGCAAATTTAAGCGCATTTACCGGCTATAAGCCGGTTTTTTATTGCCCGAACCCCTAATAGGCGCCGGAAAGAGGGGGGGGGGGAAGAAGTCCTTTCCACCACCTTCTGCTCCAGGAAAGACGCCTAAAAGGGGGGAAACAGATTCCCCTCAGTCTCCCCCTCTCCAGAAATTCAAAAATACTCCGAATCTTCACTCAAAACAGCTAGACCAGCCTCGAGTCCTGATACGGTTTTCTGCCCGGTTCTTATCCATAGGTTATCAACATTCTCTGACATATGACTGCCATATGTTTGCCATATATTGACATATAATAAATTATAGGCTAGAATATTGACATATCATTCCGTACTGAATAACGAATGCAAAAAAAAGAAAAGCCAAAAGGGCGTAAAATCCAAATAAGAGGCAAATATCATGAATTACAAACTCAGGATCAAACACCCTTCCGGGGCGGAGTTCGAGGCCGAGGGCCCGGCGGAATTCATACTAAGCGAAAAAGACGGTTTCCTTAGCCGCCTCGCGGAACCAGGGAAAAGCGCGGCGCAGGCAGCTGAAAATCAGCCAAAAACAGCCCAAAACCCGGATTGGGACGCTCTCGCGGAGGCTAAAAACGGGCTGATAATGCTAAGAAATAAGCATTTAGGAGTGAAAGCGGGAGACGCCGCTTTACTACTTCTAGCAGCTGAAAGACAGCTAAAAGGCAGCCTGGAAGTAAGCGCGATAAGCCTGTCGAAAGCGGTAAAAGCCTCCGGTTATGCCCCTGAAAGGCTGGACCGCACACTAACCAAAGCCCTCAAAGAAGGCCTGGTAAAAGCCTCCGGAACCAAAAGAAACAGGGCCTACCACATAACCGATAAGGGCCTTGAAACAGCCTGGCTGCAAGCCAAGAAAATAAACGGGTAAGCGGTCCCGAAATCCGGCCATAAAGCCAGGCCACAGGCAAAAAGAACACGACCCGCCCGATCCAGTCCGCCAGGACACAAAGACAGGAAAAACAGCCAACGGCTCAGGATCCAAAGGCCCAACCAAAGCCCCTGAAGAACAGCCGCCGCCAGAACACGGCAAAACACAATAACAAACAGCCAAAATACCATGAAGCAAGACAGAAAGGCTTGCCGCAGAACTGACTTACGATAAGATATATTATGTTAACTATGCTATCTCCTGCGATATCGGGCCTATGGCAACAATCTTAATTACACAATATCAAATAATGCTTGTTTTATAAGCATTATTTATTAATATCTAACACCGTTTATAGTTTTTTATTACTAGCAGAGTAAAGCTCTCCTCAGAGAGAGTTTTAGCCTGTTTTTTAGAATTTAGAAATTTGAAGATCAACCAACTTTTCAAAAATCGGCGCCCTGGAAGAGCCAAAATCCAGGTAAAAGCACGACCTTTAAAAACACCATAAAGAGGCCTATAAACCCAGGATCCGGAAGCTGCGAAAAGTTGCCAACTTTTAAAGGATCTCAAAGCACCTCTCAGCCGCCAAGGGAGGGATAAGAGCCTGGATAGCCTGATAGCCGCCTGAACCCGGAATACCATATAAAGCCCCCCCATTTAGACCCCAAAAGCCCCCCTTTAGGAGCCCAAAAAGAGGCAACTTTTAAGTAAATCGAAAACACCATGAAGCGCAAGGAGACAAGAAAGCCGCGAAACAGGCTAATTCAAGGAGCTTTGGAGAATACCATGAAGAGCAAACCCCGGATCTAGCCCGGAAATCAGGCTGATCATTCAGGATCCGAAAATACCATGAAGACCGGCAAGCAGGCAAAAAAGCCGCCAGCGAACCGAACAGGAGCGGCTGCGGATCTTCCGAGGGGAAATTAAAATACCAGGAAGGGGGCAAAAAGATCCGCCCGCTCCAGAGCTTTCTCCCAGGTGGGGGTGGAACAGGGGAAATAGGGATAATAATGAGTTAAAAAAGAAGGAAAAGGACCAAATTAAATGCCGGGAGCAATAAACCAGTACCAAGATAACTTTTAAGCTTCTATTTATTCCTTATACAAGCACCCTGGGGCGCCAGACCGCAAAAAAGCGCCGATTTATGCCGGATTATATGCCAGCCTGGTTGAAATATATAGAGGAAATGCCGCAAAAGCGGAGAAGGCGGCGCTATTTTATGACAATAGCCGGCCTAGGACCGCTATCAGGCTGAGGAGAAGCGTTATTTTTTGGGATAGGTGCGGGCTATGGCCGGTATTATAAGCAGATAGCCGCATAAAAGCAGCGCGGGAGACACTATCGCCCAGATATTTTGCCCCCCCGGATCCGCTTTGTGAAGCAAAGCGTAGCCGGAAGCGATCAAAACCAGAGCTGACAGCCAAAGAGCGAGGCCTTTTGCGCCGCCCCCCCCCGTTTCTCCGGCGGCGGGCGCCGTTTGGCCTATATTACCCGGTACATCCCGCCCTTTGGACGCGGAAAGAGCGGCCGCGCGGCTGTTCCTTGCTGATCTTTTTGACATTAAATTACTGCCCGCCCGGCAGCTTATTTCTGCTGGGTCTTTTGCCTGAGCATCAGGCGCTGGCGCGCGAAGTCGAGCATGCTTTTGCTGGCGGGGTCCTGTTCCGCGGCGTAGATCTCGTTTATGAACTGGAGGCTCTTGTCGTCGCCTACCGCGGCGATAACGTTCAGCGCCTGGCTCTTAAGACTGAGGTCGGGAGATTTGGCGAACTCGTAGGCGGTGAGCAGCCCGTCGTTCATCTGCATTTTCGCCAGCGAATACGCGGCTTCTATCCTCACCTGCGGCTGCTCGGCGGGCGCAAGCAATTTGACCAGCTCGCCCGAGACGGCGGTATCGCCCACGCTGCCGAGCGCTTTCACCGCTTCGAGCCTGACATACTGGTCCGGGTCCTTCAGGGCGGCGGCCAGGGCGCCGGCCGCCTTCCTGGACTGCAGCTGCCCGAGCGCGGCGATAGCGCCGCGGCGCATATTCGCGTCCTCCGACGGAAGCAGGGCGATTATCTCGGCCTCCGCCGGGGCGTATTTCATCACCGATAAAGTATGCAGCGCCGCGTAGCGCACGGCGGGGGAGGCGTCTTTAAGCGCTTTCACCAGGGCGGGCGCCGAGGCCTGGTCCATGAGGTAGGAAAGGGAAATAGCCGCCTGCTGCCGCACGCTGGCGTCGGCGTCCTTTATAAGCATTTCGGAAAGCCTGGGCGAAGCCGGGCGCCAGGTCAGCATGCCCAGCGCGTCCGCGGCGGCCTGGCGCACGCGGGGAGAGTCGTCGTTCAGCGCGGAAAGCAGGGCCGGGGCGCCGTTCGCGTTCCTGGACTGGCCCAGGTAATCGGCGGCCTCGCGGCGCGCCACGGGATCGGTCGACTTGATCTTTTCCAGCGCCGCGGCGAGTGGGTCGGCGGCGGGAGCCGGTTTGGCGGCCTCGGGCTGGGCGGCCTTGGTCTGCTGCACGGGGGCGGAGGTGGAAACGGCGGCCGCGGCCGGCTTGGCGGCGGGCTTGGGGGCGGGCTTGGGGGCGGGCTTGGCGGCCGCCTTTTTAACCGCCGGCTTGGCGGCGGGTTTCGCCGTTTTAGCGGCGGCGGTCTGCGCGCACAGCGGAAGCGCGGGCGCAAGGAATAAAGCGATAAACAAGGACATCATTTTCGTGTTCTTCATAATCATAATTTTAGTATATTCCCCCTATAGATTACCATACGCTTGAACCGCTCCGGCGATTTATTTAAAAGCGCCCTTGAGCGCGCCCGTCCCCCTCAGAAGAGGGGGCCCAGGTAGAAATAGAAGATCTTCCCTCCGTCCGAGGTGCGCACGGCGTAATCGAAGCTGAGGACCAGCTGGAAAGTCTGCAGGATGAAGGTGTGGACGTTGATCCCGGCCCCTACCGCCCCCCTGACTTTTGAAAGCCCGAAATCCCGCAGTTCCCTCCCGTCGTCCCAGCCGTAGGCGGAATCTACGAACAGCTTGGCATAGATGGACTTGAAATAAAAATCCGGGAACATGTACCACATGTAGTAGTTCATATCCCTGATCAGCGGAACCCGGAGCTCGGCGTTATTCATGAAGACCCCGGGTTTTTCGTTCATGGAGGAGGAGCCGGAAAAGCCGCGCACGCCCCCCAGGCCGCCGAAGTCGAAAGCCCGCTTGTCGCGCCCGGTGCTGCGGCCCGCCACGAAGCGGTTCACGAAGGCGGAACGCTTGGAGAGCGGGAAGTATTTAAGGTACTGCAGCGTATAGACGTCGTATTTAAGGTTCCCGCCCGCCTTCTCGCCCGCCCCGAGCCAGGAAAGCTCGGTACGGGAACCCCTTACCGCGGTCAGGTAAAGGCCGCCGACAGTATCGCGCACATAGGCTGCCTGCACGGCCCTGGTGCGGAGCCTCTCGGTAAAGTTTATGTCTTTATACTTATCGGTCTCGTCCTTCGACACGGCGAAGGCTTCGACGCGGTTATACCGGTCGAAGGGCCAGGCGGTCCCGACGGCGTTCCTGGAGTAGCGCTTATCGTATTCGAGGCGGGCGGAATTGAGCGCCCCGTTATAGGTGAGCATGCTCGTCTGCAGGAACAGCGGCATGCGCCAACGGACATAGGAATAGTTAGCCTGGAGGGTGAGGTAATCGGAGCCGGAATTATAATTAAGGTAAAAGCCCAGGTTATGGCGGCCCAGCATGTCGGAGGCCTGCCAGTAGTTCATCCAGAAAAGCCCGCCGGGAGAAGAAAAAAGGAAGGCGGGAAAGAACAGATCGGTCGACGCTTTGAACCGGTAAGGGAGGAAGGCGCCGCTGGAAGGCTTGACGGCGAAAGACCCGGGCGCCCCGGGCTCCGGCCCCGCCTGCTTTTCATACAGGAACTTTTCCGGGGAGCCGGCGTACACGTCCATGCCGCCGCGCCTGAACGCGGAAAAATAAACCTTATCCCTTGAAACCGCCGGGGTGAAAATGCCGCCCAGGCTGCGCGTAAGCCGGGAAACGGCCCCGGAAGCCCGGTCCCGGAGATAAAGCTCGAAATCGTCGCCGGCGTCGGAGATAAAATAGATCCCGGAGCCGTCGGCGGAAAAGACGGGATCGTACGCGCTGCCGCCGGCGAGGGGATGCTCCACGGGCGTCCCGCCGCGCCGCAGTTCGCACAGGGCCCGGGCCGGGCCGCTCGAAGTTTCTATCTCGCACGAATAGGCGAGGGTTTCCCCGTCGGGGGAATAGGCGGGGGAAGCTTCGTCCTGCTCGCTGTCCGTCAGCCGCGCCGCGGCGGAGAAAGGGAGCTCCCCCCCGGCCGCGAGCAGGTCGACCGGGACTTCGTATAGATCGTTAAAAGCGCCTTTCATGCCCACGAAGACCAGGCGCCTGCCGTCCGGGGAAAAGGCGGGCTGGCGCATTTCCGTCAGCCCCGCGACCGAGGCGCGGACCACTTTGCCGGAAGCGGGCTCGTACAGGTAAAGATACTCGCGGTGGTTCTTCTGCCCGGAGAAGGCCAGGAACCTGCCGTCGGGGGACCAGGAGAGGCTCCGCAGCGGCTTGGTGAAGCGCCCGTAGGGGATGTTCTCCGCGCCGGCCGAGAGGGCCGTCAGCCTTTTTTCCTTGCCGCTTTCGAGGTCCTTTACGAGCACTTCGGGCGGATGCCCGGCCCGCGTGGACAGGAACGCCACTTTTTTCCCGTCCGGGGAGGGAGCGGGGCTGACGCTGAACTCGGGGATATTCTCGGAACCGCGGGTGATCTTCACGCCGTAAAATTCCGCCTCCTGCAGCCTTTCGTTCCTGGCCTCGGCCAGGTATTTGAATTCCAGGTATTCCTTGAATTTCGCCTCGAACCCGTCGAGGTCCGTGCCTATGAGCGGCAGGAGCACGGAGCCGGCCTCGTAGCGCGTGCGGAACAGGTCCAGCATTTTAGCGGGCTTGTCCGCCCCGTACTGCTCGGCGAGGAAACGGATGGCCTGCGCGCCGGTCTTATAGCCCAGCGTGACCTGGTGCGGCTTGAGGTGCCCGAACTGGTTGAGGCGGCTGAGCGGGATCAGCCCGCCGGAAAGCACGGCGTCGCGCACGTACAGTTTCTCCACCGCGTAGTCGCTCAGGCCCGTCTCGTATTCCGCGATGCCCTCCATCATCCACAGCGGGTAGATATAGGTTTTAAGTATGCGGGCGCTTTTCCAGAAGCCGTCTATCAGCACGCTGAACTGCGCCTCGTGGGCGAATTCGTGCTCGATGACGTCCTTGAGCCAGCCCCGCGAGCCGTCGGACCAGACCATGAAGCGGTCTTTAAAAGGCTCGGTAAGGCCGCCCACGCCGTCGGAGACGTCGGCGATGCCGGACTGCTGCATATCGTTCTGGGTAGCGTAGAGGAAGAAGGGGATGCGCTTGGCGAGCTCCGGGTTCAGGTCCGCGGCCTCGCGCCGGTAGGCGGCCTCGAGCACGCCGGAGGCGTAGGCCACCAGGGGCTCGGAGGCGGGATAATAGTGGATGTCGAAATGTTCGGTCGCGAAGATCTTCCACGCGAAGTCTTTTACAATGACTTTATTCTCCTGCGCGGAAAGCGCGAGCGCGGAGAAGAGGCAGGCCCAGGCCAGCAGGACGGCGCGGGGGAAAGATCTGAAATTATTCTGAATTCGCATTGCCGGATTTCACTTCTTCTTCCTGGCGCTTTGCGCTTTAGCGGCCTTCTCGGCGGCGGCGCGGGCTTTTTCCGCGGCGGCGCGGGCCTTCTCCAGCTTGGCGAGCAGGAGCCGGCCCTCTTCATGCCCGGGGCTGGCCTTCAGCAGTTCCTGCAAATAAATGATGGCGGCCTGGGCGTCGCCGTTCCTGCCGGCCGAATCCCCGGCCATCCAGAGCAGGGCGGCCTGGTCCGCGAAAGTCCCGGCGTCCGGGACCTCCTCCACGGCTTTTTTAAGCAGCGCCTGGGCGGCGGGATATTGCTTAAGCTCGTATTTAATCCGCCCCTCGGCGTAGTCGGCCAGGAAAGCCCCGGCGGCGCCCCGCGCGCGCAGGTCGGAGAGGGTCGAGGAATAATCCTGCCCGTTCTTCCAGCGCGAAAAAGCCAGGTTCTCCAGCATCACGGGATCGCGGCCGCCGTCGGCGACAAGTTTCTCGAACTCGCGGACGGCGCCGGGATAGTCGCCGGCGGCGTAGCAGAGCTTGGCCAGGAGCATTCTTACCTCGGCGTCTTCGGGGAAATTATTCAGGAACTTGCGGTATTCCTGCGCGGAGAAATCGTAGAGGCCCAAGGCCTGGTACATGCTGCCCAGATAGTAGAAAGAGCGCGCGTCCGCCAGGCCGAGCTTGCGCGCCCGCTCGAGGTCGGCGATGGCCTCTATGTAGCGCGGCTGGCCCAGCTGGTACTTGAGCCTGCCGGACTCGGCCAGCGCTTTTATGTCCTCGGGGTTATTCTCCAGGACCTTGCCCAGCTCCGCCAGCCTGCGCTCGGCGCGGGCCGCCTGCATGAATTCCGCCGGGGCGCGCGGGAACTCGGGAGCGGGACCGCCGGAGCGGCCCATAAAAATATAGAGCGCCGCGAGCACGAAAAACAAGAACATGCCCAGCGGCGCTCCGTAAGAGTGAATTAGTTTTTTGAGGGCGTGCTTTAAGCGGCCGCGCTGGTCTCCTGATACCGGCATAGAGGAAGAGCCGTTCTGTTCCGCTCCTTTTTGCGCGGAACGGGACTCATAGCTCACCTTCATCCTCCGAGTTCTCCAGCAGGATCTGACCGAGGGTCAGCGTGGGAGAACCCTTCAGGTACTGCGCCATGCGCTTGCGGTCATCCATCTCCTCGGCGCGCTTCACGGAAAGCACCAGGCGGAAATCGGTGGAATTTATGGCGACGACGATGCCGGCGAGCTCCTGCCCTTCCTTGGGCGCGCCCTCGGCGCCGTAATCCTCGGCGGAGACCCAGCCCTCGGTCTGCTCGCCGATCTTGACGACCGCGCCCTCGGGCGCCACGGAGACGACCTTGCCCTTGACGCGGGCGAAGCGGGCGAATTTGCGCTTGAGCATGTCCACGGGGTTGGGCATAAGCTGCTTCAGGCCGAAGGCCAGCTTTTCCCCGGCCTTGTCCACGGCGAGGATCTTGCACTTCACGCGCTGGCCGCGCTTGTAGGACTTCATGGCTTCCGCCTGGTTCCTCCAGGCGACGTCCTCGGGGCGCACCAGGCCCTCTATGCCCTGGAAGCGGACCAGCAGGCCCTCCTCGGTGATCTTGGAGACCACGCCGCGCACGATGCCGCCGGGGGCGACCTCGGACAGAACCTCGCCGCGGCGCGCTTTCTCGTCCTCCTCCAGCACCTGCCGGCGGGAGACGACGACCTTGCGGTCCCTCTCGTTGAAGTCCGTGATGTAAAACTTGACCTTGGCGTTGGGCGGCAGGTAGTGCTTGTGCGCGCCGCCGAGCTCGGAAAGGGAAAGAGGCATGAAGGCGCGCATCCCGGAAATGTCCACGATATAGCCGCCCTTGACTATCTCGGTGACCTTGCCCTTCACGCGCTCCTTGGCCTCGAACATTTTCTTGGTCATTTCCCAGGCCGCCTTCTCGCGGGCGCGGCGGTGGGACAGCATGGTGTAGCGGCCTTCCCCGCCCTTCTTCTCGAGCACGGCCTGCACCTCGTCGCCGGTGACGGGGGTTTTCTCGTCCTGGAAATCCGCCAGCGGGATGGCTCCCTCTTTTTTCTCGCCGATGTCCACGAGCACGAGCTCGGCGGTGACCTGCACCACCCTCACCGTGACCACGCCGCGGGAATGGACTTTTTCGGAGACCTGGGCCTCCCCCTTCAGGAGGTCGGCCATCGAGAGCTCTTCGTCGGCTCCGGGCGCCGTTTCCTTGTTGGCGTTCTCCTGCTCTTCCGCTTGGGGGGTCTGGTTGGTTTCCATGGGGAGCTACTCCTCTTTGATCGAAAAGATATCGGACATCAATGCTTCTGAAAATCTGGCGTAGGCCGCCTTCAGGTCTCCGTCGGCCGGGGGCTCGAAGGTCCTGAGCGTACCGTACTTAATAGTTATTTTACCTAATTTTGAGAAATTATCGCTGTTGAAAATGCGCGCCGTCAGCACCGGCGCCCCGGATTTATGCGCCATGAGGGACACCCCCGGCTTGGGCGTAATCTTGCGGCCGAGGGCGCGGGTGCCTTCGGGGAAGATGATAAGGCAGCCGCCCTTTTTAAGCGCCGCAAGGCAGCCGCGCAGCGCCCCCAGGTCCCCCCCCTCCCGGGCGCGGTCTACGGGGATCGCCCCCCAGCTCTTCAGTATCGGGCCCACCGGCCAATAGGAGAACAGCTCTTTCTTGGCTATCACGTTGGGCAGGCGCACCAGCGCCAGGGAAGAGGTCAGCGCGGGAGGATCGGAGTTGGAAAGGTGGTTGCAGGCGACTATGAGCGGGCCCGAGGCCGGGACCCTCTCAAGGCCTTTCACTTCCAGGGAATTGAACAGCCTGAAAAAAACCCGGCAAAAGGCGTAGAACAGGAGCAGCGAGAGCGGTCTTTCTTTGTGTGGCTCGGTTGGCATTTAAATTCGGCCGGTCCCCGCAGCTTCCGGCCCGGCGGCTTACGCGGCTCCTAGGAGCCTGTCCGACATAAGCAATTTCGGCTGCAATTGCCGCTTTTTGCCTGCGCCATTGCGCCGCTCAACTTACAACCTCCGTCGAGGGTGCTCGTTTCGCAGCGCTGCGGCTCGGCCTCAAAACCGTCAATTTCGCCATGAAAGCCTTATGTCGGACACGCTCCTAGCCGGGATGAGATACTTTATACAGCTCGACGATAGCGTCCACGACCCTGTCCCGGGGCATGGCGGTGGAATCCATATAGTGCGCGTCTTCGGCTTTCCTGAGAGGGTTATTTACGCGGCCGGAGTCCTGCGCGTCGCGCTTGATTATAAAATCCAGGATCGTGGCGTAGTCGGCTTCGAGGCCCTGCGCCCGCAGCTGGCCCGAGCGCCGCTCGGCGCGCGCCTCGGGCGAGGCGTCGAGGTAGACTTTAAGCTCGGCGTCGGGGAAGACGTTGGTGCCGATGTCGCGCCCCTCCATCACCACGCCGCCCGAGACGCCGGCTTCGCGCTGCATGCCGAGCATGAACAGCCGCACGCCGGCCAGCCTCGCTATGCCCGAAGAAGCTTTGCTGACGCGCTCCTCGGAGAGCTCCAGGTCCAGCCTGCGTCCGTCGAGGGACACGTCGGCCTCGGGGCCGGAGCCCCTGGGGAACTCCCATTTGACCGCGCCGGCCAGCGCCACCAGCTTTTCGTCGTCCTCGAGGCTTAGGCCCGACTCGAGCGCTTTCCAGGCCAGGGCCCGGTACATTTTGCCGGTGCTTATAAAGCTGTAGCCCAGGCGGCCGGCCACCAGCTTGCCGACGGTGGACTTGCCCACTCCCGCCGGGCCGTCTATGGCTATAATGATCCCGTTCGGGCGCATTAACCGACGGCCACCTTGTTCGGCAGGTTGGCCTTGTTGTCCATGCCCATCTTGCGCAGCGGCCGCACCCACTTGGTGAAAGCGGAGGGCTTCAGGGAATATTCGTGCACCAGGCGCGCCACTTCGCTGATCGGCTGGTAGCTCTCCCAGTTCAGGCGGAGGATGCGCACGCCGGCGTCCTCCATCTCCTCGATAAACTCGTAATAATTCTCCTGCAGGCTCTTGAGGTACGAGGGGTCGATGCTCTTTTCCATGTTCCGGCCGCGGGATTTTATGCGGGCTATGGAGGTCTCGACGCTGCAGTCGAGGAAGATCATCAGCTGCGGGAACACCATCTCGCGCAGGACCATGTTGTCGAACAGGTCGAGGTAAGTGTTATAGTCCATGTCGGAAATTATCTTGTCCGGGTGGCGGTTCAGCATGCGCGCGAAGATGGTGTCCTCCCAGATGGTCCGGTCCTGGACCACGCCGCGGATCTTGCCGAGGCTGATGCGCGACACGAATTCGCGGTGCTGGCGGAAGCGGTGGTTGAGCAGCCAGATCTGCATGATGGTGCCGAACTGCTTCATGTCGCCGTAAAAGCTCTCGAGGTAAGGGTTCCCGCCGACCTCCTCGAGCACCGGCTCGAAGTTAAGCGCCTTGGCCAGCTCCATGGTGAGCGTGGACTTGCCCACGCCGATGATCCCCGCGATGCCGATATAGCCTTCAGCGAACATAGGTACCTTCCTTATGGCGGAAAAATAAAATCAGTGCTTCCCGTCTATCTCCTGCTCTATTCCCTTTATGGCAAGCAGCACGTCGTCGGGATTGGAGGCCGCCTGCAGGATATCCTCGAGCTTGGCCATCCCGTCCTTGTGCATCTTCACCAGCGACTGGTTGAAGGTCTGCATCCCGTAAAAGCCGCCCTTGGCGATGGCGCCCGTTATGGCGTCGATGGTGTTCTCGGCGATCATCTTCTTGATGTGGGGCGTGTTGACCATGATCTCCACCGCCGGCAGCCGGCCGCCCTTGGTGCAGGTCAGCAGGCGCTGGGAAATTATGCCGCGCAGGCTTTCCGAAAGCTGCATGCGCACCTGCGCCTGCTGGTGCGGCGGGAACAGGTCTATGACGCGGGAGACGGTCTGCACGGCGTTCATCGTGTGCAGGGTGCCGAACACCAAATGGCCGGTCTCGGCGGCGGTGATGGCCGCCTGCGTGGTCTCCAGGTCGCGCATCTCGCCCACCAGGATGATGTCCGGGTCCTGCCGCATCGCGGCGCGCAGCGCGTCCACGAAAGAAGTGGTGTCGGAGCCCAGCTCGCGCTGGCTGATGATGCACTTCTTCTCGGTGAAAGAAAATTCTATCGGGTCCTCGACGGTGATGATGTGCGCGTCCCAGGTGGCGTTAAGGTACTCGATCATGGCGGCCAGCGTGGAGGTCTTGCCCGAGCCGGTGATCCCGGTCACGAGGATGAGGCCGCGCTCGTTGGTCAGGATCTTCTTGATGGAATCGATCGGCAGGCGCAGCTCTTCGAAAGTCGGGATCTTCAGCGGGATGTGCCGTATCGCCACGCCCATCTTGCCCTTATGGGTGAAAACGTTGAACCGGAAGCGGCCCAGCTCGCCGCCCTCGTGGGAGAAGTCGACTTCGTGCTTCTCCTCGAAGATCTTTTTCAGGCGCGGGGTGAACAGGGGGAAGACGAGGTCCTCCACTTCCTTCTCGGTCATGTTGGAGGAATTTATCGGGGTGATGTGCCCGTTGATCCGCAGGAAGACCTGCGAGTCGCCCCTTATGTGGGTGTCGGAGGCCTTGTTCTGCACCATCACTTTCAGAAGAAGGTTCAAATTTATAGCCATTAAATATTTCCCCTATTCCGCCGCCGCGCGCCGCGCCGCTATTTGAGCCTCCGCGCGCCGGTGGGCCGCCGCAGGTAGGCAGGTTTATCCAGGTCTTCCGCCCCGGGCAGCGGCGGAGGAGCGAGGTGGACGGTATCGTCGTCGCCGTGCCGCGACCGCCCGCGGTCGAGGCCGCGGCGGCGCCCGAACTCGCCCGCGGTAAGGCCGGTCCGCTTGGCGGCGAAGCCGGTGGCTATCACGGTTATTTTCAGCTCGTCCCCGAGGGTGTCGTCGAAAGCCTGCCCGTACTTTATGAAAACGTCGGGGTTGGCGTGCATGCAGATGTATTCCATCGCGTCGTGGATCTCCACCATCAGGATGGAGCGGGAAGCGGTGAAGTTGACCAGGATGCCCTTGGCGCCGTCGATCACGGCGCTCTCCAGCATGGGCGAGTGGATAGCTTCCTTGGCCGCGTCGATGTGGCGCTCCGGGCCGGAGGCGCGGCCTATGCCTATCAGGGCCTCGCCCGACTTGGTCATGATCCGGCGCACGTCCTGGAAGTCCACGTTGACGGAACCGGCGCAGGTGATCACGTCGGAGATGCCCTGGATGGCCTGGCGCAGCACGTCGTCGGCCTTGCGGTAGGCCTCCTCGCTGGTGGTGTTGCGGCCTACTTCGGAAAGGATGCGGTCGTTGGGGATGACCAGCAGGCAGTCGGCGTGCGTGCGCAGCTCGTGAATGCCGGCCTGGGCCTGCTCGGAGCGGGCTTTGCCCTCGAAACCGAAAGGCCTGGTCACTACGCCTATAAGGAGCGCGTTGGGATTGGTTTCCTTGGCCATGCGGGCGACGACAGGCGCGGCCCCGGTCCCGGTGCCCCCGCCCATCCCGGCGGTCACGAAAAGCAGGTCGGCGTCGGCCACGGCTTCCTTGATCAGGTCGGCGGACTCGAGGGCGGCCGCGGCTCCCTTCGCCGGGTCGCCGCCCACTCCCAGCCCCTTGGTGAGCGTTTCCCCGATCTGGATGCGGTTCGGGGCCTTGCTGCGGCGCAGGTCCTGGGCGTCGGTATTGACCGCCACGAAATCGACGAGGCGTATCTCGGCCTCGACCATGCGGTTCACGGCGTTGCCGCCGCCGCCGCCCACGCCGATGACCTTTATCACGGCCTCGCGGTCGTTCAGGTCGTTGTACCTTATCCTGTTTTCAGACATTAAAAGAGGTCCTTGAACCAGCGCCAGAGCTTCTTCTCGACCGAACCGCTCCGCGCCGGGCCGGGCACGTCGGTATTCCAGGTCTTCAGGTGCGGGTAGCACACCAGCGCCACGGCCCCGACGTAGGCCTGCGTCATGTATTCCTCGGGGCACTGCAGTATTTCCTGCGCCGGGAGGCCCAGCCTCGACTGGCTCAGGTCAAGCATGACCTCCGCCGCCTCGGGCATGCCGCGCAGGAGGGCGGCGCCGCCGGTAAGGATGGCCCCGCCGGGCAGGTCGGCGTAGTTGGAGGACTGCACCGCCTGGTTTATCTTGTCGAAAATTTCCTCGGCGCGCGGCTGGATGAATTCAAGCAGTTCGCGCGGCTTCACTTCTTTCTTGGTGCGGCCGTCCAGCTTGGTGATGGTTATCGGCTTGTCGTCCTCGAGGATCTTGGAGATCACCGCGCCGTGCTTTTCCTTTATCTCCTGCGCGGCGGCGATGGTAGTGCCCAGGCCGTAGGCTATGTCGCGGGTAATGCTGTCGCCGCCCATGCTGATCTCTTTGGAAAAATGTATGCCGCCCTCGGAATAGATGCCTATCGAGGTGGTCTGCCCGCCGGCGTCGATCAGGATGCAGCCCAGTTCTTTTTCCTCTTCGGAGACTATGAGCTCGCCGACGGCGAGCAGGGTGTAAATAGGCGCGACCACCCTGAAGCCGCCCTTCGAGACGGACTTGACCAGGTTGTTTATGGCGGGGCTGGAAGCGGTTATGATGTGGACGCCGACCTCGAGCAGCGCGCCCTCCATGCCGATGGGGTTCGGGACGCCGCGCTGGCGGTCCAGGGAAAAGCCCTGGGGGATCACGTGCATGATCTCGCGGTCCGGGGACAGCTGGAAAGTCTTGGCGTTCTCGATCACGTTGGCGACGTCCTCGCCGGTGATCTCCTTGTCGGTGCGGGCGATATTGTAGCCGCCCTTGCTGTCGAAAGCCTGGATATGCGCGCCGCGCACGCCGAGGTAGACCTCGCCGACGACCTCGTTGGCCTTGCTCTCGGCCGCGTCCATCACGTGCTCGATGGCCCGGGCGGTCTCCTCGATGTTCACCACCACCCCGCCCTTGAGGCCCTTGCAGGGGACGGACGCGCCGGCCAGCACCCGTATTTTATTATGCTCGTCGTCGCGCTCGGCTATCACGCAGGTCACCCGGCTCGAGCCCATGTCAAGCCCGGCTATTATTTCAGATTTTGCCATATGATGCTCCAAAAGCCGATATAAAACGTTTCTTTAAAAGGCGCCGGCGCGGGCCGGCTTTTTAGGCGTAACTGTCTGTTTTACTGCGGAAACGAAAATTTTTCCTTCGCTGAAGGACCGCAGGTCCGCGCGCAGCGGGCCGGCCGTCTTCCGGGAGGCGTCTCGCATGACTTCATTCAATCTTAATACTTTTAGCCGTGTGAATTCAAATTTCCCCCAGAGCACGGTCGTCCCGTCTTCCAGCTTGAGGCGGCAATCCCAGGAACTCCCGTCGCAGTAAAGCGCCAGCGGCGCGGAATAGAAAAGGCCGGCGAGAGGTTTAAGGCCGGAAAGGAAGGCCGCGAACCCGGGGGCTTCGCGGGGCGCGCCCGCGAGTTCCACGGCGAAGGGGCCGGCGGCGAACCCTGAAAGGTTTTCGGGCATCAGCCTTCCGGTCGTCCCGAGATAGACGGTCGCCCCGTCGGCGAGCACCGCGGAAACCACTTCTTCGGGCACGGCGGTCAGCCCGGCCTTGCCGGTCAGGAAATTCCGGGAAACTTTTACCGAAGCCAGGCCGGGATGGCGGCTTTTCACTTCGCGCTCCAGCTCCGCGCAGCGCCCGGAGCTGAGCCGGGACTTTACCGCTCTGTCGGCGAGCTCTTTCAGCGAAGCGGCCACCTCCGGCGAGGGGCAGTTTATCTCAAAAGAGCCGGGCCTAAAGGAAAAAACCCTGCTTTCGAGGAACTGGCGGGAAGCTTTTATGCCGGCCCCGAAGACCCAGGACGCGAACAGCACGCCCAGCGCCACGCCGGCAGCGGCTCCTCCGCGCCTGAGCAGCTGGTTGCGGACCTTGGCCCGCACCGTCACCCTGTATTTTTTCTTTGCCGCCATGCGGTATATTATAGCCCTAATTTCGCGCGTTGGCAAAACTGCGCCCGCCGCGCGCCGGCGGCTATGCCGTTCCGGCGGCCCGGATCGCGCGGAGGGCGGCGGAAAACGCGGCCGCGGAACTGCGCTGATTTTGCTCGCCGGCGAAAAATATGTATAATTGGAACTCGGTCACTGGAAAGATAAGCGCCCGTAGCTCAGGGGTAGAGCATTCGCCTTTTAAGCGAGTGGCCGCGCGTTCGAATCGCGCCGGGCGCATTTTTTCATGAGTATACGCACTAAACTCATCCTCTTCATCCTTACACTCCTGACAGCGATCTCGGCGGTAACCGCCTTCCTGTTCCAGCATAACGAATGGTCCTCGATCTCCGCCAACAGCCAGCGGAAAAACCTGCAGATCCTGCTCTCGATGTCGGAGGTGTGCAAGGAGATGTACCGCACCCCGGACAAATCCTCCGCGTATAAATATTTCAAGGAATTCCTTAAAGCCCCGGAGATCATCAAGGTTTCGTGCAGCGGGCCGGACGGCCGGGTTTTCATGGAAGACCGCTACTACAGCCCTTACCCTCCCCCGTTCCGCTACTATTTCAAGAACTTTTCCCCGCCGAACACCGGCACGTGGGAAACCTGCAGCGACAACGGGGTCGAGATCCTGAAGGCGTCGTTCCGAGCCAGGGGCAGGACCGGCGAGATCACCGCGCGCGTGGACTTTTCGACCCAGCTGATCTACCAGGAAATGGATTCCTCCCTGCGGCAGTCGTCGGCCAGCTTTTTCATAATCCTCTCCATCGCTTTCGCCATAGGCTGCGCGGGCACCCTGATAATAACCCGGGTCATAGCCGGCCCGATCCAGACCATAGAAGAGGCGGCCCGCATCATCGGCTCGGGCCAGCTCGACCACAGGGTCCCGATCGCCTCCAAAGACGAGCTGGGAGGGCTGGCCGCCGAATTCAACAAGATGGCCGACAAGCTCAAGGAATACGACGAGATGAAAAGGGATTTCGTCTCCAGCATCACCCACGACCTGCGCTCCCCGGTAACCGGCATCGAGCTCTGCTCGGATATAATTTTAAAGCTGGCGGAAAAACGCGACTCCGCCAGGATCCCGGAACAGGTGTTCTCGATAAACGAGCATTCCCAGCGCCTGAAACGGTTCATAGACTCGATGCTGGAAGTTTCCAGGATCGAGTCCGGCAAGCTGACGCTGGACCTGAAACCGATGAACCTCGAGAACCTGGTGGACCGGGCGGTGCGCGCGTTCAGGACCTACGCCGCGCAGAAAGGCCTCAAGCTGGAATTCATCGTGGCCGGGGAAATCCCCGACGTCCGCGGCGACCAGGACCGGCTTTACCAGGTCCTGGCCAACGTCATAGGCAACGCCGTCAAGTTCACCGACTCCGGCTCGGTCAGCGTTTTCATCGAGACCCTGCCGGGCTGGCAGAAAGTGCGCGTCTGCGACACCGGCGCCCCGATACCTGCCCACGAGCTTACGAATATTTTCAGCAAGTTTTACAGGATCAGCTCGGGCAGGCGGGAATACCCGTCCGCGAGGCAGGGCACCGGCCTCGGGCTTTTCATAGCCAAATACCTGATAGAGCTGCATGGCGGCAGGATAGAGGCGGAGAGCGGCGCGGGCGGCAACACCTTCTCCATTTTCCTGCCCTCCTGAGGGGACGTCCTTTATGGCGGTCAAACAGACCATACTTGTTATCGACGACGAACTGTCGCTCCTGAAAGCGGTCAAGGAGCGCCTGGAGCTGGAGAACTTCGGCGTGCTCACCTGCACCTCCGCGGAGCAGGCCCTCGAGACGGTGGCGAAGTTCACCCCCGACCTGATGGTGGTGGACCTCAGGCTGCCCGGGATGAGCGGCCTGGATTTCTGCAGGCAGATACGGTCCTCGGAAAGTCCCGCCAGGCTGGTGCCGATAATCTTCCTGACCACGGACAGGAGCGAGCTGAACAAGGTGCTGGGACTGGAGCTCGGCGGCGACGATTACATGACCAAGCCCTTCAGCCCGGCCGAGTTCGTGGCCCGGGTCAAGGCCCTTATCCGCCGCAGCCTCTCCGCGGAAGAGCGGGACGGCGCTGAGGAGAATATTTCCTCGGGGCAGCTTTCTATAAACTGCCCGAGGCACGAGGCCATGATCTCCGGCCGCCGGCTGGACCTCTCGCCGAAGGAATTCGAGATCCTCTACCTGCTCGTAAAAAAAAGCGGCCGGGTAATGACCCGCCAGTTCCTGATGGAAAGGGTCTGGGGAAGGCCCTATGTGAACACCAGCCGCGTGATCGATACCCACATAAAGAACATCCGCAAGAGCCTGGGTAAGATGCAGGAACACCTGCTTACCGTGGAAGGCCTCGGGTATAAATGGGACTACCCCGATTGAATCTTCACAAGAAACTCACAAGCTATCCACACAGCGGCACTATTTTGTATGTTATAATCTCCTTAGGCAGGTTAAATCGGTTAAAGGAAAAGAGGGGTCATAAATTATGAAAAATAATAAAAAAGGTTTCACGCTGATAGAGCTGCTCGTGGTCGTGCTCATCATTGGTATCCTGGCTTCCATAGCCATACCGCAATACTTTAAAGTCGTAGAGAAGGCGCGCGTGGCGGAAGCCATGTCGGTAATATCTTCCATTAAGTCAGCTGAGGAAAGGTACCTGGCGCGCGGAGGCACGTACACCGGCGACCTCACCCAGCTCGACATCATGTACCAAGGCATGAGCGCCAGCGGTATCACCACCAAGTTCTACACCGTGGCGCCACCCGCCATTGGAAACTGCTCCAGCGGCCCCTGCTACCAGCTCACCGTCACCCGCCACACCACCAATTCGAGCGTGGCGGCCCGCTACGGAAACTACGCCCTTACGTGCAACGTGCCCGAAGCCGCGCAGGTCAAGATGGCCAACCCGTCCGCGATCCTGAACGAGCTGATAGACTAAATACAGCGGACAGCCGCTGTTAAAGCTGTCAGTCTGCAGCGCAAAAAAGAACCCCGCTTCGGCGGGGTTCTTTTTTGCTTCCCTTCTATAAAGCTTTTCCCTATTCCTTTATCAGCTCGGCGCTTCCGGCCTCGAAAATGACGCCGAGGCCGTCCCTTGCCAGCCATAGCCTTTCGCCGCGCCAGGCGAAAGCCGAAAGCGGGGCGCTTTCCCTCCGGGTCTTAAGCGTGAACACCCCGTCGGGCGTAAGGCTGTCGTCCAGCTTGTGGCGGTAGATCTTCCCGGTGGAGGAGACCGCCGTCCACAGGTAGTCCTTGTCCTTGAAGATCTGGTCGGGCTTCTCCGGGAGCTTGAAGGAGACCGACGGGGTCAGCTCCGAATCGGGCCGGCGCAGCACCGCGTTCCCCTCGCTGTCGCAGGTCCAGAGATATTCCCCGTCATAGAACAGCGCGCTTACCTTGCCGGGGGCCGGGAAGCTTTTGAGGAGCGGCAGCCCGGGGGCGATCCTCCTGGCCTCGATGGTCTTTTTCCAGGAGTCGGCTATATAGAGCGTGTCGCCGGCGGCGGCCAGGCCGCTGATGTGGGTTTTCTCGAGCGGGAAAGTTTCCTCCAGGCGCAGCCCGCCCTTGTCCGCCGAATAAAGGTAAACCGACTGGGCGAGCCAGTCGCCCGCGAAAAGTTTCCCGTCGGCCCAGACCAGGGAAGAGATGTTGGCCGCGACGCCGGGGTATTCGCGGTAGTAGCCGGCGGAATTGGCCCGCACCTGCCGGTAGACGCCGACGCCGGCCAGGAGGAGGGCCAGCGAAGCGGCCAGGACGTAGACCGGGTTACGGCCGCGCCGGGCGGCCGGGGCAGGCTGGACGGCGGCGGGCGCGGGAGCCTGGACCGAAGCGGCCGGCTGGAGCGCGGGCTGCCGCGCGGGAGCCTGGACCTTTACGGCTACGGCGACGCCGCCGCCGGAGTCTTCGGCGGGGCCGCGCCGTTTGACCGGGCTTTGTATAAATCTCTTTACGGTCTCCACGAGCTGCGCGTTCTCGAAGGGCTTCTGCAGGTATTCGCTTGCGCCAAGCTTCATAACGTCCACGGCCGACTGTATATGGCCGTAGCCGGTTATCATCACCACCGGGACCGTAGCGTCAATTTTTTTAAGGCCTTCCAGCACCTCGATACCGTCCATCCCCGGCAGGCGCATGTCCAGCAGGACCAGGTCGGGGCGGTTTTCCCTGGCCATCTCAAGGGCCGAAGGGCCGTCGCCGGCCTCGGAGATCTCATAGCCGCGCAGCTTCAGGACATTGCGCACCGCAAGGCGCATGTCCGGTTCGTCGTCCACTATCAGGATACGTGACATAAATTTCCTCAGGCTTCGGGCACTTCCAGCACCGCCCTGGCGCCCTTGTCCGGATCGTTCAAAAGTTCCAGCGTGCCGCCGTGCGCCCTGGCCACGTTGCGGGCGAGGGTAAGGCCCAGCCCCATCTTGCCGGGCCGCGTGGTAAAGAAAGGGTGGAAAACGGCGGCCAGGTTCTTCTTTTCTACGCCGGCCCCCGTATCGGCTACTTCAAGGCGCTGCCTGCCGTCGCCGCCGGCCAGGAGCACCGAGAGGTCGCCCCCGTCGGGCATGGCCTCCACGGCGTTGAGGAGCAGCTGCTCCACCGCGGAGGCGAAACGCACCCTGTCCAGATTGACGGGCTTAAGCTTCTCCCCCCCCTTGACGCTCACCTTTATGTTCTCGAGGCGGCCGGAAGAGCGGAGCCCGTTCAGGACTTCGGAAAGCACGGCCGCCAGGCGCTCCGGGGAGCGCTGCGGGATGACCGGCTTCGAAAAATTCATTATTATGTCTATCTTCTTCTGGAGGTTCACGATGTTGCGGACTATCACGTTCAGCGATTCCTTCGCGCCTTCGGCCTCCGGGGTTTCGGCGCAGAATTCGGCGTGGCTGCGGATGATGCTGATCGAATTGGCCACCTGGTGCGCCACCCCGGCCACCAGCTCCTCGAAATCCGGGATATAGCCGGGGGCGCCGGCGGCCTGGCCGCGGTCTTTAAGGTCCTCGAAATCCTTGCCGATCTTCTTCATGCGCGAAGTCACTTCGGCCAGCATCTTCTCCTTGATCAGCAGGTTCTCCTCCGCCTCGCGCAGCATGGCGCGGTAGGGCCTGGCCTTGAGCTCCTCACGGAGCTCTTTTTCCCTGCTTTGCAGCTCCACTTTTTCCGCCCGGGTGTTTTCAAGCTCGGAGCGAAGCTTCATAAGGCGGCTTTCTTTCTCCGCGAGCAGGCGCTCCGCCTCTGAAACCTTGACGGAATTGGTCGAGGCGGCGGATTTTTTACGCACCAGGGAAAGCAAATTCTGCTTTTCCTTTTTAAGCGCCTCCGCCTCTTTCCTGAGCTCTTCCTCCGCCAGTGAAAGGCGCGCTATGGAGGAGTCCCTCTCAACCACCCTGGCCTGCGCCTCTTTCAGCAGCTCGTTCTCGGCGTGGATCTCGCGGGAATACTTCTCGCCGAGAGCCGCGCGGCTGGCGCGCAGCAGGGAACATTCGTTCTCCAGCGAGAAAAGCGCGCCCCGGGCTTCGTCCAGCTCGAATTCTTTTTTTCTGAGCAGCGCGTCCGCGTTGTGCATCTTTTCGGAAAGCGCGGCGTAGCGGGCCCTCTCGGCCTCGGCCTCTCCAGCGGCGGAAGCCGCCGTCTCCTGCAGGTGGGCGCGCAGCAGCACCGCCTCGTCCCCGGCGGACGCGGCCGCGGCGCGGGCCTCCTCCAGCTCGAATTCTTTTTTCTTCAGGAGCGCTTCGGCGCCGCGAAGCTTCTCGGCCAGGCCCGCCTGGAGGCCCTTCTTCTCGCCGGTGGCGGCCTCCGCGGCGTCCTGCGCGGACCTGAGGGAGTTCCTGGCTTCCTCCAGCTCCGATTCTTTTTTCTTCAGCAGCGCGTCGGCGCTCCGCATTTTCTCGGAAAGCGCGGCGTACCGGGACCTTTCGGCCTCGGCCTCCACGGCCGCCGCCGAGGCGGAAGCCGCCATTTCCTTCAGGCGGGCGCGCAGCGAGACCGCCTCGGAACCGGCCGCCTTGGCGATGGCGCAGGCCTCTTCCAGCTCGTCTTCTTTTTTCTTCAGCAGGGCCTCCGCGTCGCGGAGCTTCCCGGCGAAGCCAGACTGGACGCCCCGCTTCTCGCCCGACTCCGCCTCGGCTGCGGCCTGCGCGGACTTGAGCGCCTCGCGCAGGGAAGCGGCCTCGGCCCTGTCGCCGGCTTTCTCGCGGACCAGGTTCTCGTTAAGCAGGACTATATCGTCGTATTTCCGCAGCAGGGCGGTGTAAGTCGCGGCCTGCTCCTCGAGGGCGGCAATAAGGCCGGAGGCCTCGCCGTCGCGCGCCCTGGACTCCTGCGCGGCCATGTACGCGGAAGCGGTTTCAGCCTTGATCGCGGCCGCGCGGAATTTGTTCCTCTCCTCTTCCACGGACTTGAGGCGCCCGAGCGCTATCTCGTTCTCGTTCTCGGCGTTCCGCAGCCTCGAGACCGCGTTATGGAGCTGCGCCGAAGCCAGCTTCCATTTCTCTTCAGCGTCGGAAAGCTCGCCGATAAGGGAGCTTTCCCGGGATTTAAGGCCGGCGTTCTCCTCTTCCTTGACGCGGAGGGCCGCCCTGGAGGCGCTGAGCTCCGCCTGGGAGGCGCGGAATTTTTCCAGGCTGCGGGCCGCGGCCTCGGACATCGCGTTCTCGAGTTCCTCTACCCGGGCCGCCATGGCGGCGGCCATTTCCCTGGCGCGCTGGACGTTCTCGTGCCCGCTGCCGCTTTTTACCTCTGAAAATTCTTTTGTAAGCTCCTTAAGCTTGAGGTTGGCGTCTTTAAGCTGCGCGTCCTTTTCGGCCAGGGCCGCGTTGGCTTCGGCCAGCATTTTTTCTTTCTTCGCGATATCGTCGAGAGAGTCGTCGAGCCTGGCGCCGGCCGCGGAAAGCTTCCGCTCTATCTCCTCGGCGCGCTTGGTCTGCTCCCGCAGCTCTTTCTTGACCAGCTCTATTTTAAGGAGGAAGCCCTCCTCGGTGCGGGAATTCTCCTGCGCGGCCTGTTCCAGCCTGCGCTCGACGCCCTCGGTAAGCCGCGCGGCCTTCTGAAGCTGGGCCTCGCGTTCCTTCACGTTCGCGCGCTCCAGGGCGAGCTCGGTCTTCAGTTCCTCCGCGCCCCGCAGTATCTTTTCGATCTCGGCGTCCTTATCTTTGATCGCGGAACGGGCCCCGTTTATGAGAAGTTCCCTTTCGGCGGACCTGGCTTTTTCGGCCTCGAGGCTGCCGGCCTCCATCTCAAGCTTGCGGAGCAGGCCGTCCCGCTCCAGCACCACCGCCTCCGTCCTTGAATTCTCTTCGAGCAGGGAGGCCTTCACCTGGTCGACGGCGGCTGACAGCTCGGCCGCCCTGGCCTTGGCGGCGGCGCGGGTCTCGTTCAGCAAAGCGTCTTTTTTCGCGGAAGCGGCTTTCTCGCCCTCGAGCAGGGAGGCGGATTCCTCGAGCTGCCTGAGCAGCCCGTTCCGCTCCGTAACCATGGCCTCCACCTTCAGGCTTTCCTCGAACAGCGAGGTCTTAAGCTGGTCGATGACGGCGGACAGTTCCGCGCTCCTGGCCTTGGCGGCGGCCCGGGTTTCATCGAGCAAGGCGTCTTTTTTCGCGGAAGCGTCTTTTTCCTCCTGGAGCAGGGAAGCGGCTTCTTTCAGCCGGGCAAGGAGCCCGTCGTGCTCCGAACCCAGGGCGGCCGCTTTCGCGGCCAGGTCCTCCTGCGAGGCGCGGAGCTGGTCGAGCGCCGCGGACTGCGCGGCCGACTTCTCCTTGGCGGCCGCGCGGGCCTCCTGCATCAAAGCGTCTTTTTCGGCGGCGATGGCTTTCGCCTCTTTAAGGCGGCCGGAGATATCCTCCACCTGGCGCAGCAGGCCGTCCCGCTCGGCGGCGAGGACCGCGACCCGGGAGCTCTCGGTAACCAGGGATCCCTGGAGGCCTTCGATCGCCGCGGAGGACTTCGCGGACTCTTCCTTGGCCGCGGCCCGGGCGGCTTTCAGCAATTCTTCTTTTTCAGCCGCGGCGGCCCTGGAATCTTCAAGCCTGGCGGAAACCACTTCCAGCTGGCGGGACAGGTTTTCCCTTTCGAGGGACAAAGCGGAGCTTTTGGAAGTTTCATTGTCCAGGGCGGCGCGCAGCTGCTCCAGCGCGGAAGTGAGGGAGGCCTCCTTCTGCGTCATGCGGCCCATCGCGGCGGCGGCCGAACCGCGGACCCCGGCCAGCTCTTCCTCGAGGGCTTTTACGCGCACGGCCATGGACTCCTCGCGGCCGTGCAGGTCGGCGAGGAAGCCCTCGAGTTCCGAGTTCAGACCCTCGAGGTCGCTTATATGGCTTACTTGCTCTTCCATAGCTTGAGCTTGTCCTTGAGCTGGTCCACGAGTTTCTGGGTGCGGATGAATTCTTCCTGCTTTTCGCGCAGGGCGGAATGGGCGGTCTGGGCGAGGAGCTCGCTTTCGACGCGCTTGGCCCGCTCTTCCTCGAAGGCGTGCTTCAGGCGCTCGATGCCGTGCTTGAGGGCCTCCACCTCGGAGGCGCACCCCATCGTCTCCTCGGTCTTCTCGTTAAGCGCGGAGCGCATGGTGCCCGCCATCAGCTCGGCGTCGGCCCGCTTCTTGCGCTCGTCGGCGAAAGCGGCCTTCATGCGGTCCACGGCGTGGCGCAGGGCGTCGATTTCAGAGCGGTGCTCCAGGGCTTCCTCGGCTTTATCGCGCAGGGCGCGGCTGGAATTTTCCGCGGCAGCCTCCGCCTCGGCGCGCTTGCGGCGCTCCTCCTCGAAAGAGACCTTCATGCGCTCGACGGAGCGGATCAGCCCCTCGAGCTCGGAGCGCTGGCCCGAGAACTCCGCGGCCTTATCGCGCAGCGCGGAGATGGCGGACTGGGCGGCGGCCTCGGCCGCCTCGCGCTTGTTCCGCTCGGCCTCGAAAGCGCCCTGCAGGCTCTCGAGCGCGGCGCGGCGGGCGGAATCGGTCTCCGCCTGCTTCGCGCGCTCCTCCTCCAGCATATCCTTGAGGCGCTCGGCGCTGTTGCGGGCCTCGTCGTACTGGACCTTGTACTTCTCGAGCTGGATGTCTTTGGAATTAAAGATGTCGCGCAGCGAGGAGATCTCGGCCAGCAGCGCCTTTTCTTTCTGCGCGTATTCGTGGGCGCGGCGCTCGCCGGCGGCGTGGATCTCGCGGCGGTCGTTCTCGATCTGCTTGGCGGAGGCGCTCTTCAGCTCCGCCGCCTCATGCTCCCGGCGCAGGTTCTCCGCGCGCAGCAGTTCGCCGTCGCGCTTGAGGGCGTCTATCTGCTTGTCCCTGGCGGCCTTCTGCTCCTCAGCGGCGCGCAGCTTGAGGAGGGCGTCGTTGTATTTCCTTTCGCCCGCCTTGACCTCTTCCTCGAAGGCTTCCTTGAAACTGTCGAACTCGGCGCGGAGCTCGCGGTGCAGCCTGTCCTTGTCGGAAAGCCTGGAGGAGAGCGACGCGATCTGGTCGCCGGACTGTTTCTTCTCCTGCGCCAGCTCTATCTGCAGCACGGAAAGCTGCATCTGCCGCTCCTCGGCGATGCTCTTGAGGCTTTCGAACTTGCCGAGCGTATCGGCGAGGTTGGTGCGGAAGTCCGCGAGGGTCTTCCTGTAGGTTTCATCCTGGGACTGGCGCAGCTGCGAGGCGGCTTCCAGCTCGCGGTTCTTGCGCTCGATGATCTCGCCGTAGCGGTCGGCCTCGCGGCGCAGCGCGGCGTCCAGCTTCACGCCGGCGTCGGCCTCCGCTTCGGTAAAGCGGGCGGCGAGCGCCGCGAGCTTCTCTTCCTGGGCGCGCTTCTCGGCGGCGTAGCCGGCGGCGATGGCGTCCTTTTCGGCGGCGGCTTTCACCAGCGCTTCGCGGACCCGGAGCAGCTCGGCGTCGCGGGCGGCCAGCTCCTCGTCTATGGCTTTCTCTTTTTCGGTATAGAGGCGCTGCAGGCGCTCGCGCTCCAGCAGCACGGTCTCTTCCCTCTCGATCTTGGAGGCGTCAAGCGCCTTGGACAACTCTGCGATCTTCTCGTCGCGCAGCGCTATGGTGGCGGCCATGCGGGCGGACCTGTCGTCCAGCTCCGCGGCGGAGCGGGCGCGCTCCTCGGCCACGGCGGCTTTCTGCTCCTCCCCCGCTTTCTGGCGCAGCATCCGCAGGTCTTCGCCGGCCTTCTGGAGGGAGAGGCGCAGGGCGCTTATATCCTCTTCCTTGCGGGCCACTTCGGCCACGAACTCGGCTTTGCGGCCTTCCAGCTCGTCCACGAATTTCTGCTTTTCCGCGGAGTGGCGCTTTTCGGCGTGGACGGATTCGTCCGCCAGCTTCTGATCGTACTCCGCCTTCAGCTTGGCGCGCAGGGCCGTCTGTTCGGCGGCGGCGCGGCCGTCGGCGGCCTCCATCTCGCGGCGCAGCGCGGCCTCCCGCTCCTTGCCGGAGTTTTTTTCCTTGGAAAGCTCTTCTATATCCCTGCGCAGGTGGGAGATCTCCTCCACCTTCAGGCGCAGGCTGTCCTCGTAGATGCGGCCCGCGGTCTCTATCTCGGAGCGCAGCGCGGCGGTGTGCTTCTCCATCTCCACCTTGAGGCGCACGTCGTACTCGGACTGCAGCTGCTTCTCGCGGAAGGAGAATTCCTCGAGCTTGACGTTGTACTGGACCTGCATCTGCTCGACCTTGTGCGAGAAGGCTTCGCGCTCGGCCTGCAGGGTCTTGATGGTCTCTTCGAAAGTGCGGAGGTTGCGCTGGAGGTATTCCACCTCGTCCTGGCGCTTGCCCAGGTCCTCGCGGTAGCCGTGCTCTATCTCCTGCAGCTTCTCGGCGTAGCGGTTGCGCTCGTGCTCGATGGCGATCTTGAGCCGCTTGGGGATCTCGGCCTCGATCTCGCGGTAGCGGTTGCGCTCGGTCTCGACGGAATCGCCGGCCTTGGCCAGGCGCAACTCGTAGTCGGCCTGCTGGTTCTTCTTCTCCACTTCGAGGGTGCGGATGACGCTCTCGAGGCTCGAAATGGCGTCCTTGTAGCGGTTAAGGTCCTCGTCGCGGCGCTTCATTGCTTCGGGGAATTCCCGGAGCTGCTTCTCGAACAGGGAAACCTTCACCTTGTAATCGTCTATCTCCTGGTTCTTCTCCAGGATCTTCTTGTCTATCTCCAGGTCTTTGTGCTTCAGGGCGCGCTCGCGCTCCTCGGTGTCCTTCTGCCAGCTGTCCTTGGCCCACTTCAGCACGGCCTCCTGCTTCTTCAGCTCGTCGCCGGAGGAGCGCTCGCGCTTCTCGAGCTCCTCGACGCGGTTGCGGTAGGTCTCCTCGAGGTTGTTCTTCTGGACGGCGGCTTCCTCGGCGAATCTTTTCTTTTCCTCTTCCAGGCGGGCGCCGTAGACGCGCTCGAATTCCTGCTGCTTGGCCAGCTGTTCCTGGCGCAGCTGCCACAGCTCGCCCTCCACGGACGCCCAGCGGCCGCGCAGTTCCTCGGACTTCTTCTGGTAGTCGTCCTGCAGGCGCTGCTCCTTCTGCTTGAGGATCTCCTCGTTCTTGGAAACTTTGTCTTCCAGCTCTTTCTCGCGCTCGGTCAGGCGCTCGAGCCGGGAATGGAACTGGTACTCCAGCGAGCTCTGCCGGGACTTCATCTCCTCCTCGTGCACGCGGGTGGAGCGGTCTATCTCGACGTTCTTGGCCTTGAGCTGGTTCTCGAGGAAGGAGACCTGGCTGGCTTTATCCTGCAGGTTCTGGCGGGTCTTGAGCTCTTCCTCGTGCTGCGCGCGGATCTTGTCCAGCGCCCAGCGCAGGGCGAGACGCGCGGTTTCCACGTCGTTTATTGCGGCCTCGTTCAGGGAAGATTCGTCGAAATTCTCTTTCATAAATTATGTTCAGGGCAGCGCCAGCACCTGGCCGGGCTTCACCTCGCCGCCGCGGCCCAGGGAACCGGAATTGGCGCGGTAGATCTCGGGCCAGCGCGAAGCGTTGCCGTACACTGAAACGGCTATGCTCTCCAGGGTGTCCCCGTCCTTGACCACGTAGCTGTGGGGAGCGGCGGCCTGGGCGGGCTTGGGCTGCGGGGCCGGCTTGGCCGCCGCGCGCGCCTTCATGGCTTCCATTTCGGCGCGGGACTTTTCAAGTTCCGCTTTAAGGACGTCGAGCTGGCGGACGATCTCGGCCTGCGCGGCGGAATCGGGCTGCGCCTGGGACGCGGGCTGCGCCGGGGCGGGAGCGAGCTGGATCACCTGCACGGGCTGCTGCGCGGGGACGGCGCCCTGCTGCCGGACTACGCCGTCGAGGCGCTCCTGCAGCACGCGGATCTTTTCTTCCTGCAGGAAAGTCTTTTCCTGGGCGCGCTTGAGTTCCGCCGCGGCGGCGAGTTCGTCGGCGCGGAGCAGGTCGGCTTCGTTGCCGAAACGGAAGGAGAAAGCCAGGCGGTGCGAGCCGTTGGTATTGGCGATGCCGCCGATAGGCAGGCTGAAAGCGTAGTCGAAAGCGGCCAGGCCGAAGCGCCCGCCGAAACCGATGTTCACGTTGCGGCGGGAATTATTCCCGGCGGCCAGGCCCATGCGCAGGGCGTAGCGCTTCTGGAAGGAATATTCAAGACCGGTCGAGATCGTATAGTCGGGGCCGGCGAAAGCGGCGTCGATGTCCAGCAGGCTCGCCCTCATAAGGTAAGAGGCGCCGGCGCGCACTTCCACCGGCAGGCGGTCGGCGGAGGCCAGGCCCATATCCGGCTTATTTATGTTCTTAAAGGCAAGGCCGAAAGCATAATTAGTCCGGGGGCGGTAGAAAAAGCCCAGGTCGGCGCCCAGCGCGCCCTTGGCGTAACCATTGCCGAATACCGGGTCAAGGGCGGTATAGGCGTCCGAAACATAACTGCGGCGGAGATATTTAAGGGTAAGGCCGGCGCCTATCCCGCGGTAAACGGCCGTGGCGTAGCTGACGGAGTAGGAAGTTTCGGAATAAGCCTCGCTCAGGCGGGTATCGTTCCAGGCGAAAGCAGCCGCGCCGGGAAGGTAGCGCTTAACGGGAGCCGCGAAGCCGAAATAGCCCTGGCCGATCTTGGAATCGTCCGTAAGGCCGGAGAAAAGACGCCCATAGGCGGCGGTAAGCTCCGGCGAGGGAAGTTCAAGGAGGGTGGCGGGGTTGGAGCAAATAGCCTCGGCGCCCCCGGAAACGGCGGTAAAGGCGCCGCCCATAGCGGCGGACCTTGCCCCGCAGGCGGAATCGGCTGAAAAAGAAGCTTTAGCGTTCATAGTAGCCGCGGCAATACCACAGAATATGAGAAATAAGCCTTTTGCCACAGTTATTATTTTAGCTTTTTCCTGTTTCATAAATATTACCTGAATGTAGCGGCCTTAAAACGGGAACCGCCCGTTTTAAGCCGGCGACCTAACTTCCCGCTAACCTTACCTGGCCAGGACCACCGTGCCGTTATAGTACTTGCTTCCGGCTTTGAACTGGTAGACATAGATGCCGGCCTGCGCTTTGTCCCCCCCGGACCTGCGGCCGTCCCACGACAGCGAGGCCTCGGAGTTGTAGGTGCCGGCCCTGAGGCTGGCTATTTCCGCGCCGGACAGGTCGTAGATCTTGGCGCTGCCTATAGCGAGACCTTCCGGGTTCTCGTAGATTATGTTGAACTCGTCCCAGACGCCGTCACCGTTGGGCGTGAAGGTCTTGCGCGGCACGGTCTGCGTTATATTGAAGCTCTGGGCCCTTATGACCTGCTTCACCTTGAAGAGGCCGGTCTGGCGGGTGACCACGGAGACGCTGCCGCTTGTCGGGTTCACGGTGCCGCCGAGCTTTACGTCTTCCACGCCGTTGAAGTAATAAACGGCGTAGTCGTAGGCGCTGTAACTGGCCGACGGCGAGAAAGCGCTGACGGTGAAGGAGCCGGTCTTTGAAAGCGGCATGGTTAGGGTGACGTCCTGCTCTAGCTTGCGCGCCACCTCGTTATTGGCGGCGTCCCTGAAGAATAGTTTATAAGCCGCCAATATAGCCCCGGTCTCATACTCTGGTTTATTCTCCACGATTAGCATAAGGCCGGTTGCACGCAGAGCTTCGTCAACATAAGGCGGGATGTCAACTATAGCGCGCCGGTCGTCCGCAACAGTACGAACCACATCGTCGGCGTTGCTGAGCCAGATGGAGGAGTTGCTGCGCACATTGTCGCTGTCCAGTGTCCTTACGAAATACCACTTTACGGGCGTGCTGGCGACGGTATAAGAAAGAGTAGAGCTGGAAAGGGTTACGGCCGCGGAAACGACGCCGCTGAGGGAGGTGCTGGAATAGACCTCGTAATTCTTAAGCGCGATGGTGCTGCCGCCGGTATTGTACTGCACCGCGTCCCAGGAGATGGTGAAGTTTCCGCCGGCCAGCACGCCGCTGACGAGGGGCGCGCGGGGCTTTACGGGGGTGGTGGCGAAGGTGGCGTTGGCCGAGAGCCGGCCGTACATATTGCTGCTGTCGCGCACCCTTATGGCCACGTAATAGGTCTTGCCGGCCGCGAGACCGGAATAAAGTTTCTGGTCTACGGCGCCCGCGGTGAGCGCGGACAGGGTGATAGAGGAATCTATAGTGGAATAATTAGCGTAAGTCACCGGGAAGGTGGCTATCTTGATTTCCACGGCGCTGGCCTGCCCAGAGAGCCCCTCGCTGCCCACGCTGGTCCACTGGAACAGCGCGTCATTGGCGGCGCTGGTGGAAGCGGTAAGATCGTAAACCACGCCGGGGCTGTGGCTGGCGCCGGAATGCCCCGCGCGCAGCCCCTTGCCCGAAGCCGCCATGGTGGAGCCCGAAACCTCGCCCACGGTGGACTCGAGCTTCTTCCCGGCGCTGTTGGAGACGGCCAGCCCGGTAGTAAAGGCCCTGGTCTCCATCATATTGCCCGCTAAGGCGGGCAGGGCGCCGAACGCAAGCGCCATCCCCGCCGCCAGACCCGCGCTTTTATATTTCATAAAAAATCATCCCGCTTTTCTTTGCCAGCCGCCGCGATATCCCCCGCTCTGGGCAGAATTTAAATCCTACCATAACGGTTTCCATGATTCAGCTTTACTAACCGTTTCAGTAGATATGTATGCGACATTATTGCTGTTTTGGTATGCAAAGCAACCTTTTAGATATCCTGAAGTGGGCAAAGTTTCATAAGCGCCTGCTAAACATAATGAAACAGTGGATGTGGTGGCAGTTGAAACAACAACCAAAGGCTTTGTAGTATTCTCTACTGTCGCGCCTCCTACGAATATTGCTGTGGATATGCTTATGCCGGGCTGGCCCGCGGCGGCAGCGCCCGACGACCCGCTGCCGAATGTCAGCGCCGCGCCCAGCGTGCCTATCTTCGCGCTTGTCACCGCGCCGTCCGCCAGCGCGTTGGTATATACGCCGCCCACCGCTATCGAGCTGGCTATTACGCCCGTGCCTAGACTCCCGGCCGCTATCCGGTCGGTAACTATTGTTCCAGCGCCTGTTATCTTGCCGCCCGCTACATCGTTTATCTTCGCGTCCGTCACCGCCAGGCCCGCCAGCGCGTTGGTATAAA
>JAJZPF010000030.1:0-19178 GCA_021811315.1 bacterium
ATCTCGAACTTGGGCGGATTGTCCATGGTGCGCTTTACGAGGCACTGGTCGGCCGCTTTTATCACCGCGCCCTTGTATTTTTCGGGGAAATCCTTGGGCAGTATTATCTTGAAGGATATTTTCTTCATCTGGTGCGAGGCGGGGTCCCAGTCCATGGACTGGATTATCTTGAGGCCTTCCGTGCTTAAACCCCTGGACTGTATGAAGCCTAGGACGAAGATCCCCGCGCAGGTGCCCAGCGAGGCGAGGAAAAGGTCGAACGGGGCGGGGGCCGAACCTTCTCCGCCGCCGCCGGCCGGCTGGTCCGTCTTTAATTCAAAACCGTGCCACAGCGCGTTCACTTTTTTGCCGCCGGGGAATACTATTTCCATGTCGCTCATAGGGTCTCCTTAAAATATACCGCTTAAAACCTCTTGAATATTGGATGCAAAAAGAGCCTGAAAGTTTCAGGCCCTTTTTAATTGCCGGCAGCGATAAGCCTAAAAACTGTGCCGGTGGAGCTCTTTGGTGATGCCGGGGATGATCGTGCTCTTGCCGTCGCCCAGGGCGTGCATCTTGAGGATCTCGCCGTAGACTTTTTCGAACGCTTCCACCACGGCCGGGTCGAAGGCTTTGCCCTTTTCCGCGTTTATATATTCGCGGGCCTTCTGCGGCTCCCATTTAGGCTTGTAGATGCGCTGGGAGCACAGGGCGTCGAAAACGTCCGCCACCGAGACGATGCGCGCGTAGATGGAGATCTGGTCTTCCTTCAGGCGGGAGGGGTAGCCGGTGCCGTCGAACTTCTCGTGGTGCGAACTGGCCACCTTGCAGGCTATCTGCAGCAGCGTGCTCTCCGCGTTGCAGAGTATCTTGGCTCCGTAGATAGTGTGCTTTTTTATCTCTTCGAATTCCTCCGCCGTAAGTTTGCCCGGCTTGAGCAGGATAGCGTCGGCTATGCCTACTTTGCCGATGTCGTGCAGCGGACTCGCGTAGCGGATGTTCTCCACCTCGCGCTCCGGCAGGCCGAGGCCCTGCGCTATCAGCGCGGAGTATTCGCTTATGTGGCGCAGGTGTATCGCCGTATCCTGCTGGTCGCGGTATTCCGCGGTGACGGCCAGGCGGTAAATGGTCTCGAGCTGGGACTGGGAAAGGCTCTCGTAAAGCTGGGCGTTCTCGATGCCGGCGGCCGCCATCGAGCTGATCAGCTGCAGGATGCCTTCGTCGTCCGTGTTGAAGGGCTTGCCGCTCTTGTTCATGGCCTCGAAGACGCCGATGATATGGCCGCTTACGTTCTTGAGCGGCATGGCCAGGATGCTGTTGGTATGGTAGCCGGTGAGGCGGTCTATTTCGTGGGTGAAACGGTCGTCCTTGTAGGCGTCCTGGATGTTAAGGGTCTGGCCGGAAGAAGCCACGTGCCCCACTATCCCCTTGCCGAAAGGGACGCGTATCTCGGTGTGCTGCATGCCCGAGGCCACTTTGGACCAAAGCTCGTTGGTCTGGCGGTCAAGGATGAAGACGCTGCAGCGGTCGCAGACGAGTATGGTCTTGACCTGCTCGGCTATCAGCTCGAGCAGCTTGGTAAGGTTGGTTTCCTTGGAGACGACTCCCCCGAAATTCACAAGGAGGCGCAGGAAATTCTCTAGTTCTTCTACCCTGGTCATAGCGTTATTTTAGCATTATCCCGGTAAAATATTTGTTAATTAATCTTCAAATTTTTGCGATGAATTCCGGCCGAATTCAGCGCTTTTCGCCTTCGCCCGCCGCCTCGTTAAGGAAAACGCTGTAGTGCACCGCCCGGGCGGCGGGGTAGGCTTTCCTGAGGCCGGCCCCTATCTGGGCCAGGCAGGAGGTGGCGCCGACCACCACCGTATCCGCCTGTACCGAAGCGATGTTCCTGAGCTTTCGGTCCAGCACCATGTTCGAAAGCTCCGGCTGGGTGAAGGCGAAGGCCCCGGCCCCGCCGCAGCACCAGTCGCTCTCCGGCAGCTCGCGGTAATTCTTTCCGGCCAGTTCCTGCAGCACCGCCCTGGGCTCTTTGCGTATCCCCTGGCCGTGGCAGGCGCGGCAGGAGTCGTGGTAGGTGACGCGGCCGGCTTTTTCCGCCGCCGGTTTGCCGGCGGCTATTTTCCCCGGGGGGATGAATTCCAGGATATCCTTCACCGCCGCCGAGAAAGCTTTGGCCCGCGGGCGCCACGCCTCGTCCCCGGTAAAGAGCTGCTCGTAGGATTTCATGAAGGCCGCGCAGGACGAGCAGTCGGCGATCATAGGGAACTCGCCGGCTTCCGCCTTCAGCTCCTCGTAGCGGATGATATTGCGCCGCGCGAACTCGCGGGCGTCTTCGAGGCGGCCGTAATTATGGGCCATCAGGCCGCAGCAGGAATTATCTATGAAGATGCCTTCGCCGGAGGTTCTCTTGAGCACGCTTACCGTGGCGAGAGCCGTTTCCGTGAAAACATAGTTCGGCCCGCAGGGCGCGAAATAAGCCCAGTTTACCTGCCCCTTCCCGCCGGGGGCCAGCGCCGCGTCCTTGCGCAGGATCTCCGCGGCGAAGCGCAGCGGCGTATGCTCCACGGCGCTCTCCGCTTCGGCCAGCCCGGGCATGCCGATGAAGTCGTAAAGGCCCATCCGGGCCGCCAGCCGCGGCAGGCCCGTTTTTTTCGCGAGGTAGGCCAGCTTGAGCCAGAAACCGAAAAGCCGCGGGGCGTTCAGCAGCCCGGTCACGGCGGCCCTGGCGAAGAAACCCTCTCCGTAGCCGGTAAGCGCGCGCCGGCCTTCCAGCACTATGTCGGGGGTGGGAACCTTGGCGTAGCAGGCGCTGGTGCAGGCGCCGCAGAGCAGGCAGGTGGAAAGGGACTCGGCCGCCTCCGCCGGGTTTTTTTCGCGCCCCTCCACCAGCATGCGCACGAACTGGTTGCGGCCGCGCGCAGAGATGGTTTCCCGGCCGGTCAGCATATAAGTGGGGCAGGAGGTCTCGCAATAGCCGCAGCGGTTGCACTGGGCGGCGGCGTCGTAAAGGTTCTTCTCTCCCAGGTCCGTAAGGAGGTTTCCCAGGTGCCTGCCGGAGTCCTCGTGGGGGTAGAGCTCGTTTATCTCGTTGTGGAAATGGCGGGCCGGCGCCTCTTCTTCGTGCGCCTGTTCCGGCGCGGTTCTAAGCCGCGCTTCTCCGCCGGTCAATCCGGTGTCGTTCATGTTGGCAGCGCTTTCTTCCTTTTTCATCCGTGCCCCTTATAGACCCAGGGGTTCAGCAAATTGCGGGGGTCGAACTCTCTTTTAAGCCTGCGGTGTATCTCGTCCGGCTCGAAGGCGTCCCAGTCCGGGGGCGTCTCCCCGGCGGCTTTGCGGTCAGGGGCCTGCCCGGCGGAAAGCGCGAAAGTGACGGCGATTATCACGCCGTAAGCGCCCAGCGAGCCGCAGAAAAGCTTCACCGCGTCGTAGCCGGCCACGTTCTTTACGGTTTTCCCGCCCAGCTCCAGCAGCGAGCCGTCGGCCAGCGCGACCTCCAGTCCAAGCAGGTGGCCGCGTATGTCGGGGCAGGCCTTCGAGGCTATCAGCCCGCCTACGCTGCCTTTGAGTTCGGGGAGGTCCAGATAAAAACCGGCTTCCTTCAGCTGCCGCCCCAGCTCTTCGAAGGAGAGCCCGGCCTCGACCCTGGCGGTCAGGTTCTCCCTGTCGATCTCGGCCCTGCCCTCGAGATGCCGCAGCTCCAGCGGCTTTGAGCCTTCCATGATGCGCTCCGGCTTAAGCCTGGTCCCAAGGCCCGTCACCGCGGTCCTCGTCCCGGCGCCGGCGCGGAGGCGCAGCTCGTCGAGGAGCCCTCGCGCGGCGGGGCTCAGCGAGGCCCTGGAGGAAAATACCGAAGACGCTTCGGGGCCGGAGGAGGGCCCGCCGAAAGCTTTTGAAGCGGTATCCCCGGCGGCCGCTTCATTGGCCACCGGCAGTATCTTGTCGGGGTTGGCCAGGCCGGCCGGGTCGAAGGCCCGTTTTATCCCGTGGAAGAAATCCAGTTCTTCGCGGGTGTACATCCAGTTCATCGCCACCCGCTTCTCGACGCCGATGCCGTGCTCGCCGGAGATGGTCCCGCCCAGGCGGATGCAGGCTTTGAGTATCTCGTAGCCGGCTTTTTTCACGCGTTTGACTTCCTGTATGTCGCGGCGGTCGAAGATCATGTTGGGATGGATATTCCCGTCCCCGGCGTGGAAGAGCAGGCCGGCGGTGAGCTTGTACTTCGAAATTATCGCGCGGGTTTCCCGCAGGGCCTCGGGCAGGCGCGGGCGCGGCACTACGCCGTCCTCCACCAGCACGTCGGGGGCCAGCCGGGCCATGGCCGGGTAGGCGCCTTTCCGGGCGGCCCAGAGCAGCTCGCGCTCGGCTTCGTCCCCGGCCACCTTGAAAGCGGAGCAGGCCTTGTCCGCGCAGATCTTCCGCACGGCTTCCAGGTCCTTCTCTATCTTCGCCTCGTCGGAGCCGTCCAGCTCTATTATAAGTACGGCCTCGGTCCCGTCGGGGAAAGTGTTCTCGGTGCCGCGGCGCGCCGCGTCCATCGAGACCTTGTCCATGGCCTCCAGGGCGCGGGGGAGTATGCCGCTGCTGATTATCCGCGTCACCGCTTCCAGGGCGCCGTCCAGCGAGGGGAAAGCCGCCGAGGCGGTCTTGATGCGCGCGGGGAGGGGGAGTATCTTGAGCCAGGCGTTGATCACTATCCCCAGCGTGCCCTCGGAGCCAACTATAACGCTCATAAGGTCGGGGCCCTGGTCCCGGTAAGACCAGGTCTTTATTTCGCCCTCCGGGGTCACCACTTCCAGTTTCTCCACGTTGTCCGTGGTGACGCCGTATTTCAGGCAGAGCGGGCCGCCGGCGTTCTCGCCTATATTGCCGCCGATGGTGGAGACTTTCTGGCTGGCGGGGTCAGGGGCGTAAAAGAAACCGAAAGGCGCGAGCGCTTTCTGCAGCTCGAGGTTCACCACCCCGGGCTCGACCAGGGCCAGGCGGGCGCCGGTGTCTATCTGCCGGATCTTTTTAAGGCGGGACAGGTTAAGTATGGCCCCGCCCTTGAGCGGGATGGTCCCGCCGGAAAGGTTGGTGCCGGCCAGGCGGGGCAGGAAGGGGATGCCGGCTCCGTAGAGAATTTTAACGACCGGGGCCACCTGCTCCGTGGAGGTGAAATTTATCACCGCCTCGGGCCGCGCGCGGGCCATGCCGGCGTCGTAGGAATACATCAGTATCTCGGCCTCGTCCTCGCGGACGTTCTCCCTGCCGACTAGGGCTTCAAGCTGCGCGCGTACCGCGCCGATCCTGTTGTGTTTGAACATAGGTGTAATGCCTGCCGGCGCCGCGGCGCCCGGTCGGGGCGCCCTTACGCCCGCACTCCGGCGCTCTCCCGCGCGGGCTTCAGTTTCGCCGAGAAGTGGGGCAGTATCTCCGGGGCCTCCACCACTTCCAGGCCTTTTATCGATTTCTTGTTCTTCGCGAGCCAGCCGAAGACCTCTATCACGTAGTCTATGTGGCTCTGGGTGTAGACGCGCCGCGGCATCGCCAGGCGCACCAGCTCCATCGGGGCGCCCAGGAACTTGCCGTCCTTGTCCCGCTTGCCGAACATCAGCGTGCCGATCTCCACGCCGCGTATGCCGCCCTCGAGGTAAAGCGCGCAGGCCAGCGCCTGGGCCGGGAACTGGTGGGGCTTTATATGCGGCAGGAATTTCTTCGCGTTGACGTAAACGCCGTGGCCGCCGGGCGGGTTTATTATCGGCACGCCGTGGCCGAGCAGGCCCTCGCCCAGGTAGGCCGCCGAGCGGATGCGGTACTGCAGGTAATTTTCGTCGAGGACCTCGCGCAGGCCGATGGCGATGGCCTCCAGGTCGCGGCCGGCCAGCCCGCCGTAGGTGCTGAAGCCCTCGGTGAGGATCAGCATCTGGCGCGCCTTGGCGGACCACTCTTTATTGTTCATCGCCAGGAAGCCGCCCATGTTGACCAGGGCGTCCTTTTTAGCGCTCATCCAGGCCCCGTCGGCCAGCTCGAACATCGCCTCCGCTATCTCGCGGACCGGGCACTGGGCGTAGCCCTTCTCGCGCAGCTTGATGAAATAGGCGTTCTCGGCGAAGCGCGCGCAGTCTAGGAACATCGGGATCCCGTGCTTGCGGCACAGGTTCTGCACGGCTTTCAGGTTCTCCATCGAGACCGGCTGGCCGCCCAGGGAATTGTTGGTCACGGTCATCACGCACAGGGGGATGTTCTTCGCGCCTTTTTCCTTTATGAACTTCTCCATCGCCGCCACGTCGGCGTTGCCCTTGAACGGGGCGGGCTTGTCGAAGTCCAGGGCCTCCTTCACCGGGAAGTCCATGGCCTGGGCGCCGGAGAATTCCACGTTGGCGCGGGTGGTGTCGAAGTGGGAATTTGAAATTATGTATTTGCCTTTCCCGCCTATCACGCCGAAAAGGATCTTCTCGGCGGCGCGGCCCTGGTGCACCGGGATTATTTCGTCGAAGCCGGTCAGCCGGCGCACTTCGGTCTCGAAGTTGTAGTAGCTGCGGGCCCCGGCGTAGGATTCGTCGCCCACCATGATGCCGCCCCACTGGGCCGCGCTCATCGCGCCGGTGCCGCTGTCGGTCAGGAGGTCTATCAGAACTTTCTCGGCGCGGATATTGAAAAGGTTATAATGCGCCTGCTCCAGCACCGTCAGCCTTTCCTCGCGCGTCGTCAGGCCCAGCGGCTCGACGCTCTTGATCTTGAAAGGTTCGATGATAGTGTTCCATTTCCATTCCATGGTAGTTTCTCCTTTAGTGAATCAGCAGCGTCATCAGCACGAAATACGTCAGCATGAGCGCGCCTCCGAAAGGCAGGGCGGCTTTGGCCCATTCGCGCGACTTTATCCCCAGCTTGGCGGAGCTCACGATATTCGGGATATTGCCGGGGATCAGCATCCCGCCGGAGACCAGCAGCCCCATCAGGATGAAAGTTATCTGCCTGTCGGTCATGACGGGCGCTATCTCGGCCGCGGCCAGCGTGGCATTGTCGAGGATGGCGGACACGGAGTTGGCCCAGAAAAGCGCCCAGGTCGGCAGCCGCGCTACGAAGCGCTCGGCCAGCGGCGCCAGCCCGGCGCCCAGGAAGATCAGCGCCATCACGAAGAGGTAAACCTTGCCGGCGCGCCTGAGAATGTCGCCGCCGTCTTCGGGCGCGTCCTCCCTGAGGCCGGCCTTGCCCGTAGCCGCGGCCTTTGCGCCGCGGGCTGCCATGGCCGCGCAGAGCAGTACTCCCGGGACTACCCAGAGCCCTATCTGCTTTACCAGGTAAAAGAAATCGGCATTATGCGGCGGGCCCTTCAGCTTCGACACCACTATCGTCGAGAGCGGCTCTCCCAGCGGGGTCAGGGCCGCGCCAAGGCCTATGGCGTAGCAGGCATAGACCGTAAGTTTTATTTCGTAGTCCCGTTCGAGCTTAAGCAGCGTGACCACCTCGGCCAGTATTATGGCGGAGACGATGGCCGTGAACACGCTGGACCCGAGGCCCAGCGCCAGGACGATCACGAATATAGCCCCGCCGAGGCCCAGGGTTTTAGTAAGAGCGTTCATCCAGGAGCGCAGGCGGCTTCTGGTCGCGCCGAAGAGCCAGCCGACCGCGCCGACGGTAAAGGTTATGGCGAGGGGCTCTTTAACCGCCTCGGCCAGGAGCTTGCGGCTCCAGAGCCCGGAGAAGCTGACGGCCAGGAGGCCCATTATAAAGAGAAATAATTCCAGCTCCTCCTCGACGCGCTTGGTCGAGAAAGGCAGGATGAGCGTAAGTCCCATTATCGCCGCCAGGCCGGCTATTATCAGGTAGTCAGGCATGAAATTGTAAGAGGCCGCGGTGAAATTACCGCGGACAACTGCTACAATAGTATTCTATTAATTTAAAAAGGATATCAAAAGCGATATGTTCAAGTTCAAGCGGCCGGTGGGGCTTTTTCTTTGCGGCGGCGGCGCGCTGGGCTCCTGGCAGTCGGGAGTGCTGGCGGAGCTGGTGCGCCAGGGCCTGCATTTCGACGTGGTGGCCGGCTTCAGCGTGGGCGCCCTGAACGGGGCGGCCTACTGCTACAACAAGACCGGGGAGCTGCGCCAGGTCTGGCGCGACATGAAGCCGGAGACCGTCCTGAGCCTCAAGCCCAGGTATTACAATATCCCGCTCGAGCTTTACCAGCAGCACGAGGGCAGCCTCGCGAACAAATTCAATTTCTTTTTCCAGAACCAGCTCGCCAAGCTAACTCTTTTCTCGAACAAGCAGCTTTATAACCTGCTCAACGGCTGGCTGGTGAAAAGCGGCCCGCAGTTCCCGCGCAATATAAAATTCTACGTCATCAGCCACGCGGTGGAGATGAAGCTCCCGTACATCGTGCGCTTCGACGGCTCCACCCAGAGCCATAACCTCTCCTTCACCGACGCGCTGGTGGCCAGCTGCTCCATCCCGATGATCTTCCCGCCGGTGCCGGTGGAGGAGCACGGCCGCAAATACCACCTCGTGGACGGCGGCGTGATAGGCATAGCCACTATAAACCTGAGCATCTTCGAGGGCTGCCGCACCGTTATCATGATAGGCAATTCCCGCCCCGAGGACATGGATTTCCACGGGAAAGGTCCGATCGGCTATTTCGAGCGGCGGGCGCGCCGCATGCTGGCCCTCCACACGCAGAAGATCTACGAATCCCGCGTCTTCCTGAATTCCGAGCCCGACGTGTACCTGATAAAGCCGCCCACCGACCTCGGCCTCAACCTGCTCGAGTTCGACGGGGCCAAGTGCGAAAAAGCTTTCGATATCGGCGAAGCCGAAGCCAAGCTCTTCCTGCACAATTTGGAGCAGCCCGCCAGACCGTGACCGAACTGACCGTCTTTAATTTTTCCGTCCTGCTTTTTTTCGGGATCTTCATCGGCCTGCTCGGCTCCGCGCTGGGCGTGGGCGGGGGGATCTTCCTGGTCCCCTTCCTCGTGCTCGCCCTGAAGATCCCCATCCACCAGGCGGTCGCGGCCTCGCTGGTGGCGATAGTGGCCACCTCCAGCGCGGTGGCCTCCGTGAACGTCGAGCGCGGGCTGGCTAATATAAGGCTGGGCATAACCCTGGAAGTCACCACGGCCCTCGGCTCGATAGCCGGCGCGCTGATCGCCAGCCATATCCCGGGCGCCACGGTGCAGCTTCTGTTCGCGCTCATGCTTTTTCCCGTCTCGGTCCTGATGTTCCTGAAGGGCCGGAGCGCGCTTAAAAAAATTCCCGCCCAGGCCGCCGGCGCTTCCTCTTTCGATTCCGTTTTTTTCGATCCCGCGGCCGGCTCCCATACTCATTACCGGGTGAGGAATATGAAGCCGGCCTCCCTAATTTCTTTTTTCGCGGGTTCCCTGTCGGGGCTGCTCGGGATAGGGGGCGGCGTGGTCCAGGTCCCTGTCATGAACCTCCTGTGCGGCGTCCCTATGAAAGCCGCCGCGGCCACGAGCAATTTTATAATAGGCGTTTCGGCCGCGGCAAGCGCTTACATTTATTTCCGGCAGGGGCTCATCCCTTTGGCGCTGACCTCCGTGATAGTGGTCGGGGTGCTCCTGGGTTCCTTCCTCGGCATCTACGCGCTTTACAAGGCCAGGTCGGAAAAGCTGCAGATGGTCTTTTCCGCGTTCACCCTGCTGGTAGCGGTCAAGATGCTGATGAAGGCGGTCTAAATGGAAGGCTTCAGCGAAAAACATTTCGGGAAACTGATACGGCGCACGCTGCAGGGCGGGATATTCCTGAGCCTGGTCCTGCTTTTCCTGGGGCTGGGTTTTTCCCTGGCCGGCTCTCCCGCGGGCGGCGGCCTGCTTAAGGCCGGCGTGCTGGCCCTTCTTCTTACCCCGGCCGCCAGGGTAACTGTTCTCATCTACGGCTATTGGCGCGGCGGGGAGAAATATTTCGCGCTGGCCTCCTTAACGGTGCTGGCCCTGCTTGCCGTGTCCCTGCTGGTTTAGGTAGCATATTAAATATGAAAGCTTTCCTGCTTCTCTCGATGCTGTTCTGCGGGCCGGCCGCGGCGCAGCCGCCGGCCGGACCCGCCGCTCACTCCGCGGAGGACGACCTCGGGCCGGCCCTGGTAGACCTGCGGGCCTCTACCCGCCCCTTCACGCTCAGCCCGGGCGCCGACGAGCGCTACGATACCGGGATAGCCCTCATGTACCGGCTTGAATTCGACAAGGCCGAGGCGAAGTTCCGGGAAATAACGGTCATGGACCCCGGGAGCCCGGCCGGCTACTGCGCGCTGGCGGCGCTTTCCTGGTGGCGCTACTCGCAGAATTTCGATATGGAGTCCGCCCTGAAAGACGTCGAGAAGGAATTTTTTATAAATTCCGACAAGGTCATAGCCCTTTCAAAAAAGATGGTGAAGGAAGGGCGCGACCTGGACCAGGCGTATTTCTTCATGGGCAGCGCCTACGGGCTGCAGGGCCGCTGGTACGCGGTGCAGCGCAGCTGGTTCAAGGCCTACAGCCGGGGCAGGAAGGCCCGCAAATTCCTTAAAAAATGCGTCGAGACCAACCCGGCGGTCTACGACGCCTACCTCGGGCTCGGGATCTTCGACTATTACGCGGCCACTTTGCCCGGCGCGCTCGGCTTCGCCGCCTATCTTTTCGCCGGCGGGGACAGGGAGAGGGGCATGGAATATGTTAAGGTCGCCCGCGACAAAGGCCGCTTTTTCAGGCTGGAAGCCCGCATTTTCCTCATAGAGATCTATTCCCGGCACGAGCGCGACTTCAAGGCGGCCTTCGCCGAATGCCAGGACCTGCGCGCGCAGGACCCGTCGAACATGCTCTTCCGCCTGGCCGAGATAATGACGCATATACAGGCGCAGGACTGGGCCGGGGTGCTGGCCGAAGCCGAAAGTTTCGTCGGGGCCTGGCAGGTCAGCCCGCAGCGCGGGCTCGAGCAGCAGCTGGCCTCGGTCTACCTCGCCGCCGGCGACGCGCTGATAGGCCTGAAACGCTACGGGGACGCGATAATCTGGCTGTCCGGGGGCATCGAGAAGACCGGCTTCCCCGACAAAGGCTGGATAACTTACTGCTACCTGAGGCGGGCGCAGGCGCAGGACCTGGCGGGGCTCCGGGAGACGGCGCTGGCGGATTACAGGACCGCGCTCCGGAGGACCAATTTCTGGGATTCGAAAAAGTATTCGAAGGCCGGCATCAAAGAAGCGCCGGACTACCAGGAAGTCATGCGGCAGATGACCGAAGACTGAGAAGAGAACGGCCGGCGGCGTTCCGTCCGCCTTATGTATTCTGCGTGCCGAGGTGCTTATATGAAAAAGACCGAATTTACCGCGGTAGTGCCGGTGGCGGGGACGGGGACGAGGCTGCGGCCTCACACCTACACTTATCCGAAGGTGATGCTGACCGTGGGCGACAAGCCTATCATAGGCCATATCCTGGACGAGCTTTCAAAAGCCGGCATCAGGAAGATCTGCATGGTCACCGGCTACCTGGGCGACAAGATAAAGGATTACGTCGGGAAGAACTACAGGCGCCTCGACGTCAGCTATGTGGAGCAGAGCGAGCAGAAGGGCCTGGGGCACGCTATCTGGCTCACGCGCCGCAAGGTGACCGGCCCGGTGCTGGTGATGCTGGGCGACACCATCCTGGACGCGGACCTTTCCAAGTTCATGACCTCAAAGGACGACTGCCTGGCCGTCAAGGAAGTGAAGGACCCCCGCCGCTTCGGCGTGGTGGAGGCCAAAGGCGGCTATATCACGGCCATGGTGGAGAAACCGGAGAAGCCGAAGACCAATCTGGCCATAGTCGGCATCTATTCTTTCCGTAATTCCTCCCTGCTCTATAACAGCCTTCAGCGGCTGGTGGATTCAGGCAAGACCACCCGCGGCGAGATCCAGTTCACCGACGCGCTGGCGCTTATGGTAAAAGAGGGGCACAAGATAAAACCGGTGCCTATCGAAGGCTGGTATGACTGCGGCAAGCCGGAGACCCTGCTGGAGACCAACCGGCACATCCTGGACAAAAAGAAGTTCTCCCCGAAGGCGAAAAATTCCCTGATAATCCCGCCGGTCTATATTTCCCCGACGGCTAAAGTCGAGAATTCCATCGTGGGGCCTTACGCCGCCATAGGCGACGGGGCGCGGATAGACTCGGCTATAATCTCGGACTCCATAGTGAACGAGAACGCTTTTATCATCAATATGAACCTGAGCGGTTCGCTCGTCGGCCCCAGCGCCACCGTAGTGGGGCGCAAGGACCAGCTGAACGTGGGCGAGAACTCCGAGATCAGGTTCGATAAAAATATCTGCGAGCCGGATATCAGGCAGTAAGGCCCGGGCTTTGCCGCTTTACCGTTAACTATTCGATCCCCGGCTTTAGTTCCGCCTGCGGCAGCGTGAAGTAGAAGGTCGTGCCTTTGCCCACCTCGCTGTCCGCCCAGATCCTGCCGTTATGAAGTTTCAGGAAATCGTTCACGATAACGAGGCCCAGGCCAACCCCCTCCATTGAGCGGCGCGAGTCCAGCTGCACGAATTTCTGGAAGAGCTTGTTCAGGTCCTCTTTAGGGATGCCGTGCCCGGTGTCCCTGACGCCTATCAGCACGTTCCCGTCCCGCTCGGGCGAGGGGGAGGCCGCCACGACCACGGACCCGCCTTCCGGCGTGGCCTTTATCGCGTTGGAAATGAGGTTGGTAAGCACCTGTACTATGCGGGGCGGGTCGGCCAGGGCGCACAGGTCTTCGGCGGGCGGCCGCAGCGTGAGCGTTATCCCTTTCGTCCTGGCCCACGGCGTCAGCCCTTCCACGGCCTCGGTCATGATGCCGGCTAACAGCGCGGGGACCGGGTGTACGTCCATCTTGCCGGACTGGAGCTTGGAGAAATCCAGGATGCCGCGTATCATCTGGCTGAGGCGGTGGCTGTTCCTGATGCTGATGTCCAGGAACTTTGTCTCCATCGGGTCCAGCTTTTTCGAGGAGGCTTCGGTGAGCATCTCGAGGGCCGAAGTGATGGAGGAGAGCGGCGACTGGAGGTCGTGGGTGATGCGGGAGAGGAACTCCTCCTGCATGCGCTGGGCCTCCTTATACTTCGTTATTTCCGGCATGGTGCTCAATTCGCCGACCACGCGGCCCTCGGCGTCCACCAGCATCGCCACCGAGCGCCGCATCGTCCGCCCCATGCTCTCGTCGCCCTGCACTTCCACTTCGCCCGAAATTATCTTTCCGCCGGAAAGGTCCATATCCTTGGAGAGGGTCAGGATATGCTCCCCCGGGCGCAGCTGCTCGCTTATATGCTTGCCCACGGCGTCGGCGAATTTCGTGCCGGCTATTTCCTCGGCGGCCGGGTTCATCATCAGGATCTTGCCGTCCTTGTCGACGATGACCTTGCCGTCCGCCACCCTGGACAGGACGTGCTCGGTGCGCGACCGCGTGTTCAGGGCCGCCTCTTTTTCCGCCGCCAGGGCCCTGGTGGATTCCGCTATCTGCTGCTCCATGGACTCGCGGAGCGATTTGATGGCGTCCTCGTAGGCGCGGGCGCGGTCTCTGGGGTCCTTCACCGCGGATTCCACCAGCCCCTTGAGAATGCCGCCGAAACTCATGTTGGCCAGCAGGCTTTCAGCAGGCTTGCCGCCGCCCGGGCCCTCCGCGGCTTTACCGCCGCCGGGGCCCTCCGCGGCTTTACCGCCGCCCGGGCCCGGCCCGAACATCGCGTCGGGGCCAGGCCTTGCGCCCGCCGGTTCCGCGGGGGCTTTAGCGCCGCCCTGGCCGCTGCCGGCTACGGGCGGGGGGCCGAACATCGAATCCGCGTCTATCTTTACGGCCGGCGGCTGGTGCGCGCCGTCCGGCTCCCGGGCGGGCCTTGCCGGGGCCGGCCTGGGCTGCTGTACCGGCGCCGCGGCCTGCGGCCTTGCGGCTGCGGGCCTCGGCTGCTGGACCGGGGCCGCCGCCTGGGGGGAGGTTACCGGCGCCGGGCGCGGCTGCGGGGCCGGCGCTATATTCTGCGGCGCCCGGGCGGGAGCCGGGCGCGACGCCTGGGCGGGTAATGCCGCCGGCCGGGCCTGGGGACGGACCTGCAGTTCCGGAAAGATCTCCGGGACCGGCCTCGCGGCAGCGGGCCTGTCACCCGGCTTGGCGGCGGGCGCCGCTTCGGGGGCGCCGCGGTAGGGCTGCGCCTGGGGCCCGTAGCCGCCTTCCTTCACGTAACGCACGGCCTCGGGCCGGATATTAGTGACGCCTTTCCCGGCGAAGAATTCCTCCACGTAACCCGGCGGCCTGTTTTTGGCCTGGGCGCCCAGGAACTCGCACAGGGCGCCGATCTCGAAGGACTGCACTCCGTCCACGAAGGTCAGCCCCTGGAGCCGGTGGGCCTTGAAAAAGGCGTTGAGGTTCTGGGATTCCTGCGAGACGGAGGGAACGGCGGTATCGTTGAAAAGCCAGCTGTCATTTGCGAAGGTAAGCGTTATCGAGGTCTCCTTCTTAGCGTCGAAAAGCATGCCCAGGAGGACGCCGCTCTTGCGCAGCGACTCGAGCACTACGGGGTGGCTCAGGGTATAGAGCGCGGTGTTCTTTATGGCTTTGGCCAGCCCGCCCAGGAATTCGGAGCAGAGCTCCGGATAAGAGAGCGCGTATCTCTCGCTTCCCGGCGTATAAGGGGCATTGCCCTCGCCCGTGTTTTCCTCGTTTAGCGGTATCATATAGATCACCCCATCATTATCTTGAAAGCTTCCGACAGAGAGGTCTGCCCCTGCCTTACGGCCTCGAGGGCGGACTGGCGCAGCGAGGTCATTCCTTCCTTGACGGCCAGTTCGGTGAGCAGGTCCACATTATTGCTGCTGGTGATCAGCTGGCGCATCGCCGAGGTTTCCACCGGCATCACTTCAAAAACGGCCCTGCGGCCGGAATAGCCCCCGCTGCAGGAATGGCAGCCCACGGGGTGATAGACCGTTTTTAACAGCTCTATCTCTTTCGGATTCAGGAATTTTTTATCTTCGGCGGTCAGAGCGCCGGGCGCCCGGCACTGGTAGCATAGCGTGCGCACCAGGCGCTGGGCTATGACCATCTTCACGCTGGCCGCCACCAGGTAGGGCGCCACGCCCATGTGGGTAAGGCGGACTATGGTGGCCGGCGCGCTGTTGGTGTGCAGGGTCGAAAAAACCAGGTGGCCGGTGATAGAGGCTTTTATCGCTATCTCGGCCGTCTCTACGTCGCGGATCTCGCCGACCAGCATGATGTCGGGGTCCTGCCGCAAAAAAGCCCTGAGGGTGGATTCGAAAGTCAGGCCGATGGACGACAGGATCTTTACCTGGTTCACGTTCGGGACTTCGTACTCCACCGGGTCTTCCGCCGTCATGATATTTACGTCCGGCCGGTTCAATACGTTGATCATGGTGTAAAGCGTCGTCGTTTTGCCGCTGCCGGTGGGGCCCGTCACCAGCACCAGCCCGTTGGAGCCTTTAAGCGAGCCCTGCACGGCTTTAAGCTCGCGCGGCGTCAGGGCGAGCTGCGAAAGGCTGCTGTTAAGCTTGCTCTGCCCCAGTATGCGCATCACTATCTTTTCGCCTTTGATGCAGGGCAGGGTGCTGACCCTGAATTCTATCTTGTTCCCTTTGATCATCACGCGGAACTGCCCGTCCTGCGGCAGGCGCCTCTCCGTTATCACCAGGCTGCTCATGATCTTGATCCGGGCCGTCAGGCGCGGGTGTATGGAGATCGGGAGGGTGGTCAGCTGTTTAAGCACGCCGTCGACGCGGGCCCTGACCAGCACGCGGTCCTCGAAAGGCTCGATATGGATATCGGAGGCGCGCATCTCTACGGCCGCCATAAGTATTTTATTCACGCGTTGTATAAGGGGGGAATCGCTAGCGAGGTTCTCAAGGCCGAGCGCGCTCTGCGGCTCCTCTTTGCGCGGGGCGCCGCTTTCGAGCATTTCCAGGTCCTGGTCGTTGCTACCGGACAGCATGTCTATTTCCGGGACTTCGGACTCCGGCTCGGGCGCGGGTTCGGGCATGACCTCGATCTCCGCTTCGGGGGCAGCTTCCGCTTCGGGCGCAGGTTCCGGGGCCGGCTCCGGTTCGGGGGGCAGCTGGGCTTCGGGCGGCAGTTCTACGGGAACGGCCTGGACAGGGGCGGGGGCCCGGGGGGGTACCTGCGCCGCCGGCTCGGGCTCGTAAGCCGCATGCGCCTCCGGGGCGGCCATCTCGAACCTTTCAATTTCCAATGAAACGGCTTCCGGGGTTCTCCCGGCCGGCTCGGGCTCGGGCCTGGGCGCCGGCCTGCTTTCAGGGACAGGCGGGCGCTTTACCTCGAAGATCCTGGCTATGCTCTCAAGGAGCTTGGCGTTCGAGACCGGTTTTTCCAGAAAATCGGAGATATCCATGTTCAGGGTCCGCAGGTGCTGCCTGTTCGTGGCCCCTGTGAACATTATTATGCGCAGGCCGTGAGTTTCGTAGTTGCTGCGCACTTCCTGGATAAGTTCATACCCGTTCATCTTGGGCATGTTAAAGTCTACGAGTATCAGGTCCGGCAGGCTCTTGGCGAGAACGGCAAGGGCTTCTTCGCCGTTGCCGGCTTCCAGTACCTTATAATGGTTAACGGTCAGGAGATGCTTTACCAGCTCGCGGTAATCCTTGTTATCGTCGACGACCAGCACGGTCCTGGAAGCGGGGGCCTGGCGCTGCCCCGGCTTCGCCGCGGCCTGCGCCGCCCTGCCCGCCGGGTTCATCCCCGCCCCCGGATTATTCTGAGTGAACGTTTCCATAACCACGCCCTCTTAAGCCGCCGCTCATTTGTACGCTGGTTCCCTGCCGCATAAATAGTATACAGGCAGGGTCCGCGTTTTACAATTGGCGGATTCCCTTTTCTGCTGACTTTTATCCACTAGTCGGCTTATAATGGGGGCTTAACGGCGGTGTTTACGTTCTTTGCAGCTCTTGCGGTAGCAGGAGGGGGTGGTTTTGGCGATCTTTTCGAACTGCCTGATGAAGGACTCTGTGTTCGCGTAGCCGAGCTTGGCCGAGATCTGTTTGACGCTGCTTCCGGTAGACCTGAGCATTTTTTTGGCCTGCGCCATCTTTACTTTAAGTTTATATTCATTGAAGCCCATCCCGGTCTTTTCCCTGAACAGGCGGCTTAAATATTTGGGGCTCATATACACGGTCAGCGCCGCGTCCTTGAGCGTGATCTTTTTAAAACAGTTCCCTTCCAGGAACCACCGGACATGCTCTATTTTCCCGGCGATGTCCATGTCGTCCGGGCGGGCGGAGCCGGACCTCTTTAAAAGCTCTTTTTCTATAGCTTCCCGCATCGTCTTTATGTCGAAAGGCTTCTCTATATAATTGTCGGCCTTGGCTATCAGAGCGTGGATGGCCACGTCCTTGGTGCTGAAGCCGGTCATGATGATGACGCTTTTATCCGGCGCGAGGGTCTTTATCTTTTCAAGCGCGGCCAGGCCGTCCATGCCGGGCATCTGCACGTCGAGGATCACCAGGTCCAGCTCGTTGGGCCTTTTAAGTATGGCCAGGGCCTCCTGGGCGCAGGACGCCTCGGTGATATCGTATTCTTCGTACCAGAGCTTGAAATCCGTACGCAGGTCTTTATTATCGTCTACAAGCAGTATTTTGCCGCGCATAATTTCCCCCGTCTATGCACGTATGCGGATGAATAAAAAAGTCAGACCGTCCCGCGCAGGTAAAGCAGCGCTTTGCCTACCGTGTAGGATTCCTGCCCGGGCGGCAACGCGTCCACAAGTTCCTTCGCTGAATCGAGGTTCTCTCCCAGCGTCACTATGGGCGGCTCCACGTAGCCGCCGGCCCGCACCTGCGGGAAGCCGCAAGCGGCGATAAGGGCGTTGCACAGGCAGACGCGGCCTACGGTGTTCTGCACCCGGCCGCCCTTGGCGGTGAAGGCGTCAACGGCCTCGGCGGGGCAGCGGTAGCCCAGTTCACCGGAGGGGGTTAAATAGTTGACCTGCAGCAGGCCCACGTCGCACATGCGCTTGCGGGCCTGGTAAACGGCCGGGTCTGAAATAGTGCCGGGAACCTGGGCAACTTTGAAGGGAAAGCCCGTAGGCGAGACCATGGTGTTTGAAACTTTAAGCTCGCCCGCGGCCAGAAGCTTCATCACTTTGCTTCTAAGGGCGGGAGCCGTGCCCGACTGGCCTGAAAGGGCGAACAGCGTGCCGAGCTGAACGCCGGAAGCGCCAAGGGCCCGGGCTTCGCGCAGGCGGGCCGGGCTGCCGTAGGAGCCCGCCAGCCAGAAAGGCAGTCCCAGGCCGGCGATAGCCCCGATATCGGCCTGGTCCTGGTCGGTGTAGACGAGGAGCGGCTGGCCGGCGGCGTCGAAGCGCATCTTGGCCGGCGCGGCGCTGTGCCCGCCGGCTTCGGAGCCTTCCACCACGAAACCGTAAGGGCGGGTGGCGGGGTTTCCTGCCAGCGCGTCGGCCAGGCCGAAAGAAGAAACTATGGCCAGGAATTTGGGGGCCTGGAGGGCGGGGGCCGTCCCGCCAAGCAGCGTTTCCGGGCGGACCGTGGCGTAGAAATTGCCGGAATCCGACCTGGAGCCGTAAACCTTGAAAGACATGGCCGTCGGCTCATGCCTTGAAAGCTTCTCTATCATCGCGGGAATTTCGTCAGGGCTGCCCGCCCCGACCAGCACATAGGCCGCGCCGGCCAGCATCGCGCCGTAGAGCGCCCAGGGCAGGGGCCGCTCCACCTTGCGCAGGAAATTGATCCCCACCGGCTTGTCATGCCCCTCTTTCGCCAGCCAGACCTCGGCGAAATTTGCGGCCAGCACCAGCACCTGCATCTCGCGGGGGAGCTCCCAGAAAGAGTCCGGGCCCGGCTTGAAATTCTCTATGCGCGTGAGCCGGCAGGGGGAGACCGGCTTGTACGGGGTCCCCGGGGCGCGGCCGCCCTCGATATAATATTTATTGAAAAGTTCCCAGACGGGGCCCGCAAGCGAGGGCTGGCGCCGGACGAGTTCGGTGAAAGCGCGGCGCACATTGCCGCCGGGGTCGCCGTCCTGCAGGATGCGCGGGTAGACTATCTCCAGGGCCGTGCCGGAGACCACGCCGAGCCCGCCCATCATCGAGACTATCCTGGCCAGGACCCACCAGGAAATGCGCACGCCCATGCCGCCGGAGATTATTTCGGGGTCGGGTCGGGCCGCAGGCGTTTTATTCTCGTTGTTCACGTTCCCTTTATTTTACAAAACTTTGTTTGTGCCGTAACAGGCGCTATGCG
>JAJZPF010000030.1:19278-36360 GCA_021811315.1 bacterium
GCCGTAACAGGCGCTATGCGCCCCGGACGGCCTGGATTGAACAGCTTATCCGCCGGCCCCCAGCAGGCTTAACGACGGCAGGTAGGTCACGAGCGCCAGCATCACAAGCAGTATCAGCAGGAACGGCCCCGTGGCGCGGTAGAGCTCCGGGAGCTTCTTGTTGAAGCGCGAGCTGGCCAGGAAAAGGTTCAGGCCCAGCGGCGGCAGCATATAGCCTATCTCCAGGTTCAGCAGGAAGATGATCCCCAGGTGCACCGGGTTTATGCCGTACCCGGCGGCCACCGGAACTATGATCGGGACCACGATGATGATCGCCGAGAAGATCTCTATCATGTTGATGACCAGCAGGAAGGCGTTCAGCAGCAGCAGGAAAACTATCTTGCTGGAGACGTAGACGTGCAGCCAGTCGAAGAGTTTCTTCGGTATCTCCGCGTCTATCAGGTAGCTGGTGAAGCCGAGCGCCGTGCCCAGCACCATGAAGATTGCGCCCACCAGCAGCATGCTCTTGACCGCCACCCGCGGGATGTCGCCGAACAGCTTCAGGTCTTTGTAGATGAAGACTTCGGTGACCAGCACGTAGAAAGCCATCACGGAGGCGGCCTCGCTGGCCGTGAACATCCCCATGTAAATGCCGCCGATTATCACGAAGGGGAGCGGTATCTCCCAGGCTGCGGCGCGGGCGGCCGTTTTGAATTCGGCCAGGCGGAAAGGCTTGCCTTTTATCCCGGCCTTCCGGGCGGTGAAAAGGGCGTAGACCGAGAGGGCGACCAGCAGCAGCCCGCCCGGCAGGACGCCGGCCTTGAAGAGCCTGTCTATATCTATCTTGGCCACCAGGCCGTAAAGGATTATCGGGAGGCTGGGGGGGAAAAGCAGGCCCAGGCTGCCGGTGGTAGTGAGCAGGCCCAGCGTGAATTTCTCCGGGTAGCCCTGCTTCGAAAGCATGGGATAGAGCAGGCCGCCCAGGGCGATAATGGTGACGCCCGAGGCGCCCGTGAAAGCCGTGAAAAGAGCCGTGGTGAAAAGCGCGACTATGGCCAGCCCGCCCGGCAGCGCGCCGAACATGGACTCCGCCAGGGCCAGCATGCGCTGCGGGGCTTTGCTTTCGGCCAGCATATAGCCGGAAAAAGTGAAAAGCGGGATGGCTATCAGCGCCGGCAGCGAAGCCAGGCGGAGCATCTCCACTATGACGGCGGAGGAATCTATGCCCGCGCCCGCGAAAAGCAGGATGGAGCCGCCGCCTATAAGCGTGAAGACCGGCGAGCCCAGGAAGGCCAGGAAAAGGATAAGAGGGACGATGAGAAAAACCATCAGAAGGGTCCCTCGAAATGGTCTTCAGGGCGGAAGATCCCTATCACGGTGTGGACGCCTATCAGCGCGAAAGCGGCGGGTATTATTATTTCGGCCCAGCCGCCCGGCACGCCGAGATGCCCGATATAGAAAGCGATGGAGCCCGCGGCGAACTCGTCGCGGATGAACTTGTAAGCGGCGTAGAAGAGGAGGCCGGAAGCGGCGGCGGTGAAAATATCGGCGAAAGTCTCCAGCGGCCGGCGCATCGCCTTCGGCGCGAGCTTCACGAAAGTTTCAAGCGCGAAATGATGGGAATAGCGCGCCGCCAGGGCGGCCCCGGTCAGGCCGGCCCAGAGCACCATGTGCCTGAGGAGCGGGTCCAGCCAGACTATCCCGGAGTGGAAGAAGATGCGCAGCAGCACCTGCATGAAAGAAAGCGCGACCATGGCGAAGATCAGCCCCACCACAAGGGCTTTCTCCGCCTTCACTATATGATTTTCTATATTAAGCAGGACGCGCATACCATCATTATCCTAAATGGCGCCCTCCATCCGCAAGGGGACAGCGGGGGCGGCCGGCGGGCCGGCCTGAAGGCGCCCCGGACGTTCCGGGCGGCCTCCGGCGGATAAGTGAAAAATCGCGGTTATTTTTGTATGATGATTTCAGGATGAGGGGCCGTTCCGGCTTAGCTTTAGACTTATCGCAACGGAGGATAAAATGAAAATAAACAAAAAGATCGAGGACGCCATAAACAAGCAGATCAACGCCGAGCTTTACTCGGCCTACCTGTACCTGGGCATGTCGTCGCGCTGCACGGAGATGAACCTGAAGGGCATGGCCAACTGGCTTTACGTCCAGGCGCAGGAAGAGATGACCCACGCCATGAAGTTCTACCGCTTCGTGCTGGACCGCGCCGGCCACCCCGTGATGCCGGCCATAGACGGCGTCAGCACCGACTGGAAGGCCCCGCTCGAGATGTTCGCCGCCGCCTACGAGCACGAGAAGAAAGTCACCGGCATGATCAACAATATCGTCGACATCGCCCTCGCCGAGCGCGACCACGCCACCGCCAGCATGCTCAACTGGTTCGTGGACGAGCAGGTCGAGGAAGAAAACAACACCTCCGAAGTGACCGAGAAGCTGAAACTGCTCGGAGAGTCCAAGGACGGCCTTCTCATGCTGGACAAGGAACTTTCCACCCGCGTCTTCGTGGACAACACCCAGCCCGCCGGCAAACCGCAGCCTTAAACTGCGGGTCTTTCTGTTATCACGGTCCTTCCGTTCATCCGCGTGTTGATTCCGCGGCGTGGCGGGGGGCCGGGTTAGCAAAACCCTCGGAGAGCCCGCCGGTTGCATAGCCCGGCGGGCGAACACGGAGTGAGGCCACGGTGTGGCCGAACGCGTTTTGCGTTCCGGCCCCCCTGACACGCCAAGCGTCAAAACCAGCAATTCGTATTTAAATTATGCCTACAGACATCGAGATATCCCGGAACGTAAAGCTGAAGCATATCAGGGAAATAGGCGCGCAGCTGGGCGTGCCGGAAGACGACCTGGTGCTCTACGGCAAGCATAAAGCCAAGCTCCCGCTCTCCCTGATAGACCTCGGGAAAGCCGCGGCCAAAAAACTGATCCTCGTTTCCGCCATCTCCCCGACCCCGGCCGGCGAAGGCAAAACCACCGTTTCCATAGGCCTCTCGCTCGGGCTAAATAAAATCGGCAAAAAAACCACCGTCGTCCTCCGCGAGCCCTCGCTCGGGCCCGTCTTCGGCATGAAAGGCGGCGCCACCGGCGGCGGCCATTCCCAGGTGCTCCCGATGGAGGACATCAACCTCCACTTCACCGGCGACTTCGCCGCCATCGAGAAAGCGCACAACCTCCTGGCCGCCCTCATCGACAACAATATCCAGAACAAAAAAAGCAACCTCGGCATCGACCCCCGCACCGTAACCTGGCGGCGCGTCATGGACATGAACGACCGGTCGCTGCGCAAGATCATCGTCGGGCTCGGCGGGACCATGTCCGGGGTTCCGCGCGAAACAGGCTTCGACATCGTCGCCGCCTCCGAGGTTATGGCGATACTCTGCCTCTCGAACGACCTCAAGCATTTGAAAGAAAAGCTCGGCAATATCTTTATCGGCTATACTTACGACAAAAAGCCGGTCTACGCCCGCGACCTTAAAGCCAACGGCGCCATGGCCGCCCTGCTCAAGGACGCCATCCTCCCCAATTTAGTCCAGACCAGCGAAGGCACCCCGGCCATCATCCACGGCGGGCCTTTCGCCAATATAGCCCACGGCTGCAATTCCATCATCGCCACCCGCATGGGCCTGACCCTTTCCGATTACGTCGTCACCGAGGCCGGCTTCGCCTTCGAGCTTGGCGCCGAGAAGTTCCTGGACATCAAGTGCCGCTACGCCGGGCTCTGCCCGAGCGCCGCCGTCCTGGTGGCCACCGTCAGGGCCCTCAAGTATCACGGCGGCGTCGGCCTTAAAGAGCTTAATAAGCCGGACGCCGAAGCCGTCCGGCGCGGCCTGCCCAACCTCGAGAAACATATCGAGAACATGAAGCAGTTCGAGCTTTCCCCGGTGATAGCTCTTAATAAATTCACTTCCGATACCGAAGAAGAAATGGCCGTCATTAAAGAGCGGTGCAAAGAGCTCGGCGTGCCCGTGGCCGTGGCCGACGTGTGGGGGCAGGGCGGGGCCGGGGCCCTGGAGCTGGCCGGGCTGGTCTCGAAAGCCGTCGAGGCCGTGAAGACCTGCGGTTTCAAGCCCGTCTACGAATGGGAATGGACCGTCGAGAAAAAGATAGAGGCCATCGCCGGGAAAATGTACGGCGCGAAACATATAGATTATACGCCGAAAGCGAAAAAAGACCTTGAAAAAATAATCGGCCTGGGCCTGGACAAGCTGCCCGTCTGCATAGCTAAAACGCAAAAATCGCTGTCCGATAACCCGGACCTGATAGGCCGGCCAAAGGATTTCGTGGTCACCGTGCGTGAAATAGAGATAGCGGCCGGGGCGGGATTCCTTATCCCTATCACCGGCGACATCATGCGCATGCCGGGCCTGCCCGAGCATCCTTCCTCGGAAAATATCGATATAGACGAGAACGGGAACATCACCGGCTTGTTCTAGCAGCTTAAACCAGTTCCGGCGCGACTTGCCTGAAGCGCTCCTCCAGCAGGGCGGGGAGCCCCGGGTGCGCGCCTATCAAAGGCGAAAGCTTCCACTTTAGGTCCGCGGGCGCGTGTTCGCGGCAGATCTCCGCCACGTCGCCGCCGGTGCCGGCGTGGCGGCCGGGAAGCAGGAACTGCATGAGCACTATAGCTTCCCCGCGCGCTTTGCCGATAGCCGACTCGAGCAGCGGTTCGTTGAAGGCGTACTTATCGCCGGGGCGCCGCTCCATCGAGCAGGCCGTAAGATCGTCCGCGGAAAGTTTCAGCCCGCCTCTCAGTTCCGCCGCCAGGGCGTCGCGGACGGCCGTCATTTCGCGGGAGGGGGAGCCGTGGTCGCAGAGCAAAACGCTGCCCGTCCCGCGCGCCCAGCCGGCCGCTATAAGATTGTCGAGCAGGATCTTCCTGACCGCCCCGTCGGCCCCGTAGAGGGGCGGGGCCGCGCGCAGCCGGAGCCAGGCGCCGGCCTCCCGGACCTGTTCAGGTATGGATTCCGTGACAGTCCGGCTTGGGCCGAGGAAAAGCGGAATTACGATAAGTTCTTCGGCGCCGTCCAGCGCGGCCGCCTTTGCCGCGTCTTTGAACAATACCGCCGGCTCGCCGCCGAGCAGCTCCGGCGCGACCTTGCCGGAATGCAGCATCGAAACGGGCCTGATTTCATGGCCCATGGTCCTGCCCAGCTCCGCGGCGAGGGAGCGGAGCGCGAGGGTGGAGCCCGGCTCGAGAGAGCCGTTGTCAGCGAGGAATATCCGGAATTTTGTCATAGTCGGCGGCCCCGAAGGCCCGGGGGCGGCGGGCCTTTTCTATTTAACTAAATTACGTCCTCGTCTTCCACGGGGGGGAACCAGCGCTGGGCCGCGAAGGCGGGGAGGACCGCGCTGGCTATAAGCACCCCGGTCAGCACGGAGTACTGCCCGGCGTCGAGGAAGCCGGAATTGAGCCCGAACAGGGCCGCCATCAGGCCGAAGGTCAGGCCCGTCGACATCAGCAGCGTGAAGTAGCCGCTGTTCCGCGGATAGAACTTCCGCGCCAGGAAATAGACCCCGGCGAACTTGGCGCCCTGCTTGATCAGGAAAAGGGCCGCGAACAGCCCCGCCGCCGCCCAAAGCGCCGGCAGGGAAACTTTCATCCCCGCCACTATGAAGAAGAAAGGCGTGATGAAAGCGTAAGCCACCGTGCGCAGGCGGTTCTTAACGGCGGCTTCCGCGGGCCCGCTCCTGAAATGGCCGCTCATAAGCAGCCCGAAGAGGAAAGCCGGCAGCATCGCCTGGCTTGCGCCCAGCTCCGCCAGGTAGATGAAGGCCAGGAGCATGAAAAAAATATATTTTATTTCCGGCTCTATCACCTTGCCGGCCGGCGCCGGGTGCCCGAGTATCCTTCCCGAGAAGCGCCAGGCGAAAGCCAGGAACGCGCCGGAGACGGCCAGGAAAACGAGCGTGTAAAGGCCCGGCCTGAGGAAAGCCGCGCTGAGCGCCAGCGCCGTCAGGGTGTTCGTGAGGAAGGTGCAGGCCATCAGCAGTTTCCCGGTCTTCGAGCCGGCGCGGCCGGTCTCCGTCAATACCGAGTAAACCACGGCGAGGGAAGTTTCGGAGAGCGCTATGCCGCCTATGGCCGAGGCCGGCGCGCTCCAGCCGGCTATATACCTGCAGAAAATAAAGCCGGCGGCCAGCGGCGCGAAGAAAGAGGAGAAGCTTATCAGCCCGGCCTGCCTGAGATTAGCCTTCAGCAGTTTCCCGTCCACTTCGGCGCCGGCCAGGAAGGTAAGCACGATCCCGCCGAAGCCCGCGATATAGACCATCCAGTCCTGCGCCCGCAGGCCGAGGTTCCCCGCCGCGAGGCCGAGCAGCATTTCGAAAATAGCCACCGAGAGCCCGAGCCGCAGGCTCAGAACGCTCGCCGCGAAAATTATAAGCCCGGCTATCAAAGGTATCTTGTCAGGTTCCATTTTACCCTCTCCATAAACAAAGACCTCTACCTTGCGGGTAGAGGTCATTAGTCCCCTCGGACGGTTCCCCCGGCTATACAGTCTGTCGGGGCGGCGGACATCATCGCCTTGAATTAATTATACCAATTCACTGGCGTTTCGTTTCCTGCTTTCCACCCGCATCCTGGACCTCCTCGCACAGGATCTTCGGCAGGGTGAAGGTGAAGGTAGTGCCTATTCCCGGCTCGCTGGAGACGGCCAGCGTCCCATTATGCCGCCTCAAGATCTCCTTCACTATAAAAAGCCCCAGCCCGGTCCCCTTTTCATCCTCCGCCACGGGCTTCCCGAACCGCATGAACTTCTGGAAAAGGCAGGGCTGGTTCTCCTTTGGGATGCCGGCGCCCGTATCTTTCACATAGCACTCGATGCGGTCTCCCTGCTGCGCCACCCCTATCTCCACGCTTCCTTTCGCGGTGAATTTCAGGGCATTGCTCAGCAGGTTCGTGAACACCTCGGTTATCCCGTCGGTGTCGAGCAGGGTCTCTATCTTCGCGGCCGAGTACCGCCTCTTCAGCTCGATGTTCCGGGTTTTAGCCCTGGGGGTGAACCTCTCTATGGCTTCGTCGGCGAGCCCGACCACGTCCGCCAGGGTTTTTTTGAAACGGGAGGGGCCGGACTTCAGGCGCGACATTTCGAGGAGCTTGCTGATGATCCTGTCCAGGCGCTGCGCGTCTTTATAGGAGACGGTGAGAAGCATCTTTTCCTCCTCCGTCAGGCGTCTGCCCCCGTCTTCCAGGACCATGCCTATCCCGGCGGTGATGGAGGTGAGCGGGGACCGCAGCTCATGCGAGACAAGGGAGGCGAAATCGTCCCTGAGCTGCTCCACCTGCTTGCGCTCGGTGATATCCCTGGCGACGACCACGACCCGCCTGGGGATGCCGGCGGCCAGCACCGGCACGCATTTTATCTCCAGCACGCTTTGCCGGTTATTCCAGACGCTGGGCTCCTCCGCCGTGATTATCCTGCCCTCAGAAAGGGCCTGCAGGCATAATTTTTCACACTTCTCCGGCAGCGCCGAGACCACCTCCGGCAGCTTCCTGCCCGTGACCTCCGCGCGCGGGTCCTCCGGCCTGAGCGCCGTTTTGAAGGCCGGGTTCGCCATGATGACGCGCAGTTCCTGGTCGAATACTACGATAGCGTCGTCCAGCGCGTCTATCAGCGTGCGGTACCTCTCCTCGGAGGCGCGGAGGCTGACCTCTATGCCGTTGCGCTCTATGGCGTACATTATCGCGCGCGCCAGGCTTTCCGGGTTGATGGTTTTTTTCAGGAGGTAGTCCTGCGCGCCCCTGCGCATCGCCTCCTCGGCGACGGCGTCGTTCTCCAGCCCGGTAAGCAGCACTACCGGAGTATCCGGCGCGCGGCCGTGGATCGCGGTAAAGGTCTCGAGCCCGGCGCTGTCCGGCAGGAAGAGGTCGGAAAGGATTATATCGAAAGGCGTTTTTTTCAGCAGTTCCAGCGCCTGCGCGAGGGTTTCGGCGCTGGCGGCTTCGAAATCCCTGCCGTGGGCCGAGGCCTCGGCCAGGAAAGCGTCCATCAGCCGCAGGTAAGGTTTTTCATCCTCGATTATGAGCACTTTTATCTTCAGCGTTTCCATGGTTAACAAGCCTCCGGAAGCCTGGCCACCGTTAGCCAGAAATTTTCTATCGCCCTCGCCACCTTCCCGAATTCGGGGAGGTCTATCGGCTTTACGATATAGCAGTTAGCGTGGAACTCGTACGCGCTGTCCACGTCGGACTGCATAAAAGAGTTTGTCAGTATTATCACCGGGATGCGCTTCAGCTCTTTGTCGCTTTTTATCTCGGTGAGCACGTCCAGGCCGCTTTTTCCGGGCAGGTTCAGGTCCAGCAGCACCAGGCTGGTCTTAGGCTTCCCGGCGTGGACGCCTTCTCGGCGCAGCAGGGCGAGCGCCGCGTCCCCGGTCTGCGCCACGTTCAGATTGAAGCGGTTCCGCCAGACGCCCAGCACTTCCCGGGCGAGCCGGATATCCGCCGGGTTATCCTCGACGAGGAGAATTTCAACCGCGTTCTTTTTGTTTTCCTGCATCCGGCCCCGCTTTCCGTCCTTCCGGGACGGCGCTTCGTCTCGCTACGCTGAAATAGATGGCGGTGCCTTTCCCGGGCGAGGATTCCAGCCAGATGCGCCCGCCGTGGTTTTCCACTATCTTTTTACATAAGGCCAGCCCGACCCCGGTGCCCGGGTATTCTTCCCGCGAGTGCAGCCGCTGGAAGATCTTGAAAACCCGCTCCGAGAATTTCGGGTCCACCCCGATCCCGTTATCGCTTACTTTGATGATGTATTCGCCCTGGGCGGCTTCGCAGGTGACCGAGATCCGCGGGGGCGCGGCCCGCCGGAATTTGACGGCGTTGCCGACCAGGTTCTGCATCAGGTGCATCATCTGGGACCTGTTGGCGATGACCACCGGCAGGCGCCCGCAGGTGACCGAGGCCCCGGCCTCTTCGATCGCGCTTTTCATCAGGAAGAGCACCTGGCCCATGACCTTGTCCAGGTCCACTTCCTGCAACTCTTCCTGGTTCGCTCCTTCCCGCAGGTAATACATCAGGTCTTCCAGCATTTTCTGCATCAGCTTGCCGCCGTTTATTACATAGCCGAGGAACTCCCTCCCTGTGCCGTCGAGCTTCCCGGCCAGGCGCTTTTCCAGCAGCTGCGAGTAACTCCTTACCATGCGCAGCGGCTCCTGGAGGTCGTGGGCTATAAGGCTGTTGAACTGCATTATTTCCGCGTTCGTGCTTTGCAGCTCTTTCATAAGCTTGCGCTGCGCGCGGTCGTTCTCTTTCCGCTCGGTGATATCCTGCAGCGCTATAATGAGCCCCGGCTGGCCCTCGGGCGAGCGCCTGAAGCCGGCCGCGGAGACCTCCGCGCTGATAAGCCGGCCGTCCCGGCCCGTGAACAGGAGCTCGAGGCTGCGCGGCGCCGGCTCCCCGTTAACTATCCTCGGCAGCCATTTCGAGACGGAGGTCCTGTCGTCGGGCCGGGCGAATTCGGAGAAAGCGCGGTGCAGGATCTCGCCCGGAGAATAGCCAAGGACGGAGCACAGGGCGCCGTTGGCCGCCAGGATGCGCGCTTCCGTATCGGCCAGGCACATTCCGACCGGGGCGCTCTCGAAGGTTACCCTGAACTTTTCCTCGCTTTCCTTAAGGGCTCTTTCCGCCTGTTTGCGCTCGGTAATGTCCCTCACCACGCGCAGGATGAATTTCTCTCCCTCAAGTTCCATGGCGTGGGCGTGGGCTTCCACCGGTATTATGCCGCCGTCCGCGCGCAGATGTTCCAATCCGAATACGGCCTTTCCCTGCTCGAACGCGTATTTTGTCTGCGCAGCGAATTCGCGCGCCGAAGCCGGGGTAAGCAGCTGCCGGAAATTCATGTCGCTGATCTCCTCTTCGGTGTACCCCAGCTGCGCATACGCCGCTTCATTGGCGTAGACTATGCGCCCTTCGGGGTCATGGAGATAGATCGCGTCTTTTACCGAGTCCAGCAGCGTAGCCTTAAGTTCATTTCCCTCTTCGAGGCGCTTGCGCTCGGTAATATCCCTGCTGATCCCCCTGTAGCCGGCGAAGCGGCCGCCTTCGTCGAAAATGGGGTTCCCGCTCGATTCCAGCACCTTCGCGCGGCAGTCTTTATGGTTGGACCCGCTTTCAATATTGCGGAAAGATTTTTTATTGAGCAGGCTGGAGGTAAAGCGTCTGGCTGCGGCTTCATCTCCCGCGCAGATAAAATCGAGGAGGCTTCTCCCGAGCGCCTCGCGGGTCTCGTAACCCAGGAGGTCTTTGACCTTCGGGCTGATATAAACGACTTTATCGGTCCCGTCCGTCTCCCAGACCAGGTCGGGAAGGGTTTCGGTCAGGGATAAAAACTTCTTTTCCGAAAGTTTCAGCCGCTCCGCTATGGCGCTTACGGCGTTTTCCAGCTTTTTGGCCCTCTCCTGCGACCCGAGCAGGGCGTATTTCAGCTCGGCCAGGAGCGAGACCTGTTCCGCCAGGCAGGCGGTAAGGCTCCTTAGTTTCTCCTCGGTGGCCACGGGTACTTCCTTCAGGGCTTCCAGGTATTTTCCTTCGTCGAACCCGTATTGCGCCGCCTGCTTTTTAAAGCGCTGCGTGTCGGGCTGCTCCAGCAGGACCTGGCCGGCGGCGAGGCTGGCGATGTGCTTTCCCTGCAGCATCAGCGGCATAGCGCAGTAGGCCAGCCCGTGGTCGCAGGTGTATACGGCCTGCTGCCCGGAAGAATTCAGGCCGTTGAGCAGGCGCGTCGAGCTTTTCAGGCAGCACTCGTCGGAAGCGGGGCAGGACTTGTGGAATTTAAGACAGAAGTCGCGCAGGGAAGGGGCTATGAGGGTATTCTTTCCCGGGTGGTCCAGGAAAGTTATGGTGAAGCCCGTAGCCCGCGTGAACTTCTCGAAAATGCCGCGCATTCTCTCAAGGTCCACAAGGTCCGGGACGGGAGGTTCCCCGTCCGAAAGGCCCGCATCGGCATCCTGGTCCATTAAATCCGCCCTCCCGGGAGAAACGCTGAATTCGAGTTTTCCGCCGCCTCAGTCCGGAGCGCCCGCGCGTATCCGGCGCGCCAGCAGCAGGAGGCGCGCGGCTTCGAGATAAAAAGAGAAATCCAGCGCCTGCCCGGAACGCGGCCGGGCCGCTTTTTCCTGGGACGGGGCGCGCTCCGTCTTCACGGAGCGGTTCTGTCGTTCTTTGGTTTTCATCTGCCCCCCTCGCAGCCTGCCGGAAATATTCCGCGGCGTCTCCCGGGAAAACGCCCGGGGCCGCGCCTGATCCGTACCGGCCTCTTCCGCCGGCGCCGGCATTTCCCGGCAGGCTGCAACCCTACCCCACGGGTAGTCTAAATTTTTATCTATATGGTTGGAATACCCAAATAGGGTTAGAAGGGTATTAAAAATGTGGTTAGCCGGAAAAGGCTATTTATAACTTCACCAGTTTTTCCCTGACGGCGTAGCGCACCAGGTCGGTCTGCTTGTGGATGTTCAGCTTGCGCGCGATATTATTGCGGTGGGCGTGCACGGTATTGGCGGAGATCTTCAGCTCCCGGGCGATCTGCTTGTTGGCCAGGCCCTCGGCTATCAGCTGCACTATCTCGCGCTCTTTCGAAGTAAGCTGCCCGGCGGGCGCGGGTTCCGAAGCGTCCGCGGCCCTGCCCTGCAGGGTCTCGGTCATGAAGCCGTGCAGGGCCGGGCTGAGATAGTGGCCTCCCTTGTAAACCTCGCGGACGGCCGCGACCACCTCGTCGGCCGCGCATTCCTTGAGCAGGTAGCCCTTCGCGCCCGTTTTCATGGCCTTGGTCACGGTGGGCTTGTCGTCGTACATGCTGAGGAAGATTATCTTCGCGTCCTTCTCCGAGCGGAGCAGCCTAGCGGCCGTGTCTATGCCGTTCAGCCCCGGCATAGCGATATCGAGCAGGTAAACGTCGGCCGGCTTTTTGCGCGCCAGTTCCAGCAGTTTCTTCCCGCTGGGGGCTTCCCCGGTGATGACTATATCCCTGGCGTTCTTCTCCAGGAGCAGCTTGAGCCCCTCCATCACGAGGGAATGATCGTCGGCGATGATTACTTTGATAGGCATATTATTCCTTTACCAGGCCTGGGTCGAGGGGAAAGTCCCCTTTTACCACGGTACCGAAACCGGGAGTTGAGTCCACCGAAAGCGAGGCGTACAGGGATTCCGCTTCCTCCCGCATGATGCTGAGGCCCAGGGTGGGGTTCCGGTTCAGGAACTTCCGGTCGTCCGCGTCGAAACCTTTGCCGTCGTCGGCTACGGAAAACTTCAGCCGGCCGCGGGCGCTGGCCAGGCCGATCTTTATCGAGCGCGCCCCCGAATGCTTGACGGCGTTATTCAGCGCTTCCTGGATTATCCTGTAGGCCAGGATCTTGACCAGGTCGTCTATGTTCTTTTCGCCGGCGAGGCGGATGGAGCACTGCGTCTTTACCGCCGTGCAGCGTTCGGTCCTGGCCGCGAGTTCCGTTACGGCGCCGGCCAGGCCGGAGACGCCCATGGCCGGGGGCCGGATGTCGTGGCAGATATTGCGCAGCGCGGCGGCCAGCCCGCGCGCCGCTTTTTTCGTCTCTTCCAGCCTGGCGGCGGCGCGGCCGGTCTCGTTATCCAGGACCTCCTGGTGAGCGAGGGAAAGGGAGGAGCTGAGCAGCATTATATGGGAGCCGAGTTCGTCGTGGAGAAGGCTGGAGATGCGCTTCTTTTCGTCTTCCCTCGCGCGTATCACCTGCCGCGCCGCCAGCCTCAGCTGGCCCGCCGCAAGCTTATGCGAGCTTATGTCCCGGGCTATCCCCAGCGTGCCGAGGACCTCCCCGTTCTTCCCGAAGAGCGGCGTTTTTACTATTTCGGACCACCGGTCATCGCCGCCCTCGCGCGCGGAGTTGAAAACCGCGCGGTCGGGCAGGCCGGTATCCAGGACTTTCCTGTCCTGCTCGGCGTAGGAATCGGCCACCTTGCGCGGCCAGACCTCCCAGTCCGTTTTCCCTATCAGGTCGCGGTGGCTTACCCCGCAGGCGCCGGCGAAGGAGTGGCTGGCCGAAATGAACCGGCCCCCGCTGTCCTTTATCCAGGCGAGTTCCGGGACATTGGCGAAAAGGGCTTTGCGGCGGGTCTTTATCCTGCCGCGGCGGCTTAGGCCCGGGCCTCCCCGGGCGCCCTCCGTGAGGACGGGCCCGCAGAGCCGGCCGAAGAAATCGAATTGGGGCTCGCCCGCCGGCTGCTTCGGTCGCGCGATGGCTGCGCCAGGTTTATTGTGCCGCTTCATCTTCGTTCCCCCGTTGAAAATCACGCGGATGATGTTTCCGCGGAACAGCAGACCGGTGAAGCCTTAAAGCGTTATTTTACAGCTCACGTGCGTCGTCGTACGGGCGCGAAACAGCGCCGCGGCGGCGAAAAGCGTGAAAAGTGAACTAGTGAACCCTTACCCAAGGATGATTATACAAAAAACGATGCCGGTGTCCAGTACGGAGTAAGGCCCCTTATATAAGGAAAGGATATGAAGCGCGGCGAGGCGGGAAATAAAAAACAGCCCGGCCCCGGGCGGGACCGGGCTGTTCCGGGCTTTCAGTTCTTTTTTGAGGCGCGGAAGGCTTTCAGGGCGGCTTCCACTTTATCCAGCAGTTCCCTGGTGTAAAGCTTGCCTACCAAGGATAGCCTGGCCTGTTCGCCGGCCCGCTCGAATTCGGCCGTTACGGCCGGGCCCGCGGGGTCGGTGAACTGCAGTTTCTTGGTTTTAAGAATGGCTATGGATTGCTCATTGTCCTTGCGGCTCTGCAGGGTCAGGGCCCTGAAATGCTTCTCGCCCAGTTCCAGCAGGATCTTCTGGTCTTCTTTGGACAGCGCGTAGAAGGTTTTTTTGGAGATCACGGCCGCGCCCGAAGCGTTGGTGATGGGCAGGGAGAAAACATACTTCATGCGCGAGAACCACTGCAGCGCTATCACGGAAAGGGGGGAGCCGTACACCCCGTTCAGCATGCCGGTCTGCAGCGAGGTCATCACGTCCATCACGGAGAGAGGGATGGGTTTTACTTTCAGCGCGGCGAACATCGCTTCCGCTATCGGGTCGCCTTCCCAGAGCCACATCTTCAGGTTCTTCAGGTCTTCCGGCCTGGTGACCGGCGAGTTGGAGAAAATATTGACGTTGCCGACCTCGGCCCAGCCCAGGAGTATATAGCCCTTGCTTTCGAAGATCTTGCGGAAGTCCGCGTCGAGGGTCTTGTAAATATGGTCTATCTCCAGGGCGTTCTTGAAAAGAAAAGGCGTGTCCAGCAGGCGCGCCTCCGGGGCTATTTCGCCCAGGCCCACCCCGGTAAAGCCGCCGGCCTGCAGCTGGCCGAGGCGGATCTTGCGCACTACGTCTTTCTCGTCGCCCGAAATGCCGCCGGCGTAAAGCTTGAATTTTACCCGGTTGCTGGTCCGGGAGGAGGCTTCGATGGTGAACTGCTTCATCGCTTTCATCCAGGTGGAGCCGTCGGGGGCCAGCGTGGCGAACTTCACCATGGTCTCGGCCCGGGCGGCGCCGGCGCAGAGGGCGAGGAGGAAGGCGCAAAGAGCGGCGGACTTTTTAAAATAGTTCATCTTTTTTCTCCAGTAGCTTCTTCGCTTTTATTTTGGCGACTTCGTCGGGCAGGCGGGTCTCTCCCTCCCGCGGCTCCGCCGAGATTATTGAATTCAGCAGCTTCTCGAAAAGCTCCTGGTCCTGCGCCGCCACGGCGGCCAGTTTGGCGTAGAGGAAGCGGTTCATCAGGAAGCGCTCTCCCGCTCCTTTCAGCGCCAGCTCGAAATGCTTTCCGGCCTTCTCCGGGTCCCCGCCGAACATTCGCGGGCGCAGGGAATAGTAGGCTCCCATAAGGCCCTGGGCGCCGTTGTAATAATACGAAGGATCCAGCCCCAGCAGCTTTTCAATGGCCGGCTCCAGGGTGGGCAGCTCGGCCAGGACCTCTGGTTTGTCGCGGTTCAGGTTTATGTAGAGGGCCTTGCAGAAAGTGTTCCAGAACAGCGGCGGCACGTCGGACTTCTTCGCGGCGGCCGAGGAGGTCCCTTTAAGCGCGCGGGCGGCGTAGGCTTCGCCCTTCGCGTAAAAGCCGGAGGCCCGCTCCGGGCTTTCGTCCTCCACGAACATCAGCGCGTAGCCGCAGAAGCCCTGCGAGGCGTTCACCAGCAATTTCCTGTTGTCGGGATCGCTCCTCAGGAGTATTTCCATCAGCTGCAAATTGGCCGGCATGGCGTCCCTCACGTACTGCGTGTCGGCCTGGCTGAAGACGGAGGGGAGGCCCCCGTCGATCATGCCGGAGGTGAACCGCGCGGCGGCGCGGTTCAGCGAGCAGCCTGACAGGGCGCCCAGCGCCAGCAGGCAGAGGCCGCGGATAATATGGCTGTTGAAGTTCGCCGGTTCTTTCATTTTCTTTTCTCCCGGACCAGGGCCGCGAAGCCTGCGGCGGTGTCCGCGTGTTTTTTTAGGAAATTTTCCGCGGGGGTGGGGAAGCGGTAGGTCCAGTTCTGGTCTCCCAGCGTTCCGGGGGTGTTCACCCGCTCCCTGGAGCCGAAGATATCCTGTATGGGCAGGATCACTATGCGCGACCCGGCCCCGAGCAGCGAGGCCAGAAGCTTGCCGCTGGCTTTCGAGAAAACGGGAGGCCTGGAGTCCTCTCCCGAAGCCAGCTTCCAGAAAAGTTTTTTCTCCGCGGGGTCCACCGTGTCCCACCAGTCGGCCAGGGGCTCGTTGTCGTGGGTGGAGGAGGTGGCCAGCGAGACGGGGGTATAGGCCGCGGGGTCGGTGTAATTTCCGTCTTTGCCTTTTTCCCAGCGCATCACTTTGTAGCCGGGAATGTTCAGCTCCGCAAGCACCTCGCCGACGTAAGGGGGGATGAGGCCCAGGTCCTCAGCTACCGGGAGCATCTGGCTGGCGCCGGCCACGGCCTGCAGGAACCTTTTGCCGCGCTCGCGCTGGCCCCTCTCGTCTTTTAAGTCGAAATCCGGCTTGAGAGCCACGTCGCGCGGTATGACCCAGGTGCGGAAGAAGCCCACCATATGGTCTATGCGGAAGAGGTCGTAAAATTCGGCGGCTTTTTTTACTTTGGAGCGCCACCACTCGAAATTGTTCTCCTCCACGGCGCCCCAGTTGTAGGCCGGCAGGCCCCAGCGCTGGCCCGTCTCGCTGAAAGCGTCCGGCGGGGCGCCTATCTCGCGCTCTATGTCGAACTCGGCCTGGCGGGCCCAGACGTCGGAGCTTTCCTGGTTGACCATGAAAGGCAGGTCGCCCAGGAGCTTTATGCCGAGCTCGCCCGCGCGGAGGCGCGCCGCGGCCCACTGGCGGTGGATGGCCCACTGCAGGTATTTGAAATAGTGTATCTGGTTCTCTTCGCGCACGTGTATTTCCCGCAGGGCCGCCTGGTCGCGCGTTTTAAGCGGCTCCTCCCAGTGGGTCCAGGAGGTCCAACTGTGAGTGTCCTTCAGCCGGCGGAAGACGGCGTAATCGTCGAGCCAGCCGGCGTTGGCCTGGCAGAAGGCCCTGAATTCCGCGGCCAGGGCGGAATCTTTAAGGATATGGTTCTGGTGGAAATGGGAATAGATTTTCCAGAGGGTGGTGAATTTGAGGTTCCTGACCTCGCTGTACATCACGGTCCTGGAGAGGCGCAGCCGCTTTATCGCGGCCTGGAAGCGGCGGGAGTTTATTTCTTCTTTCAGGGCGGCCGATCCCTGGAGTTCCGGCAGCTCGTCCACGGCTATATAGATGGGGTCCAGCGCGAAGGCGGAGAGGGCGGTATAGGGGCAGGAGACGCCGGGGGGCATTTCGTTTATGGGGAGGACCTGCAGCAGGTCTATGTTCATCGCCTTGAGAGCGTCGAACCAGAGGGTCATGGAGCGGGTGTCGCCGATGCCCCAGTCCTTCTTGTGGCGCATGGAGAAAAGGGGGAAGAGCGTTCCTGTGTGGTTCTTTTCTAGTAAAGGGTGCATAATAAATCGGTATAGTTTACGCTGCCGGAGGGGTGGCAAGGGTATGGGTTCGGAGCGACCTCTCGGAGGCCGACGCTTGCGTAAGCGCGGAGGCCGAGAGGGGAGGCGCGGCCACGGTGTGGCCGACGCCGTGAGCGACGGGCCCATACCCTTGCCAGGCCCCCGAC
>JAJZPF010000031.1 GCA_021811315.1 bacterium
TATGGGTTCGGAGCGACCTCTCGGAGGCCCGAGCTTGCATAAGCGCGAGGGCCGAGAGGGGAGGCGCGGCCACGGTGTGGCCGACGCCGTGAGCGACGGGCCCATACCCCTGCCAGGCCCCCGACTGGGCATCTCGCGGAAGAGATTTAAAAGGAAACCATGGACAACTTTATTATACGCGGGGGCAGGCCTTTGAACGGGCAGACCGTGATCAGCGGCTCCAAGAACGCCGCCCTGCCCATACTCGCCGCGACCCTGCTCACCAGGGAAAAATGCGAAATAAAGAACGTTCCCGAGCTTATGGACATCAGGTCCACCTTCGAGCTCCTGAATTACCTCGGAAAGAACTGTTTTTACGGCTACGGCAATTTCGTTGCCGAGGAGCATCTCCAGCTTAAGCTTCACGCGCCTTACGACCTGGTGCGCAAGATGCGCGCCTCCATGCTGGTGTCCGGGCCCCTGCTCGCCCGGTTTAAAAAGGTCCGCTTCTCGCTGCCGGGCGGCTGCTCCATCGGCATGCGGCCCATCGACATACACCTCGAAGGTTTTAAAAAGCTCGGCGCCAAGGTCACTTATGAAAAGGGCGACGTTATCCTTTCCGCAAAAAAACTGAAGCCGGGGAAAGTTAAGTTCCGCTTCCCCAGCGTCGGGGCCACCGAAAACCTGATGATGTGCGCGGCCCTTATCGAGGGGACCACCACCCTGGATAACTGCGCCCGCGAACCCGAAATAGAAGACCTGGCCGCCGCCCTCACCAAGATGGGCGCGCCCGTGACCGGCGCAGGAACCCCGGTCATAAAAATTACCGGGGCCGCCCGCCTCAAGGGCCTCAAATACACCGTAATGCCCGACCGCATCGAGGCCGGGACCTTCATGCTGCTCTGCGCCGCCGTGGGGGGAAAGATAAAACTGCTCAACGCCGCTCCTAAGAACCTGGACGCTTTGATACGCTCGATGAAGAAAGCCGGCGTCAAGATCACCTCCTATAAAGATTCCATCGAAGTAGAGGCGCCGCGCGGGCGGCCCAGGCCCGTGAACGTCGTGACCAAGCCGCACCCCGGCTTCCCGACCGACCTGCAGGCGCCCTGGATGGCTTTCATGGCCCGCGCCAACGGCGTGAGCGAAGTGCAGGAACATATTTTCGAGAACCGCTTCATGCACGCGCCCGAGCTGGTGCGCATGGGCGCCGATATCACGGTGATGGACAAGAAGGCCGTGATCCGCGGCGTGCCGGAACTGCTCGGCGCCCCGGTGATGGCTTCCGATCTCAGGGCCGGCGCGGCCCTGGTGGTGGCCGCCGCCGCCGCGAAAGGCAGGACGGTGATCCGCCGCATCTACCACATAGACCGCGGCTACGAGAAACTGGAGCATAAGCTCAAGGACCTGGGCGTGGACGCGTCGCGGGTAAAGGCCTAGCCCCGGGGGCGCGAAGAAACGGAAAATGACCTCTTTTGAAGAAGCGCAGAGAATACTGAATTCCAGGCAGGACTTCGTGAAGAAGGATGGGCTGGACCGCGCCCTCGCCTGCCTGAAAAAGCTGGGAGACCCGCACCTCGGCCTCAAGACCATCCATGTCACCGGAACCAACGGGAAAGGCTCGGCCTGCGCGGCTTTCGAGGCCGCGGCCAGGGCCGCCGGGCTGAAGACGGGGCTGTTCATTTCGCCGCACCTGGTAAGCCCGACGGAAAGGATACGCTTCTGCGGGGACTGCATAAGCGAGAAAGATTTCGCCGCCCTCTTCGAAGAAGTTTTCGCCGCCGGCCCGGACCTGGGCTTTTTCGAGCTCGTGACCTGCATGGCTTTTCTTTATTTCAAAAGGCGGAAAACGGACCTTGCGGTCATAGAGGTGGGGATAGGCGGCCGCTTCGACACCACCAATGTCCTGCCGAAGCCTGAGCTGAGCGTCATAACTTCAGTGGACTACGACCATAAGAAGTATCTCGGAAATACCCTGGCGGAAATAGCTTCGCAGAAGGCCGGGATAATAAAGCCGGGCGGGATCTGCGTCGCGCCCATACTTCCGCCCGAAGCCAGGGTCGAGATCTCAAAAGAGGCGGCGGAAAAAGGGGCCCAGTGCCATTTCTTCGCCCCGGTTTTCGAGATCGCCGGCAGGGACTGGGAGAAGAACCGCATAACGCTGCGCCATAAAAAAACGGGCGAGGTTTACCCTTTCGGCATACCCGGGGAGGCGCAGGCCTCCAACGCGACGCTGGCGTGGGAGGGCCTGGAGATAATGCGCGGCCTGGGCTGGCCCATTAGCCGCGCTCACGCTGCGGCCGGCTTCGCTTCGGTGCGGTGGCCCGCCCGGTTCCAGGTCATAGCCGCGCCCGGAAAAAATATTTTTATAGTCGACGGGGCGCATAACGAAGAAGCCGCGCGGGCCTTCGCCGCCACGTGGAGGCTCTCTCCTTTCGCCGGCAAGCCGGCGGTTTTCGTGGTAGGGATGCTGCAGGATAAGGAGCGGCGCGGCATACTGGAACTTCTCGCCCCGCTCGCTAAAAAATTCGTTTTTACCAGGCCGGCCTCCCCGCGCGCGGTCGACCCCTGCGCCCTTGCCGACGAGCTTTCCTCCATCAATCCAGCCGCTGAAGTCGAGGTGCAGGAGGACATAAGCGCGGCGCTCGCCGCGGCGTCGCGGGGCGGGACCGTCGCCGTGCTTGGGTCGTTCTACCTGGCGGGTTCAGTCCTGGGAATTTTAGGGGAAAGCTCGAACTGACTTTTAAGAGGAGACCTTATGCTTGGAATCGGCATAGATATCGGCGGCACTAATACTAAACTGGTGGTCGTGACCCGCGCCGGCAAGCTGCTTGCGCATGAGCGGTTCCGCACCGAGGCCTCGAAGGGGCCCGCCTCTTTTTTAAAGCGCCTGGCCGCCGCGGTGGCCTGCTTCAGGCGGGACTACGGACGCCAGCTCGTTTCCATCGGCATCGGCGCCGCGGGCGACGTGGACCCCGAGCGCGGCGTGCTGCGTTTTTCGCCAAATCTGGCCTGGCGCTCGGTCAAGCTGGCCGGCCCGCTGGAAAAACTTACCGGCCTGCCCTGCGCGATGGAAAATGACGCGAACATGGCCGCCTGGGGCGCTTATGAAATAGAGCTGGGCCGCAAGACCGAAGACATACTTACTTTGACGCTTGGCACAGGCATAGGCTCCGGGATGATCCTGGCCGGAAAACTTTACCATGGGTCCACCGGCACCGCCGGGGAGGCCGGCCATCTTAAAATAGTTCCGGACGGGCGCCCCTGCCATTGCGGCGCCAGCGGCTGCCTCGAGGCTTATTGCGGCAGCTATTCCATACTGGCCCGGGCCCGCGAGCTTATAAAGAACGAGGCGGCCTTCGTAAAGAAGTTCAGCGCTCCCGGAAAAGAGAAGCTCAACACTATCTGCCTTACCAATGCCGCGGCCGCCGGCCACGCCGGCGCGCGCAGGGTCTGGGCCGAGACCGGCAATTACCTCGGGATGGGCCTGGCGGGGCTGATACTGGTGCTCAACCCCGGCTGCGTGGTCCTGACGGGCGGGGTTTCCAGGGCGCGCAAATGGTTCATGCCGGCGATGCAGAAAGTGCTGAACCACCAGCAGATCAAGACGCCTTTTCAGAAGGTGAAGGTCCGGATCTCCGACAACGCCGACCTCGGCTCCTACGGCGCCGCGCTGTTCGGACTTGAACATGGGTTAAAATAAGGATCGAGAATCGGGAGTCGGGGGTCGAGCGAAGCGAGACTGTGCTTGTCGGGAGTCGGGAAGAAGAGATAACTATCCTTGATGGGAAAAGAAATTCTTGCGGCGGTTTTTATAATCGGGACGGCTTTGAACGCCGCCGCTTATGAATTGCCGTCCTCGACCGGAACGCACAGGGTGTACTTCGAGGCGGACTCGGCCGGCTTTAACGAATATTCCCGCGCCATCGACCTGGAGGGGAACGTCCGGCTGGAGGAGTTTTCCGAGAGCGGCAAGCAGCAGAAGCTTATCAGGGCCAGGAACCTTTCCGTGAACATGGCCAGCCGCACCGTAATCGCCCCTTCCGATTTCGTGATGGACGACGACACGGGCACGGTTTACGGCAAGAGCGGCTTCGTCGATTACGGCGCGGAGTCGGGCAGGATAAACTACGGGCGCTTCTCCTATAAAAATTTCATCATCAAGGGCCGGGTGGTCGAGTTCGACAGGTCGGAATATACCTATAAGAAGGCCAGCATCACCAGCTGCGACGAGGAACCCCCGCATTACAGGCTCAGGGCTTCGCGCCTTTACCTGGTCCCGGACCGCTATTTCCTCGCCTACAATACCGTCTTTTTCGTTGGTAAGATCCCGGTGTTCTACTTCCCGGTGGTTTACCGGCCCTTAGGCGGCGGAACGCCTTTCGTCAGTATTTTCCGGCCCGGCTTCGACCAGCGCAACGGCTTTTTCGTCAAATCCAGCTACGTCTACCGCGTCAACAGGGAAACGCGGGCCAAGTTATACCTGGATTATTTCGAGAAGCGCGGCTTCGGCACGGGGGCGGAGCTGGATTTCCGCCGCCCGGAGAAGAATATTACGGACGTTTCCGTTTACCGCATCCGCGAGTACAGCGGCGTCAGGGACAGGTGGGGCGTGAACGGCGGCTACTGGCACCTGTTCAACCGCTTCAATGAATCGGACCCGGCCCAGTATTACAGCCAGGGCTTCTTCCGCCTGCTCTCGGACCCCAAAGTGAACAATAATTTCTTCAGGACCAACCCTTTCGCGGTAAGTCCCGACGAGCAGGCCAGCGTGGCCCTCACCCGCAAGACCAACTATACCGTGACCCGCCTGAGCGCCTACGGCCGGGAAACGCATACCGCGGATTTCGAGAAATTCCGGAAGGCCAACAGCTCCCTCCCGAGGCTGGATTTTAACACGGTGCCTTTCAGCGTCCTGCGCCTGCCGGTGCTTAACACCTTCTCGGGGTATTTCGAGAACGGCAGGGACGAGGGCCGGGACTACGCGCAAAAGCGGGGGAACGGGGTCTGGACCGTGTCGAGGTCCGTCCCGCTCCTTAAGCACGTCACGCTTTCTCCGTCAGCGTACTATGACCAGTCCGTTTTTGTCTCCACCGTCTCCGGCAACAACGACACCTGGACGGGGCGCTACGGCGGGGGGGCCACGCTGCGCTACGACAGGTTCTGGGGCTCATTCGACCTGGGCTACGCCTACAGGCGCCGCCTGCGCGATAACAAGCTCCGGGAGGACCTGGGGGCCGCGGATAAAGGGCAGGAGACGAGCTCCCTTTCCTCGCAGCTGTTCGTGATGCCGCGGTTCAATACTTATTACAAGCTCTCCACGGCCTACGACCTGCGCGACTATTTCAGGGCTTCGTTCACGAAGCGGCTGGCCCCGCTTATCGCCGAGGTCTATTACGCGCCGCGGCCCGACGTGGATATTTTCGCGGCCGAGACCTACAGCCTGTCCGGCGGGAGCAAGAGTTTCGTCACGCAGATAAATTTCGGGGGCAGGGAAAATTACATCGGCGGCGGCATCGCCAATTACAGCAGCGCCCCCAGGGAATGGGTTTTCAGCAATGTTCTCGGCTTCCGCCCCTGGCGCGGGTCGGGCTGGCGCGCCGAGACCGTGCTGCGCTACCGGCTCAAGTCGGAAGGGAATTTCAATTACAGCGATTTTAAATTCTTCGAAAAAGGGATCACCCTGTACCGGGATTTCCACGATTTCCGCACCAAGTGGGATTACAGGGAGCGCTCCGGCGGGGTCAGGGAGTTCTATTTCTACCTGAACCTGAAAATAAGCGAGCCCGCGCGCAAGGACGACCTGGAGGAGAAGTCCCGGCAGTACTGGCACCCCTGGCGGAAGGACGGCGAGGTCAGGGACTAGGGGAGGCGGGGCCTGCCGGGCTTCATGGAGATTTAAGGATTTTTTTAAAAATGATAAACTATTATTCAGAAGGATAAAATTATGAAAAAACCGCTTTGGCTCGTTACCGGTGGCGCCGGGTTCATCGGCTCCAATATCGTAGAGGAACTCCTGCGCAGGAAATGCCGCGTGCGCGTGTTCGATAATCTTTCCACGGGCTTTAAAGAGAACCTGGACCTGTTCAAGGGTAAGATAGAATTTATAAAGGGCGACCTGCGCGAGCCTAAGGACCTGGCGAAGGCCATGAAGGGCGTCACCTATGCGCTGCACCAGGCGGCTTTCCGCTCGGTGCCCAAGTCCGTGGATAACCCGCGCGCCGCCCACGACAATAACGCCACCGGAACCCTGAACGCCCTGATGGCGGCCAAGGCCGCCGGGGTGAAGCGCTTCGTTTACGCCGCTACCAGTTCGGCCTACGGCGAGTGCCCTATTTTCCCCCAGAAAGAATCGCTGCCCACCGCCCCCATCTCGCCCTATGCCGTAAGCAAGCTTGCCGGGGAGCATTACTGCCATGTTTTCGCCAAGACCTACGGGCTCGAGACCGTGGCGCTGCGCTATTTCAACGTTTTCGGCCCCAGGCAGAATCCCGAGTCGGTTTATTCCGCCGTGATCCCGCGCTTCATGGAGCTGGTGATGCAGGGCAAGCCGCTCGAGATCCACTGGGACGGGAAGCAGTCCCGCGATTTCACCTATGTGAGCAATGTCGTGGACGGAAATATCCGCGCCGCGCTGGCGCCGTCCCGCGTTTCAGGGAAGACGATCAACGTGGCCACGGGGACCAATATTTCGCTGCTGGATATCGCGAACCAGCTGGAAAAGATCACCGGGAAGAAAATAGCGAAGACCTTCTCCCCGAAGCGCCAGGGCGATATCAGGAAGACTTATTCGGATATTTCCCTTTCCCGCCGCGAGCTGGGCTATAAGCCGCTCGTGAAGTTCCCGGAAGGCCTCGGGCTGACCTGGGATTATTTCTCGTCTAAATTCCGGGGGGCCAGGAAATGATCTTCAACGTCTCGTCTTCATCGGGCTGGATAGAAGTGGTCTGCGGCAGCATGTTCTCGGGCAAGACGCAGGAGCTGATACGCCGCCTCAAGCTGGCGAGCATAGCCAAGCAGAAAGTCCAGGTCTTCAACTCGCACCTGGACGTGCGCTACTCAAAGGAACACCTGGTCTCGCACGATAAATCCACGCTGGCCGCCCGCCCGGTCAAGACCGGCAAAGAGATCCTGAAAGAGGTCGCCAAGGATACCCAGGTGGTGGGGATCGACGAGGCGCATTTCTTCGGCGACGAGATAGTGGAAGTGGCCCAGAAGCTGGCCGACTCCGGCCGCCGCGTCATCGTGGCGGGGCTCGACCAGGACTACCGCGGCGAGGCCTTCGCGAACATGGCGAAGCTCATGGCGGTCTCGGAATTCGTCACCAAGAACCTGGCCATCTGCATGGTCTGCGGCAATCCCGCGCATTACAGCCAGCGCCTGACCGATTCCGGCCGCCGCATCGAAGTCGGCGCCGGCGATAAATACGAGGCCCGCTGCCGCAAGTGCTTCCAGCCGGAAAAATAAAAAACAGCCGCGGGATATCCCCGCTCATGATTCTCGATCCATGATCCTTGATTAATTTATGTACAGATCCGAAAAATTCAATCCAACGCTGTTCGGGAAGCTGTTCCACCTCGGGGGCAAGCTCGCGGACGCCAACCGCTGGCTCAAACTGGCCGAAGTCCTGCCCTGGGAGAAACTCGACGAGGGCTACGGCCGGTCTTTCTCGGCGGGCTACGGCCGCCCGGCGAAGGACTCCCGCCTGGTCTGCGGCCTCCTGGTGGTCAAGCGTATTAAGGACCTGTCGGACGAGGACGCCGTGGCCGAGTTCATGGAGAGCCCCTATATACAGGCCTTCTGCGGCCTTGAATATTTCTCGCTCGAGGACGTTATAAACCCGGGCATACTTTCGGAGCGCCGCAAGCGCCTCGGCCCCGAATTCCTCGCCCTGCTCGACGCCGAACTTTCGGCCGCTCTTAAAGCCAACAAGGACCTGAAGTTCCACCTTGCGCGCCCGGAAGCCGCCAAGGCCGGCCTCTTCAGCTCGCTTCTCGAAAAGATCGCTTCCGTTTTCTCCAAATAAAAAAGCGGAACAATTGTTCCGCTGGCTTCTTCGACAAGAACAGTCTTGCTTCGCTCGACCCCCGACTCTTGACTCTCGACTCCCGATCCTCGATTCTCGATAGTTTTACGGCGACCAGTTCGGCGTGAACGACTGCCCCTTCATCTCGGCAAGCGGGTGGGGGGCGCTGCCGTCGGAGTCCATGATAAAGATCTCCCTGCGCCCGTTGCGCGTCGAGGTGAAAGCCACGAACCGCCCGTCCGGGGACCAGGAGGGGTCCTCGTTATCTCCGGCCTTGTAGGTGAGGCGCCGTATCTGGCTGCCTGTCAGGTCCGTTATGAAAATATTGAAGCTTTCCCTGGATGTTTCGCGCCCGGCAAAGACTATCCATTCCCCCGACGGGGACCAGGAGGGGGAGTCGCACCAGTTAAAGCGCGTGAGCTTGCGGGTGGTGCCGGAGGCGACGTCCAGCACGTAAAGCTGCGGGTTGCCGGAGCGGTCGGAGACGAAGGCCACCTGCTTGCCGTCCGGGGCCCAGGTGGGGGAAGAGCTGACGCCGTAGCCGTTCAGGAGCTTCTTCACCGCCTTGGTCACCACGTTAAGGGTGTAGATGCCGGGGTCGTCGCCGCGCGAAAGCGTCATCACCATGGTCATGCCGTCCGGCGAGAAGCCGCCGGGGATATTGAGGCCCTGGAAGGTGGTGAAAGGCTTTATCTTGCCGGCTTTCAGGTCTATCTCGAACATGTCCGGGTTGCCCCAGCGGTAGGTGGTGTAGTAGATCCTGGAGGCGTCCACCGACCAGCGCGGCAGCAGGGTTATGCTGTTGTCCGAGGTGAGGCGGGCCAGGTTCTCCCCGTCGTAGTCCGCCATGTAGATCTCTTTGCGCCCGGTGGCGTTGTTGGCGAAGGCCAGCTTTGAGTGCGCTATGCCCTTGCGCCCGGTCAGCTTCATCACCACGTCGTCGGCGAACAGGTGCGCCGCGCGGCGCCTCGCCCGCGGCTCTTTCCCCTGGTAGAATTTCTCCATTACCACCTTCCCGGTAGCGAGGTCGTACAGGCTGGCGGTGAAAGTCCAGGCCGTTCCGGAATCCTGCGCCCTGCCGGTTACCAGGTGGGCGGCCAGGGCCTTCCAGTAGTCCAGCGATTCCTTGCCCGTGTCCAGGTTGGCGGGGGCCAGCGGGTCTTCCTTGATGTCGAAATAGCGGGAATACATGAGGTCCGCGCGGATGATGCCGCGCATCTCTTCCGCCAGTTTAAGGTCTTCGGGAGTCTGGGGTCTTGAGGGGTGGAACTGGGCCAGGGCCACGCCGGTCTTTTTAGCTTCGATCTGCGGCGAGACGCCTATATAAACTTCGGTGCCGGCAAGGGCGCGGGGCGCCAGCGCGAATATCGCGGCTGCCAGTACCGGGAGCTTGAACATTTAGCGGCCTTTTTTTATCGGGGCTTTGGCCGGCTTGGCCGCGGCTTTCGCGGGGTGGGCCGGCGGCTTCGGCATAAGCCGGTCTATGTAGTCTTTGGCCGTTTTGGCTTCCTGCGACTGCGGGAAATCCTTTACCACGGACTGCAGGTATTTAAGCGCCTCGGCCTTTTTGTCTTCGGGCAGCTTCAGCAGCGCCATGGCGTATTTAAGCCTGGCGGCGGGCACGCGCGCCCCCCGGGGGAATTTCTCCAGCACGTTGGCGTAGGCCAGCGCGGCGTCCTGCCAGCGCTCTTTGAAGTAGAGCGCTTCGCCGAGGTAAAAGTAGGAGCCTTCGGCCATCTCGCCGGCGGGGAACTTGGAAAGGTAGGACTTGAAGCCGCTGGCGGAGCCGTCGAAGTTGTTGTTAAGGTACGCGCTGTAGGCGTCGTTGTAGATCTTCGCGGGGAGGAGCGAGGTTTCCACGGCCTCCTGCTGCTTGCGTATGGTCTGGCCTATGGCGTTCACGCGCTTGTTCATGGAGCTGTCTATCTCGTCGAGCCGGGTGGTGAGGCGGTCCATCTGGCCGGAGATGTCCTTCATGCTCTCCGAGGACGAATTGAGGTTCTTGGAGAGGTCTTCCATCTTCACGGCGAGCTCGGCCTGGTTCTTCTGCATGTTGGTCAGGCTGGTGTTCAGGTCGTCCATCTGGCTCTGCATCTGCAGCATGTCCTGCTGCGTGGCCACGCAGCCGGCGGCGAGCAGGCAGGCGGGCAGCAGGAATAAGAATTTGTTGGAAGCCATTTATTTGCCTTTTACTTTCGTCTCGGCCCGGCGGTTCTGCAGCCAGCAGGCGTCGGTCTGTTCGGCGCAGAGCGGCTTCTCCTCGCCGTAGGAGATGGTGCCCATCGCGCTTTCCGGCACGCCCAGGCGCACGTAGTAGTCGCGCACCGCTTTGGCCCGCTTCTGGCCCAGGGCCAGGTTATATTCCACGGTGCCGCGGTCGTCGCAGTGGCCTTCCACCAGCACGGTCCAGTCCTTGCGGGCCTTCAGCAGCGCCGCGTTGGCCTGCAGCGTCGCGCGGGACTCTTCGGAAAGCTCGTAGCGGTCGTAGTCGAAATTAACGGTCTTTATGGTCGCCTGGTTCTGGAATTCCCCGCCGCGGATCTCGCCTTCGGTCGAGGCGGCGCCGCCCTCCTGTATGTCCAGGGCCGGGATGGTGTCGGTGGCGGTGGTCATGTCCACGGGCGTCTCGTCGGCTTTTTTATTCTTATTGCCGCAGGACGAAAGCGTGAGAGCGACGAGCAGCGGCAGGACAAAAGCGGACAGCAAAGTGTGTTTCTTCATTAACTGAATCCTCCCTGATACTATCTTAACCTATATAATTTATAAAAAATCCCGCGTCTTTACAATAGCAATAATAAGCGCGCAGTGGAATATGCGGGTCGATTGTTTTTCGGAGGGGTGGCAAGGGTATGGGTTCGGAGCGACCTCTCGGAGGCTGAGGCTTGCGTAAGCGCCGAAGCCGAGAGAGGAGGCGCGGCCACGGTGTGGCCGACGCCGTGAGCGACGTGCCCATACCCTTGCCGCCACGACTTCGCATCTCGCGGTCTTAAATGCAGTATTTCTTAAGCTGTGCGGGTTCCGAGGGTGAGGAGGAAATCCTTGAGAGCGGCGGCCTCTTCCTTGCGGGGGAATTTATCCACCAGCAGGAAAAGCTCTTTAAGCTTATCCGTGGCGATCTTCCTGGCCGTGCCGGAGAACCCGCCTTTTCTCACGAGCCCGGCAAGATCGAGCGCCGGGGTCAGGTCGGCTTCGGGCCCGGCTTTAACGGCCGCAAGCAGCTTCTCCGCCTCGGGGCCGGCCTGCGGGTCGTTCAGGGCCAAAATGAGGGGGAGGGTGAATTTGCCCTCTTTTATGTCTTTCAAAGTTTCCTTGCCGCAAGCCCCGGCGTCGCCCTCGAAATCGAGCACGTCGTCGATTATCTGGAAAGCGGCTCCGGCCTCTTCGCCGAGGCGGGCGCAGTCCGCGAGCAGCTGGGGTTTTCCGGCGAGCCGGCAGGCCGCCAGCCCGCACCAGCGGAAAAGAGCGCCGGTCTTTAAAGTCACTATTTTCTCGGCGGCGGCGGCCGAGATCTTTTTGCCCCTCGAATTTTCCTCTATCAGGGCGCCCTCGGCCATGCGCTTTACGGCTCCCGCCAGGCTTTCCTGCAGGTCGGGGGCGGCCCGCCCGGCGCATTCGATGGCCAGGGCGAAGAGAATGTCTCCCACGAGGATAGCGGAGTTCACCCCGAGCTGGTCGTAGAGGGTCGGCAGGCCCCTGCGGTAGCGGGCCAGGTCGATGCAGTCGTCGTGCAGGAGGGAGGCGGTGTGGGTAAGTTCGGCCGCGGCCGCGGCTTTCTCGGCGCCGGCCTGTTCCGCGTCCAGCGCGCCGGCCAGAAGCAGGGTGAAACGGGCCCTGGCGGCCTTGCCCATGAAGCTGAAAGGGTATTTTTTAAAATCAAAAACTTCGGAGTCTATGGCGCCGAGCTGGCCCGCGATATAGTCGTTAACCGTGCGCAGGGAGTTGACGATGTTGGGAGCGGTTTTTTCCATATAAAATCAAAATATTATAGCATTTCCGGATTCAGCTAAAGCGGCGCGCGCAAAAGTAATATAATCTTTATATGGGACACGGCCACGAACATGGGGATTCCTCAAAGCGCGGTCACGCGCACGGTCCCGCCTGCGCCCACGGCCACGGGCACGCACATCACGGCGCGCATTTCCAGCGCCGGGCCCTCACTATCGCTTTCTTCATAACGGCCGGCTTCATGGTGGTGGAGGCCGCAGGCGGCCTGCTTACCGGCAGCATGGCCCTCCTCAGCGATTCGATGCATATGATGACGGACGCGGCCGCTCTGGGGATGAGCTTTTTCGCGTCCCGCCTGGCCGCGCTGAAGCCGGACTCCTCCCGCACCTTCGGCTACCGGCGGGCGGAGGTGGTGGCCGCGCTCGCCAACGCCATGCTTCTGTGGATCCTGTCCGGCTATATGCTGCGCGAGGTTTATGACAGGTTCCAAAACCCGGTTCCGATACTTTACGGGCCCATGCTCGCGGTCGCGGTGCTCGGCCTCCTGGCCAACCTCGCCAGCGCCTGGATACTGCACGGCCACAGCGAAGAGAACATAAATATACGCGGCGCTTTCCTGCACGTGGTCAGCGACCTGGCCGGTTCCGTAGCCGCCATCATAGCCGGCGTCGTGATCTATTTCAGCGGCTGGTACCTGGCGGACACCATAGTTTCCCTCCTTATAATAATCCTTATACTGTTCAGCTCCACCAGGCTGCTCCTGGAAGCTTTCCATATAATAATGGAAGGAGCCCCGAAAGGCCTTTCGCTGAAAAAGCTCGAGAATGACCTGCGCGCGATAGACGGGGTCTCGGATGTGCACGAACTTCACGCCTGGAGCCTGTCCTCCGGGTTCAACGCCCTGAGCGCGCACCTGGTGGTAAAGGACCCCGCCAAGCAGCAGTCGGCCCTTAAAGCCGCCGCCGGCGTGGTCGCGCCGGCCTTCGGCATCCGCCACAGCGTTTTCCAGGTGGAGAGTGAGCCCGTGGAAAATTCCTCCTGCGACACCTGCGAACAATAACCCGCGTAGTGTAACTTAGGACAAGTGTTACTTTATTGCCATGGCGCGGGCCGCCGCCATGCATCAGACTATCGGAAGTGTCGTTCTCCGCGCGCGGCAAAACACTATTTTCTGTAATCGGGGGCTGTAGACTGTTTAGGTGAGGAAAGGCGCCGGTTTCTATGTATCCTAAGTTACATCAAAGCTTTATTGACATGCGCCAAGTCTATATAGTACTCTCGCTAAGAGGTCTGTTTCTACGATAGGCAGTGCCTCAGAATTTTGTTTTATTTATCGACGAGGCGGCCGTAATCGGCGGCCAGCTAACGGAGGGAATATGCGCTCATTCACTAAAATAATTCTTGCGGCGGTCCTGTTCGCCGGGTCCCTGGGACTGGCTTCGGCGGCTCCCACGCTTAAGGTGCATATACAAACGGCCACTATCAGCGGCACATTCGTGGGGGTGGGCAGCGTAACCGTCGCCGCGATAGAATTCGGCATGAACGGCCCTTCGACCTATACGCAGGTCGGGCTCACCAACTCCAGCGGCGACGCTTTCTTCAATCTTTCAAGCGGAACTTACGGAAGAAGCTACAATATTTATTACAGCTCCCACGGCTTTTCCCCCAGCATTTCAGATCAGTTCAATAATCCCGAATACGATCCTAACAGGTATGTCTGGGCGATGAACTCGCAGGCTTATTTCTCGACTTTCACTATAACGGCCCTGACGGGCGAATCGGCCAAGGTCGGCCGGCTGGAGCAGCAGTTCATAGGCGCTTCCACCGGCACGGTCCTGTTCGGCGGCGTTTTTAATATGACCGCCCAGATGCAGGCCGGTTCCGGCCTTGTCTTTACCAACCTCACCCCCGGTTCCACGGATACCCTGGTAGTGGATAATGTCCCTTTCGCTCCCGCCAATACCTATAATATAGGCCTTTACGATCCGAAAAAGAACAAGGGCATAGGCCGCAACGTAATGATCGCCCTGGATACCGGAACTCCTGTTATAGCCTACCTGGCCAGCAATAATGCCCGCCTTAACTTTGACCAGTCGATCCCTCCGGCCAGGGTGGAAACCCAGACGCAGCAGGGCGGGGAACCCACCGCCGGCGCGAGCGTAGAGGGCGTGCTGATGAGCACTAATTCCACGCCTATCGGCTTTATGGGCCTTGAAGTGAAAGGCTGCGGCGGTTCCTACAATTGGCAGACTTGGGCGCATGCCGACCAGAACGGGCGTTTCCAGCTTTACGGCCTCACTCCCGGCGTAACCTATTACGTCAACGCTATGGGCGGCTGCACCTGGAATAATGACACACACGAAAGTAAATGCTATGCGCCTTACAGCAGCCCTAATTATAAATTGAACGATATGTGCACCGGCGTGGATAATTCACTGGCTACATCGAACGATATCGTTTACAGCGTGGCCAGCAGCTCGGAAGTTATCTATAAAACTATTACCCTGGACGAAATGCCCAAGAGCATCGGCAAGATACGCGTTTATGTGAAATCCACTTCCGGGCTGCCGATCCCCAACTCCAACGTCAACGTCTGGCCGGACGGCTCCCCGTGGCCCCAAGCCGCGGACAGCTGCTCGAACCCCAATAACTTTAACATGTTCTTCTCCACGAACTTCGCCAACAATCCCGGGTTCTCCAATCTCAATATGCAGGCTCCCACCGGTTACGCCCTTCTGGACGGGCTGCCCAGCGGCAATTATATGCTTGCAGTGCATACGCCTTTCTCCAATAGCAGCAGCGGCCAGTCCAGCTTTAACCAGGGCCCGGACGGGCAGTTCGCTTTCGGCAATAACAATATGGGCGGCGGCATGAACTGGGCGGCCTCTCATTGCAGCACCAGCACCTACGGCACGGACGACTACCGCATCACCATAGACACTAGCATAGTTCCGTCGATGAAGGTGTACGACAGCGCCAACAACAATCTCAACCTCTCCTCCATCACTTATATAGTGACGGCAGGCGGCGCCAACATGAACGGATTGGTCACGGGCACGGTCCGGTTCCCCTCTATCGCCGATCTCAGCGGCAGCCCCATCACTATAACGCTTTACGGCCAGTGCACCATGAATATGAGCACTTCCGGCCCCAGCAACTGTCCGGCCGGGAACTTTACTTCCATCAGCGGAGTCGGGGCGAGCCAGTCGTATTCCATAAACGTCTCGACCGGCTATTCCTACTATATGCAAGTTGCGGCCAGCGGCTGGGGCCGCATAAACCGCGGCGGAGGCAATAACACCATCAACCTCGCGTCCACGGGGACCGTCATCGTAGATATGGACTTCGCGCCGGCCGGCTCGATAAGCGGCACTGTGTATAAACCCGACGGCTCGATCTTCACCCCCACCTCCAATCAGTGGATCTGGGTGGACGCCGGCACGAATAACAGCTGGACGGGCACGCAGCTGCAGAAGGACGGAACTTTCGCCATGAACGATGTTCTGCCCGGAGTTAACCGTATCTCTCTGCATATCAGCGGCAGCCCGGCGGTCAATTACACCCTGCCTATACCGGCTCCCACGGTAACGGTTGTCGCGGGCAGCTCAAGTACGCTCAACCTTAACCTCGTTAAGTCCAACTATGTCGACATAAGGGCCGACATGAACAAGATGCCCGATAACACGGTCATGATGGACGGCCAGGAGACAGTGCTTGGCTATAAAGTCATTCCTCTGCCCGCCGGTACCGTGCTTAAAGGAAGCTCCATCTCCGATATGCTCACCAAGGGCGACGAGGAGGGAATGCGTATAAACTATTCTTCCGCGACAGGTCCTTCCGAATACGGACGTTGCGGCAGCGACTGGTCCGGCGGTTTCTGCGCCACGGCTTTCCCTTCGCCTTCCATCTATGACTTCTACCTGATGCGCGCCGGGGATTTCGCTAAATCGTCCGCTACAGCCGTAAACGGGCCCTACCCGCATTTTACGCTGATAAGCTCCGTCAAGAACGTGATCATCGACGACGCCCATTCCACGGACGTCGCTCACGTCGGGATGATGTCCATGGGCGTTTCCAGCGGCGTGGCGGTATACATGACCAAGTGGCCCTCGATGGCGGGCCGCGGCAACGCCACGCTCAAAGGTTCTGTTATAGCTGCTAACTTCTTCAGGCAGGCGGACTATGACGCCACCGGCGGTAAGTTCGACAACTTCGTAAAATATCTCCCGGTAGTTTCACTGTACGATTCCAACGGAGGATTCGCCGCGGCCGGCGTCGTCCTGCCGCCTCCTTCGTACATTGCGTCCAAGAACAAGGAATTCGACTCCGCCTTCGCGCAGAGCTATACCCAGTTTAAGGCTCTGCTCGATGGTTCCCCTACAGGTTACGGGTACGAAATAAGAACGCTTACCCCTTCGACCTGCTATACCGCGGTTCTGACTACCCCCAACTACCCGCCTTACCAGACAAAGACCTGCACTGGGGCGTCCGGTACCACCACTAATGTGTCCATAAATATGGACACCGCTGTCGGAGCCGGAGCTACGCTTCAGGGCGTGGTGACCACCACTGGCACGCCTGTTAACCTGGCCAATGCGGAGATACAGATCTCAGGCGAGGGCGTGGACACCCGGTCGGTAGTGACCAATTCGTCCGGAGTCTATAGGTTCGAAGGTCTGCCCGCCGGAACGGTAAGGATCAAGGCCGCCCTGAGCGGTTACGCTTTAGGCGAGGCCGAAAAAGACCTGAGCGATGCCAGTGTGTTCACACAGAGCTTCGCGCTGACGCCCGCCGGCGGTTCCATAACCGGCACGGTCTATTCGCAGAAGCTGCCTTTCGCCAAGGTGCAGCCGGACGCTATCATAGTGGCTTACGATGACACTTATAACGGCACTGCCGCCAGCGCGGCCGCGCCCCTGCCCCTGATAAAGACTCAAACGGGCGCCGACGGCACCTATAAACTGGAAGGCCTTATCCCGGGAGATACTTACAAAGTATTCCTTAAGGTTCCGGGTAAATACACGCTGAACCAGTCGACGCCTGCTATCTCCGGCAATATCAGCGGTATAGACTTCACCATGCTGGCGAAGCCGCTGGACATAGAGATATTCGCCAAGAAAGTAGGCGATGATGCTACCGGTTCTTATGAGTTCACGGTGCTTAACCCGCAGGACTTCAAGGATGGCGAGGCCAGGTGGGGAGCTCAGTCTACCTTCGTCTTCGGCGCCGCTACCGTGCTCAACCTGGAGAAGCTCTCCAGCGGCGAACTGCGCGGGTCGATACCGCTGAGCTCGCTTGCCCCAAATATAACCTACGTCCTGCAGGGCAACGCCACGTCTTATTCCAATAAGACCGTTTCCAAGCAGATCCTGTTCGGCAAGGCCTATAAGGGCAATGCCGAGCAGCATATCGACGACGCGATCATCGGCGACGACTCCGACGACGGCTTCGGGCGCAAGAGCAATGAGGCCCCGATGGACAAGAGCGGCGACGACGCCTCGGCCCTGATGTTCCCGGCCGGCGCCATCCTGCCTGTTTCCTCGGCGGCCATCCCCAGCTGTTCTTTCAAGGGCGAGGGCAAGGATTCCCCCGCGATGGCGGATAAAGTAGCGGCGCTTGGCGCGGACGCCTTCGCCGGCAACCTCTACACCGTGGCTATGACCAGCGTGTCCATCAACCAGAACAAGGACTTCGAGCTGACCCTGGCCTACGACAAGAGCACGTCCAACCTTAACGACCTGTCGGTGGCCCAGTACAACGACGCCACCGCCAAGTGGGAGCAGGTTCCCGGCGTGGCCACTATCAACCCCGTGAAAGGCACGGTGAAGGTGAAGCTCAAGAAGCTGGCCTCGGTGCTTTCCACCAGGCCCGGCGGCTACGGCCCCATGGGCGTCTTCGACGGCCGCCAGTACGTGGTGCGGCCGATGTCGGGCGGGAGCAGCAGTTCCGCCGGCACGTTCGCGGTGGTCAGGCCTTCTATAGCCGGCAACGCTTTCGCCGGCAATAAGATCAAGGTGTTCAACTACCCGAACCCCTTCAACCTGAAGGACAAGGCCATCTCCAATAATAACGGAGCGGCCCTGCCCGGCACGGTCAACGGCACGGTGATACACGTGGAAGTGCCCGCCGGCAACGGCGGCCCCGGCCATGTGCGCATCTACACCCTCGCCGGCGAGCTGGTGAAGGACATCAAGGTTGACTTCGAGGCCGGCAAGTACAACTACGTGGGCTGGGACGGCCATAATTCCGGCGGCCAGGAAGTCGCCAACGGCGTGTATTACGGCGTCGTGGAGATGTCCGGCAAGTCCGTCAAGCGCGAGGACGCCACCTTCAAGATGGCCGTGATAAAGTAGGACCAGGTTAAACTGAGGAGAGACTATGAACTATAAAATATGGCTTTCAGCGGCTTTAATGCTGGCAAATACGGCGGCTTACGCCTCCGGTCCCGGGACCACCGGCGCGGCGTTCCTCAAAGTGGGCGTGGGGGCCAGGGAACTGGCCCTCGGGTCCGCGGCGAGCGTGCTCACCGAGGGCGCGAACGCGGCTAACTGGAACCCCGGCAAGCTGGCCGAGGTGAAGGGCAAGAACCTGAGCGCGAGCTACAATATGCTCTTCATAGACGAGTCGCAGGGCGCGCTGGCCTACGCCACCCCGGTCAGCGGCGGCAGCGCGGTAGTCGGCGCGGGTATCAACTACCTGACCGTCTCGAATATAGAGAAACGCGCCAGCGATACCAATACGCCCGATTCAAAGTTCAGCAACAATAACATGGCCTTCACGTTGTCCTACGCCAGGCCCGAAGTAAGGCCCGGCCTGGCCCTGGGCGCGAACCTGAAGTACATCTCGCAGAAGCTGGACACGGCGGACGATAAAGCCATCGCGCTGGACCTCGGCTCCACTTACAAGGTTAACGACGCCTGGACCGCCGCTTTCGTAATGCAGAACCTGGGCAGCAGCATCGGCCCGGATAAACTGCCCCTGACCTTCAAGGGCGGCGCGGCCAGGAGTTTTCTGGACGGCAAACTGGCCGCCGGGGCGGACCTGGACTGGCTGGCCCAGGACGAAAGGTTCTACCTGTCTTTGGGCGGGGAGTACCTGCTGAACAAGAATTTCGCCTTCAGGGCGGGCTACCAGTTCGGCCACAGCGCGGATAAGCTGGGAAGCGGCCTGGTGGGCCTCGGCGCGGGCATCGGCCTCAAGTTCGACCGCTTCGCGCTCGATTACGCCTATGTCCCTTTCGGCGACCTGGGCGATACGCACCGGATGACGCTTGGGTTTAACTTTTAGTAAACTGTAGCTGCAGGCGGCATGTCCCGCGCTTTCCTTTAAAAGGGCTAGTGCGGGATTCTGCCGTTAAGAAGGCTTTAATTCTATCGGTTCTACGGGGAAACTTCGTGAAAAAAATAATACTCTCACTGCTTATCCTGGCGCCTTTTAACGCCGCGGCCAAAGGTTTCGAGCTCCAGGGGAAGCTGGACCTTTTCGGGGGCCAGTACTTCTTTCAGAACCAAAGCGGAGCTTTTAACGGCTACGGCGTTCTGGACGCCCAGCTGGCCAAAAGCCAGTCGTCCAGCTCCGGCTATTTCATCAGCCTCCGCTCGATGTACACCGGCTTCAAGCAGGTGAACGAACTGGCCGGCGGCGGAACTCTTTTCCAGCAGAGCCTGGACAATTCCCTCGGCTTCAAATGGATAAGGCGCTACGAAGGCGGCTATTCCTTCAAGCCGCGCGTAGGCATAAAAAGCCAGCTTTTCAGGGAGACCAAGGACGAGAAATGGGGCAAAGGCCTTTACGACCTTACCCGCTACGAGGGCGGCCTGACGCTCGAGCGCAAGACGCGCCTGGGCCTGTCCACGCCGTGGATCTACCAGTTCTCCTGGGACGTCTATTATAACCGCTATACGCGCTTCAAGACCCTGGCCAGCCAGTACGGCCAGGAGCTCGCCGCGCCCAACCCCGGCAGCCGCACCCTCGATACCGTTACCAACCAGTTCTCTTATGACAGCGAGTTCGACCTGCCGAACTTCGTCCGCCTGGACCTCTTCGCCGCCGTTTCCCTGGTAAGCTATATGGACCAGAAGGTCATAAATGCGGACGGCAACTACCTCTCCTCCCTGCGTTCGGATTCCTACCAGGCTTTCAACGCCGGGCTCAGCAAGCGCTATAACGATATAGACTTCCTCGGCGGGGTGCGCCCGATCATGAGCGTCCGCCTCGGCCTGGCCAATAATTTCTCCAACCAGAGCCACCTGGACACGGACCCGGCCCACCTCAGGTTCACGCGCGCTTATTACGACTACTGGGAGGAGCGCCTTTCCCCCGGAGCGCAGTTCACCTTTATAGATTCCGGCCTTGTCGCCCGCCTGAATTATGAATTCGCCATCCGGCGCTACACCGGCAGGCTGGCCCAGAAAGCCGACGGCGCTTATGGCCGCGACAAGCTCGGCCAGTATTCGGGGAGCTTCACCGCCGAAGCCGCCTACCCGCTGTTCCGCCACATGGATATCAAGCTCCAGGGCACCTGGGCGAACTCCAGCTCCAATAACCACTATGAGCAGGTTTACAGGTATAACTATTACAGTTCCATGTATTTCGCGGGCCTGGAATGGAGGTTCTGATCTATGAAAACCATATACTTTTTTACCGTCCTTCTTTTAGCCGCGCGGACCGCGGGCGCCTCCGCTCCAAGGCAGATCGTGCTGGTGCCGCAGGGTAATGTCGAAACCCGGCAGGGTCCTTCTTCCAACTGGGTCCCCGTGCAGGGCAAGACCATAATGACGGAAGGCTCCGAGATCCGCACCAGCAAGAATTCAAAGGCCGGCGTTTTCTTCTCGGACGGTTCCACTTTCCTGCTCGGCAACAGCAGTGTTTTCACCGTAGAGGACACCAGCAAGAAGAAAGCCGGCTTCAGCCTCAAGGTCGGCCGCCTCAAGGCTATTGTTTCCGGCTATTTCGCAAGCCGTTTCCAGGTGCGCACCCCGGCGGCGGTCTGCGCCGTGCGCGGCACCGAATTCGATATCGAAGTGGGCAAGGACGGCTCCACCGGGATGAACGTCACCGAGGGCCTCGTCGAAGTGAACGATTCCAAGGGCGCCATGGCCGTGGTCTCTTCGGAGGAAAAGATAAAGATAGGCATGGACGGCATGTCCAGGCCCGAAGGCATGTCGCTGAGCGATGAGAACGTCGGCCAGGCCGCGCGCCCCATGGCCGTGCGCCAGGAAACCGCCCGCGAGCGCACCCGCACCATGCTGGAAGAGCTGCGCAACCGCGAGCTTAAGGCCAATGAGTCGCAGCTGGGCAAAGATTCCATAGACGCTTTCGGGCGCCGCGTGCGCCTCGAGGAATACCTCCTGAGGCCTACCGACAGCGAGTTCAAGCTTCTGTTCCTGAGCCGCCGCGAGGAGTCCCACCGGCTCGACTGGGGGCATTTGATCGAACGGTTCAACTCCAAGATCCCGGACGATATCAACGAGGTGGGCAAGGTCATAGACGGCATGTATTTCTCCGCCACCGCCCCGGCCAACTGGATGAAATATTTCGAGGTCTACATGACCAATACGGTGGACAGCGTAAAGGAAACCATAGACTTCACCCAGCCGGTCGCCATTAACTTCGCCGGCTATAATGGCGGTTCGGCTATGACACGCTACTACCCGGGTTCTATAGACTATAAACAGATACTTTCAGGCCCCGGAGTGGCTTCAGCCCTGCACGCGGGCATAGACGCGGGCCTGGCGGCCGACGAACGCACACAGTTCCAGCAGACCCAGACTTATGCCAGCGGCACCGGCCTCTTCACTTTTACGCAGAAGGTCGTGAACGGCACCGGGGCGCTCGGAGTGCTTGAGAAAACTACGCTGGACCCGGCGTCGCTCACGGACGTGGGGGCAGGCGGCACTAATATCACGGATAACGCCGGTCTCTGGGGCGGCCCGTTCAATACTGACCCTGATTATTCTGCCACGATAAACCCTGTGACGACGGAGCTGTTCCCGAGCGGCCCGGGTAAGTCGGACTACCTTATGACTACTAGGTACGAGGATGGGTCTACGGTCTCTTCACGCAAGCTGATGGTTTATAATGACGGTAAAATAGTAAGCACCAGGTTTGACCCGAATGACCCTTCCGGTGCCTTCCTTAAAGAGGGCAGTTTTAACCTGGAACTTGTCATAGGCTCCAATCTGTTCAAGGGCCGCAATATAGACATCCTGTTCGCTCCTGAAATACTTACCCAGAAGAAGGATGCGACCACGACTGCCGACAGTTTTGCTATAAATTAAGGCGGAAAGTTACCTTAGTAACAGTTACCGTTGGTCATCTTGACATTGGCCGGCTCATATCTTAAGATATGCGCTGAAGCTATTGTTTATTTATTGAATTGCTCTGGGGGCCGGTCAATGGCTTTATTTCAAGGAGTTTCTATGAGACTGATAATTGTTTCAGCGGCTCTGCTTTTTGCCTGCCGATACTGCGACGCCGCTTATGTGTACTCGCTGCGCGGCGACGTGGATATCAAGAAAAGCGGCTCTACCGAATGGACCCGCATAGATGCGGACCAGAATAAAACTCCGCTTAACCAGGGCGACGAGATGCGCACTTCCAGGGCCTCCACGGTGGAGATCTTCATGGACTGCATATTCTGAACCAATTCGGCCGGCATTCTGAAGCAAATCGGCCACCCCCTTTAGGGGGTATTTGGCCGACCGTCTTGTAGCGGCGCCGGGTAACTATGTTTGATGGAGTCTTCATCCAATGGAGGCACCATGCCAAATGTTAGATTACCTATGCGCCAAATACGACAAGTACTTCAACTGCACCACAGCTGCAATTACAGCAATCACGAGATAGCCAGGGCCTGCGGCATCGCGCCCAGCACCGTGGCGGAATACCTATGCCGTGCCGGTGCTGCCGGGCTGACCTGGCCCCTGCCGGCAGAGCTGACCGACGCCAGCCTTTCAGAGAGGTTGTTTCCGCCAACCCCGGCCTCGGATGAGCCGCCGCGCCCGCCGCCGGATTTTGATTGGATCCGCAGCGAGAAGATTAAGCATCGGAAGAAAAATATAACCCTCGACGTCCTCTGGGACGAATACATCGCCGAGCATCCGGACGGCTATCGGTATTCCACCTTCTGCGCACTTTACAGCGAATGGCTGGGGAAACGCAGTTACTGCATGCGGCAAGAACACAAAGCCGGCGAGAAGCTTTTTGTGGACTATTCCGATTGCCTTGAAATCTGGGACAAAGCCAATGGTGAGCCAATTCCCACGCAGTTCTTTTTAGGCGTCTGGGGTACGTCCTGCTTTACCTATGCCGAGGCTTCCCTGAGCCAGACCTTGCCGGCCTGGTGCGGGTCGCATGTGCGGGCCTTTGACTATTTTGGCTGTGTGCCCCGCATACTGGTGCCGGATAACTTAAAAAGTGCCGTCATAAAGCCGTCGCTTTATGAGCCAGTGCTAAATCCCACCTATGTGAACTTGGCTGAACATTATGGCGGCGCTGTTATTCCGGCACGGTCCGGGCACCCGAAAGATAAGGCGAAGGTTGAGAACGGCGTGCTGGTGGCCAAACGCTGGATCCTGGCGCGGCTGCGCAACCGCACCTTTTTTAGCCTGGCGGAAATGAACGCTGCTATCTGGGAATTGCTGGAGGTGCTTAATGGCCGCACCATGAAAGCGGTGAAGAAATCCCGACGGGAGCTGTTTGAAGAGCTTGACCGCCCGGCGGCGCTGGCGCTGCCCGCCGCCAGCTACGAATACGCCGAGTGGTACAGCGCCCGCGTGCAGAATGATTACCGGCAAGGTGAAGGGCGTGGCCGTGCAGCGCGTAGAGTCCACGCCCAATCTGGGCACGGACTTCCAGCCCATCCCGGTGAGCATACTGGGCTCGCTCGGGCAGGACTCGTTCGAGGGCACTATCCTCGGCCGGCGCATCTACACGGACGCCGACCTGGATAAGATCTTCTCCAACTTCGACGAGATCATGCAGCTCATCCCGGCCGTCATGGTCTACGACGCGGCCGGGGACCTGCGCGGCTATACCGCCGGCCTGCCTACAGAGGCGGACTTCCAGGGCTTCGAGGAAGCCCTGGAGACCAAGGATAAGGCTATCGTGAAGGCTTATTTCGCGGCGCACAGCGGCCGGTTCATGGTCTCGGGCCTCCCGCCCGGGCGCTATACCGTGGTCTTCTCCAACCCCAACTACCCGCCGATAGCCAAGGAGCTGGACATCCCCCTGGCGTCCTCCTACAACGGGAGCTACCCGTTCGACTTCGACGAGCAGAGCGTGCGCACCGGGGATATCTACGGCACGGTCAGGAGCAGCGCCACCGGCGCCGGCCTGGCCGACGCGGTGGTCTACCTGAAGCACAGGACCGTGGAGAAGTTCACCAATACCGCGGCGGACGGCTCCTATTCCTTCGACAACCTGCCCCCCGGCATCTACCGCCTGGAGGTCACGCGCGAAGGGTTCGTGAAGACCGGCCAGAAGACTTCCCTTACGGGCTCGCTGACCGGGGACGACCAGTCGAACCTCGACTTCTACCTGACGCCCTCGCAGTCCAACATGACGGGCAAGGTCTACCTGAGCAAGTTCCCGGCCCCGCTCACCAAGTCCGGCGTGAAGATAGTCGCTTACGACGAGACTTACAATACCGAGCACCCGACGGAGTACCTGCCCAAGATGGAGGCCACCACCAACGACGCCGGCGAATACGAGCTGGCCGGGGTAGTGCCGGGACATAATTACAAAGTCTCGGCCTTCTACGGCAGCAAGCTGCCGGCCACGCTGGACGTCTCCAGCGAGACCGTGACGGAAGGCGTCACCTACCTGCCGGACATAGTCCTGCGCGAGGTCCCGCCGCAGATCAAGGTGAAGGTCCGCAAGTCGCCGGATTCCGTCAACAAGGTGGACGTCACCATCAAGTCGCCCAAGCAGCTGGTCTCCACGCCGGTCTGCAAGGTGAACCCGGGTTCCGAGTATGTCCCCGGCACGGCCGTCAGCCTGGCGCTGGTGCCGGGCCCGAACAACACCTACCTGGGCCAGTTCACCGTGTCCAACAGCCAGGCCTTCTACAACGTGTACGTCAAGGCCGGCGACGGCAGCAACAAGATGGAGAAATCCGTCACCTACAGCCCCAATAACCAGGCCAAGACCGAGCAGTACATCCAGGACGAGGCCATAAAGGGCGGCGAGGTGCAGATGGACAAGGAGTCGGAGGAGTATTCCGGCATAGAGCTGGACACCGGCGGCCTGGCCTACTCCACCTTCAGCGCTTCCGGGGTCTCGGCTTACAGGACCTCGGCGTCCGGCGACCTGGTCGGCGGCTTCTTCAGCGCCCTGCCCTCGGTGCGCACCATAAAGACCGCCAAGGGCGACCTGAGCATCACGCAGGCCCTGCAGGACCTGATGGCTTCCGAGGTCTACAACATGGAGCTGGAGAACGCCTCCGCCAACAAGCCTTTCACCCTGACGCTCAAGTACGATAAGGAAAAGGCGGTGGACAACAGCGATCTCCGCATCTACCAGTACGACGACGCCACAAGCGGCTGGAAAGAGGTTCCCGGCGACTACACGACCGACCCTATGCTTGGCGTGCTGTCCGTGGGCGTGGCCAGCCTGAGCGACGCCTCGGCCGGGACCAGCGGCGTCAATACGCCGCTGGGCCGCAAGCGCTTCGGAATGAGCGCGGTGGTCAACGGCCGCTACGTGCCGTCGGCCGCGGGCACTTCCCAGAGCGGGCGCTTCGCCGTCTTCACGGCCAACCCGCCCACCGGCACGGCCGCGTTCGCCTCCTCGCTCGAGGTTTACAACCTGCCCAACCCGTTCAACCTCAAGAGCAAGAGCGTGACCTTGAGCGCGGACGTCGGCACTTCGGGGATAACCAACCCGTACCCGACCAAAGGCACGGTCATAAAGTATAACCTGCCTGCGGGCAAGACGGGGCTGCTGAAGTTCGTCATCTATAATATGGCGGGCGAGAAGGTGCGCACCATCGAGGAAGGTTCCCGCGCGGGCGGCCAGATCTACTATTCCGAATGGGACGGCAAGAACGACACCAACCAGGACTGCGCGTCCGGCGTGTACTTCATGCTGACCTACCTGGACGGGAAGAAGCTGGGGAACAAGGCGCACAAGATGGCGATAATCAAGTAAGGATCTCCGCCGAAGGCGGGCCCGCCGGACCGTCCGGCGGGCAAGGACCAGGACGAGGTAACTTATGAAGAAAAAACTATTTTTTACGCTGGCGCTCTGCCTGCCGGCGGGGGCCTGGGCCTCCGGGGCGGGGACCACGGCGGCGCCTTTCCTTAAGGCGGCCATGAGCCCGCGCGCGGTGTCCATGGCCGGGGCTTTCAGCTCCCTGGCGGACGATTCCGGCGCGGTCTTCGTGAACCCGGCGGGCCTGGCGCAGTTCGACAAGCGCGAGGCCGCGCTGGACTTCAGCACCTATCTGCAGGACGCCAGGATGGGGAACCTGTCCTACGCCGGGATGGTCAAGGATAACCGTTTCGGTTTCGGGGCTACTTTTATGACGGTGGGCGGCATCGAAAAGAGGGGGCTTGCCGACGCCGTGGGGGCCGTGCCGGAGATCGGGACTTTCGACGCCAGCGACCTGGCCATAACCCTGGCCTACGCCAAGAAAGAATTCGCCCCGGACCTCCTGCCGCGCCTGGACGGCGGCTTCGCCGTTAAATTCATACGCTCTGCCATCGACACCAAGACCGCTTTCGCAGTGGCGGTGGACGCCGGCGCCATCTACCACGCCACGGAAAAGATCAACTTGTCCATGGCCGTCCAGAACCTCGGCACCAGGATGAAATTCGTGGACGAGTCGGACCCTCTCCCGCTTAACCTGCGCGCCGGGGCCCTCTATAAGGCTTCAGGGAAGCTTAACATAGCGGTAGAGATAAACGAGTACCTGCAGGACGAGAAGTTCTATCCCTCCGCGGGCGCGGAGTACTGGTTCCGCGACTCCCTCGCGCTGCGCGGCGGCTACAAGTTCGGCTATGACACCTCGAACCTGGGTTCGGAGGTCGGGCTCAGCCTCGGCTTCGGCATAAAGGTGCAGGGCCTTGGCGTCGACTACGCCTTCCTCCCCTTCGGGGACCTCGGAAGCGTCCACCGCTTCGGGGTCTGGGTGCAGTTCTAGGCCGGATACGGGCGGAGCCGGCCTGATAAGCCGGGGCAGGACAAAAGGAAAGAGCCGCTGCTGAGCGGCTCTTTCCTTTTGCTTCTTTCGCTTCTAAAATCTTATGAAATCCTCGCTGGGCCAGTCGCCGGGGGCTCCTTCGACGGAAACGAGGCGCTGGTCCTCATGGGAGGCCGCGGTCATTTTCTTGAAAGATTCCTTGAGCTCGGTGAAAGAGACGTCGGATTTTTTTATCTTCATCAGGACGACGTAGCCGATGGCGGCCGTGACCGCCGAAACCGGCAGCACGTAGATCCAGGCGCCGGAGTCCAGCCGGAAGATAAGGACCGCGCAAAGAAAGATCCAGAACGAAACGGCGGCGCTGGCCCCGGAAAGGACGTAGGCCACTATTATATTGTACTCCTCGGTTTTTGAAAGGGACAGGATGATCGCGATAAGGGCTATGTTTATCAGCGTGAGGTAGAGCGAGCGCGTGACCCAGTTCCTCCACCGGTATTTCGAGAACATAACCGTGCCGTAGACGGGGTGGTTCACCATTACGGCGTCCTCGAAAGTGGTCTCGGCCGCGTACTGCTGTATCTTCGGCATTTCCTTGCCGGCGCCGGGGTCGTAGTCGAAGGACTGCTCCTCCGGCCTGGCGCCGAGCTGGGCCGCCAGCGGCGCCGGGCGGAAAACCGCCGCCAGGGACAGCGCGATAAAAAGGCCGGCCGCAAGGGCTCTATTCGTCGTCATTTTCACCCATCTTAGGCACGGACGGCTTTGAATAGTCGTCGAGCCGGTAATACTGCGTCGCCCCCGAACGCAGCTTCGTCGGGGTGTACTGCACCTCTCTAAGTTTGGACTGCAGCGTCTTGGTGGGCGCCGTCTCTCGCAGCTTTATATTCTGGCGCACCGTTATGCGGTCCGTGAAATGCCAGTAGGCGGACACGAAACTGCCGACGCTGCAGGCGAGTATTACGCCGGTCAGGAAATAAGTTTCCCTGTCTCTTCGTATCCAGAACGTCCTGATGTTCACTTAAACTCCTCGGGTAGCGGTCAGCCTTGAGATCTTTATGCGGCCTTTATTACGGTGTCCGGCGGCTGCGGCGGGCAAGCCGGGCTCAGACGAATTCGCGGAAAACTATATTGGAAACGTAAAGCCGGTCTTCTCTTATCTTTATGCGGCTGCCGCTCCTTTCCAGGAGGCCGGCTTCGGTCAGCCGGGCCAGCTCCTCATTGAATTCTATAAATATATGGTCCGGCAGTTCAATTCCGGAGGTCTTTCGCAGGCCCAGCATTATTCTTTCCGCGTCTTTCTTCCGGCCGGAGAGGGTTTCGCTGTATTGCCTGGGTATTTCCTCCCCGGCCAGCGCGGCTTTGAGATAAGCCGCGGTCCCGGCGGTATTGGCCCGGCGCTCGCCGTCCAGGTAGGAGGCGGCCGAGGGCCCGAGCCCGAGGTACTCGCCCTGCTCCCAATAATTGAGGTTATGGACCGCCTCACGGCCCGGCCGGGCGAAATTGGAGATCTCGTAGCGGCTCAGGCCGGCCAGGGTGAGGGAGGCCGCGCCCTCTTCGTACATGTCGGCCGATTCTTCGGGCTCCTCTTCCACGCCGTCCGCGGAGAAAGGCGTTCCGTCGTGAACTTCGAGCGCGTAAAAAGAAACGTGTTCCGGCTTCAGCTTCAGCAGCCAGTCTATCGACTCCGCGAAGTCCTTCCGCGTCTGGCCGGGCAGGCCGCACATCAGGTCCGCGTTTATATTGTCGAAGCCCGCGGCCCTCAGCAGGGCGAAAGCTTTAAGGAAATCCCCCGACATGGCTACTCTGCCCAGGCGCTTCAGCAGCCTGTCCTGCGAGGCCTGGAGGCCCAGGCTTATGCGGTTTATGCCGGCTTTCTTCAGGCACGCGGCTTTCTCCGCGTCCAGGCTCTCGGGGTTGGCCTCGAAAGTGCTTTCAGCCAGCCTGCCAAGGGGCCCGGTCAGCCCCAAAATAACGGAGAAAAGCTTTTCAAGCTGGGGGGGGGAGAGCAGGCTGGGGGTTCCGCCGCCGATGTAGAGCGTGGTGAAGCTCCCGGCCAGGCCCGCGTAAGCGGAAGCTTCGCGTGAGAGCGCCTCCAGGAAAACATCTATCTCTCCGGCCGTGGCGGGGGCGGAGGCGAAATCGCAATAGCCGCATTTGGCCCGGCAGAAAGGGATATGGATGTAAAGGCCCGGCATATACAGATTATAGCGAATAGGCGATGATAAAACGGGGCAAATAAAAACGGGAGCGGCGTAAACCGCTCCCGTCGTCCGGCCTCGCCGCCCCGGCGGCTTACTTGGCGTCGTTCTTCTTCATGAACATGTTCAGCATGTCTATCGGCACGGGGAAGATAGTCGTGGAATTATTGTCGGTGGCTATCTCGGTGAGGGTCTGCAGGTAGCGCAGCTGTATGGCCGCGGGGTTGACCGCCATGATGGCGGCGGCGTCGGAGAGCTTCTGGGCCGCCTGGAATTCGCCCTCGGCGTGGATGACCTTGGCGCGGCGCTCGCGCTCGGCCTCGGCCTGGCGGGCGATGGCGCGCTGCATTTCCTGCGGCAGGTCCACGTTCTTCACTTCCACGCTGGAGATCTTGATGCCCCAGGGCTCGGTGTGCAGGTCCAGGATCTCCTGGAGGTTCTTGTTGATCTTGTCGCGCTGGGCGAGCAGGTCGTCCAGCTCCTGCTGGCCGAGCACGCTGCGCAGCGTGGTCTGCGCCAGCTGGCTGGTGGCGTACATGTAATTTTCCACGTTAAGCACGGCGGCCTGCGGGTCAACTACCCTGAAGTAGATGACGGCGTTCACTTTGACGGAGATATTGTCGCGGGTGATCACGTCCTGGGGGGGCACGTCGAGCACCACCACGCGGGTGCTCATGCGGAACATCTGCTGGATGCCGGGGATAAGGAAGATCAGCCCGGGGCCCTTTACGCCGGTGAAGCGGCCCAGCGTAAGCGTAACGCCGCGCTCGTACTCGTTAAGCACTTTTATGCTGGCGAAAAGTATCACCACGCCTATAATTATCAAAGGTGTAAAACCCATTTTTAAGCCTCCTCCCCGCGTATCGTAAGTTTACGCCTAAAGTCTACAAAAGATAGCTGAATAAGGCAATTCAGCGCGCTAAATTTTGTATCATATATGAACAAGGTCTTTAATTTTATGAGCAAAAGAAGATTAGCAAGGGAAAACTGCCTGCAGTCGCTTTACAGCTCCGACGTCGCCCATCTGGAGCCCGCCTCCGTGCTCGCAAGTTTCCAGATGGAGGAGTTCGCCGAGGAACCGAAAGTCTTCGAGTTCTATAAAAACCTTTATTCCACTACCGTTTCCAACATCCCCAAGATAGACGACATAATCAAGAAGACCAGCCTCAACTGGGAGCTGGACCGCATGCCGGCCATAGACCGCTCCATCCTGCGCATGGCCGTCTGCGAGATGATGATCCTTACCGACGCCCCCGTGGCCGTCATTATAGACGAGGCCATAGAGCTGGCGAAGAAATATTCGACCGAGAAATCCGGCAAGTTCGTTAACGGCGTGCTGGACGGCATAGCCCGGCAGAACAACCTTGTAAAATGACCCGCTCCCCTAAAGAGGAGATAGAGGCGCTCAGGGCCGAAATAATACGGCACGAGCGCCTTTATTACGTCTCGGATTCTCCCGAGATAGCCGACGGGGAGTTCGACGCGCTGATGGCGCGCCTGAAAGCGCTGGAAGCCGCGCACCCCGAATTCTCCTCCCCCGATTCTCCCACCTGCCGCGTAGGCGGGGCCCGCTCCAACACTTTCGCCCCGGTGCCGCACCGCCTCCCCATGCTTTCGCTCGACAACTGCTATTCCCGGGAGGAATTCCTGGAATGGCACGCCCGCGTAAAAAAAGGCCTTAAAGACGAGCCTTTCGAACTGGTCGTGGAAGCCAAGATCGACGGGCTTTCCTGCTCCATAGAATATGAAAAGGGCCGGCTCGCGCGGGCCTCCACCCGCGGCGACGGGGAAACCGGCGAAGACGTCACCTTAAATGTCCGTACCATAAAATCCGTGCCTATAAAGCTGGACCTCAGCCACGCGCCGGCCCTGTTCGAGGCGCGCGGCGAAGTCTATATGGATAAGAAAGACTTCGAGCGCCTCCGCGAAGAGGCCGTCGCCGCCGGCGAGGAGCCCTTCGTCAACCCGAGGAACGCCGCCGCCGGCTCGCTGAGGCAGAAAGACCCTGCCGTCACCGCCGCCCGCCGCCTGAAGTTCATCGCTCATTCCTACGGCTACCTCGAGGGCATGGTGGAACCGGATTCCCATTGGGAATATCTCAATATCTGCCGCGGCCTGGGTTTTAATATCTCGACGCTGGGCAACAGGGTCTGCCGCGGCGCCGACGAAGTCCTGGCCTTTTACGACGAATATTCCGAGAAGCGCTTCACCCTGCCTTACGAAATAGACGGCCTGGTGATAAAAGTGGATTCTTTGAAGCAGCGGGGACAGCTCGGCTTTACCGCGAAGAGCCCGCGCTGGGCGATAGCTTTCAAGTACCCTGCGCAGCAGGCCACGACCAAGGTAAAGAACGTTGAGTTCTCTGTGGGCCGCACCGGCGCTATCACCCCGGTAGCGGAGCTTGAGCCCGTGAAATGCGGCGGCGTCACCATCTCCAGCGCCACCCTGCACAATTTCGACGAGATAGAGCGCCTGGGCCTGAAGATAGGCGACAAGGTCGTGATAGAGCGCGCCGGAGAGGTCATCCCGAAAGTCGTCAAGGTAGTTCCCAGCTCGCGCACCGGCTCTGAAAGAGAAATAGTCCCGCCTAAAACCTGCCCGTCCTGCGCCTCAGAGCTTTTTAAAGACGAAGAGGAGGTCGCCCTGCGCTGCGTGAACCCGTCGTGCCCGGTGCAGTTCAAGCGCTCCCTGCTCCATTTCGCCTCCCGCGACGCGATGAACATAGAGGGCCTGGGCGTTTCTTCCACGGAGCAGCTTGTGGACAAGGGGCTGGTGAAGGGCTTTCCCGATATCTACCGCCTTAAAAAAGAGGACCTGCTGGGCCTGGAGCTTTTCAAGGATAAAAAAGCCGATAACCTCCTGGCGCAGATAAACAGGAGCAAGGAACAGCCGCTCTCCCGCCTTATCTACGCCCTGGGCATACGCCATATCGGCGAAAAGAACGCCCGCGTGCTTGCGCGGCATTTCAGGACCATGGGGGCTTTCATGTCGGCCGGGCCGGAGGAGCTGGCCAGGATCAGCGATATTGGCCCCGTGATAGCCGGGGCCGTGACCGGATTTTTCAAGTCCGAAGCCACGCGGAAGATGGCGGCGGAGCTGGGGGCGCTGGGGCTGCGCCTCGACGAGCCGGAGCGAAAAAATACCGGCGGCGTCCTCGCCGGGAAGGTTTTCGTTTTTACGGGGGAGTTGAAGACCATGACGCGCGGCGAGGCGCAGGCGAAAGTGACGGAGCAGGGGGGAAAAGAAACGTCGAGCGTTTCCTCTAAGACTTCCTATGTGGTCGTCGGCGAGGCCCCGGGTTCAAAGTACGATAAAGCTAAAAAGTTAGGCGTGCCGGTGCTTTCCGAAGAGGAATTCATACGGCTTATTTCCAGTTAAGGGGACGTCAGCGCCCCGGGAGCAGAAAAATGGACTATAAAATTTTAGCGGTCGCCCTGGCTATTTCGGTTCAATGTCCTCTTAAAGCGGCGCCGGCGGCGGGAACCTCCCTTTTGACCGCCGCCCCGCCCAAGGCGGCCAGCATGAACGAAGTCGTTGAGTTCAGGACGAAAGCCGGCTATCACTTTAACCTGGAAGCCCCGCAGGAATGCGGCGCTTCGGAAGCTTTCGAGGTCTCCAAGCCTTCGCTGAAGTGCAAGTTCGCCGCCGCCGGCGAACAGGCCGTCAGCCTGAAAATCTGCGACGATGGCGGGACAGCCTGCATGTTCGAGGATTTTACCGTGCTGGTGCGGGGCGAAGCTGAACGGCCCGCCGCTAAAACCGCGAAAGCGGCCAAGGATACCGGGCTCGACGGCTTCCTGCTGAACGACCCGGCGGCCGCGCTGGCGCAGGCCAAAAAAGAACATAAGCTGCTGTTCATAGATTTTTTCGGCAGGTGGTGCCCGCCGTGCAGGGTCATGGAAGATACCGTCCTGACCCACCCGGCCTTCCTCGAGGCCACGCGGGAGATGGTGCGCATCAGCCTCGACGTGGACAGGCCGGAGGTGCGCGAATGGCGTTCGCTTTTCAAGCCAGGCGGCTATCCGACCTATCTCATAGCGGACCCGGAGCTTAACGAGATCGGGCGCTGGAGCGGGAGCGGCAACCTCCAGGCTTTTAATTCATGGATCGCGGAGCAAGTGCGCTGGAAAGACCAGCCCATAGAAAAAGTCAAGGCCGACGCCGCCGGGCTGGACGAGGCGGGCAGGCTGCGCGTGGCGAAAAATTATATGGCCGCGGAGAAATGGGCGGAGGCGAGGAAAGCGCTCGCCGGAATAGGCACGCGGACCGCCGCCTATCTCGACGCCCAGGCGCAGATCTCGGGGGCCGAGTCGACCGCGACGGCGAAAATGCTGCCGCTTTACATGGGCTTTATAGACCGCTTCGACGGGCACGACGGCCTGCCGGCGGAGGGCGCGGTGCTGGACTGGATAGCGGCCCTCCATAAGCTCGACCCGGAGGCCGCGAAGCCTTATATCTCCGGGCTGGACGAGCTTATCGGGCGCCTGAATAATTCCAAGGACGCGCTGCAGGAAGGCTATGAGCCTACGGACGTCCTTTTCCAGGCGGCTACGGATATGGACGAAGCCGGGCTCGCGGACCTCTCGAACGGGCTTTATATCCGCGCGGCCGGCGCTTACGGGGAGCAGGCGGATAAAGCGGAAAAACCGGAGCTCGCCAAGGGTTTGCGCCTGTCCCAGGCCCGCTGCTTTATGGGCGCCAAGCTTTATAAGGAGGCCGCCGGTATTTACTACGGTCTGGTAAAAAGATTCCCGGAGGAGTACGCTTTTCACCGCTCCTACGCCGGCGCGCTGCTGCAGCTGAAGAATTATCCGGAGGCGCTCAGGGAAGCCGACCTCGCCGTTAACCTTTCGTACGGGGACATCCATTCCAGCGCCGTGATACTTAAAGCCAGGATAGAACTGGCCCAGAAGAACAAAGCCGGTGCGCTGAAGACGATCAGGGACGCGCTTGCGAAGCTTGAGGCCACCAAGGACAGCTCTCCGGCCGCTTCGCGCGGCCTTAAAGCTTACCTTAAGGATTTAACTGCGCCCGAGTGAGCCGGCTATATGGACAAGACAGCGTACCTGAGCGTTTACGACAAGACCGGGCTGGAGGAATTCGCCCTCGGCCTGGAGGCGCTCGGCTTCGGGATCTACGCCTCGGGCTCCACCTATAAACTCCTGGCCGAGGCCGGCATCGAGGCGGAGGAAGTCCGTTATTCCCCGCCGGTGCCATACGCCGTGCTTAAAGCCATGTCAGGCCGCTTTCCCGCCGTTTCCGAGAACGGCGTGGAGCTGCCCCGTTTTTACGTCGTGGCCGCCAACCTCTACCCCATAGCCAGCATCGTCGGGCAGGAGGAATTCGCCATAGGCGAGCTCACCAATTACCTGGACCAGGCCAACTCCGCCGTGCTGCGCGCCGCCGCCCGCGATTTTGAAAATGTCATAACGGCGTCCAGCCCGGAAGATTATGCGCCTCTGCTCCTCGCCCTCAAAGAGGCCGGCGGCCTGGAGCCGGAGGTGAAGAAGCAGCTGGCCGCCAGGGCCTGGCAGCACCTGGCCGCTTACGACGCCACGGTGGCGCAGTATCTTTCCGAGACCGGGAACCTGCTTGGCGACGAAGTGGTTCTGAGCCTTAAAAAAGTCTCGGACCTCGAGTACGGGGAGAACCGCCACCAGCGAGCCGCTTTCTACGCCCTCAGCGGCGCCCGCCCGCGCGGCCTCAACGCCGCGAAGACCCTGGCCGGGGCCGGGCTTAACCTCAATCACTATTTGGACCTGGATACCGCTTTCGAGCTCGCTCTCGAATTCGAAGAGCCGGTCTGCGTTATTTCGAAGCACGACAGGCCGACGGGCGTCTGCTCCGCCGGCACGCAGGCCGAGTCCCTGCGCTGCGCTTTAAAGAGCGACCCGGCGGGCGCCGTGGGCGGCACGGCCGCTTTCAACCGGCAGGTGGAGAGCGAGACGGCCGCGGTTCTGGCCGGGACTTTTATCGAGAGCGTGATAGCGCCCGACTACAGCCCCGAGGCCCTTAAGATTCTGCGAGCCAAGGAGGGCCTGAGGGTTTTGTCGCTTTCCGCTCCCGTGCTTTCCCCTTACGAGGTGGAGCTCCACTCCGTTTCCGGCGGCGTTCTTATCGAGTCCAAGGACAACAGGCTTTTTTCCTCGGAGCCGGCCTCCGTCGCCAGGCGCAAGCCCTCCGACGCCGAACTGCGGGCGCTGCTCCTGGCCTGGAAAACAGTAAAATACGCCAAGACCTACGCCGCGGTTCTCGCCGAAGGGCACACTGTCCTGGCCGTCAGCGCCTCGGAAAGCTCCAGCTACGACGCGGTCAGGAGCGCCCTTTGGAAAATGCGCGACAAGCGCTCCATCCTGCCCGGCTCCGGCCCCCTGGTAATGGCCGCCGACGCCGCGCTCCCTCTCAAAACGCTGCAGGCCGCCCTGGCCGGCGGCGTCAGCGCCGTCATCCAGCCCGGCGGCTGGCAGGACGACGAAGACTGCATAAAACTCTGCGACTCCAAAGGCGCGGCGATGCTCTTCGCCGGCATAAGACATTTCAGACATTAAAATACTTCAACCGCGGGTGGAGCGAAGCGACACAATTCAACTGTATCCAACAGGATGCGAAGCCGGGGCGGCAAGGGTATGGGCATCGCCGGGCACGGGCTCGGAGCATTGTCGCTTCGCTCCACACGCACACCGTGCTCGGCCCTCCTCTCTCGGCCTCCGCGCTTACGCAAGCGTCGGGCGAAGAACTGTCGCTTCGCTCCATCCCGAGAGGTCGCTCGGAACCCATATCCTTGCCGCCCCTCCATTCACTTGCTCGAATTATTATTCTGTAGCGAGAAGTTTGTCGGAGACCGTACGGGCCGGGTTAGCAAAACCTGTTATGTGAGGTGTCAATACCTCTAGTCCTGCCTGGCCCGTTTTATCCCATAGTGCCGCAGTTTACCGCGCTGAATTGCCGTATCTTCCCGTAAGCGAAACTTTCTGTTA
>JAJZPF010000044.1 GCA_021811315.1 bacterium
TCATTACGAATACAAAACTTGTCCTGGCCGTATCGCGCAGGAGCGCGGTGGCCTTGTCGTATTTTTCCCTGGACTGCGCTATCGCGGAAACGGGGCCCAGGCAGGTCTGCCCCGTGCCCGCCTCGGACCGGTCTATAGCCTTGGACCAGTCCACCGGCAGCTCCAGCAGGCGTATGGTGTGGCCTGTAGGAGCGGTGTCGAAGATCACTATGTCGTAATCCTCGTTGAGCATGAAATCCACGAACCTGTCGAAAGCGGCTACCTCCAGCGTGCAGCTGCCGCGCAATTGTTCCTCGACGCTGGCCACCACGTCCGCCGGCATAAGCTCCCGGAACGGGGCCAGCGTCCGCTCCCGGTATTCCGCGGCCGCTTTGTCGGGGTCTATCTCCATGGCCCAAAGCCCCGGGACTTTGGCGATAGGCGTAACTTTGTAACCTATTTCCTGCTCGAACACGTCGGCCAGGTTGGACGCGGGGTCAGTGGTGACGATAAGCGTCTTCTTCCCGGCCCTGGCGTGCCGCACCGCCGTGGCGCAGGACATGGTGGTCTTGCCTACGCCGCCTTTACCTGAGAAGAAGATATATTTGGTCATTTTTTCCTTTGCGCCCGGCGCTTAACCGCAGCAGCCGCCTTCGGCTTTGGGCAGGCCTTTCATGGTTATGCCGCCGGTCTTGTCGAGGTCCATGCTGGCTTTTTCCAGCTGAGGAACGGCGTCTTTATGAATATAAAGTTTAAGGCCGTTCTTTTCCACTACGATGTCCTCTTTCTCCGGCTTCTCCGCAATATCCATCGCTACGGTAGAACCGCCGCAGCAGCCCGGCGCCATAAAAATGCGCAGGCAGGAACCGGCTTTTTCCTCTTTAAGTATTTCCTTAAGTTTCTCCGCCGCCTCGTCTTTTATCTCCAGCATGGTCTTTCTCCTTGTTGTATCCGGGCCAGGTAGTTATTCCTGCTTCAGGATCTTGATCTTATCCTTAAGCGGCGCCAGCCCGAGCGCCGCGCAGAGCTCCTCGTAAGACGCGTAAGCGCCCGTCTTGAACACTTTGCCGTAGATAATAGTTACCGGCAGTATCTTCTTGCCGTTCTCGTGCAGCAGGGCGGCCACTTCTTTGTTGGCCACGAAATCCTGAAGCTGTTTAGACAGGTTAAAACGTACCACGTCTACGCCCTGCTTGCCGAGCTTCATTATGGTCTCGTTCACCGCTATCTGCACCGGGTCCGGCTCCGGGCCGCAGAGGCCGGTGGAGCAGCAGAGCGCGGGGTCGTAGATAAGGATTTTCATTTTTTCCCCCGCGCCGGCTTTTTGGCGTAAACCGTAATGCTGGAGGCCGCGCCGGCCAGCGCCGCGCCGGCTTTATCCGTAATGGGGTCCGAGCAGGCGCCCGAAGCGGAATAGAGCCGGTCAGAGAGCAATTTTATCCCGGAGAACCCGGCGTCTTTTATTGCCCCCAAGTAATCCTTGCGTACCAGCGCGCCGGCTACGCAACTGGCGTAAAGCCCGGCGTGTTTTTTAAGCGCGGGAGGCAGCGCGCGGTTGAGCACTATATCGCTTACCACTATGGCGCCGCCCGGCTTGAGGGCGCGGAAGGCCTCGCGGAACACCGCGGGCTTGTCCGGCGAAAGGTTTATAACACAATTGGAGATTATCATGTCCGCTTCGGCGTCCTGCACCGGGAGTTTTTCTATGACGCCCTTGCGGAATTCCACGTTCTTAAGCCCGGTGCGGCGGGTGAACTTTTCCGTGTTCGCAGCGGCCAGCTTCAGCATCTCCGGCGTCATGTCCACGCCGATGGAGAGGCCCTTGGTCCCTACTTTTTCGGCGGCCAGGAAAACGTCTTTGCCCGCGCCGCTGCCCAGGTCCACCACGGTCATGCCTTTTTTTAATTTGGTAAAAGCCACCGGGTTGCCGCAGGAGAGCCCCATGTCGCCCTCCGACGCCGAGGTACGCCTGAAAGCCTTCCGCATCCCGTCCAGTTGCTTGCCGAGTTTACCCCCAACCTGTACGGCATCAGAGCCGCAGCAGGAAGAGCCCGGGCAGCAGGAGGATGAGGTCCTGGCCACCTTGCCGTAAGCCCGCCGCACCAGCAGGTGAGTAGCGGAATGTTTTTTAATGGTCATAAGTTTCCCCCTATTAACTGCGTTCAGCACTTGCAGCCTATAACACAGACGCCCTTCTGCCGCAGGGCCAGCCGCTTTCCCAGGCGGGCTATGTCGGCGGCCACCACAGGGCAGCAGGGCCTGGGTTTCACCAGCCGCCGCACATACTCCGCCAGCGGCCCCGACGCCTGCGCCAGGGAGTACATGGCCCAGCGCCCCCTCTTTTCCTTCTTCACCAGCCCGGCGGCGCAAAGCGCGCCCAGGCAGCGGGAAATATTGTATTGGCTCTCGCCGGTGGCGTCCACCAACTCGCAGACGCACAGCGCGCGCCCGGTATAGGCCAGCAGCGCCATCACCCGCAGGCGCTTGGCCTCGGCCAGCGCCTTGAGCGCTTTCACCGAAACTTTTATATCGAGGCAGTCTTTATTCATACATGCAATTATACGCATACGTCAGGCTTTTGTCAAGGCCGGAGCCAAGGCCCGGGGCGCCGTCCGGTCCGCGGCGCGCAGACCGGGGACCCTGGCGCGGAGCAGCAGGATTGAACTGACGACGACGGTGACGCAGCCTGCTTCCTGGAATATTACGGCCATGACCGGCGTCAGGTGCCCGAGCAGGGCCAGCGCCAGGCCGACGACATTATAGACGATGGAGAAAAATATATTAAGCTTGATCCGCCGCAGGACCTTCCGCGACATCTGCATGAATTCCACAAGCCGCGAAAGGTCGCCGTCCATCAACGCCACATCAGAGGCCTCGATAGCGGCGTCGACCCCGGCTCCCACCATAGCGATGCCGACGTCGGCCAGCGCCAGGGCGGGCGCGTCGTTGATCCCGTCGCCGACCATGGCCACCACGGCGCCTTTTTTTCTCAGTTCCCCTACGGCGGCCCGCTTCTCCTCCGGCAGGAGCCCGGCCCTGAACTCCTCCACTCCTATCTGCGCCGCCACGGCCGCCGCGATCCTGCGGTCGTCGCCGGTGAGCATGAGGATCCTGCTCACACCCATAGACTTCAGCGCCCCTATCGCTTCCGCGGTCCCGGCCTTTACTTCGTCCGCGACTGACAGGAGCCCTACGGCTTCCCTGCCCCGCGCGACCATTATGACCGTCCTGCCCAGTTCCGCCTGGTCAGCCGCGGCCTTTTGGAGCAGGGCGGGTATGGCGATCCCTCGTTCCACCAGATAAGTTTCCTTTCCGACTACCAGCTCGCTGCCGCCGCAGGAAGCCGCAACCCCCTTGCCGGCCTCGGCCCTGAACCCGTCCGGTTCCGGGGAGACGAGCCCTCTTTCCGACGCAAAAGCCGTCACGGCCTTCGCCAGGGGGTGCTCCGAATATTTTTCAGCGGCGGCCGCCAGGGAGACAACTTCCGTCTCCGTTGCGCCGGCACCGCAGACCACGGCCATCACTTTCGGGCGGCCGAGGGTCATGGTGCCGGTCTTATCCACGACCAGGGTGTCTATCCTGCCCGCCAGTTCGAAAAAGATCCCGCCCTTGATCAGCACTGCCCTGCGGGCCATGTTCGCTATCCCGGCGGCCACGGCGGAAGGTGTGGCGATGGCGAAGGCGCACGGACAGGCCACCAGAAGGATGGCGACGGCGATTTTCATTTCCCCGGAGACCAGGTAGCCGGCGACAGCGAGTATCAGGACGGTAGGAAAAAACCATGTCGTGAAGCGGTCCGCCACCCCCTGGACGGGAGCCTTGCTTTCCTGCGCTTCCTCGACCAGGTGAACGATCCTTGCAAGGGTGGTATCCTCCCCGGCCTTGGTGGTCAGTATCTCTAGGCGGCCGTCTTCGTTAAGGGTGCCGGCGAACACCGCATGCCCTTTCGACTTTTCCACCGGCATGGACTCCCCGGTGACCGGCGCCTGATTTACGGCGGAGGCGCCGGCCTCCACCACGCCGTCAACCGGGATGCGCTCACCCGGCCGCACTATCACGATATCCCCCTTGCGCAGTTCGGCCGCCGGAACCGGGACCTCCGCCCCGTCGCGCCGCACGTTCGCCACAGGCGGCGTCAGATCCAGCAGTCCGCGGATGCTGCGGCGCGTGCTGTCCAGCGTGTAGCCCTCCAGGGCGCCGACCACGGCCATAATAAGGATGATGACCGCCGCGGGCAGGAATTCTCCGGCGGCCAGCGTAACAAAGATCGCCACGGTGACGAACACATTTACCGTAATTCGGCGGCGCGCGGCGTCCCGGAAACCCGCCAGGAACCGCTGCCAGCCGCCCAGGAAGACGGCGGTCAAAGCAAATCCCGTGGAGAGGTAGCCGGCGCCAGCCTGCCGGAGAAGCCAGGAAGCCAGCGTTAAAGCGCAGACTATCCCCGGCGCCAGCGCAAAAACCAGCAATTCCCGCCACCCCCGCCGCGCGGAGGTACAGGCGCCCATGTCCGGCTTCCCGCCAATTGCTCCTGTCATGCCGGTCTTTTCCATCGCTGTTTCTCCCTAAGGCGGTTCATTTAACCGACGAGCCCTGGCTGCACTTGATTCACATGATCCGCGACAGGAGCCAGATTGTCCGCCCACCACGCAGGATTCGCGCACATTTTAAATCCGACAGGTATTTGACAGGATGCCGCAGACAGAAGCGTCATGGCCGTTCCTCATCCTTTTCCGGGCCCTGTTGCGCGTCCTTGCGCTGTTTCTCTTTCACCTTGTCGGCGTCATGGCAGCCGCAGCCGGGCCCGCAGCCGCTATTCGCCTTGTCCATGGATTCTTTGAATATAGCCCATAAGCCCTTCCGGGCCGGTTTCTTTTCGTCGTCTTTCTTTTCCATAATAACCTCCTCTGTACGTACGTGACCAACTAACCCCAGGCCTGGGCCGCCATCTGCAACGGGTCCCACGGACTGCTCAGCGGCGGGGTGTAGCTCAGGTCCAGTTGTATGAACTCGTCGAGCGTCATGTTGTTCTGGATGGCCGCAGCCGCTATATCCACGCGTTTCGATATTTCAGCGTTTATATCTCCCAATATCTGGCAGCCCAGCATCCTCCGGGATTTCATATCGGCGGTAAGGCGTATTTTGGTCTTATACGCGGGCGGATAATAAACCTTATGATCCCAGGTTTCGAAATCGGAGGTCCTGGCGGCGAAGCCGGCCGCACGAGCCTCGGCCTCGTTCATGCCGGTGCGGGCTATCACCATGTCGAATAGTTTTATAGACTGCGTGCCCAGCGTGCCCGGGTATTCCGACCGCACGCCGCAGATGTTGTCGCCTATGATGCGGCCATGCTTGTGCGCGGTGGTTCCCAGGGCGATATAAACCGGCTGCCGGGTTATGTTATGCAGCGACTCCGCGCAGTCCCCGCCGGCGTATATCTCGGGGAAGCTGGTCTGCATCCGGGCATTCACTTTTATAGCGCCTTTCAATCCCAATGCTATCCCCGCACCGCGCGCCAGGTCCGTTTCGGGCGTCGCGCCCACGGCCACCAGCACGCAATCGGCCTGAACGCCATGATTAGGAGAGGCCGAGACGCGAAGTCCGCCGCCGGTCCGCTCAATGGCCTGCACTGTCTTGCCCGTAGCTATCTTTACGCCTTTGGCCTCAAGCCCGGCCTTCACCAGGGCGCTGAATTCCGCATCCACCGTGTTAAGCACCCTGTCGGCGTACTCTATCAGCGTTACGTCGAGGCCGCGCCTGATAAGCGCCTCGGCCATCTCCAGGCCTATGTAGCCGCCGCCCACTATAACCGCGCTTTTGGGCGCTTTGCTCTTCAAATACTCATCAAAGTTGATGGCGTCGTCCATCCAGCGCATGAAAAACACGCCGGGCAGGTCCAACCCTCCGATAGCCGGCTTTATGGATTTACCGCCGGTTCCCAGCACGAGACTGTCGTATTCGAGCTCGGTGACAGCTCCTGTTTTATCAGAAACTTTCACCTTTTTCGCCTTGGGATAGATGTCGGTGACCCTTGTTTCCAGTTTCAGCTCTATGCCTTTGGCGCGGATATCGTCGGCCTTGCGGTGCGCCAGGTCGGTATAATGCTTTACCTCGCCGCCAAGGTAGAAGGGTATGCCGCAGATGCTGTAATTGGGGAAGTTATTGTCGGAAACTATGGTCACCCCGGCCGCGCCATCCAGCTCTTTTATGCGCAGCGCCGCGCTTATCCCAACGTCGCTGCCGCCGATAATAAGTATTTTTTTCATAGTCAAAATTCCTTTATTTCCCGCGCCTGTCGCAACACTTCACCTGATCGACTTATATCCGCCCAAAACGCTCCCTTTCGCCAGCACTATCTGCCACAACTGGCTTTCCCTGGCGCGGAAAGAACCGGCGCTGGAAAGAAGATAGTATTTCCACATCCTGCAGAAGGTCTCGCTGTAACGGCTTTTCAGCTTAGGCCAGCTCCGGCAGAAGTTCGAGAACCAGGCCATTAAGGTCGGGTCGTAATCCACGCCGAAATTATGCCAGTCCTCAACAATAAACAGGTTGGCGGCGGCCTCCACTATCTGCCGCGCATTGGGGACCATGGAATTAGGAAAGATATTCTTTTCTATCCAGGGATCCGGCTTATTGTCCAGGTGGGG
>JAJZPF010000032.1 GCA_021811315.1 bacterium
AAAAAGCGGGAACGCTTCGCCGGGAGGAACGGGGAAAAATGAAATTAGTGGTGCAAATTCCGTGCTATAACGAGGAAGAGTTCCTCGCGGCCGCTATTAACGACATCCCCGAGAAGATCGCCGGCATAACCGAGATCGGCATAGTCGTTATCGACGACGGCAGCGCGGACAGGACGGCGGAAGTCGCCAGGGCCCACCCCAGGGTCGCCAAAGTCGTGCAGCTTCCCTACCACCAGGGCCTGGCCGTAGGGTTCAGGGCGGGGATCGAGGCGTCGCTCGCGCTGGGCGCCGACATCATAGTCAATACCGACGCCGACAACCAGTATCCCGGCAGGTATATCCCGGAACTTATAAAACCCATTTTAGAGAAGCAGGCCGAGTTCGTGGTCGGCGCCAGGAACATCGACGACATAGAGCATTTTTCCTACCCTAAAAAGCTGGCGCAGCGGGCCGGCAGCCGGGTCATTTCTTTCATCTGCTCGCAGCCCGTCCCGGACGCCACCTCCGGGTTCAGGGCCTTCAGCCGCAGCGCCGCGCTCTGGATAGACGTGATAGCGAGCAACTATACCTATACCCTCGAGACCCTGGTCCGCCTCTCCAGCCACAAAGTGCGCCTCGCGCATGTCCCGATCACGGTGAACCCGCCGATAAGGAAATCGCGGCTGATGGGCAATAGCCTGGAGTATATCGCGAAGTCGACCCTGGATATCCTGACCCTGGTCTATATCTATTCCCCGCTTAAAGTCTTCATTTCCCTGGCCGCTTTCTTCTGCCTCCCGGGACTGTTCCTGACCGGCAGGTTCGTTTATTACTATATCACCCTGACGGTGGAGCGGAACATCCCCACCGGCTACGCGCAATCCCTCACCATCGGCGTGGGCCTTCTTATCATCGGTTTCTTCATGCTGCTGATGGGGATCACTTCCAATTTGATCCACACCAACAGGAAACTGCTGGAAAGGCTGCTCCTGCTTCAGCAGAAAGACCGCGAATAAAATTCAGGATTATTTCCCCCCGGCCGCCCGCGCGCCCGGACTCTAACCAATGAAACCCGGCGAATTTATAAAAAGCGAAAAGAATTTCCTGGTCTCCGTTTTCTGCTTCTCGCTTCTGGTCAGGCTCGCCTATGCGCTGCCTCTTCCGGCCGCCAAGCTGTCCCCGGACGCCGCCGGCTGGATAGATATCGGCTGGGGCCTCGCCCGGGGCGCCGGCTTCGCAGGCGATTGGCGCCCGCCGGGCTTCGGTTTCTTCCTCGCTTTTATCTTTTTCATCTTCGGCAAATCTATCCTGGCCGTAAGGGCGGCGCAGGCCCTGCTCGGGGCCTTCACCTGCGTACTTATCTACAAGACAGGGAAGAGGCTGTTCTCCGAGGGCGCCGGCAGGATAGCCGCCGTCCTGATGAGTTTTTACCCTTATTTCCTCGCCTACACCGGCGACGTGATCAGCGAAACTTTCCTCACGTTCATGATAGCCGCCTCCGTCTTCTACACGGTAAAGACCAGCCAGGAGCCAGGCTGGAAAAACATAGTGATCACCGGCGTACTTTTCGGTTTTACCGGGCTGACCAAGTCCACCACGCTTCCGTTCTTCCTGCTTTCCTGCGCCTGGCTCTGGTGGAACACGAAGAGCTTCAGGACCGGCTTCCTGGTCGGGCTCTGCACGCTGGCGGCTATACTGCCCTGGAGCCTCAGGAATTATTTCCATTACGATAAAAGCTACGTAATGCCCGTCAACACGCCCTGGTGCCAGCTCTACGGCTCCTCTTGCGACACGGCTTTCTGGTCGGAAATGATGGGGGAGCTCGACACCCCGCAAAGCGACAAGATGACGGAACCGGCCATCCCGAAGGACTGGCTGGAGCTGAAAACCCTGCCGCTCCCGGAAAGGGACAAGATCTGCAAAAAGAAGGCCTTCGACTGGATAAGCGCGAACCCGGACAAATTCTACTCGCTGTGCTGGCTGCGGTTCAAGCATTTCTGGCGGCTTTACCCGATGATGGCCTATCCCTGGCAGAAATACGCGGCGATGGCCACCTCGGGGCTCTACATCCCGCTGGCTTTCGCCGGGTTCATCCTCTCAATAAAGCAGTTTAAAAGAACCTCGCTTCTGATGGCGCTGTTCGCGTCTTACACCCTGGTGCACCTTTTTTTCGTGGTCGTGATGAGGTACAGGGTTCCTATCGACCCGTTCCTCATCCTCATGGCCGCCTACACGCTGAACGCTCTCCTGGAAAAGCTGAGGCCCTCGCAAGGGGAAGTGACCAACGCCGATTGGGACCAGAAATGGGAGGGGCACAAGACCTCCAAAGCCGAAGCCTGGATCGCTTCGCAAAGGGACAAAGTCCTCGCCGGCTGCCTGGACCGCCTCAAAGGCGAAAAGAAAAAGGTGCTTGAAATAGGCTGCGGCTCGGCCATCAACCTTAAAAAAATAAAAAATTCCAGGACGGACGCGGACTGCTACGCCCTCGACAGGAGCCCGGTGGCCATCGAGCTGGCGAAAAAAGACTTCCCTAACGCTTTCGTAGGGGATTGCGAGAAAACCCCTTTCGAGGACAAGAAGTTCGACCTGATCTACAGCTCCGGCGTGATGGAGCATCTCGGCGACGAAAGCGCTTTCGCCGCGGAGATGCGGAGGATCCTGAAGGACGACGGCCTGCTGGTCACTTTCGTCCCGGCCAGGTATTCCCTGTGGCGCTTCTACCAGCTCCTGCTGTACTGGTTCGCCGGCAACGACTTCGAGAAGTCCTACACCTACGGCGGGCTGCTCTCTGTTTTTTCCTCCCGCGGCTTTGAAGAAGCCGATTTCATCGGGCTGGACCCTTTCAGCGCGCAGGGCGCGATAATGAAGCTCTTCGACGTCTCTTTCGACCCGCCGGTAAAAAGCACGCCTTTCAAGAGCGCCTACACCGAGATCTGCCTGGTAGCCAGGAAGAAAGCCTCCTAAACGAATGAAGATACTTTTAATTTCCCTCAAAGGGCTCGGCGACACGGTCTACATGATACCGCTGATCCGCCGCCTGCGGGAAAAATACGGCGGCGAGCCGATGACCCTGGTCGTGCGCGACAGGAAATGCGTTGAGCTTTTCGCAAATTGCCCCTATATCAGGCCGGTGCTGATAGACTATAAGAAGACCGACGCCGCCAGCCTGCTAGGGCACCTGAGAACGGTCCTGGCCCTCCGCCGGGAGAACTTCGACGTAAGCATTACCTCTTTCCCCTCCAACCGGCTGGTTTACAACCTGTTCGCTTTTTTCGCCGGCGCGAAAAAAAGAATAACCCATTACTACGCTTTCGCGCGGTGGCGCACCCTCCCTTTCCTGCAGGATTGCCGGGTCGACTCCGACCGGCGGAAGCACCAGGTGGAGAAAAACCTGGACCTGCTCTCCTGCCTGGGCCTTGACCCGGCGGAAGGAGCCCCCGATATGTCGCTGTGGCTGGCGCCGCCCGACGAGGACTACGCGCTCGCTTTTCTCCGGGAGAAAGGGATAGAACCGCGGACGGACCTGGTGATAGGCGTCCACCCCAGCATAAGCGGCGCCCAGGTGTATAAGAACTGGGCGCCGGGGAACATCGACGTTTTTGCCGCGCTCATAGACTGGCTGGCCGCCGAATACGAAGCGAAGGTCCTTGTCTTCTGCGGGCCGGACGAGAAGGAAGCGGCGGACAGCATAATAGCGCTGACAAAAAGCCGGCCGGTCGCGGTCGACCGCGCGGAAACGAATAAAATAGCCACTATGCTGAAAAGCTGCCGGCTCTTCATAAACACCGACGGCGGCCTGGGCCCGCTCGCGGCCGCGGCGGGTTCGACCACCATCACTGTCCTGGGGCCTACCAGCCCGGCCGTAACCGCCCCCTACGGCAAAAACAATACGGCTCTAACCCTGGGGCTGGATTGCGCGCCGTGCTATATGTACCCTTACGAAAGCACCTCTCCCGCTATCAAATGCAAAGCGCCGGCCTGCATGGGCATTATCGACATAGACATGTTAAAGAAAGCCGTCCGGGGCCACCTGGGGCCCGGGAAGGCCTGAAGCCGGCCGCCGCGGAGCGGTTTGCTTTCACCCCGGGAAAATCTATATATTAGTACTATGGGAACGAACGCTTTTCCTCTCTTTTGAGGGCGGGCAAAGTATAGGAGAACAGTCATGCACCTGATTCACAGAAAAACCTGCAGGGTCTGCGGTTCCGCCGCCCTGACGCCCGTGATAGACCTGGGAGAGCAGTACCTGCAGGGCTTGTTCGTAAAGCCCGGCAAAGACCTCCCGCCCCAGAGGAAGATCCCGATGTCCCTGGTGCGCTGCGACCCGAAGCGGGACGAGAAGGCCTGCGGCCTGCTTCAGATGGAGCACTCCGTCCCCCCCGAGATCCTCTACTCCACCTACTGGTACCGCTCCGGGACCAACAGCACGATGAAAAACCACCTGAAAGGCATCGCCGAGGACGCCGCCGCCATCGTGGACAAACCGGCGGCCATGGTCCTGGATATCGGCTGCAATGACGGGACGCTTTTCAACTATTATCCGGCCGGCTATAAAAAGTTCGGCGTGGACCCCTCCGACGTGGCGCAGGGCATAGACAAGGCCGCCGCTACCGTCATCCGCGACATCTTCCCCTCCGCCGAGCTTGCTACCCGCGTCGGCCAGGACAAATTCGACATTATCACCTCGATCGCGATGTTCTACGACCTGGAAGACCCGATCGCTTTCGCGAAAGGGATCAAGAGCGCTCTCGGCCAGGACGGCATCTGGATCTTTGAAATGTCCTACATGCCGACGATGCTCAAGATGAACTCCTACGACACTATCTGCCACGAGCACCTTGAATATTACAGCCTCGCCGTCATAGAGAACATCCTTAAGCAGAGCGGGCTGAAGATCTTCAACGTGACCCAGAACGACATCAACGGCGGCAGCCTGCGCTGCTACGCGACGCACGCCAACAACTTCAAGTACAAGAACGAGGAGTTCTCCCGGAATATCCAGCGCCTGCACCAGGAGGAATTCGACCTGGAACTGGACACCGACAAGCCGTACAAGAACTTCCAGGAAAGGATAGCGCTGCACCGGGACGAGCTCCAGCTCCTTCTCAGGAAGCTGAAAAAGGAAGGAAAGAAGATCCATATTTACGGCGCGTCGACCAAAGGCAACACCATCCTTCAATGGTGCGGGATCGACAACCATATCGTCGATTACGCCGCCGAGCGCAATCCCGAGAAGTACGGGGCGCATACGCTGGGCACGGATATCCCGATAATCAGCGAAGCCGAATCAAGGGCGATGTCCCCCGACTATTACCTCGTGCTGCCCTGGCATTTCAAGGAAGAATTCATCGAAAGGGAAAAGGAAGTGCTGGAGAAAGGCATCGGCCTGATCTTCCCGCTTCCCGAGATAGAGATCGTAAAAAAGAAATAGCCATGCTTAAGACGGACGTTCTTATAATCGGCGGGGGACTGGCCGGGCTCTCGGCCGCCAAGGCCCTGGAAGGGAAAAAAGATTACCTCCTCGCCGAACGCGAAAGCCGGCCGGGCGGGCTTTCCGCCACGCTTAAAAAAGGCGGTTTTCATTTCGACTACTCCGGCCACCTGCTGCACCTGCGCTGGCCCGAAACCACTAAATTGATCCTGGGCGCCCTGGGCAAAAATTGCGTACGGATAAAGCGTGACGCGCGGGTTTACGCGCATAAGAGCTGGACGCCTTACCCGTTCCAGGCGAACCTCTCCGGCCTGCCGCCCAAGGTCAAATCGGAGTGCGTAAGCGGTTTCCTCGCCGCCTACGCTGCAAGGAAAGCCGAAGCGATAAGCGGGCCTGAAGTCTTCACCCGCTGGACCAGGCGGGTTTTCGGCGAAGGGATCTCGAACCATTTCATGCTGCCCTACAATGCCAAGCTCTGGCAATACCCGCTCGAGCGGCTGACCACGGAATGGTGCGCGCCCTTCGTGCCGCTGCCGAGCCCGGAAGAAGTAGTGAAGGGCGCCTATGGGAAGAAGTCGGAGGGCCTGGGCTATAATACCGTATTCAACTACCCTAAGCGCGGCGGCATCGGCGCGCTCCCGAACGCGCTGGCGATGAACCTGGGCGGCCTGCGCCTGGGGCTCGAGGTCGAAAGCCTTAACCTCAGGAAAGGGGTCGCGAATGTGCGGCATTTCGGCCCGGTACATTTTAAGCGGCTCATTAATACTTCCCCCCTGAAAGACCTTATAGCGCGCGCCGAAGACGCCCCCGTAGCGGTAAAGCGCGCCGCGGCCAGCCTGCGCCACAACACCGTCTATGTATTGAACCTCGGGGTAAAAGGCGTGAAGTCTGATATGCACTGGGGCTATTTCCCGGGCGCCGATTTCCCTTTCTACAGGGCCGGCATCGCCACTAATTTCTCCAAAGAGCTCGCGCCGCGCGGCTGCGCCTCTTTTTATATCGAGATAGCCACCCCGGGGTCGGCGCTGGACCTGGCCTCCGCGGAGGAGGCCGTCATAAAAGGGCTGAAAGCCTGCGGGCTTATCAAAAGCGCCGGGCAGATAGTGGAGAAACTCTGGCTTAAGATCCCCTGCGCCTATGTTATTTACAACAGGGAGCGCGCCGAAGCCCTGCCGGTGATCTTCGACTGGCTTAAGTCCAGGAAGGCGCTCTCCATCGGGCGCTACGGCGCCTGGAAGTACTCCTTCATGGAAGAAAGCGTGAAGGAAGGCCTCGGGGCCGCCGCCGCCATTCTCAAGCGGCGCTAACCGGCCGCCGGCCGCTCACATGACAAGATCAAGATCAGGAAAGAGAAACTTCCGCCCTTTCGGCGGCAGAGAGCTTACGCTGCTTGCGGGGTTCTGCGGCCTCTTCCTCCTGGCGAGCGCGGCGTATGTCTTCTGGCTGCCGGACGTCTCGGAGCTTAAGAAAAAGAACCCGCGTGAAACCTCTTTCATGCTCATCAAGGAAAGGCAGGCCCTGGCGCAGGGGAAAAAGCTGGGCCGCACGATGATCTGGACCGGCTGGGACGGGATCTCGGAGAATTTGAAGCACGCGGTGCTGGTGTCGGAAGACGGCGGTTTTTACCGGCATAAAGGGGTGGATTGGGAAAGCACCCGCAAGGCCCTCGAGACGGACTGGAAGAAAAGGCGCCTGGCGAAAGGCGGCAGCACCATCACCCAGCAGCTGGCCCGCAACCTCTATCTTTCCCCCTCCAAGAACCCGCTGCGCAAAATAAAAGAGATGCTCATCGCGCGCCGGCTCGAGAAGGAGCTGGGAAAGCGCCGCATTTTCGAGATCTACCTGAACGTCGCCGAATGGGGCCGGGGCATCTACGGGGCGGAAGCCGCCTCCCGCGCCTATTTCGGCAAAAGCGCGGCGGACCTTGCGCCGGAGGAAGCGGCGGCGCTGGCCGCGGCGCTGCCCAGCCCGCGCCGCTACAGCCCGGTGAAGGGAACCAAATTCATGGAAGGGCGCAAAAGCGCCATCGTGGCGAGGATGCGCGCCTCGGGCTACCTGCCCGAGGAGACGGACGTGGAAGTAATGAGCGAATCTTTGGAAATCCTGACGTCCAGCGGCGCGGCGGCGGATATCAGCACCGCGCCCGCGGAAGGCGCGGCGCCCTGACCGCTTGCCCTGTCGGGCGGCGCGGGACCTGTTATTTCTTAATAGCGCATACCTCGATGGAATCGCGCGTGTTGATGTAGATCACCTTATTCCCGATATCAAGGACTTTGCCGAGCAAATCCGCCGTATTGTAAAATAGCGCGGGGTATTTCCGTATCCTGCTCAGCCAGTACGCATAGCTGAAGATCCTCCCGTAGGACCTTTTCTCGACGACGGAAAAGCCGAGGTCCTCAAGCAGCCGCGTGATCGTTCTTTCCGAGAAATAGGACAGATGCGCTTCACGCAGCCCCCACCAATACCTGCCCAGCAGGGAAGCCGACAGGCTGCGGATGTCGGGTGTTACGAGATAGAGCAGGCCGCCCGGCTTGAGGAGTTTGCAGGCTTTCTGCAGCGTTTTCCGGGGGTCGGCTACATGCTCGATCACATCTATCAGGCTTACGACGTCGAACCCGGCTTCGGGCAGGACTGAATTCTCGAACGTGTCGTTAATTACGGTTTTAAGGTTAAGGCTGTCCCTGGCGAAGCCGGCCGCCCAGACGGACGGCTCGACGCCGTGCACGTCGAAACTGATCCGCGCGGCGTTCAGGAAAATACCGGTCGAACTTCCTACGTCGAGCAGAGCGCCGCCGCTCCGGTGGCGGCGGATGGTCCGCAGCGAGAGATGCGCGTTCATGCTGCGGCAGTCGTCCTCCTCGAAGTACCTGTCGTCCCGCAGGACGGAATAAGCGCTCTTCAGGTCCCGCTCCCCGGGCGCCGGGTCCTGGTAAACGAACCCGCAGTCCCCGCACAGGACGATATCCTCGTAGCTCCCGTAGATGTCGCTCGTTATGACGACGTTCAGTTCCGGCCGCACGCCGTCATACCGCTTCTTTTTATAAAGAAGCCGCTGGTTGCCCGAGCCGCAAAGCCTGCAGGGGGGTCTGGTCATAACTTGCTCTTTTTGAACCTGTAGACGGCGGTGCCTTCGCCGGGATTTTCGTATATTTTATCCAGGTATTCCTTATGCTGGGCGAAGCTCATCAGTTTTCCGTATTGGCGGACGATAGGGTCCCCGGCGTACGGGTTCGACGGCGTATAAGACGCCTCTTTTGTGACGAGGTACCGCGCTTTAAGCCCTGCCGCGCTGCCGGCCAGCTCTTCCGGCGTCTCCCCGGGCAGGGAAGGCAGCCCTCTCCGCCGCGCGTAGTAATAGATGCGCGCGATATCCATCGAGACTATAAGGTCGTCCGGCCGCGTATTTTGTTCTATCCACTTATAGGTCTCCTGCCCCAGCCCGGGCGGGGACTTAACGGAGCCGGCTATCGTCCCGTATACCGCGCCGGCATTGGTGGCGGCCGCGGCGAAAAGCAGCGCGGCGCAGGCCGGGCCGCGGCTTCTTTCAGGCAAAGCCGCTTCGAGGCCTTTGAACACCCAGTAGACGAAAACAGGGTAGACCGGCAGGACGTACCTGGGCGAAAAGAACATCCATAAGGCGCAAACGGTGAAATAAAGAACGAAGTAGACGGCCAGAAAACGAGCAAGGGAGCTTTTCCCGAAGTTCCTGGCGATCCCGAACGCGGATAAACCGGAAAAAACGGCTATAAAGAGCAGCTTTACCGGAGTTAAACCGGCGGGCAGGAACGCCGGCAGATTTATGAAAGTGAGGCACGAAAGTCCTTTTGCGTAAAAATAAAGATTGGCGAAAAAACTCTTAAAGATGTTCGCGGCTCCCATCTTCAGCAGCAGTCCCCAGTAGCTGTCATAGAAAGTGAACGCGCCGGAACTCAGCCTGGAGACGACCACAGAAGGGAGAACGCACGCCGCTACGACGCCGCCGTAGAGAAGCGCGGCCCTGTACCTGCGCGCGACCAGCATTTCGGCCGCCGCCGCGATGACGAAAGCGGCCCCGATGCTCCTGGTCAGGACAAGCAGGCCGGAAAGAGCGGCAAAGGCGGCTATTTCCAGGATCGTCCCATTCTCCAGCCACTTTTTCCTGAAGCCCAGGTACACCAGCCCCCCGAACAAAAACATGTAAAACACCTCGCTGGTGATACCGCCCAGGAAAGAGAGCACGAACCCGTTCAGCGTCAGGATGAACAGGTAGGCGGTTTTTCCCGCCGCGCTTTTATTCTCAGCCGTGGAAAAGAAAAACAATATCATTCCCAGGAAAAGCGCCGTCGCCGAATAAATTTGCAGGAGCGGGACATTCCGCCCGAAAAGGGCGATGACGGGCATCAGCAGCAGGGACGTTCCCCAATTCATCAATTCTATGTAAGGGAAAACGATGCACTGGGCGTGGAGAGAGCCTTTCAGGAAGTTCTCGGCGGCCAGCACCCACTTGATATCGTCCACATAGCTGCCGAAAGGCACCGCCCTGCGCCCCAGTATCATTAAAAGCAGGATCGCCAGCGCCTCGGCCGGCAGGAGGAACTTGCCTGTAAAGAATCCTTTCACGGACTTCATGCGGATAACGAAACCCGGGGAGGCGGGCCGCCGCTCCGTACCCGGCGCCCTGTCACAGCGCCCCGGCCGCGGTCATGGCTTTCTTCAGCGGGGCGCGGCGCGCTTCCGACAACGGCAGGAGCGGCAGGCGCGGCTCGGGGCGGCAGAGCCCGAGAAGGGAAACCGCGTATTTTACCGGTATCGGGTTGGTCTCTACAAAAAGCGCTTTAATAAGAGGGAAAAGTTCATGGTGGATACGCGACGCCCCTGCCAGGTCCGCCTTCATGAAAAGCCGGCACATCCGGACCATTTCGGCCGGCGCCGCGTTGGAGACGACCGAGATAACGCCCCTCGCGCCCACCGACATCATCGGCAGCGTAAGAGCGTCGTCCCCGCTCATCACGGCGAAATCCTTGTCGGCGCCGTTTATTATCTCGCTCACCTGGTCCAGGCTGCCGGAGGCCTCTTTTATTCCGGCGATATTGGCGAATTTTTTACGCAGCGCCAGGACGGTGGCCGGCAGCATGTTCACCCCGGTGCGCCCGGGGATATTGTAAAGGATGACAGGCAGGGCGGTGGCTTTCGCCAGCGCCGAGAAATGCGCGGTCATTCCCTCCTGCGTGGGCTTGTTGTAATAGGGCACGATAGCGAGCAGGCCGTCTACGCCGAGGGCCGAAACCTTCTTTACCATCTCTACGGACTTGGCGGTGGAATTAGTTCCTACGCCGGGGACGACGGGGACCTTTCCCCCGGCGGCCGCGACCACGGTCTTAATGACCTCAAGATATTCTTCCGGGGTCAGCGTCGCGGCTTCCCCGGTGGAGCCGCAGGGCACCAGGCCGTTTATCCCGTTCGCTACCTGGAAGCGGACTATTTTTTTCAGCGCCTCGTGGTCCACCGCGTCGTTCCTGAACGGGGTGACGATAGCGGTAAAGCAGCCTTGAATTTTCATATTTCTATTTCTCCTTTAAAAACCAGCTTCGCCGGGCCCTGCAGATAGATATCGGAAGCGCCGCTTCCCGCCGGCCTCAGCCAGACCCGGAATTTATCCCCCCCGCGGGTTACAAGCGCGACAGGGGACTTTACCTGCCCGGCAAGCGCGAGGGCCACGGCGCTCGCCGTGATGCCGGTGCCGCAGGCGAGCGTTTCTCCCTCGACGCCGCGCTCGTAGGTGCGGACCAGCACCAGGCCGCCGCGCTTCTTCACGAAGTCGACATTGGCCCCCCCGGGCCCGAAGGCTTTATTGAACCTGAGCGCCCTGCCCAGGCCGCTTACGTCGGTCCGCTCAAGGTCCTTTACGGGCACTACGGCGTGCGGGACGCCGGTATTCAGGAAATGGACCAGTTCGATTCCGGGAGGATATTTGCCTTTGAAACCCGCTTTGACCCCGGGAACGTCGGGCATGCGCATCTTTACGCTTTCAGCCGAGACGATCTCGACCGGCAGGTCCCCGCTGATGGTGCGAAGCTGGAATTTCTTCCGCTTCATAAGGCCGCTGCTGTACGCCCACCAGGCCGAGCAGCGCGAGCCGTTGCCGCAGAAAGCCTCGGAGCCGTCGGAGTTGAAGTAGCGCACGCTGACCGAATTCACTCCGGCCTTGTTGACATAAAGGAGTCCGTCGGCGCCCACGCCCAGCTTCGGCGCGCAAAGCTTTGAAGCCAGGTTTTTAAGGACCGCCGTGCCGGGCCGCCCGCCGGTGAGAAGGACGAAATCGTTGCCGGCGCCGGACAGTTTCCAGAATATTATTTTTTGCACGCATCCTCCGCCGCTTTCTGGCTTCCGTCAAGGAAGGACCCGGCTATTTTAGCGGTGAACGGGCCGCCGCTCCGGGCCGCGGTAAAATACGGCACCGCCTCGGTTCTCTTCCCCAGGGAATAGAGCGCCATGCCTTTTACCACCGAAGCCAGGGCGTCCTTGCCGTCGACGGCCAGCTCGGCGTCGGCGGCCTCGATAGCGCGGCGGGGCAGCCCGCCCATAAGGAGGTAAAGGGCGCGCTCCAGCCGCAGCCGCCTTGAAGGCTCCAGGAGGATGGCCCCTTCGATAGCGGGGAGCGCTTTATGATAATCCCCCTGCCCGGCCCTTACCCGGGCCTCCACCTGCGGCCAGAAAGAGGAGAGCGGCGCGGCCTTGGCCCCCGCGCCGGTTATGAAAAGGGCCTCGGGCCAATCGCGTTTGCGCAGCATGCAGAGAGCGTATTCCCGGAGAACGGCCTGGTCGCGGAAATCCTGCAGTATTACGGCGCGGGAATAAAATTCCTTGGCGCGCGAAAGGAAACCCAGCGCCGCATAGGCCCTGGCCAGGCCAAGGTTGGCGTCCGTGTCGTCGCTTTTGATCGAAAGGACCTTAAGAAAAAGCGGGACGGCGTTCTCGGGGAAACCGGCCTGGTTATAGATCAGCGCCAGCCTGGAGGTAAAAAGAATGTTTTCCGGGTAAAGGCCCAGCGCCACCTTGTACAGGCTGATGGCCTTGTCGGCAGCGCCGGCGGATTCATAACAGCTCCCCATATAGCCGTAGGCCTCCTCGCGCATGGCCGCCGGCGGTTTCTCCTCGAGGAAAGCCGGCGAGAGCTCCAGGACGGAAGAGCAGTCGCGGGCCGCGAAGGCGGCGCGCATCTTCTCAAGGCCGGCCCCGGCCCTCTTATCCGAAGCGCCGCCGAAGAGGAACGCCTGGGCGGGAGCCGCGGAAAAGAGGAGCAGGACAAGAAAAATTCTCATAGCTTCTCCGCCAGCCGCGGCGCGGAATAGATAAGCAGGGCCTCCCGCGCGGCGTCGATCCGGCGGCTGGCTTCCTGCAGGCCCGCTTCGCCGGCCTCCTCGCACCTGTCGAAATCGGCCACGGTCATATCCCCGACTTCGGATTTGATCACGAAGCCGGCCTCTTTTTCCGCCGAAAGCGCCAGCAGCGAGCCGCGTATGTCTATGACCTGCAGCAGGGACATCAGGACGTTCTCCGGGTAGCGGCTGGAAGCGTTGTCTATCACGCTGGCCAGCACCCAGTCCGCGCCCAGCTGCCTGGCGGCGCCTATCGGGATAAAGTCGACTACCCCGCCGTCGACCAGGTAGCGGTGGCGGTACTGCACCGGGGCGAAAATGCCGGGCAGGTTCGAGCTGGCCCGCACGGCAATGTCCAGCGGCCCGTCCGTAAAAACTATTTTCTCCCCGGTGCGCAGGTCCATGGCGGAGCAGGAAAAAGGGATCTTAAGGCTTTCAAAAGTGAGGGCCCCGAAGCGCGCCTCCAGGAACCTGTTGATATAGGTCGGGGTTATCAGCTTGTTGGTGATAAGCAGGCTCAGCAGCTTTATGCTCTTGAAATCCCTGGAGAACTTCAGCTCCCTGGCGGCCCGGCCGAATTTCCAGATCTCCGGGACCGTCGTGCCGGAGGCGTAAAGCGAGCCGATCACCGCCCCCATCGAGGTTCCGGAAACGTAGTCCACCGGGAAGCCCGCGTATTCCAGGGTCTCAAGCACTCCAGTATGCGCGAAGCCGCGGGCGCCGCCGCCGGAAAGGGCGAGGCCCACCGAGGGCCGGGCCGGCGGCTTCGAGGAAGCCAGGCGCGTCCACATTGCGTCGCGCAATATCTCGTCGTCAGTTTCGTTTCCCGACAACGGCATAGAGGAAGAACTATATTGTTCCGTCCCGTTTTGCACTGGACGGAACCCCTGGGCGCCGGCCAAAGCGGGCGCGAGGGCCAGCGTCAGAATTATGATCTTTAGCGGTAAGCGCATGGCGGCGGTCACTTCGCGAAGTCCCTGCCCTGCGCCCATTCCAGCCTGATGCGCGCGAGGAGCTGATTGTAGACGGCGTCCAGGGATTTCTTCTCAAGTTCGCAAAGGGCGCAGAGAGCGCGCAGGGCCGCCATCGAGGGCCGGGCCGACCGTGAGGCCGCTTCATAGCCCGCCCTCATCCTCGCCGTCTCGGCGGCCAGCTTTTCAGCTTCGGCCTGCCAGGAGACCGCTTCCTTGTGGGCTGAGATTATTTCAAAGCGTATGCTGTCCTGGAGCTCCGCGCGCTTCAGCTCGCCCTGGCGCTGCTGGGCCTTGCGCTGCCGCACCTGGGTCCAGATATCGTAGGAGAGCGGGAAATGTATGGCCAGGGAAGCCAGCCAGTTATTGGACCGCTCCGAATCGTCCGTAAGCGAGGAAAACTTATAGGCGTTCACGTCGTAGCTCGCGCCGAGATAGATAGTGGGGTTACGGCGCACCATGGCCATGCTCACGGCGATCTCGTCCATCTGCGCCTTATAAAGCTCGCTCTTCAGTTCCGGGCGGGCCTCCATGGCGGTGACCAGGCTGCGGCTGATGTCGGTCTGCACCGGCAGCGGCTCGAATTCACCGGCAGCGTCCAGCTGGGAGCCGGGCTCGCGGTTAAGCGCCTTGCGCAGGTCCGTCAGCGCGGCCTCGGCGCCGCTTTCGGCCTGCCGGGCGCGGTCGGAAAGGCCGGAGAGGAGCATGGCCGCCTCCAGGTCCTCGAAAGGGTCCTTGCGCAGGCCGGAGCTGAGCTCGCCCGCGCGCTTAAGCCAGGCGCCGGAAGCCTCTTTCAGGCGGCGCTGGTAGAGAAGCGTGTAAAAAGCTTTCTTGGCCGCAAGCGCCGCGTCGGCCCTGACGGCTTCGAAATTAACTTTGGCCTGGTTGTTCGCCGTTTTGGCCAGCTTAAGGGTATTGGTGTTCTTTCCGCCGGTATAGAGCGGCTGGAGGGCCTGTACGCGCAGGGAGTAGAAATTATCGCCCACCCGGGGGTCGAGGTACCGGTCCCCGAGCTCGGCGCCGAGCAAGGCCGGGTACTCGAGGCTGGCCCGGCTGAGGGTACCGGAAAGCGTGAACTGCGGCAGGGCCATGAAGCGCGCCTCGAGCACGCGCTGTTTCGCGATAATTATATCCTGCTCCGCCGCGAGGGCGGCGGGGCTGTTCTTTACCGCTATGGCGACGACGTCGTCTATCGTAAGCGTTTCGACGTTTTTCTGGGCCGAAGCGGGCACGGCGAGAAGCGCCAGCGCCAGTATCAGTGTTGCGATAAAGTAATTACGCAACACCAGGTTCATAGCTTGAATTTAGGCATTATCTCCGTAATTTTTTTAGAGAGGGCCTCGGCCTTCTCTTTCAGCCCGGCCGCCGCGGCCTCGGCGCGGAATTTCTCGTACTCTTTCACGACTTCGTTGACCGCGCCGGTCATTTCGTTGAAGCTGTCCTGAAGGTCGGTAAGCTGGTCGCCCTTGCGCAGGTACACCCTGTGGGTCAGGTCCCCGTCCGCCACGGTGCCGCAGCTCTTCTCGAACTTGAAGATAGGCCCGGCCATGCGGTGCGAAATAACGGCGGACACGATGACCACTATCACCAGGTAAGTGGCTATCTTTATGGCGAACAGCGGGGCCATCTCCTTGATGATGTCGAGCAGCGGCATCAGGTAAGGGTTTTCGTTGACCACTTTGGAGACGGTCCAGATGGCCTCGAGGCCGAAGACGATGAAGGCGAGCAGCACGCTGGTCAGGATCAGCGCCATGTAGTGGTACTGCAGGCGCTTCTTGATCATTATCGTCTTGCGCTGGAACTGCGCCGGCGCCGCGGCTTGTGTGTTTTCGGTCATAAATGCTCCTTTCAAAAAACCAAGAGTCGAAAGTCGGGCGTCGGGAGTCTGGGGCCGGGAAATTAATTCCGCGACTCTCGACTCATGACTCCCGACTCTAGACTTCTTTTAAAAAAGAACTTCCATCACGTCGAACCATTCTTTGCTGACGGTCTTCAGCTCGCCGGTGGCTTTCTCGAGCGGCACGCCCACTATCTGGTTCCCCACTAGCGCGCTCATCATGCCGAACTGCCCGGCGTGCACCAGCTCCGCGGCCTTCATCCCCACGCGGGTGGCCAGCATCCTGTCGAAAAGCGTGGGAGCCCCGCCGCGCTGCATGTGGCCTATCACGGAGGTGCGCGTCTCTATGCCGGTATTCTTCTCTATAAAGGAGGCTATGTGCTCGCCCATGCCGCGGTCCTTCAGTATGCGATGACCGAACTGGTCAAGCTGGTGCTTTATATTATCCTCGCCGGCGGCGGGGAGTTCGGCCGCCTCGCTGGTGATCACCAGGGCGAAGCGCTTCCTGGCATAGGAGGCCTTGATCTTCTTGATCATATCTTCGGTATCTATCTTCCGCTCGGGGATGCAGACGAAATCCGCGGCCGTGGCGATGGCGGTGTAAAGCGCGACCCAGCCGGCGTGCCGGCCCATGACCTCGAGGACCATAACGCGGTGATGGCTGGCCCCGGTGTCCAGCAGCGACTGCGCGGCTTCCATGGCGCGCGTGACCGAGGTGTCGAAGCCGAAAGTGTAGTCGGTGTTGTTCAGGTCGTTGTCCATGGTCTTGGGCACGCCTATGACGTTGAGCTTGTGGTCCCGGTACAGCTTGGTGGCCACGCCGAGCGTGTCGTCGCCCCCCATGGCTACCAGGGCGTAAAGGTCGAGCTTTTTAAAGTTCTCGAGGCATCTTTGAATTCCGTTCTCTATCTTGACGGGGTTAGTGCGGGAAGTGCCCAGCATCGTACCGCCTTTCATAACGATGTACTCCACGATATCTTTATTCAGCGGGGTGGTATTGCCTTCCACGAGTCCCTTCCACCCGTCCGAAAGGCCGACGCATTCGTAGCCGTGCTTCTCGGCCGCGTAAACGCAGCCGCGTATCGCGGGGTTAAGCCCGGGGCAATCTCCGCCGCCCGTAAGTATGCCTATTTTTTTTGCCATAAATTTCTCCTCTTTGATTTTAGATTTTAGATTCTCGATACTTCGATCTTTTAGAAGCTGGTGTTATACCTCATCTGGACCATGCGCTCGGCCTTGCGCTGGAAGCCGTTGGAGAACTTCCCGTTGCGGCCTATCTCGCGCATGCCCATGTCCAGCTGGAAATACGGGGTGACGTAGAGGCGGATCCCGGCGTTGAACCTGGAGGGGTCGTCGCTATGGAAGAGGCTGTCCAGCTCCAGCATGAAGGCGATCTTGTCCTCCAGCGTATAGTTGACGCCGAGGAAGCCGAAAAGGTAGTTATTGTCGAAATCCGGCACGTTGAAGCCGCCGTGCAGCGCCAGGCCGGCCAGGCCTATCTCTTTCGAGCCCGCGAGGTAGAGGCCCTTGCCCTTCTCGAGGTATTTCTTATCCGCCGCGTTATAGTAATAGCCCTGCCCGTCGTAGCCTACGGCGGCGGCCGGGATATAATACCCCCCGTCGTAAAAGCGGAACTTCACCTGTATTTCCGGGCGGCGCATCTTTATGCCGGATTCAGACCCGATCAGCTTGTCCACCGACATGGAGGCGCCGATATTAAGCCGCTCCTGCACGCCGAAATTCAGCCCGCCCAGCACGCCGCCCCCGGTATAGAAGCGGGTCTTCAGCATAAAGCCGTAATAGTCGAGGATGCCGGCGGTGGGGATGTCTATCATCTCCACGTCGGGGATGACCACCGACTCGCCATTGTCTTTATCTTTCGCGGCCGCGGCGGGAATGGCCGCCAGGAGCAGCAGGGCCAGAACGCAGTTTATTTTTTTCATCTTTCCTTCCTTGTATTTTGCATTGAACCTAAATTTCAGACCCCGCTTTCACTTTCCATGACTTCTCGCCCAGCAGTCTTTCTATCTCGTGCAGGAGGGCGTCGCTCAGCAGCACCCTCTCCGTGGTCTCTATCATAAAGGTGCCGCGCCCCTTGGCGTTCACCTGGAAATGCACGGGGCACTCGCCGTGGTTCTTGCCCAGCGCCGTTCTCAGCTCCTGCAGCTGCTTCTCGTCGAAAAGTATGCCCTCCGGCAGGTTCAGCACCAGGCCGCGGGCCCATTTGTTCATGGCGTCGAAAAGGCCGTAGGCCTCTTCGGCTATCAGCTCGTAGTTCTGCTCGCCGAAATCCGACTTCTGGACCTTGCCCAGCACTACAACTATCTTGTTCGGCCCGAGCTGCGAGCCGTAGATCTTGTATTTCTTAGGGAAAAGGCAGACCCCGACGTTCCCGGTCAGGTCCTCCACCTCGAACTTGGCCATCGCCTCGCCGGTCTTCTTGGTCTGGATATTCTTGAACTGGGCCACTATGCCGGCGACGCGGACCATGGCCCCCTCCTCGAAACCGCCGGCCAGCACTTTATCGGCCTGCGCGCTGGAGACCATTGCGAGGTGGCGGCGGTAGCTGTTCAGCGGGTGGCCCGAGAAATAAAAGCCCAGCACCTCGCGCTCGTTCTTTAGGAGCGCGTGCTCGCTCATCACGGCGGAGGCCTTTTTTTCCTCGCCGAAGAGCATGGCCTGGTTGATGTCGGCTATCTTGCCGCCGCAGAAGGCCTCCACGGCGGCCATCGCCTTCGTGCGGGAGATCTCCGGCTTCTCGGCGGGATAGAAGCCGTCGTAAGCCCCGCCCTTGGCCAGCGATTCCACCACGCGCTTGTTCAGCTGCTTGGAATCCGCGCGCAGGGTGAATTCCTCGAAGGAGCGGAACGGGCCGTTCCTGTCCCGCTCGGCCACCAGGGTTTCCACCACGCCCTCGCCGACGTTCTTTACGGCGGTCAGCGCGAAGCGGATGGCGGGTTTCCCCTGCTGGTCCTCAATGGAAAATTTCTTCTGGGAGCGGTTGACGCTCGGGCCCAGGATGCCTATTTCCATGTCCTGGGCTTCGCCTATGTAAGTGACCAGCTTATTCTCTTTCTCCTCGGAGTTGACGGCGCTCTTGCCTATCTCGCTGGTCAGCAGGGCGGCCATGAATTCCACCGGGTAATTGGCTTTCAGCCAGGCGGTCTGGTAGGCGACCAGGGCGTAGGCTACGGAATGCGACTTATTGAAGCCGTACTCGGCGAACTTCGCCATATCGTCGAAGATCTTGTTGGAGAGCTTGTTGGAAACGTCGTTGAATTTCTTGGCCTGCTCCACGAACTTGGAGCGCATCTTCTCCATCACGTCGAGCTTTTTCTTGCCCATCGCCTTGCGGAAATCGTCGGCCTCGCTGGGGGTGAACTTGGCCAGGCTCTTGGCGATCTCCATGACCTGTTCCTGGTAGACCATCGTGCCGTAAGTGTCCTTCAGGATGGGCTCCAGCAGCGGGTGGTCGTAGGTGATCTTTTTGCGGCCGTGCTTGCGCTCCACGAAAGTCTCTAGCATCCCGCTGTTGATGGGGCCGGGACGGTACAGGGCGACCAGGGCGGCGATGTCGCTGAAGACCGTGGGCTTGAGGCCCTTCACCAGCTTCTTCATGCCGTCGCTTTCGAGCTGGAACACCCCGGTGGTCTTGCCCTCGCAGAGCAGGTCGAAGGTCTTCTTGTCGTCCATCGGGATGGAATAGATGTCGAAATCCTTCTTGCCGGCCGCGCGCAGGAACTCGCAGGCGGTCTCGATGACGGAAAGGGTGCGCAGGCCCAGGAAGTCCACCTTGAGCATGCCGAGGCTGCCCAGCATGTTCCCGTCGTACTGCGTGGTGACTATTTCCTTGGTGTTGCGGTTGGAGAGCGGCACGTAGTTGGTGATCTCCTCCTTGGAGATCACGACGCCGGCGGCGTGCACCCCGGTGTGGCGCCTGAGGCCCTCCACCTTCAGCGCTATGTCGAACAGCTTCTTGATCTTGGGGTCGCGGCCGTACTCCTTCAGCTCGTTGACCTCGTTGAGGGCTTTATAAAGCGTGGCCTTGGGATCGGCGGGGACCAGCTTGGCTATAGCGTTGATCTCGGTGAGGGGGATGTTCATCACGCGGCCCACGTCGCGGATAGCGCTCTTGGCCTTTATGGTACCGTAGGTAATGATATTGGCCACGCGCGCCGAGCCGTACTTTTCCCGCACATATTGGACGACCTTCTCGCGGCCTTCGTCGGAAAAGTCGATGTCGAGGTCGGGCATGCTCTTGCGGCCGGGGTTCAGGAAGCGCTCGAAGAGCAGGCCGTTGGGCAGCGGGTCCACCCTGGTGATGTCCAGCGTGTAGGCCACCAGCGCGCCGGCGCCGGAGCCGCGGCCGGGCCCGACGGGCACGCCGATGCTGCGCCCGTGGTTTATGAAATCCATGACGATCAGGAAGTAGCTGGAGAAGCCCATGTTCCTGATGACGCCGAGCTCGAACTCGAGGCGCTTGCGGTACTCTTCGCCGGCGCCGGGAACTTTCTTCTTGAGGCCAGCTTCGCAAAGCTCTTTGAGGTAATAAAAATCCGGGGCGTCGGGGTTCTTCGCCTTGAACTCGGGCGGGACGTCGAAAGCGGGCAGGTAGAGCTTGTCGGTCTCCAGCTTGAGGTCGCACATGGAGGCGATGTGCAGGGTGTTCTTAATGGCCTCGGGGGTGTGGGAGAAGAGCTTTATCATCTCTTCGGGGGACTTATAATAAAGCTCATGCTGGGTCTGCTTCATCCTGTCGGGGTCGTCCAGAGTTTTGCCGGTGGAGATGCAGACGTGGGCTTCGTGGGCTTCCCAGTCCTCTTTTTTCGGGTAATGGCAGTCGTTGGTGGCCACCATGGGGATGCCGGTGCGCTTGGAGATCTCGATGAGGCCGGCCATGGCGGCTGTCTCTTCGGGGATGCCGTGGTCCATGAGCTCGAGGTAGAAATTGCCTTTCCCGAGGATGTCCTGGTACTCCATGGCCATCTTTGCGGCTTCGTCCAGATGTCCCTCGGCGCAGTTCCGGGCGATATGGGACTTGAGGCAGCCGGAGAGGCAGACGAGGCCGTCGGCGTGCTTTGCGAGGAGCTCGGAATCTATGCGGGGGTCGTGGTAGAAGCCTTCGAGGTAGGCGGCGGAGACCATCTTGATGAGGTTGTGGTAGCCGACGGCGTTCTTGGCGAGGACGGTCATATGCCCGTTCTCGCGGCGGCCCTGGCTCTTGTCCCTGTCTTTGCGGGAGCCGCGGGTGACATAGCATTCGCAGCCGAGGATGGACTTGAGACCGAGGTTCTTGGCCATGAAATAGAACTCCATGGCGCCGTACATATTGCCATGGTCGGTGATAGCGAGGGCGTTCCCGGGATGCGCGGCCAGTCCCTTGAGGAAATCCGAGGGATTCCCGTGCCCGTCGGTAATGCGCAGCATCCCGTCAAGCAGCGAGTACTCGGAGTGGTTATGAAGATGAATAAAGCTAGGTTGCATTAATATATAAAAACAAAGCAAATCCCCGTGGCCAAACAGAACCACCGGCCTTAATTATATAAATAATTAGGGCAGCTAAGGAATTACGGAGAGAAAAAGAGGGTTGAGAACCGCGAGATGCGAAGTCGGGGGCCTACCGCAGGGGCCAGAACGCAAAACGCGTTCGGGCACACCGTGCCCTCACTCGGTATTCGCCTGCCGGGCTATGCAACCGGCAGGCTCAACGACGGTTTTTCTTATCCTGCCCCCGCGGTCTCCCCCTCCACATCTCAGGTACGCAGATTACAGGAAATCTGCGTATAATCCTTAAACAAAACCGCCGGTTTCCCGGCAGTTGCAGGGCAATCCAGATAAGCCATTTATCTGCACGGACTGAACTTATCACCGTTCTCACATCCCCTTAATGACCGGACATCTAACGGTTTTTCTTTGAACAACTGTTGTTCTTCGGCATCCATTTTAGAAATATCTGACTTATCGGCTTTTTCTTTTCCTGCAGCGCTCAACCTTCTGACTACTTTTGCGCCATCTTTCTTTTTTACAAGCAACAAGATATCGTCATTGTCGGCGAAAGAAGCGTTATATATTATTTCATCTTTCACTGTTTTTTTGTTAAAGATCTTTTTTTGCGGGAAAGACCAATAACTCAACATCGGCGGGGCCTCGCCAATGCCGTTGCTGTCTATTAAAACCTGGTTCCGGATTGAATTAAAATACACCCGCGCATACCAATTATCTACATCTTTCATCGGAGCGCCGTTTACTTTCTCGAAGAATTTTATTTTCCCGGTTACATCAATCCCTAATAGCGCCAATTGCTCTTTGGGGATAAATGCAAGAATAAATAATATTTCACTATTTTTTGCCAATTGAGCATCGAAGCCCACGTTATATAAACTTTCAATAACGGCGTCATGGATGGAGTCTTCTCGTTTAAACGCAGTTATCTCTCGGCCGCTTTTATCAACAATTCGTATTGCACCGACAATACCCATTGATCCGTATAAGAGGAAAACATTACCTTGATTTGAAACCAAGACATCTGGACCACCTTCTCTGCCGCCACCATGGGTTTTCTTCACCCATAATAACCGACCTGTTTTATCAAACAGTTTTCTGGTATCACCGTACTCTAGAGGCATATTTGTGTCTTCGAAAAAGAAATACTCTAAATTTTGAGAAGATGCTACCCAGCCATATTGCGTTTTGGGATGCTCTTTACCGTTAAGCACAAATTTATCCTTGAGTGAATAGACACCTTCACCTAGTTTCCTGCCCTTTCCTTCTGCGACTAGTTTTTCCAGGTCTTCTATTTTGGCGGTGGAGATCGTCATGCCGGAAACAGGGGAGGTTGAGGGCTCGGCTTTCGCGGAGAGGGCGAAGGAAAGGGCGAGAAAAATGAGCGAGAGAGTCTTTTTCATGGAAATTTGTGTGGATTGTCCCCTGCATAGTTTATAGCAGAGATATCGGGGGTGCGCAAGACAGCGCGGGTGACGCGGGGACCGGGTTAGCAAAAGCCCCTCGGAGGCCGAGGCTTGCGTAAGCGCCGAGGCCGAGAGCGGCAGGCGCGCGCACGGTGTGCGCGACGCCGATTTTGCGTTCCGGTCCCCGTGGCGCCTGCGACAGACACCGAGCGAACAATGAATTGATGAAATATTGAGCCGGGGGGTTTTACGGAAATTATATAATTGGAGGATGGCATTAAAGAAAGATAAGCATGCGGGGCTTACGGAAAATTTTCATAAGAAGCGGGTTGTTTATTCCGGGGTGGTGGATTTCAGGGCGGATACGGTGACGCTGCCGAACGGGAAGAAGGCGACGCGGGCTTTCATGGCGCATCCGGGGGCCGTGGCCGTGCTGCCGGTGCTGGACGACGGGAGAATCGTTCTGGTGCGGCAGTACAGGTATCCTGTGGCGGAAGCCACATTAGAAATTCCGGCGGGCAAATTGAACTCCGCTTCGGACAAGCCGCTTGGGCGGGTCAAAGCGGAGCTGAAGGAAGAAACGGGTTATACCGCGGCCAGCATCAAGCCGCTTATTTCTTTCTGGCCCACCACGGCTTTTTCCAATGAGATTTTACATATTTATACGGCTTCCGGGCTGCGCGGCGGCGCGCAGCAGAACCTGGACGAGGACGAATTCGTCAACGTCGAGATCATGCCTTTTGAGAAGGCCTTGGGAATGGTAAAGAAAGGCGTCATCAAGGACGCAAAGACCATAATCGCTTTGCAGGCGTGGAAAATTAAATTACTGGAGAAAAAATGAAATTCGACGCTACCGATACACTGTGCGTGAACACCCTCAGGACCCTTTCCATCGACATGGTCGGCCAGGCCGATTCCGGCCACCCGGGCCTGCCGCTCGGCGCCTCGCCGATGGCTTACGCCATCTGGGCCGGCCACCTCAAATTCGTCCCCTCCGACCCCGACTGGTTCGACCGGGACCGCTTCGTACTCTCCGCCGGGCACGGCTCGGCCATGCTCTATTCCATGCTCCACCTTTACGGCTACGGCCTCACCATGGAGGACCTGAAAAAATTCCGCCAGCTCGACAGCCTCACGCCCGGCCACCCGGAACACGGGCATACCAAAGGCGTGGAGACCACCACCGGCCCGCTGGGACAGGGTTTTGCCAATGCCGTGGGCATGGCCCTGGCCGAGCAGATGATGGCGAAAAAGCTGAACACTCCGGAGTTCTCCCTCGTAGACCATTTCACCTACGTGCTCTGCGGCGACGGGGACCTGATGGAAGGCGTCTCCTACGAGGCGGCGTCGCTCGCCGGGCATCTCAAGCTCGGCAAGCTCATCTGCCTTTTCGACTCCAACAGCATCACCATAGAAGGCTCGACCAGCCTGTCCTTCAACGAGGATATGAAAAAGCGCTTCCAGGCCCAGGACTGGCAGGTGGTGGAAGTGGAGGACGGCAACGATCTGGACGAGATCGACGCCGCGATAAAGAAAGCCAAGCGCGAGACCGAACAGCCCTCACTGATAATCGTGAAGACCCATATCGGCTTCGGCAGCCCGAAGCAGGACAGCAGCTGCGTGCACGGCGAGCCGCTCAAGCCCGCCGAGATCCTCGCCACCAAGAAAGCGCTGAACTGGCCCTCCACGGAGCCTTTCTTCGTGCCGGAAGAGGCGCGCGCGCGGTTCGCCGAACAGGCCGAAGCCGGCGAGAAGGACCGGAAGCGCTGGCTGAAACTTTGGAAAAACTACACCGCGGCCATGCCGGAAAAAGCCGAGCTGGCCAAGGCCATGCTGGGCCGCGAGATCCCCGAAAAACTTTTCAAGCCGGAGGATTCTTTCTTCGACAAGCCGATGGCCACGCGGGAGGCCTCGGGCAAGGTGATCAATTTGATAGCGGACGCGCTGCCCGGTTTCACCGGCGGCTCGGCGGACCTGGGCCCGTCCAACAAGACGGATTTCATAAAAGAACCCGGGCGCACCCTGCACTTCGGCATCCGCGAGCACGGGATGGCAGCCATCGTGAACGGCCTCGCCCTCCACGGCGGGCTCATACCCTTCGGCGCCACCTTCCTGATCTTCTCGGATTATATGCGCCCCTCCATACGCCTGGCGGCGGTGATGCAGACCCCCTCCATCTTCGTGTTCACCCACGACAGCATCGGCGTGGGAGAGGACGGCCCGACCCACCAGCCGGTGGAGCAGCTGATGAGCCTGCGCCTGATCCCGGGCCTGCTCGTCCTGCGCCCGGCCGACGCCTGGGAAACGCTTTACGCCTGGGAAGTCGCGGTGCGTTCCAAGCGCCCGGCCTGCCTCGCGCTTACGCGGCAGAAGCTGCCGCTTTACACCCAGTACCGCGAGAAAATAACCGAAGGCGTTAAGCGCGGGGCGTACCTCCTGCGCGGCCCTTCGACCGTTCCGACGCTGGAGCTGATAGCCTCAGGTTCCGAGGTTTCGCTGGCTTTCGAGGCCGCGGCTATCCTTGAGAAACAGGGCATCGCGGCCAGGATAATCTCCGTCCCCTCCTTCGAGCTTTTCCGCGAGCAGGACCAGGCCTACCGCAATTCCGTGATGATCCCCGGCCTGCCGAAACTGTGCCTCGAAGCCGGCCGCACCGTCGGCTGGAGCGATCTCGCCGGGCCCGATTCCGAGGCTATCGGCATCGACATTTTCGGCAAATCAGCCCCGGCGGGACAGGTATACGCCGCGCTGGGCCTGACGGCGGAGAAAGTGGCGGAAGCGGCGAAGAAGATGGTGAAGTAAAAACCGCCGGACGCAAAAAAACCGCCGGGCAGCCGGCGGTTTTTATTTTACCCGGAAATCTAGATCGCCCTGGCGCGCCGCAGGCCCCACAGAGAGACCAGCGCGAAAAACGCGGCCGGCCCCAGGCCGGCGACGAACGGCGGCAGCAGCTCGGCATTGCCGGCTTCCTGAACCATTATCACTACCGCCCAGAAGAAAAAGCCGAGGCCGATGGCCAGCCCGAAGCTGAAATACCGGTTGTTCTTACGCGCGAGCAGGACCATGGCGGCGCCTATCAGGGCCATGGCGGGGTTGGCCAGCGGCGCGGCGAGCTTCACCCACAGCAGCGTGCGCTCCGCCGCGGCGGGGGCGCCCACCGCCTCCAGGCGGCGCAGCCGGTCGAACACCTGGGAAGTCGAGACGCCGTCCGGAACGAGTTTTTCGAGCACCAGGTTTTCCGGCCGCACCGAGATAGCCGACTGGTAGCTCGCGAAACGCTTGACGGAGGGCTTCTGGTCGCCGTCGTACTGGATCGTGACCCCGTCCAGGAAAGTCCACTGGCCCGTGTCCGGCCGCCAGTCGGCGGAGTCGGCGTTTATCTCCAGCGAAAGGCGCCCGGCCTTGTAAATATTGGCGATGACCCTCTCCATGGTTTTTCGGCGCCCGTCGAAAATGTGGGCCGTCACGAAAACCTCGTCGCCGGCGGAAAAAGACACGTCTTTCCTAACCAGCCGCTGCCAGTCGTCGCGGCCGCGCATCCTGCCCTCGAAAAGGTATTCCGCGCGCATGTAGAGGTCAGGCGCGGCGGTTTCCTGCAGGACGAGCTGGCCGAACCCGGCCAGCAGGGCGCAGGCCAGCAGCGGCTTGAGCATATCGAAAGGCCGCCAGCCTCCGGCGAGGCCGGCTTTCCATTCGCCCTTCGACATCATGCCCCCTAAAGTGAACAGCACGGCCAGCAAGGTCGCCAGCGGAGTCATCTTGACCATGAAATACGGCGCCTGGTAAAGGATATACCTGAAGAAAAGCCCGGCTCCCGCGCCGCTTTTTATGAAAAAATTGAGTTTGTCGAAAAGGCTGCCGAAGATCAGCAGCAAACAGAAAACGCCCAGCCCGAAGCCGAAGGGGCCCCAGAAACTGCGCGCGATGTACCTGTAGAATATTTTACCCATTAAATTATTTAGCGTAGAGCTTTTGCTTCCACAGCCAGAGGCCGGCGCCGCCGGTCAGCAGCGCGGGAGCGAAGATAGCCCAGGGGAAAAGCCCCTCGTATTTGCGGGAAAGCACCATGCCGCTTATGGTGAGGCCGTAGTAAAAGAAAATTATCAGCAGGCTCAGCCCGAAACCGGCCGAGCGGCCGCGCTTGTCCAGCGCCACTCCCAGCGGCGCCCCCACAAGGAAGAACATCAGCGGCGCCAGCGCAAGCGCGAAGCGGGACGCTATCTCGATGCGGTACTTGGCCGCGATGTCCGGGTCGGCGACCCCTGCCTTCAGCGTGGCCAGCAGCCCCCAGGTGGAGATCTCCCTCTGGTTCAGCTTACGCCCGGCGGCGTTCTCTGAAAAGAACGGAAGCAGGGTCTTGTAGGAAGCGAACCTCCCGTAAAGGAGTTTCTCCTGGTTTTTGCAGTCGGTCTGGCTGAGCTGGCCGTTCAGAAGCTCCAACTCCAGGCCGCTTTCATCCACCATCCTGTAGCGGCCCAAGGCGGCGTTTATCTTATTGACGAAAGCCGGAGTTTGGTCATCTTTGTTTATGCGCCTGACCAGCTTTACACCCCGCATCTCCCCGCTCAGCGAGTTGACTTCCGCGGCGTAAAGCACCCAGTCGGAGATATTCTGAAAAGTGCGCGGCTTCAGCTCTATCTTCGTGACCCTGTTGAGCATCGAGATAGTGTAGTCGGTGGAGCGCTGGAAGGCCACGGGCCCGAGCCAGTTGTTCACCGCCACGAGCAGCAGGGAGGCCAGCAGCGCCGAGTAGAAAACGAAAGAAAAGATCTCATAGAAAGAGAAACCGCCGGCGCGCAGGGCTATTATTTCCCCGTCCTGCGACATAGCGCCCAGGCTCAGCAGCATGGCCAGCAGGAAGGCGAGCGGCAAAGACATCCCGACGATGTTCGGCAGCAGGTAAAGCATGCTCTTGGCGAGGAAGTAGAAAGAAAAGCCGGAGAGGACCCCCTGGTTTATCACCTGCACGAAGTTGAGCATGACCAGCAGCGAGATGAAGACAAAAAGGGAAAGCCCAAGGAATTTTGCGAACACCCTTAAGATGTAAAGACGGGCTATAGGCACAGGCATTTATTTATTCTATTATATATCGACGGCGCCGTGGAAATCTTTAGCGGCGGCCGCTGTTTTTGCCTGCCCGGAAAACCGGGCCGGCTTTGCGGCTTTATACTTGATATACACGTGAAAGGGACTGCAAAAATAATTTTATTCCTCGCGGCGCTAGCCTGCGCCGCCCCTTTGCGCGCGGCCGACTTCGACGCGCCCGCCCCCCCCGCCGGCCGCTTCCTGCTGCTGGAAAGAAAAGACCCGGGGAAGATCCTGGGGGACACGGAGCTTTCCACCGCCGCCGAAAGCGGGGCCGCCGGCGGGATCTCTGAAGACATGCCTTTTTCCTACAGCGAAGACTCCTGGAACTCCGCGCGCGAGGCCGTGGAGACGGGCCGCTTCCGCCGCGAGGAGCTGGCCCCCCTGCCCTCCACCGCCACCTACTCGGAAGAGCCCGCCGCCCCCGAACAGCAGGTGGAGTTCCGCGAATCCGGGACCAGCCTCTCCGTGACCGGCCGCAAGGTCATCGCCGTCAGCTACAGCGGCAAGAAATTCCTTAACGAGCAGACCACCGCCACCAGGGCGCGCAGCCTCAGCCTGTTCGAGATCACCCAGCAGATGCAGGTCCGGATGCAGGGCAAGGTCGGCCAGAAGATCACGGTCAACGTGGACTACGACGACACGAAGCTGGACAAGCAGGACATCTCCGTCGTCTACCAGGGCGACCCCAACGAAGTGGTGCAGAACGTCTCCTTCGGCGACATCGACCTGTCGCTGCCGGCCACGGAATTCGTCTCCTACAACAAGCAGCTGTTCGGCATCAGGGCCGACCTGAAGACCAGCCGCCTCAAGATGACCTTCGTGGGCTCGCGCACCAAGGGTCTTACCAAGACCAGGCAGTTCACCGGCAATACGCAGTCCCAGGGCGTGGACATCCTCGACACCAATTACCTGCGCCGCAAATATTACGACGTCTCCTTCGGCAACACTTCGCGCCTGCCCATCAAGTCCGGCACCGAACGCGTCTACATAGACCAGCAGACCCTGGCCCAGGTGGACGGGGTCACCGTTTTCGCCATGACCGGCAAGGACATGGCCGTCCAGACCTCCTCCTATACCGGCCGCTTCACGCTCCTGAGCCCCGGCATAGACTACGTGATGGACTATTCGAAGGGCCTGGTGACCTTTAACCGCACGCTCAACCCGCAGGAAGTGGTGATAATAGACTACCAGAACGCCGGCGGGACTTTCCTCTCCCAGAACGGCTCGACCTCTTCCATAACCGCCGACGCCCTGGCCGGGGAGATCTTCCCGGCGATAATAAAAACCCCCAGCGATATCGCCCTTTCCTCGGATACGGCCCTCGCCGCGCTCCAGGTCTCGCATAAGCGCGAGCTGAAAACCTATTATTCCATCGGGCAGTCCAATATCGTGCGCGACAACGGCAGCGGGAGTTTCACGCTGAAAGTGCAGGACCTTAACCGCACCGAAGTCCTGCCCACCGTCACGAAGCCGATGCCGAAGTATCCCGACACTATCGAGGTGGATTTCGAGCAGGGCATCTTCAAGCTGCAAAAACCTTTCCCTTCGGAGACGGATCCAAACGTGGAGGACCCGCAGATCTACTCGGCCGCGCCGAGCTCGAAGCGCGTGATCCGCGTGGAATATTCCTTCAGGTTCAAGACCTTCCTGCTTGAGCCCAGCATCGTGCTGCAGTCAGAGGTGGTGCGCGTGGACGGCAAGAAGCTGGGCCGCAACGAGGAATACTTCATAGACTACGACTCCGGCTTCATCACTTTCTATTACCCGGAGCGGGTGGGCCAGGACTCCAAGATAGAGATCGTCTACGAGGTCTCCCCCTTCGGCGGGGTGGGCAACCAGTCCCTGGTCGGCGGCCGCGTCTCCTACGACTTCGGGAACCATTTCTCCGTCGGCTCCACGCTGCTCTACCAGGGCGGGATAAAGTCCAACACCGTCCCGAACATCACCGACCTCACGAACAGCATGATGGTCTACGAAGGCGACGCCCAGCTTAAGGGCCTGAACCTGCTGGGCCTGAGGACCTCCCTCGGGGCCGAGGCCGCGCAGAGCCGCCTTAACCCCAACCTGAACGACTTCGCCCTGATAGACAATATGGAAGGGGTAAAGCAGGAAGATTCCCCGTCGATGGACAAGAATTTCTGGTTCATAGCGGCCAACCCGACGCAGGGCCCCGCCGACCCCCTGTCGCTGGACTGGTATAACGAGAACGTGAAGGCCCGCGACATAAACCCCGCCTCCTCCTCCGAAGGCTCGCAGCAGGTCCTGGCCTTCAAATACGATTTCAACGTCTCCACCGAGGTGTCCATAGTTTACCCGCTTTCCCCCACCGGGCTGGATTTCTCGCAGAAGAACGTGCTTGAGCTGGTGATCTCCGGCCCCAGCGACGGCCCGGAGTTCAACATCCACCTCGGCCAGATAACCGAGGACGCGGACAACAGCGGCGGGCAGAACTTCTCCTGCGCTTCCGGCCTGGTTCTCAGCCACTCCCCGAAAAGCGAGGACCTCAACTGCGACGAGCAGGTTTCCAGCGCCGAGGATATCGGCTGGCTTTACGCCCCCGCCGGCGCGAGCTCCATGCGCTACGGGGCCGCCAACGGCCGCCTCGATTCCGAAGACCTTAACAAGAACGGCCGCCTCGACGCGCAGGACTTTACCGGAGGCAGCTTCGGCTACGTGAACGGCTCCAAGTTCATAGACACCGGCGATTCGAACATCCTGAAGAACCGCGTCGATTTCACCGACGGGAAATGGCACACCCTGTACAAGCCGCTGGCGATCACCTCCACCGACACCTATAAATGGAACGCCGTAAAACAGGTGCGCATCTCCCTGCGGAGGGGGCTCGGGGCCGCTTCCGGGATCATTAAGATCGCGCGCATTTCCGCCGTCGGCAATACCTGGACCGTGCAGTCCAGCACCAATACCGGCTCCATGCAGGCCATCGGCGTGAACAACCTGGACAATCCCGGCTATACGCCCATCCACGAGGCGGGCGGAGACGCGACGGCTGTCTATAACGACCTCTACGGTTCCGCTTCCGCGCAGAAGCAGAAGAGCAATTCCAGCTCGCTCACGGAGCAGTCCCTGGCGCTGAACTACGACAGCATCGATTCCACCTCCACGGTCTACGTCTACCGTAAATTCACCACGGCCATCGATATTTCCCAGCACGGGAAAGTCCGCTTCCTGGTCAGGGGGCCGAACAATGACGGCTCGGTCACGGACCCCAACGCCGCCGGGTCCAGCTTCTTCATACAGGCCGGCGATATAAACAATTACTTCAAGGCCTCGGTGCCGCTGAACTTCGCCGGCTGGAAACTTATCACCATAGCCCAGGAAGACATAACCGGGGACAAGATCCCGGACATCTGGGCCCAGTCAAACTCCGGGGTCGAGATTTCCTCCCGCGGAACCCCCAGCCTCCAGCAGGTCCCCCAGTTCATCATAGGCGTCGAGGCCAAGGACGGCAATTCCCATACCGGCGTGGTTTACTTCAACGAGCTGCACGTGGCCGCGCCGCTCACGCGCATAGGCAATGCCCGCAAGGTGGAAGGCTCCTTCGAGATCCCCGGCTGGCTCAGCTTCGGCGGCAAGCACCGCTTCATGGACCGCAGCTTCCAGACCCCGGTCACCGCCATCGCGAACCAGGACAACGAGCAGCAGACCGGCTACCTCAATATCACCCGGATGGCCTTCTTCCCGGTGAACGTCACGGCGGCCCGCCAGATAACCGTGACGCCCAATACCCTGGTGACCGGGTCGAACAACCTGGTAAATTCCCTGCAGCAGGGGCGCGTGAAGAAATTCGACGGGACGGCCTCCGGCAACCTCAGTATCGGGTCGCTGCCCAAGCTCGGGCTCAACTATTCGAAGGGCGTTATCGCCTACAGCCTGCTCAGCCGCAAGGACGACAGGGACCTTTACGCGGCGAACCTGGCCTACTCGGTGCCGGGCGCCGTGCCGGTGCTGCCGCGCTCCATCAACCTGAACTATTCGCTGGGCAGCAACAAGGTCGACTACGACGCCGGCCGCCTGGTGGCGACTGGCGGCCTGTTCGAGACCAAAGAGCGCACCGACGTCTACGGAGCCAAGCTCACCTTTATCCCCTGGAACGGCTCCTCCTTCAACCCGGGCTACTCGCTGCAGACCGCCAGGGAGGAGCGCGCGCCGCTTTCCGACCCGCTCAAATCGGAGCGCTATAACAAGTCCATGCAGCAGACCGTGGACCTGAACTCCAACCTGCTGATAGCGCGCTGGCTGAACCCGTCGGCGAACTACTCCGTCACCACCATGGAGAGCAACAACCTCAATATCACCACCGTCACGGTGGCGCAGTCCTCCGCGGTCTTCAATACCGGCAGCATCAAGAGCGTGAACCGCACCGCGCAGGGCGGAGTGAGCCTCACCCTCAACCTTAACGACCTCGTCCCCCGCAACCGCCTCCTGCGCTCCATGGTGCTTTCCTCCAACTACCAGATCCAGGACGGAGACTCCTGGACCAACGTCGAGAAGGAATACAATACCCGGTCGCGCCTCTGGCTGAGGGATTCCATGCGGCCCGCCAGCCCCTTCGCGCTGCGCAATTCCGTCACGCTGCGCGACACGATAAGCTCCACGCAGCGCTGGCAGCCGTTCGAGGGGTACAGTTTCAAGGGCTCGGCGGCGCCGCTCAACACGCTTTCGCTGACCAATAATTTCAGCAACTCGGTGCAGCGCTCCGAAGTGACCGGGACCATTTCGAAAAGCGTGAACCGCACCTTCCCGGACATGATACTGTCCCTCTCGCAGCTGGAAACCCTGGTGCGGGCCCGCCGCTGGGCGCAGAGCGCCACCATAAACCTTAAGTATTCCCGCAACACCAACGAGGTAAAGGCGGTTTCGCTCGACACCTCCGGTACCTACGGGACCGACCTGCGGTTCAAGCTCCTCAACAAGATCGATACCGCCGCCAGCTACAATCTGCGCCTCACCGACAAGAAGGACCTGCGCGTGAACCAGCTCACCCAGGTCACCCGGCACGACGACGCCACGCTGCAGGGGACTTTCGACTACAAGAAATTCCGCTTCACGCCGAAAGTGGATTATTCTTCCGACAAGACCAAGGCCGCGCTCGGCGTGATAACGGCCAATACCAGGACGATAACGCCGAGCGTGCTGATCAAGTCCGACTTCCAGCTGCCGAAAGGCCTGAAGCTCCCTTTCATGAAGAAGGCCATACTTTTCACCAACCGGATAGTCTGGACGACGACGCTCAGCTACGCGCTCAAGTCCTCGCCCATCACCATCGCGGACAATAACAGGCTCTTCTCGCTCAACTCCAGCGCGGACTATGAGGCGGCGAAGAACCTGCGCCTGACTTTTAACGCCGGGCTCCAGCGCTTCTGGCATAAGTACCTGAAGCAGGAAGAATATCTTTCCTACCAGGCGGGCAGCACGCTTACTTTCCAGTTCTAAGCGATCGAGGGTCCGGAATCGGGAGTCAAGGGCCGAGCGTAGCGAGACTGTGCTTGTCGGGAGTCGAGGGTCGGGGGTCGGGGGAAGAATGAAACCTGGAATTATAAAGGCCGGGAAGTGGCTTTTGAACGCGCTGCTGCCGCGGACCTGCGCGCATTGCGGGCTGGACCTGCATTACCTTGAGCCCAAGCCGCTCTGCCCCGGCTGCGCCGCCCTGCTTGAACCGCTGCCGGAGCTTCGCTGCGAAGCCTGCGGGCTGCCCCTGGACGACGGCGGCCGGGCCTGCCGGGACTGCCGCGGCGGGGCCCCGCGTTCGCTGGCCCTGGCCCGCTCGGCTTTCGTCTTCAACCCCCAGCTGCGCTCCCTGGTCCACACTTTCAAATACAGGGCGCGCGAAGACCTGGCCGGCTTCCTGGCCGCCGAGATGGCCGCCGCCTTTACCGGCTTCCCCGAACTTGCTCCCTATAATTTTTCCGTCGCGGTCCCGCTGCACCCGGCCAAGCGCAGGGAGCGCGGCTTCAACCAGGCCGAGCTCCTGGCCTCCGCCCTCGCGGCCCGCTGCAACCTGTTCCACCTGGAAGACGCCGCTGCCAGGACCAGGAACACCCCGAGCCAGACCGCCCTCTCCAAAGAAAAAAGAAAAGCCAACATCTCCGGCGCCTTCGCCGTCGCCAAACCCGAGCTCGTAAAAGGCCGCAACATCCTGCTCGTAGACGACGTAGCCACCACCCTGGCCACCCTGGACGAACTCGCCTCCGAGCTAAAAAAAGCCGGCGCCCGCTCCGTCGCCGCCTACACCCTCGCCCGCGAACCTTAACTATCGGAGCGAACCTACCCCAGGTAATAATTAAATAGCATAAAGTCTGCTGGCGGCCTACCGTACGGGCCGGAACGCAAAACGCGTTCGGCCACACCGTGGCCTCACTCCGTGTTCGCCCGCCGGGCTATGCAACCGGCGGGCTCTCCGAGGGTTTTGCTAACCCGGCCCGCACGGT
>JAJZPF010000045.1 GCA_021811315.1 bacterium
GGCGGGGCCGCCGGGGTATCTACAGGTATTTATCCTGCCACAGGAACAGCGAGACCAGGCAGGTCAGCCTGCGGGTATTGTCCCGGCGCCCCTCGCAGTGTTCCTTCAGGAGCTTCTCCGCGTAGCCGTAATCGCAGAAGCCGGGATTCTTCGCGCGCGCGGAGTTAATTGCGTCCAGCGTGAAACCTTTTAGCTCGCCTTTCAGCCACTCGCCGGTCGGCATGCTGAAGCCCTTCTTCGGCATTTTCAGTATCTCTTCCGGCAGGTACTTCCTGAAAGCTTTGCGGATTATGTGCTTGGTGGTGAAGCCTTTCAACTTGAGGTGAAGCGGGACTTGCTCCGAGAGGTCCAGCATCTCATTGTCCAGGAAAGGCACCCGCGCTTCCTGCGAGTTGAACATGGTGACGAGATCGGTGGCGTGCAGGGAGCAATAAGGGAGGAAGACGTTCAGGTCCAGGTACTGCAGCCTGTCGAGAAGCCGGGCGTCGGAGACGTCGGGCAGGTGCTGCGCGAAAACCTCGAAAGGGTCCTCATACTTCACTCCGGGCAGGAGGATCTTTATCTCTTCGGAGGTAAATATTTCCTTGTATTTAAAATGCGCTACCTCGGGCCTGAAGGCCGCGCCGCGGGTGAAAGACTTAAGCTTGAAATCCAGGCTCAGGCGGCTGGTGGAGACGGGGAGGCGCTCGGCGGCCGCGCGCAGCGCCGCCTTGACCGGGCCGGGCAGGTACTGGTAGAAGCGGCCCACTTTGGCGGCCGAAAGCGTCGGGTAGCCGGCGAACAGTTCGTCCCCGCCGGCGCCGGTAAGCGCCACGGTTATCTCCTTCCTGGACTGGGCGGAAACGTGGCCCATCGCGAGGTAGGTCCAGTCCCCGTGCGGCTCCGCGAAGCGGTCCGCCGCCTCCGGCAGTTTTTTAATGATGTCGGCGGGCCCGAACAGGCAGTCGTGATGGTCGGTGCCGTATTTCCCGGCCACCAGGCGGGCTTCGTTCAGCTCATTATAGGTTCCGCCGTTCTCATAGCCTACCGTATAGGTTTTTGGCTTTACGCCGAGCTTCGACATCATGGCCACTATGGCCGTGGAATCGAGGCCGCTGGAAAGGAAGACGCCCAGCGGCACGTCGCTGACCAGCTGGCGCCTGACCGAGTTCAGCAGGGCCGCCTCTATGCGCTCTTCGGCCTCCCGCTCCGTCATCTTTTCAGGCCGGAAGCGGTAATGCCAGTACTGGCGGACCTCGGCCTTCCCGCCCTTAACTTTTAGGTAGTGGCCCTGCGGCAGGCGGCGGATCTGTTTGAAAATAGAGCGGGGGGAGGAAATGTAATAGAAAGAAAGATAGTTGGCCAGCGCCTGGTCGTCCAGCTCGCGCGATACGCCTTTGAAGGCAAGCAGCGACTTTACTTCCGAGGCGAAGCAGAGCGCGCCGCCCGCGTCGGAGTAGAAAAGCGGCTTTACGCCGGCGCGGTCGCGCGCTATGAAGAGCTCCTCTTTGCGGGCGTCCCAGACCGCAAGCGCGAACATCCCGTTCAGCCTGTCCAGGCATTTTTCGCCCAGCTCCTCGTAGAGGTGGACTATCACTTCGGTGTCGGAATTCGTCTTGAAGCTGTGGCGGCCCTGCAGCTCTTTGCGCAGCTCGCGGTAATTGTAGATCTCGCCGTTGAGGATCACGGCCAGGGAGCCGTCCTCATTGAAGACCGGCTGGTGCCCGCTTTCCAGGTCTATGATCTTCAGGCGGCGCATCCCCAGGCCGCAGTGGCGGTCGACCATTACCCCCTCGTCCTCCGGGCCGCGGTGGAACATCTCGAAGAGCGGGCCCTTAAGCTCGGCTTCCCGCACCGGGGCTTTGGAGGCGTAATTGATCTTGCCGGTTATTCCGCACATGGTTTCAGGAGCATCAGTTTATTCCCGTGGTAGTCGAAAAGTTTTACTTCGCAGAAAGCTTCCGAGGTCTTGAGGCCTTTTACTATGGAGGGAAAATCGGTTTTCACTCCGGCGAAAGGGCTGTCCGGCAGAAGCATGAAGTCCGAACCGTTCTCCCTGAAAGCCTTCGCCGCTTTCCCGGCCGTAAGATCGAGAGGGAGGGTTCTTTCCCAGGTCAGCTTCCCCGCCATCCCGGCTTTAGCCAGGTAGTAGTGGCTCGGCTCTACCTCCATAGGAGCGTAGATCTTCAGGCCCGGCCTGTCCAGCGCTTTTAAATACTCCGCAACTTCCCAGTAGGGAAAATTGTTCGTGGAGTAGTTGAAGACGGTCTTGCGCTGGAGCGGGTCCCTCGCGAAGGCCGACTGGAAAACGAACAGGGCGAGCAGCCCGGCGGCCAGCGGCTTCATAGCCCGAGCGGGCAGCGCCGCCGCGAGGTCCGAAACGGCGAGCATCAGAAGCAGCACGGGGGCGATGTAGAAAGGCTGGGCGTGGCGGATAAGGCCCGCGGTCTCGGTGGCGCTTATCATGAAATAATAGGTCGCGGAGAAGTACAGAAGCAGGGTTATCTCCAGGTTTCTCCGGCGCCAGGCGTAGTACGCCGTCGCCGCCGCGAGCAGCGCGGTTATGGGCGCGCCGCAGGTAAGGTAAAGCGCTTTCAGGTTCAGCGTCATTATAACCGGGTCGCTCAGGTGCGACCAGATCAGGCCTGTTCCCCGTATCCCGTAGGCCCCGCTTATTAGTATGAAAGGGAGGCCGGTCAGGAGCGGCAGGGCCAGCGTCTTGAAGCCGTAAACGAAAGCCGGGCGCTCCTCCCTGCGCGTAAGCCAGAGGAAGGCCAGGACGGGCATGAAGGACAGGACGAGGCCAAGGAGCAGCTGCTTATGGAAGAAGCCGGCCGCGGACCAGAAAGCGCATTTAAGGAACTGGCCTTTGTCGCCGGTTTTCGCGGCCTTCGTGAAATGGTACATCGCGGCGATGAAAAAGAAAACCGTGCCCGCCTCCAGCTCCGTGCTGATGGCGAGATTGAAAAAAGTGGGAAAAAAGATCAGGAGCAGGAAGATCAGGCGCGGCGGCGGCTCCGTCTTCAGGAATTTCAGGAAACGCAGCATATAGATGATCGCCAGGCCCATGAACAGGAACTGGACGATGCGCGGCGCCGCTTCATTCACGCCCAGAAGCAGATAGGCCGGCAGGTAGAGGAACTTGCTGAGCGGCGGATAGCGCAGCACGGTCTCGAACCTGCCTATAGCCCCGGCGAGGCCGAAGCGCAGGTCCGCTAAAAAATAAAGGTTGCCGGCGGCGGCCAGGGCCAGCGCGGCCGTTCCGCGCCCGGGCAGCGCCAGGCCTTTCCTGTAGAGCTTTACCGCCGCGGCCGTCAGAAGCGCGGCCGCGGGGAGGCCGAAAGCCGGCAGCAGCCTTATGTCCAGCGAAAGGGCCGAAGTAAGCCGGCCGAGGACCCAGGCCGCGGGCCCGGCGTGGGACTGGTCGTCGGAACCGACCGGCAGGTAGGTCAGCCATAAAGGGGCGCAGACCGCGGCGGCGAAAAGCGCTGCGGGCCAAAGCTTTCCGAGTTCGGGCAGGGAGGCGTCCAGCGAAACTTCGTCGAGCGGGCAGTAGAGCGCGGCCGCCGAGAGCAGGACAAAAAGGTTAAGGAAGGCCCACTGGGCGGGCCAGGGCAGCGGCAGATGCCAGACCGGGTAAAGAAGATAGGAAAAGGCCGTCAGGAGGAAAAGCGCCCAGTTCAATCGTACTTTCATTTCTTCGCCTTTATCAGCAGGGACCCGGCTATTTCCCGCAAAAGCGGGATCCGTTCGAGTAAGCTCCCGAGACTGTCGACGGCCGGGGCTAAAGCTCCGGGTATCCAGGGGTGCAGGAAATCAAACGGCTCCGTACTTACTCCGGAAAAACCGGCGTCCAGAAGCAAACCTCTTATCTGCCAGCGGAAAAAGGCCGTTTCATCCGGAGAATCCCCCAGCAGGGCTTTCAGCGGGGGGAGGTTCTTCTGCAGCATTATCTGCGGGTTCAGCATATTGGGTTCGGTGAAGACGAAAGCCCCGCCCGGCCTGAGCACGCGCAGCATTTCGGGGAGGGCCTTGTTAAGGTCAAGGTGGTGCAGCACTGAACTGCCGAAGACGCAGTCGAAGGCGTTGTCCTGAAATTCAAGTTTCTCCGCGTTCATTATGAAATATTTGACGTTGGGGGCCGGGTTCCGGGCCAGGGCCATCCTGATAAGGTCCGGGGAGAGGTCCACGGCCGTGATCTCCGCGCCGCTCCTGGCCGCCATGGAGGTGAGGATGCCCGGGCCGCAGCCTATTTCCAGGATAGTTTTCCCCCGGCCTATGTTTCCTGCGGCCCTGTACATCCCCGCCCTGCGCTCCGAGCGGAGCCGGCCGGCCGTTCCGGACCAGCCCAGGTAGAAGCCGGTATCCTGTGAAATTTTCCGGCCGTGAGCCAGCTCGTTCTCTAGTCTTTCCATTATTATGGGACCGCGCGCGGCTTCTGCTCCGCGCGCGGCCCGGGGACCCCCCTGCCTTCAGGTTATTTGCTGACGCTTACCGTGAGCGAGGCCTTCACGGCGTCGGTAACGGTCTTTATCTGCTCGTCCGTAAGTTCGGGGAACATCGGCAGCGAGAAGACGGTGTCCTGCACGGCTTCGCTGACGGGCAGGTCGCCCCGCTTCCCGCCCAGGTGCGCGTACGCTTCCTGCAGGTGCAGCGCTATCGGGTAGTAGATCTGGTTGGCGATGCCCAGTTCGGTCAGGTGCTTCTGCGCGTTGTCGCGCTTGGCCTTCGAGTCGAAGCGGATCGTGTAATAATTGAAGGAGTGCCTGCAGTTGGCCGGGACCACGGGGGTAACGCAGACGCCCTTGAGCGCTTCGGCGTACTTGGCGGCCACCGCGTTGCGCATCTCGGTCCACTTCTCCACGTGCTTGAGGCGCACGGACAGGACGGCCGCCTGCACGGTGTCGAGGCGGCTGTTGAAGCCTTCCATCTCGTGGTGGTAGCGCACCTTGCTGCCGTGGTTGCGCAGCTGCTTGAGCACCTCGAGGACCTTATCGTCGCTGGTGGTGACGGCCCCGCCGTCGCCGAAGGCGCCGAGGTTCTTGGCCGGGAAGAAGCTGTAGGTCCCGCAGTCGCCTATCGAGCCGAGGTATTTCCAGTCTTTGCCGCCCAGTTTGTACTTGCCGGTGAAGGCCTGCGCGGTATCCTCTATGATCCTGAGGTTATGCTTCTTCGCCAGCGCCATGAAGGCGTCCATGTCGCAGGGCATGCCGTAGAGGTGCACCGGGATGATGGCCTTCGTCTTTTTGGTGATCTTCTTCTCGACGGCTTTCGGGTCCAGGTTATAGGTCACCGGGTCGATGTCCGCGAAGACCGGCACGGCGCCGGACTGGCTGATGGTCTCGCTGGTGGCTATGAAGGTGAAGGGGGAGGTGATGATCTCGTCCCCGGGCTTTATGCCGCAGGCGATGATCGCCATCCGGATGGCGTCGGTGCCGTTGGCCACGCCTACGGAGTATTTGGTTCCGTTATGGGCGGCGAATTCTTTCTCAAATTTAGTTACTTCCTCTCCAAGGATGAAATTGGCCTTGTTGAAAACGGTTTTTACGGCCGTCTCTATCTCTTCTCTTATGGGGGGGTATCCTGCCAGCATGTCTACCATTGGTACTTTCATGATCGTCCTCCTTAGCTGTCTCATAATTATTATATTAAAGAAAGCCGTGAAAGACCACTTGAGGAATGGCAATGGAAGGAAAGAAATTACGCAAGGCCCCGTTCGCGCCTTTCCTCGGCGTCCCGTCGCAGCATTTTCTAATCCTAACATGATGGTGAAATAGCTCGTCGGTAGTCCGTCGTTAATTCTTTTGCTAAGCCTCCGTTTCTGAATGTTTTTGTGCCACTTGGCAGCACTTCTCTGAATAATTTAGCT
>JAJZPF010000046.1 GCA_021811315.1 bacterium
GGATGAAGAAGTCTACCGGCGTGCCACCCGGCTGGCCGTGGGACAGTCATAAAACGGGAGATTTTTTAATTTTAGTGTCTTCCATGTTCCCAAATCGGCCTGCTGGAAGTTACGTGAGCTTTTGGGGAATTCTTCCACTTGTAACCCCTGCTTAATATATTTATAATAATTGAGCATGCCCCCGCCTAAAGGACTTCAGCGCAAGCGGAACTTGAGGGAGATCCTCATTGAGGATAAACTCATACCCGAAGAGCAGCTGAAGGCCGCGGAAGAAACCTCTAAAAAAGAGAACAAACCCCTGCAGCAGGTCCTGCTCGAGATGAAGCTGATCCCCGAGCTCAAGCTGCTTAAGATACTTGCCGACGAATGGGGCTTCAAGGCCGTGGACCTCACCAAGGTCGAAGCCCTGCCCGAAGTGGTCCAGCTGCTCCCCGAGCAGATAGCCCGGAAACAGCTTTGCGTGCCTTTCGCCCGCCAGGACAATTCGCTCTTCCTAGCGATGGCCGACCCCAGGGACTTCCTGATCGTTGAGGACATCGGCCTCCGCACCGGCCTGGACGTAAAACCGTACCTGGCGCTCGCCCCCTGGATACTCAAAGTACTTGAAACCGTCTACGGCAAGCAGGACAGCGCCCAGGTGGACCAGCTGATCGAATCCGTCGCCCAGTCCCAGTCCACCGCCGTTCCCGGCGAGGAAGGGAGCTTCTCCCTCGCGGCCGAGGCCGATAAAAAAGATATCAGCGATATCGACGCCAGCGCGCCGGAGGTGGAAAAGCTGGTCAACGCCATCATCCTCGGCGCCCTGAACACCAAGGCCTCCGACATCCATATCGAGCCGTTCGAGGACCCCAACGGCAAAACTTCCAAGGTCATGGTCCGCTACCGCGTGGACGGCATGCTGCGCGCCGCCTCCTTCAGCATCCCCTGGGCTTTCCGCCAGGCCATCACCGCCAAGATCAAGATCATGTCCAACTCCATGAACATCACGGAGCGGCGCATCCCCCAGAGCGGGCGCATCCAGATCATAGCCAAGGGCAACCCCATCGAGTTCCGCGTGGAAATGGTCCCGACCGTGTTCGGCGAGTCCTGCGTGATGCGTATCCTCGACCGCGCCTCGGTGCGCGTCGATATCAAGGTCATGGGCTTTTTGCCCGACACCGAGGCGAAGCTGCTGCAGCAGTTCCAGGGCATCGGCGGCAAGAAGAATTTCGGCCTGGTGCTGGTCTGCGGCCCCACGGGTTCCGGCAAATCCACGACGCTGTACGCCTGCCTCAACCACGTCAACCGCCCGGACATCAAGATCATTACCGCCGAGAACCCCGTGGAATACAATATCGACGGGATCGTGCAGGTGCCCGTGAACCCCGACGTGAAGCTGGGCGAGGGGAAGAAATTCGACTTCGCCTCCGCGCTCCGCTCCTTCATGCGCCTCGACCCCGACGTCATCATGGTCGGCGAGATCCGCGACGAGGAGACGGCCCACATCGCGCTCGAGGCCGCGATGACCGGCCATCTCGTTTTCTCCACCATTCATACCAACGACGCCCCGTCGGCGCTCGAGCGCCTCACCCAGATGGGCCTGCCGCGCTTCGTGGTGGCCAATACCATGAAGGCCGTGCTCGCCCAGCGCCTCGCCCGCCGCCTTTGCAAAGAATGCAAGGTGGAGGCCGACCCCAGCCCCGAGGAGCTCGCCGTTTTTGAAGCAAATGGCGTGAAGGTGTCCCCGGGCACGAAAATATTCAGGGCCAAAGGCTGCGACGTCTGCAAGGGCACCGGCTATAAGGGCCGCTGCGGCATGCATGAACTGCTCATCCTTAACGACGAGATCCGGCTGCAGCTCCTGAAGGACCCTTCCGCTATCCCCGTGAAAGAAATAGCCATGCGCAACGGGATGCGCACCATCGCCATGGACGGCCTGGAGAAGGTCCTCCTGGGGCTTACCACGGTGAAGGAAGTCCTGGGCGGCGCGGCCGAGAAAGAGTAAGGCCGCCCGGCGATCATACGGCGCCCGCGGTGCAATGAGGAACTTCGATGCTTAAAAAAACTGTCTGTTTCGCTTTCGCTTCGCTGCTCGGCCTTTCCTGCGCCTCCGCCGCGAGCTACGATAATTTCCGCGCCGTCACCCCCGCCGCGCTCAAGCCGTTCGCGCGCGACCTGGGCGGCCTGCTGGGTTCCGGCTCGAACCAGACCGCCCGCCCGCTGGGCTTCGCGGGGTTCGATATCGGCGTGCGGGGGGCGAGCCAGTTCAACCCCTCCAGCGGCAATTCCGTCCTCAAGAAAAACAATTTGTTCGGCCTGGGCCTCGTGCAGGCGGAGATAGGCATGCCGTACCGCATCGACGGGTTCGTGCGCGGCGGCGCCTTCGAAGGCGTCGCGGTGGCCGGCGGCGGGCTGCGCTACGGCCTCTGGAACCTTTCGGACGAGAAATACAAGATCAACGCCATGCTCGTGGGCATGGCCAACATGGCCACGCACAGGTATTTTAACGCCGTGCATTTCAATGCCGGCCTGCTGGTTTCCATCAATGTCCCGGTGGTGGCGCCGTTCATAGGCGTCGCTTACGATATGACCAGGTTACAGGCCCAGGGGGTTGACGACGTTTCCCTGGCCGGAAAGAAAATTTCCGTCGCCGCCGCCCGCTTTACGGCGGGCATCCGGGTCAAGATAAAATTAGGCTACCTCGCCGGCGGCATTACCTACACGCATGCCCGTTCTCTCGCCAACGCCAGCGCGGGCTTCAGGTTTTAGCCGGCGGGCCTGTGGCCGGCCTGGAATAAAGAACACCCCGCGAATTGCGCGGGGTGTTCTTTATTTTAAAGCCGCAGGCCGGTACCCTAGCCTTTATATTTCTCCTTGAATTCCCGGCGCATCTCGCGGTCGATATCGCGCTTCTTTATCGAGTCGTGCTTATCCGCGGACCTCTTGCCTTTGGCGAGGCCCAGCAGGACCTTGGCCCAGCCGTTCTTGAAATAGATCTCCAGCGCCACCAGCGTCATCCCTTTGATGGTCAGCGCGCCGGTAAGGCGCTTTATCTCCTGCCGCTTCAGCAGCAGCTTGCGGGTGCGGACGGGGTCGATCTCTTCCTGGGTGTTGAAAGCGTAGGGAGCTATGTGCAGGCCGTACAGGTAAAGCCCGTCCTTTTCCACCCGGGCGAAAGCGGAAGTCAGGGTCGCCTGCCTGAGGCGCAGCGACTTGACTTCCGGGCCCTGGAGGGACAGGCCCGCCTCGTAAGTATCGGATATCAGGTAGTCGTGGCGCGCCTTCCGGTTGGTAGCCACGGGCTCTATTCTTTCCTTCTTTTCCTCTTTCGCCATTGTGTCATCTTATCAAATATCCTAAAATTATAACACCGTCGTAGTTCGCCCCCCGGAGGAAGTCGCCGAAACGGCGGGTCCGGGGCTGGACGATTGGAGAGGTGGCCGAGCGGTTGAAGGCGCAGACCTGGAAAGTCTGTATACTCGCAAGGGTATCAAGGGTTCGAATCCCTTCCTCTCCGCCATTTTTACTTCGTAAAAATGGCGCAGTGTCCGGGGTAACGCAGGATAGTAAAGTCCACCCCGCCATTTTTGCGGAATAAAAATGGCGCGGTGCCCATGGCGGCGCGGGACGGCTCGGCCCGCGGCCTTACGGAAATAAAGAGTCCCCGGAAGGGGATTTTTTATTGACAAACAAATCCGTAGTTATATATATTTAAAGAACCCCAGGGGCATCATCTATATATCATCCGTGGGGGGAGACCAAGTAAGTTAAGGAGAAAAAATAACAATGAAGAACAACAAAAAGGGCTTCACCCTGATAGAGCTGATGATCGTCGTAGCCATCATCGGTATCCTGGCTGCCATAGCCATACCGAAGTTCGCCGACCTCATCAACAAGGCCAAGGAAGGCTCCACCAAGGGCGCGCTTTCCTCTGTCCGCAGCGCGATACAGGTGTATTACGGCGACAACGAAGGCTGGTTCCCGGCCGACACGCTCGCTTGCATCACCCTCAACGCGAAGTACATCGCCGAGATCCCCCTGGCCAAGATGCCCGGCACCGGGCACGGGGACAGCCGCGCGGTCGCGGTCGCGCTTGCCGACGGACCCGGCTGGTTCTACTCCAATGACCCGACTGCCGCCGCCAGCTGGGGCAACTTCGTGGTCAACTGCACCCACGAGGACATAAAGGGCCGCGGAGACACCGCCGTTCTCTCGCCCTGGTCTACCTTCTAATAAAAGGCCGACTCTGAAACCCCGTCCGCTTCGGCGGGCGGGGTTTTTTATTTCCGGGGCAATTAGTTAGAATATAAATATGATCATCGTCTCAATAGCTTTCGCGCTGGGGCTGCTTCTGGGCAGTTTCCTTAATGTCTGCATAGCCCGCCTCCCGAAGGACGAGTCCATAGTCTTCCCGGCCTCGCGCTGCCCCAAATGCCGGGCCCCCATAAAGTTTTACGACAATATCCCGCTGCTGAGCTTTATTCTTCTGGGCGGCCGCTGCCGCTCCTGCAAAGAACCTATCTCGGTCAAATATCCCGTAATAGAGTTCCTCACCGGCCTGCTTACGGCCCTGCTCGCCTTCAAATGGCAGGGAAACCCTCTCTGGCTGGGCGTCGCCCTGCTCTCGACCTATGTCCTTATAGTAGTAAGCGTCATAGATTTTGAAACCATGCTTATTTCCGACGCCTTCTCCCTGGCGCTGTTCGTCCTGGGGCTGGCCGGCAGCTTCGTCAACCCGTATTTCCAGGGCGCCTGGGGCGAGCGGCTGGCGTCCTCCGCGCTGGGCGCGGCTGCGGGAGGCGGCTTTATCTGGGGCCTCGCCATGCTCGGCAAGAAAATTTACAAGAAGGACGCGGTGGGCGAGGGGGATATCTTCCTTATGGGCGGGATAGGCGCCCTTTGCGGCTGGCAGGGCGTTCTTACGGCCGTTATCATGGCTTCGTTCTTCGGCTCGGTGTATGGGGTAAGCCTGCTGCTGCTAAAGCGGGCCGACCGCATGTCGCAGATGCCCTTCGGCCCTTTCCTCGCGCTCGGCGCGGTGATAAATCTATATTCCTTAATAAGGCCGGAAGATTTTTTTATCGTCCTGCCGTTCTGAATAAGAGCAGAGCCACTGCAAAGGAGAGAGGCTGTTCGCTGGTGCGAAGCAGCCTTTTTCTTTATAGCGTGGAGATGCGCGGGAAGGTTGGCCACAACTATCATCGCGGCCGTCGCCGCTCGGATGTCGCGGCCCCGCCTCCCTGCTGCGGCCTGCTGGCCTCGCAGGTCCGGCTTTCAACTCCCTGCGCGCGACAAAATGTTGTCGCGCTTCCCGCGCTATACAATTAAAAAAGCTGTTCGCATGAATGCGAACAGCTTAGTTAAATTAATGCGCGGGAAGGGAGTTGAACCCATAAGACCTTGCGGTCACACGGTTCTGAGCCGTGCGCGTCTGCCAGTTCCGCCACCCGCGCATAAAACAATTTCTGGCAAGAAGTATGGTTGGGGAAGGATTCGAACCTTCGTAGGGCGTAGCCCGACGGTTTTACAGACCGTTACTTTTGACCGCTCAGTCACCCAACCAGTATTTAAAGAACCTAAACTACAGAATATAGATTATAGCAAAATAATCCGTGCCGGCAGAACCGGCAGAATTATCCCCCAAAAGCTCACGTAACTTCCAGCAGGCCGATTTGGGAACATGGAAGACACTAAAATTAAAAAATCTCCCGTTTTATGACTGTCCCACGGCCAGCCGGGTGGCACGCCGGTAGACTTCTTCAT
>JAJZPF010000033.1 GCA_021811315.1 bacterium
ATGGGTTCGGAGCGACCTCTCGGAGGCCGACGCTTGCGTAAGCGCGGAGGCCGAGAGGGGAGGCGCGGCCACGGTGTGGCCGACGCCGTGAGCGACGGGCCCATACCCTTGCCAGGCCCCCGACTTCACCTCTCGCGGCTCTTAATATAAAGAGGGTCTTCTCCGTTTTGAGTGGGTAAATAGCAGGGGATAGCGCAGTTGTTTGCGTCGTGGACTTGGTCGTTTTGGCTCTTTGAAAATCTGGCATAATCTTGGGATGCGTAAAAAGCTCAAGTTAGAGGACACTTATCGTTTCCCTGGTTTCAGCCCTGCGTCCACGGTTCACGGCGTCTTTGGCGACCAGAAGGCGCGCATAGTTACGCTGAAAAGAACCGGCACCAGGATGGTCTGTGGCGGTTGCGGTGCTGTTAATCATGCCGTCTACGACCGCAAGGTGCGCCGGGTCCGGGACCTGCCCTGCGGTGACATGCGTGTTTATCTTAAAGTGGAGATCCGCAGGGTCAAGTGCTGCAAATGCGGCAAGGTCCGGCAGGAGAAGCTGGACTGGCTATCCGACAATCCCGGATACACGAAGCGTTTCGTTTTTTTTTATAGGTCGGAGGTGCCGGGAATCGTCGATAAAGGCCGTGGCCACGGAGACGAGGCTGGACTGGAAGACCGTTAAGGATTTGGACAAGCAGTATATGCGGGCGCAATTGGCCCGCGCCGGCAAGCCGAGGCCGAAAGCGATCGGTGTAGACGAGGTGTCCATCCGCAAGGGGCACACCTACCGGGTGGTGGTCAGCGACCTTGAGCGCCGCAGGCCCATCTGGTTCGGCGGCGCGGATCGCTCGGAAGAAAGCCTGGACATATTTTATAACGAGCTCGGCGAGAAAAAGAGCGGTCGCATCCGAATGGCGGTAATGGATATGTGGAAGCCGTTCCGGGCGTCCACGAAGAAAGCGGCGCCGCAGGCGGCGATAGTGTTCGACAAGTTCCATGTGCAGCGGCACCTTGGCGAGGCGCTGGACAAGGTGCGGCGGGCAGAGTATGCCCGGTTGTCCGGCAAAGAGCGGAGCTACATCAAAGGGCAGCGGTACACGCTGCTGTCGCACAGGGAGAACCTTACGCGCAAGGGCCGCCGGAACCTGCGGACACTGTTGAAAGCTAATAGCCGCCTGCATGCGGCGTACATTCTGCGGGAATCGTTCGGCCAGTTGTGGGATTATGAGAGCGAAGGCTGGGCGCGGCGTTTTTTCGAGAACTGGCGCGAGTCGCTAAAGTGGCAGCGGCTTGGGCCATACCAGAAGTTCGCCGAGATGATAGACAGGCACTGGGACGGGATAGCGGCCTACTGCAAGCCAGAGAATAAAGTTTCGCTGGGATTCGTGGAAGGACTGAACAACAAGATCCGGGTTATCCAGCGGCGCAGCTACGGACTACGGGATGAAGAATATTTGCGGCTGAAAGTGCTGACCTGTACGCTGGAAGCGATATGAAATCAGCACGAAAAGACCCACTCACTTTGGAGAAGACCCTATAAAGAAAAAGCCGGCGGATATCCGCCGGCCTTCCGTTTCGAGCGTGGTTTTAGAATTCGACGTCGAAGATGTAGGCGGAGTAGGGGGGCATCTGCTGGAGGCGGAGGCCGCCGGCCAGTTCGGCCGACTTGAAGGAGAAGAAGCGGTCGGAGAGCTCCTCGAAGACGGCCGTGGTCTCGCCTTCGTTCTTGATATTGACGTTCACTACGCCGCAGGAGACCTCGGCGGAATAATTCACTACGATGACCTTGAGGGTCCGGCGCTGGGCCCAGGACCAGGCCAGCATATTGGCGTTGGTGTGATTCTCAGGATCGCAAGCCCGCACGTCGAGCAGCGCCCATTCCCCGCCGTGGAAAGCCGGGTGGTCCGTGATCTTCAGCAGCTTGGCGTAAAACTTCTTCACTTCCTGGTCGGGGGCCCGGTCGTAAAGCTCGTTGAGCTGCAGCGGGATACGGGCCTTTATGCCGTCCATCTGGTTGTCATTATAGAACCGCAGGCCCTTTATGGTGGCGACCACGACCGCGGCCGCCTGGGATTTCTGCCTGCCGAAAACGCTGATCGAGGGCTGCTCGTCGTGGTTGTCGATGAACCGCGCTGAGCGCTTCTGGTAAAGCTTCTCGGCGCGGAGGTGGCCGCGGAGCTCCTGCGCCCCCTGGAAGCGGAGGCGGTCATAAGTTCCCTTGTCGTAGGTATAATCGAAGCCTATCTGCTGCACGCGCCACTCGAGGCCCCAATAGACTTCGGCCAGGAAAATGAAACCGGGGTGTTTCTCGGTCACCGCCTTGATAGCGCTCTCCCAGAACTCGTCCTGGGGGCGCTTGTAGCCGCCGCGGCTCAGGAGAGGGCCCCAGGTAGTGTCGTGGATCTCGTTGAGCGTCAGCATCACCATGTCGCAGCGCACGCCGTCGGCCATGTCGGCGATCCGCAGCAGGACGGAGAGCATGCGCTCCCTCGTGGCGGGGTTGAAATAGTTAAGCTGCGCGCTGTCGGTCCAGGGCGGGAAGTTGGGGTCGCGCCCGTAGGCTATATAGCGCTTTTTTTCCCCGTCGGCCATTTCGAAGAACCAGTCCGGGTGCGCCTTAAAATCTTCCTCCGTACCGTTTATGAAACAGTCAGGGCACTCTTTTATATATGGGTTGTCCTTCGCGGTATGGTTTGAGACCAGGTCGACCATCAGCTTCATGCCCATGGAGTTAAGCTTCTCCTTGAGGGCTTTCAGCTCCCACTCGAAGCCGAGGTCTTCGTTAAGGCGGTACCAGTGGACGGAATAGGGAGAGGGCCCGACGGCCTCCGGCCCGAAGCCGGGCGGGAGATTTTTCAGGTCCTCCAGCAGGGCCTTGTCCTCGCGCGCTATGCGCTCGGATTCGGGGCTGGGCTCCCACACGCCGACCAGCCAGATTATGTCGAAGCCGAGGTGGCGGAGCTCCTGCCACTCGTCGTCGGGCACCGCGGAGAGCTTCATCTCGGGCAGGGAATACTTGACCCGCAGCTGCTTGAGCCACAGCCTGGTATTGATCTCTATCAAATGCGGGTTCGAACGAAGCATATCCCTCCCTTAATTGACGGTTAAAAATCGGAAATCCCCATATAATTATAGCAAATCCGGCATCAGCGGAGCTCTAAAAGCCGGTATTCTCCCGGTTCCAGGCGGCCGGTGAAACCGGCCTGCGGGACTTCCGCCGCCGTCCCGTTCCAGGTTATATTGCCTATGATGGCCCGCCGCAAACCGGGCTGGGCCTTGGACTTAAGTATATAGCCGGCCCAGGCCTGCCCGGGGGCCGGCCAGAGCGGCTCTATCTCGTAGTCCCCGAGCTCCGCGCGGACGCGGGCGGCCAGGGCCAGGACTTCCTTGTAAGTGTTTTTAACGGCCGGGTCCCCCCCGTTCCAGTCGACCTCCGCCGGCACGCTGAAAGGCAGCGGCTTATGCTCCGCCGGGACCGCCGCGTCGTAGCCGATCTCCGCGCCGGAATACATCATGACGGAGCCGGGGTAAAGCAGCGTCAGCGCCAGGGCCGCCGGCAGGCGCCGGCCGTAAATCTTCTCAGGAGCCGGTTCGTCGTGGTTGCCGATGAACATGACGGAGCCCGCGCCGCCCGTCTGCCAGGCGAGGAAAGCCTGCCTGTTGAGCGAACTCTGTATCTGGGCGGCGCTTCCCGCCTCGGTGGAATTGTACCAGCCGGTCTGCCCCTCGGGCCTGGCGTCTTCCTGTTTGCTGTAGATGGTATCGAACCCGCAGGCGCCGAGGTCCTCCTGGTAGGCGTAGGCCTCGGCCATGAACGCCGCCGAAGGCTTCGCGGCCTTCACGGTCCAGATAAGCTGGCGGTAGAATTCTTCGTGCGGCATGCTCTTAGCCCAGGTGCGCGAGAAGACGTTATTCAGGGCCAGGTAGGCCATGTCGACGCGGAAGCCGTCCACGTCGAACTTTGTCACCCAGCCTTTGACGGTGTCAGTCATGCGGGCGCGCAGCGCCGTATTGGAATAGTTTATCTGGGCGGTGTCTATCCAGCTGGAGACCCCGCCGCCGTACTCGAAGCCGCCGTGGCGCACGCAATATTTCCCGCCGTTCCAGTAGCTCTCGAAATAGCCGTCCCCGGGGCAGGGCCCGTCGTAGCGGAAGCTGACGAAATAGTCCGGGTTCTCCGCCAGCAGTTTGGAGTCCAGCGAGGTATGGTTGACGACGAAATCCACTATAACTTTCAGCCCCGCCTGGTGCGCTTTTTCCACGAAGCCCTTAAAATCCTTCTCGGTGCCGAGATCCGGGTTGACGGTCCCGTGGTCGCTTATTGAATACGGCGAGCCGCCGCCGGTACCGGTCTGGCCCCTGACGCCTATAGGAAGTATCCCCATGGGCCACACCGTGTCGAACCCCATGCGTTTGATAACTTCGAAATCAGAGGATCGGAATTCCCTGAAGAAAAGGGTTTTAGAGGGCTCCGACGGCGACTTGAAACCCGAAGCCGAGCGGCGGCCGTCCAAATTATAGGCGCGAGGAAAAAGCTCGTAGATGCGGGCTTTCTTCGCCCAGGCCGCGCCGTCATATCTCTCCATGTTGGCCTGCAGGCCGGAGACGTAATTCTCGAGCATGGCGTTCAGGCGGGCGTTCTTCTCGGGGCCGGGCAGCTGCGAATTTTTCAGTTCGGAAAGCGCGGCGCGCAATTCTCCCGTCCAGGGGGCGGGCTTGAGCAGCCCGTCCAGGTAAAGGAAATAATCGTTAAGCTGGCCGGAGAAGGCCGCCTCGCCGTATTTTCCCTCCAGCTCTTTCTTGGTCCAAAGGAAACCCTCCAGCCCCACGCTCTGCGCCTGGGCCGTCCAGCCTTCGCCGGAATTCCTGAAAATAAAATGGCGGGTTTTCGGGGTAGGGCCGTCCCAGGCCCCGGTGGAAAGGACCTCCTTCATCTGCCTTAGGAAGTCCGCGTTGGCGTCGCGCCCTTTCCCGGCCGCGGCCGCTCCCGGCAGCCGCAGGTTCCCGTCGAAAAGCGCGGACGCGCCGCTGCGCTCCGCTTCCGGCCCGGACGCAAAAACGCCCGGCGGCAGCGCCAGCAGCAGCAGGCTTATCGAGCTTAACAGGAGACGGTATAACCCCATCGTAGAAGTTATACCACGCGGAAAACCGGGGAACGAGGGCAGAAAGACCCGCTCTTTTTACCCGAAAGGCCCAAACCCGGGCTTAAGCCTTGCTTTCCGGCTTAAGCCAGTACAGGGCCAGTTTATAGGTTATGGCGCTGAAAAGGAGGATCAGTAAAACCCCCGACAGGACCACCCGCCAGGCCCAGGAGGAAGCCTTGCGCGCGGGGAGGTCGGCGGCGTCCATTATTTCGTAGATCCACCATTTCGAGCCGCCGACATTGGAGACGGAGACCAGCAGGACGCGGCCGCGGAAATAAACCTCGCTCGCGAAACTCGGAGTATCGCGCTCGGCGGCCAGCGAAAGCAGTTTTACTACCTCGGCCGGGGCCTTGAGCCCGGGCTTGACTATGGACATGCTCATCGAATCGGCTATCACCTGCCCGCCCATGTCCACAAGGCCGAAATTCCCGTAGGAATTGCGGCCCATCAGGCGGACCACCTCTCCCACGTAGGCGAGGCTGAGCCTGCCCGCCAGGTAAAAAGCCGGGCCGGAACCGCTGTTGATAAGCGGTTCGGCGAGCACCAGCGCCGGTGGCGTGTATTCCCCGTACTCGACGGCACCGGCGGGAGAAAGAGTCTGCTTCGCTTCGGAGAAGACCTGGCTCTTGGAATAATCCAGGCGCGACTTCACGCTTTTATCGGCCGAAAAGCGGGCCAGCTCGGCGCCGGACGGGCCCAGCAGGGCGAGCTCGGAATAGATGAACGGGTTCGCGTTGACCCTCGCGGCCAGCTCTTCCTTTATCGCCGCGGCCGCGGGTTTCGTCCCGGCCAGCCTGTAAAGGCTGTAATTCAGGTTAAGCACGTCGGAAATTATCCCCGCGCCGGTATTGGTGCGCAGCTCGAGATAGCTCAGCGTGTCTTTTTTCTGCAGCTCGCTCTCCCCGTAGATAAAGTGGCTGCTCAGGATCAGGAAGGGGGCCAGGAAAAGCGCGAGCACCGCCGCGATGAATTTATATTTGTTATTTTCGGTCATTTGTAGCCATCCTTAAGTTCCTATGCTTTTCCGCCGCGGCCTAAAGCCCCGGCTTTTTCCGCGGCCCATTTCTGCAGGCCGCCCTCGAACCAGGCCAGCGTTTCCTGGAGGCCCAGCCCTACAAGGGCGCAAAGCGCCCACAGGGAGCAGAGATAATACCTGAATTCTATCCCGCCGCTGGCCGGGACCTGCTTTATGCCCGCCAGCGGCAGCACCGGCAGCAGGGCGGCCGCCAGGAAGACGAGCAGGCCGTCTTTTTTCGTGACGAAGGCCGCATAGATCCCGAGGAAAAGCAGGATCGACAGCCACTTGTAATAAAGAACCTGCGGCAGCTCATGGGCCAGGCTGCGGCCCAGCCCGCCGAAAACGCCGCGCGCGGCGCCGGCGGCCCCGTCGCGGAAAACAAAAGAGGGGACGCTGAGCGGGCCGACCGGCGCTCCTTCCCAGGACCCGTAACCGTACTTATCGATATTCGCCCAGCGGCGCAGGCTGAGTTCCTGGGCGTACAGGAAATTGCCGTACTTAGCGCGCTGGTAAACGACATAGGGCAGCACGAGCAGCAAAGAGAGGCCCAGGGAGAGCGCGGCGGACTTAAGGCCGGCGGCGGAGCGCCTGGCGGCCCAGGACAGGCCCGCGATCAGCAGCAGCGCCCAGGCCGCGTCCAGCCGGCTCAGGCAGGCCAGCCCGCCGTAAAGCCCGGCCAGCAGCGCCGCCCGGCGCGACGGCTCCGGAGCGCCGGAGTAATGCCAGAAAAGAAGCAGGAAAAAAAGGGAATAAAGATGGGAACCGCCCTGCATCGCGTAAAAGCACAGGAGCGGGTTCGCGGCCAGGAAAAGCGCCGCGATGACGGCGCACTGTCCTCCGAAGCGGGCGCGCAGCACGAAGACCGTCACCAGAACTACGGCCGCGAAAACGGCCAGCCCCTCCGCCCTTACGGCGGCGTCCGGGTCGGCGCCGGCCGCCATAGCCAGCTTCAGGGCGAAGACGGGCAAAGGCTCGGCGACGCCGGAATCGTAGAACCAGGAGGAGTGGACGGCCAGCAGGGAGCGCGAAGCGGCCTCCCTGAACGGTTCATGCCTGTAGACTTTCCAGGAGGCCGCTAAGCTGTAGCTCAGGGCTATAGCCGCGAGGACGGAGAGCGTCCCCACGAAGACGCTCTGCCTGTCGAATTTTGAAAGGGTCTTTAGCAATCTCTCCATCGTAATTTTGGCCGCCTGTTACGCATAGCGTCTGTTGCGGCACAGGCATAGCCTTTGGCAACCCCTGTTATTAATTGTAGTATATAAAACAACCGGCTGACTGTATAAGGACTTTACATGCGCGAAATCACCCTGGAATTCAAGAAAATAGTGGGCGAGGGCAAGGCCCTGGGCAGGAGCGAGGGCAAAGTGGTGTTCTGCTACGGCGTGCTGCCGGAAGAGACCGCCCGCGTAAATATCACCTTCGAAAAAAAGAATTTCGCGGAAGCCGAACTGCTTGAAATAATAAAACCCTCCCCGAAGCGCATAGCGCCCAGGGAGGACCATTACCTCAGCTGCTCCCCCTGGCAGGTCATGGACTACGCTTTCCAGTGCGAAACCAAGAAAGGCCTTATCGAGGACCTGCTTTACCAGACCACCAAGGAAACCATCCGCCTGGACAAGTTCTACGCCGCCAAAGAGGCCTTCGGCTACCGCACCAAGATAGAATACAGCTTCACCGGCGAGCCGGGCGCGCTCTCCTTCGCCTTCCACAAGCGCGGCAACTACCGCGAAAAATACCTGCTGCCGGAAGGCTGCGCCCTGATAAGCCCGGGCACCAATGCCTGCGCTCTGAGGGTTCTTAAAATACTTAACGACCTCAAGCTTTCCACTGCCGACCTGAAGACGCTGATCATCCGCGAAGCGAAGAACCCGGGCTCGCGCGTGGCCGCGCTGTACATGAAGCGGCAGGACATTGTCCTGCCCGAGATGAACATAGAGGGCCTGGACGGGTTCCTGGCCATTTACTCGAACCCGATAAGCTCCACGAGCCAGGTGGACGGTATAGTGAACTCCTGGGGCAATGACTTCGTCACCGAGGAACTGCTCGGGACCAGGTTCTCCTACGGCTTCGACTGCTTCTTCCAGAACAATATGGACCTTTTCGCGGAAGCGCTGAAAGAGATCCGCGACGCTTCCTTCAAGTGCGGGAAGCTGGTGGACCTGTATTCGGGCGTGGGCGTGATAGGGCTGACGCTGCGGGACCTGGCGGACAAAGTTTACGCCGTGGAATCTTCCGCCAATTCGGCGAAATACGCGGCGCTCAACGCCTCGGCCAACAAGGCCTATAATTTTGAAATGGTCTGCTCGCTTTCGGAGAAAGCCGAAGAAGGGCTCTTCGACGGCACTGACATTTTGGTGCTGGACCCGCCCCGCGCCGGGCTGCACGGGAAAGTTATAAAGCGGATAATGGAAATACTGCCCAAACGGATAATTTATTTGTCCTGCAACCCTATCACGCAGGGCCGCGACGCGGCTTTCTTCATGGAGAAATACAAAATAATCCGCGCCGCCGGCTTCGACTTCTACCCCAATACCCCCCACGCCGAGACGCTGCTCGTATTCGAAAGGGAATAGCCGGCTACCACTGATCAGTTCCCATAGCTGTGGCAAAATTTCCGGCCGAAATTCCGGTAAAAATTACTATCATTTTGCCAGGCAACTGGAGGAGCAGTAATACGCCTCCCCTTCCGCTATAGGGATAAACGCCATTAGCCTGTTATATTATGGCACAGTTATATGCGAAAGCATGTAATTTTTGTTACGTGTACTAAATGATACTACCGGACATATCCACTAGCGCTTCACGGAATTCGGGAGGTTTTCGGTAACCTGCTGGGAAAAAAGCCCCGATTCATAAGCCAGCGGCTTGTTCTTTATGCGCTCCACCAGCCCCTTGGCGAGCTGGCCGAGCATCCCCCCCGCGAAAGACTTGGGTGTCTTGACCTTCACTACGCTTTCCTCAAAATTAATTTCCGGGCCGGCGGCCTCCCAGACCCTGACGGAACCTTTTACCATACGGCGGTTGTAGACGCCGGCCATGATCTCGCCGAAATCCGTCACATTGCAATAGACCAGGCGCTTCGCGCCCAGCCAAGCCGCGAGCTCCTCCGGCTTGACCGCCGCCAGCTGGCCGCCGCCGCGTCGCGCCTGAGCCGGATCTCCTCGGCCTTATCCCAGCTGTTGCGCTGAGCCAGCCGCCCGGCCTCCTCGGAGTCCTTGTCACCTTTTTCCCTGAAGACGGGCCTGAAGCGGTCCACGGGGCGCCCGGCGTAGCGCGCCGCCAGCCTGGCGGCGACGGCTCCGAAAAGTTTGCCCTCCACGCCGGAGTACCAGTCGCCCGCGTCCTTCGAATCGTCCTGGCGGTCCTCGGAATATGAAAAATTATCGGACCAGGAATCCAGCAGCTCCAGGCCCGGCCAGGAATAAAGTTTTATCCCGGCGTACAGCGAGGCCGAGTAAACCCGGACCTTGCTCTTCACGGTCTGCTTTTGTCTTTTCTTGTCGTAGTAGACCGCCGTCCGCTCCTCTTTCTTCGACGAGACCGAGGGCCTGCCGGCGGTCAGGGCCAGCAGGCCGGAGGGCTTTATCAGGGGAATGAAGGCGTCGGCGGCGCCGGACTTGTCCACGCGCCAGGCGCAGACCCTGGAGCCCGGGCGGGCAAGGGCGCGGGCGGCGCGGCTGGCCAGGTCCGCGGGCCTGAAATCGGGGCCGGACTTGTTCGCGAGAGCGGCCGCCAGGGCGCCCAGCGCGTTCTCCTCGGGAGCCGGGGCTGTTTTCACCGTCACATAAAGCGCCGAAAGCGCGGGCCCGGCGGCCGCGGCCCCCGGCATGTCCGGGACCCGGTAAGGCACCCTTACCGAAAAATAATTACCGCAGCCGGCCAGGGCGGCCAGAAGCGATATCAAAGAGAGTTTTTTCATAATTCAGCCGTATAAAAGACCGCCCCCGGTCCCGCCCAATTCTATTATTTTTTCCGCCCAAAACAAAACCGGCGCCCGCCATTGGCGAACGCCGGTTCTTCTGAAAAAAGGCGGTTATTTGCCTTTCTTTTCCACGGCTTTCTCCGGGGCCGCGACAGGGGCGGCCGCGGCGGCGGGGGCAGCTTCGGCGGCGGTGCCGGCGACCTGCTCGGTCACGGCGGGCGCGGGGGTCTCCACGGCTTCCTGCTTCTTGCAGGCCACGGCCAGCATCAAAGCCACCAGGGGCAGCGCGAACAGTACTGTTTTTTTCATATGTTGTTTCTCCTGTTGAATTCCGCCGGCTTTGCCTCGCCGGCGGTTATAATTACTAAAACAAAAAAAGGACGGACCCATTTATATGGCCCGCCCCTTAACTCCGTATCCAGAGGGTATAATATTTCGCCCTCCCGCGGCAAATTTCAGCAAGGAGCCGTCTTGACCTTTCAATTCCCGCGCCCGGAGATCTCCGGAAAAGCGGCTCCGGGTTTCCCGCGCTGCTTCCACGGCGCGCCACGGAGCTTTTTTCAAGGCCCGCGCGGGATCGCCGGCTCGCTCCGCGCCCTTATAGACGGGCCTATATAAAAATATATATAATGGGATATCAGTTGTTTCTATTCCAAATTAAAAACCGAACCGGGTACGGAGAACCGTTTGACCGCCTCAGCGCCAGGAACTGAAACACAGCCTTTTCTGCCTTATTCGGCCGAAACGCTGGCCTCTCTGCGCGATATTTCGACGCCATTCTCCCTGGGCGGCGCCTCAGGAAGCCTTACTTTAACCCCCGGTCTTTCTTCCGCGACGGCCGTTATCCCGGCCTGCCTCCCGCAAAACCTCGGGGATCCGTCTTTTCTCAGGGCCCATGGCCTGAAATACGCCTATATCGGCGGCTCAATGGCGAACGGCATCAGTTCCACGCAGCTCGCGGAAGCGCTGGGCCGGGCCGGCATGCTGGGCTTCTATGGCGCCGCGGGCCAGCCTCTCGAAGAAGTGGAAAAAGCCATAGACAGGGTGCAGTCCGGCGCCGGTTCCAACTGCGGTTTCAACCTCATCCACAGCCCGTCGGAATCCGCGCTCGAGACGGCGCTGGTCGACCTCTACCTGCGCCGCGGGATACGGCTTATCGAGGCTTCCGCTTTCATCAACCTTACGCTCCCGCTGATCAGGTTCCGGACGGCCGGAATCCGCCGGAACGCCGCCGGGGGCATAGAGACCCCTAACCGCGTGATAGGCAAAGTTTCGCGCACGGAAGTAGCCGCCCGCTTCTTCTCCCCGCCCGAAGATAAATTTTTAAAAGAACTGGTATCGCGCGGCGAACTCACCGCCGGACAGGCCGAACTGGCCTCGAAGGTCCCGGTCGCCGAAGACGTGACCGCCGAAGGGGATTCCGGCGGGCATACGGACAACCGCCCCCTGATAAACCTGCTCCCGACCATAATAGCCCTGCGCGACAGGCTGCAGGAGCGCTGCCTGTATCCGCAGGCCCCGCGGGTCGGCGCCGGCGGCGGCATAGCCACGCCCGAAGCCGCCGCCGCAGCTTTCATGATGGGCGCCGCCTACGTGGTTACCGGCTCGGTGAACCAGGCCTGCGTGGAATCAGGAACCACCCCTCTCGTCAGGAAGATCCTGGCCGAGGCGGAGCAGGCCGACATCGCGATGGCCGCCGCCGCCGATATGTTCGAGATGGGCGTGAAGGTCCAGGTCCTGAAGCGCGGGACCATGTTCGCAATGCGCGCCAACAAGCTTTACGATTATTACCGGGCCTATAACGGCTTCGAAGAAATACCCGCCGACATACGCGCCACGCTGGAAAGGGATTATTTCCGCGCCCCGCTCGGCGAGATCTGGCGGAGCACGCGCGAGTATTTCATGCGCAGGGACCCGGCGAAAGCCGAGCGCGCGGATAAAGAGGCTAAATATAAAATGGCCCTGGTGTTCCGCTGGTACCTGGGCCAGTCTTCCCGCTGGCCGCTGGCCGGCGACGAGAGCCGCAAGCTTGATTACCAGGTCTGGTGCGGCCCCGCGATGGGAGCCTTCAACGAATGGGCCAGAGGCTCCTTCCTCGAAAAGCCCGAAGCCCGCGACGCGGTCACGGTCGCCCGCAATTTGCTCGCCGGTGCGGCGGTCCTTACCCGCCTGCACGCGCTGCGCTGCCAGGGGATAGCCGTAGATCCCCGGCTGGCGCGGCAGGAGCCGCAGACAAGGGAGCAGCTCTCCCGATACTTCGCCTAAAGGTAAAAACCATGAGCGTCAAAGAAACTTCCGTCCAGTCACCCATAGCCATCGTAGGCATAGGCTGCCTTTTCCCGAAAGCGGAGAACGCGCGCCGGTTCTGGGCCAACATTAAGACCGGCGTGGACGCCATAACCGAAATACCCGCTTCCCATTGGCTGCCGGAAGAGCATTACGACAAGAACCCCAAGCGCCCGGACATGACCTACGCCCGCCGCGGCGGCTTCATCCTCCCCGTGGATTTCGACCCGTCGGAATTCGGCCTGGCGCCCAACGCGCTGGAAGCCACCGACAGCGCCCAGCTGCTGGGCCTGCTGACAGCCAAGATGGCCCTGGAAGACGCCGGCTACGGCCCAGGCAGGGACTTCGACCGCAGCCGCGTCAGCGTAGTGCTCGGCGTTACCGGGGCCCTGGAGCTTGTCATACCGCTGGGCGCGCGCCTCGGCCATCCAAAATGGCGCAAAGCTCTTTCCGAATTCGGGATCACCGGCGAGGACGCCGAGGCTATCATTTCCCGGATGCAGGAGGACTATGTCCCGTGGCAGGAAAGCTCTTTCCCCGGCCTGCTCGGCAACGTGGTGGCCGGCCGCATAGCCAACCGGTTCAACCTGGGCGGGACCAACAGCGTGGTGGACGCCGCCTGCGGCAGCTCCCTCTCCGCCGTGCATATGGCTTCGCTCGAACTCGCCGCCGGGCGCTCCTCGATGGTGGTCACCGGCGGGGTGGACTGCTTCAACGATATTTTCATGTACATGTGCTTCAGCAAGACCCCCGCGCTCTCCGCCTCGGGCGACGCGAAGCCTTTCGACTCCTCCGCCGACGGAACCGCCCTGGGCGAAGGCCTGGGCATGATAGTTTTAAAGCGCCTGGAAGACGCGGTGAAGGACGGGGACAGGATCTACGCGCTGCTCAAGGGCGTAGGGTCTTCCTCCGACGGCAAAGGCAAAGCCATTTACGCGCCCAGCTCCGAAGGCCAGGCGCGCGCGCTCAGGAACGCCTATGAAGTGACCGGCGTCTCCCCCTCCACGGTGGAGCTGGTGGAAGCCCACGGCACCGGGACCACCGTCGGCGACGGCGTGGAGCTCGGCGCCCTGGCCGAAGTTTACCGCGACGCGAAAAAAGAAGGAGAATGGTGCGCTCTCGGCTCGGTCAAGTCGATGATAGGCCACACCAAAGCCTCGGCGGGCTCCGCCGGCATCATCAAAGCGGCCCTCTCTCTTTACAATAAAACCCTCCCCCCCACGATAAAGGTCAACGCGCCCTTAAAGCAGCTGGCCGGCGGGGCCACGCCCTTTTACCTGAACACCGAGCTGCGCCCGTGGATAAAGAAGGACCACCCGCGCCGCGCCGGCGTAAGCGCGCTGGGCTTCGGCGGCGCTAATTTCCACGCCGTGCTGGAAGAATACTCCGCCGAGAAACTGCAGCCGGACTGGGACGGCGACGTGCAGATAGCCGCGCTGTCCGGCGCGGACGCTGAAACCCTGAAGCGAGAATTAACTTCGTGGAAAGGCCTGGACTGGGACGGCCTCCGCGTGAAAGCGATGCGCTCCCGCGCGTCTTTCAAGTCTTCCGACGCCGCACGCCTTACTTTCGTGCTCGAGCGCGAGAAGCAGGACGCCGATAAGCTCATCGCTTCCGCCCTTTCGAACCTGGACGACCAGAAAGCGGACAAGGCCTGGACTACTCCCGACGGCATTTTCTTCTCCTCCTGCGCCCCTGAAAAACTGGCCGTGCTCTTCCCCGGCCAGGGCGCCCAATATACCGGCATGCAGCGCGATCTGGTCTGCCGCTTCCCCGCGGCGCTGGACGCCTTGACCGCCGCCGACAAAGAGTTCGGCGGGAACAAGCCCTTGTCCGACTTCATCTACCCCAGGCCCGCTTTCACTCCCGAAGGGAAACAGGCCCAGGCGGACGAACTGCGCGACACGAAGATAGCGCAGCCGGCGCTTGGCGCTGCTGAACTGGCCGCGTACCGGGTCCTGTCCGGCTTCGGCCTGTCTCCCGACGCTTTCGCGGGCCACAGCTACGGCGAACTGACGGCGCTGTGCGCCGCGGGCGCTTTCGATACGGCCGCGCTGTTCTCTCTCTCCAAATTGCGCGGCAGCCTGATGGCGCGCGGCGACGGCGACCGCGGCGGGATGCTTGCGGTGCAGACCGCCCTGGCCGATATAGAAAAAGCGGTCAAAGAGGAGAAACTGGACCTCGTCATAGCCAATAAGAACGCGCCGGCGCAGTTCGTGCTGTCCGGGCGCACCGAGGAAATTAAAAGGGCCGCGGAGTGCTTCACAAAGCGCTCCCTTAAAAACACGCCGCTCCAGGTCTCGGCCGCTTTCCACAGCCCGCTGGTAGCCGGCGCGCAGAAAGAGTTCGCCGCCGCGCTGGAAAAAGTTAAATTCAACAAGCCGCGGGCCGGGGTTTACGCGAACAAGACCGGGGCCGCCTACCCGGACTCCGCCGACAGGGTGCGCGAGATCCTTTCCTGGCAGCTCGCTTCCCCGGTGGAATTCACGGCGATGGTGGAGAAGATGTACGCCGACGGCGCGCGGATATTCCTGGAAGTTGGCCCGGGCGCCCGCCTGACCGGGCTTACGGCTTCAATTCTGGCCGGACGCGAGCATACCGCTTTCGCCCTCGACGCCTCCTCCGGCAAACGCTCCGGTATCGCGGACGCCGCACGCGCGCTGGCCCGCCTGGCCGCGCTCGGCTGCAGCCTCGACCTGGCCTCCTGGGAGAACGGCGAGGCCGGAGTTAAGGACGTGCTCGGAAAGAAAGTTTCCCCGCTGGCCGTAAAACTGACCGGCGCAAATTACCGCTCGCCCCGTCCCGCCTCCGCCAAAAAGCCCGCGCGGCAGATAGCGGCGTTCCAGCCGCAGGCCGGCGCCCAGCCCCAGGCCAGGACCTACCAGCCTTCAGCGCCGGCGCAGGCTTTCGCCTCCGACGCGCTCCGGATAGCGCAGGAGAGCATGGCCGCCCTGCAGAAAATGCAGGAGCAGACAGCGATGTTGCACACCAGGTTCCTCGAGGGCCAGGAAGCCGCCCAGCGCTCTTTCCAGGCGCTGGTGGACCAGCAGCAGCAGCTTTTCAGCGGCGCCCCCGCCGCGGCCCTGCCTGTTTTCACTCCCGCGCCGGCAATGCAGTTCACGGCGCCCGCCCCCGCCTTTACAGCGCCTCACCAGCCGCCGCCCGCCGCCGTTAAAGCCCCGGCTCCCGCCGCTTCCGCCAGCGAGGATATTTCGCAGGTTCTCCTGTCCATTGTCTCCTCCCAGACGGGCTACCCGGCCGCCTCCCTGAACCAGGACATGGACATGGAGTCCGACCTCGGCATAGACTCCATCAAGCGCGTGGCCATCCTCTCGGAGCTCCAGGAAAAGCTGCCCTCCGCCCCGCGCATCACGCCGGAGCAGCTCGGCTCCATCCGCACGCTCCGCCAGGTTACCGCCTTCCTTTCAGCGGGAATGCCGACAGCCGCCGCGCAGCCTGCTCCCGCCGCGGCGGGCTCCGCCGAAGTTTCGCAGGTACTCCTTTCGATAGTCTCCTCCCAGACGGGCTACCCCGCCGCGTCCCTGAACCAGGACATGGACATGGAGTCCGACCTCGGCATAGACTCCATCAAGCGCGTGGCCATTCTCTCGGAGCTCCAGGAAAAGCTGCCCTCCGCCCCGCGCATCACCCCGGAGCAGTTCGGCTCCATCCGCACGCTCCGCCAGGTAACGGCTTTCCTCACCGCCGGAGCGGCGCAGGCGCCTGCGGCCGAACTGCCGGCCGCTCCCGCCGCCGCTCTCAAAGCCGAAGCGGGCGAAATAACCAGGGAGATCTTAAAGCTCGCCGATTTCAATTCAGCGGAGACCAGGGAGAACCTGGCGCTGAACAAGAACCTGCCGGTCTGGGTAACCGACGACGGCTCGGAACTCGCCGGCGCCGTCGTCAGGAATCTCTCTGAACGCGGCTACAAGGCGCAAAAAGTTTCATTGACCGACCCGGACACGCTTAACGCCCGGGGCAGCCTGGCCGGGCTGGTCATACTCGCCCCCGCCGCGAAGCTGGCGAAGAAGTCTTTCTGGACCGGGGATTCCGAAGCTTTCCTCAAGAAAGCTTTCCGCCTGGCGCAGTTGGCGGGGCCCGCGCTGCGCGCGGCCGGGAAGAACTCCGGCGCCTGCCTGATGACGGTCTCGCGCCTCGACGGAGCTTTCGGCATCTCTGGCCTGAAGTCGGAGCAGGACCCCGTTTACGGCGGTCTCGCCGGCCTGGCCAAGACCGCGGCGCGCGAATGGCCAGAAGTTTCCTGCCGCGCCCTGGACGCGGCTTCCGACTGGAACCATACCGTGTCCGTAGCGCAGACCTTAGCCGACGAGCTTTTCTTCAAAGGCCCGGTAGAGATGGGTATCTCCGAAACGGGCAGCAAGGTAGTTCTGACCAGCGCGTCCGAGCAGGTGAAAGGAGGAAAGCTGCCGCTTGAAAAAGGCGACGTGGTCCTTATCACCGGCGGCGCCCGCGGCGTCACGGCCGAAGCCGCCGCCGCCCTGGCTGAAGCCTGCGGGCCGAAGCTGGCCATCCTGGGCCGCAGCCCGCTGCCGGCCGCCGAGGAAGCCTGGCTGGCCGATTGCCGCACTGAAAACGATATAAAAAGGACGCTTATCTCCCGGAACCCTTCGATGACGCCCAAGGCGGCCGGAGAGGAATGCCGCAAAATAACGGCGGCCCGCGAAGTCAGGACCCAGCTCAACCGTTTCGAAGCCGCCGGCTCCCGCGCGGTCTATTTTTCCGCCGACATAAGGGACGCGAAAGCGGTCCGGACGGCCATGGAAAAGATAAATAAGGACCTGGGCCCCGTACGCGGTTTCGTCCACGGCGCGGGAGTTCTGGCCGATAAATTCATCCTGGACAAGACGGCGGAACAGTTCGACTCCGTCTTCGACACCAAGGTAGGCGGGCTGCGCAATATCCTCGCCGCCCTGGACCTGCCGAAGCTCAAAATGCTGGCGCTCTACTCCTCCTCCACGGCGCGCTTCGGGCGCACCGGCCAGTGCGATTACGCGATGGCCAACGAGGTCCTTAACAAGACGGCGCGGCTTATCGCCCGCCGCCTGCCCGACTGCCGCGTGGCTTCGTTCAACTGGGGCCCCTGGGACGGCGGCATGGTGAACGACGGCCTCAAGGCGCTGTTCGCCAAAGAGGGCGTCGGCGTTATAGGACTGGAGGAAGGCGGGAAATTCCTCGTGAACGAGCTCGCCTCCAATAGCGGCGCGGTAGAGGTGGTAGTTGTCGCGCGCCCGGCAAGAACCGCTTCGGCGGACACCCCGGCGGCCGCCGGCTCCGCGCCGGCCTTCGAGGTCTCGGTTTCGGTCGAGGATTACCCTTTTCTGCGCTCTCATGTGATCAACGGCAAGGCGGTGGTCCCCACCGCTATCATCTCCGAGTGGCTGGCGCACGGCGCCCTCCACGGCAATCCCGGCCTGCTCTTCCACGGGTTCAATGATCTGAAGATCTACAAGGGGATAATACTCGGCGCCGCGCCCTGCAAACTCTCGGCCCGGGCGGGCAAAGCCGTAAAGAAAGACGGCTTTTTCGCGGTAGCGGCGGAACTGAGAGGTTCGAACGGGGAACTCCACGCCGGGGCTGAAATAATCCTCGCCGCGGCCCTTCCTCAAGCAGCCGCCCCGGCGCCTGAATTCGCCCTCAAGCCTTACGCCCGCTCGATGGAGCAGGTTTACGGCGAAGTCCTTTTTCACGGCGAGGACATGCGCTTCATCCGCTCGGTGGCGGGCGTTTCGGACAAGGGGATAGTGCTGGACGCTTCCGCCTCCCTGCCGCCCGGCTCCTGGACGCGCCACCCGCTGCGCGACCGCTGGCTGGCCGACCCCGCCGCGCTGGACGCCGCTTTCCAGGGCATGATACTCTGGACCTTTGAAAATTCCGGCGCCTGCTCGCTGCCTAACTCCGCGGCCGCCTACAGGCAGTTCCGCGCCTTCCCGGCCGGCGGCGTCCGGGTCAGCGCCCGGGTGACGCGCTCCGCGGAGCACGGGGCAGCGGCCGATATAGATTTTGTGGACGATAAAGGGACGCTCGTGGCCCGCATGGAAGGCTACGAATGCACCGTGGATAAATCACTTAACGCCGCGTTCCTGAAAAAAACGCTGGCGGAAGCGGCGGTTTAACCGAAGACAGCCGGCGCGCGCCAGCGGCGCCGCCGCGGCACGGCCTTTTTCTATATAAAGGCCGAACGGATAAAGATGACCGAACAGCAGCCCATAGCCATCGTCGGCGCCGGAGGAATATTCCCCGGCGCGCCCGACCTTGCGCGCTTCTGGAAGAATATTTCCGAAGGGACCTGCTCGGCGAAAGACGCGCCGGCTGGCCGCTGGATCCTTCCCTCCGGGGACGTCTTCGACCCGCGGAAGGGCGCCCCGGACAAGGTCTATTCCCTCAAAGCCTGTTTCATTGAGGATTTCAAGCTGGACCCGTCGGGGCTGGACCTGCGCGAAACCTTTATCGAGAAACTCGACCCGGTTTTCCACCTGGCCCTGCACGCCGCGAAGCAGGCTTTCTACGACGCGGACCAGAAAAAGCTGAACCGCGCCCGGACCGGCGTCATCATCGGCAACATCGTCCTCCCCACCGACGCCGTTTCCGCCCTGTCCCGGGAAACGCTTCTACCCGCTTTCGAGAAGGCGGCTTTCGGCAGGAGCCTTACCGCTTTAAATACAAAAACGGATCCCCTCAACCGCTGCGCGGCCGGCCTCCCCGGCGCGGTCATAGCCCGCGCTCTCGGCCTCTCCGGCGGCAGCTTCACGCTGGACGCCGCCTGTGCCTCCTCGCTTTACGCTATAAAGCTGGCCGTGGACGCTTTGCGGTCCGGGCGCGCCGACGCCATGCTTACCGGCGGCGTCGCCCGCCCTTCGAGCCTCTACACCCAGATGGGCTTCTCCCAGCTGCGCGCCCTCTCTCCTTCCGGCCTGCCGTCGCCTTTCGACGCCGCCGCTGACGGGCTGGTGGTGGGCGAGGGCGCCGGGATGTTCATCCTCAAGCGCCTTTCCGACGCGGTGCGCGACGGGGACAGGATCTACGGCGTCATAACCGGCATAGGCCTTTCCAACGACATAGGCGGCAGCCTGCTGGCACCCAACACCGCCGGCCAGCTTTACGCGATGCGCGCGGCCTACCGCCAAGCCAGGCTCTCGCCTTCACAAATAGATTTTATAGAGTGCCACGCCACCGGCACCCCCACCGGCGACCCGGTGGAGGTTGAAAGCCTGAAAACCCTCTGGGGCGAGCGCGGCTGGAGCGCCGGCCAGTGCGCGCTGGGCTCGGTAAAGTCCAACGTCGGCCACCTGCTGACGGCGGCCGGCGCCGCGGGCATGATGAAGGTCCTGCTGTCTTTCAAGAACAAGAGCCTGCCCCCGACGGCCAATTTCTCAAAACCGGGGCCCAAAATAAAGATCGCGGGCAGCCCTTTCCGCGTGCAGAGCGTCTGCGAGGACTGGGCGGCCCGCGACAGCAAAACGCCGCGCCGCGCCGCCGTCAGCGCTTTCGGCTTCGGCGGCATAAACGCCCACGTACTGGTAGAAGAATACGCCGGGACTTTTTCGCCCGCGGCCCGGCTGCCCGCCGTAAAAGCCGCCCCCGCCGCCCCGGCCCCGGTGGCGATAGTAGGCATGGAGGCCCGCTTCGGCTCTCTCGCGGGCCTGAGGGAATTCCAGGAGGCCGTCCTGGGAGGCGCCGCGGAATTCCCGGCGGAGCTCCCCGCGGAGCGGCGCCGCGGCCTGCCCGAGGCCGAGAAAGGCTTTTTCCTGCGCGAAGTCGGAGTGGCCGCCGACGCTTACAGGATACCTCCCAGGGAGCTGGAGGAGATGCTGCCGCAGCAGCAGCTTATGCTGGACGTGGCCGCGAAAGCTGTGGCCGACAGCGCGCCCGGGGATAAAGGCCTGGAGAACGCCGGCGTCTTTATCGGCCTCGGCCTCGACCTGAACACGACCAATTTCCATTTCCGCTGGTCCCTGCTGGAGACCGCGCGCAACCGCGCCGCGGAGCGGGGCTGGACCCTTTCCGAAAAAGAAGAAAAAGACTTCGTGGCGGGGCTGCGCGACATGGCCGGCCCCGAGCTGACGGCGAACCGCACCATGGGCGCCCTGGGCGGCATCGTCGCGAGCCGCATCGCCAGGGAATTCCACGTCGGAGGCCCCAGCTTCACTATTTCCAGCGAGGAGACTTCCGGCCTGCGGGCCCTCGAGGCCGGCGTAAGGGCGCTGCGCTCCGGGGAGCTCGACACCGCCATAGTCGGCGCGGTCTCCATCGACGGCGACCCGCGCGCCGCTGATCCCGGCTCGCCCCGGGCCGCCCCGCGCCCTTTCGACGGCGCCGCCGCCGGAACCTGCACGGGAGAAGGCGCCGCCGCCCTTGTTTTGAAGCGCCTCGACGACGCCGTCCGCGACGGCGACCGCGTCTACGCCGTCATAAAGGGGCTGGGGTTCGCCTCCGGGGGCGGAGTCGACAAGAACGCTCCAAGCGCGCAGGCCTACGCCTCCGCGCTCAGGGAGGCTTACGGCGAAGCGCAGGTAGACCCGTCCACTATCGGCTACCTCGAAACCCACGGCAGCGGAACCCCGGCCGAAGACTCCGTGGAAGCCGAAGCGCTTACGGATTTTTACGGGATCTCTTCCGCCCAGCTTCCCTGCGCCCTGGGCTCGGCCAAGCCTGTGATAGGCCATACCGGCGCGGCCTGCGGGCTGGCCGGGGTGGTCAAGACCGCGCTCGCTCTCTACCAGGAGATCCTGCCGCCGCTGCTGAAGATCTCCCCCCTGGCCGAGCTGGCGCGGGCGAAAAAAAGATTCCATATCCCCCTGCAGCCGCAATACTGGCTGCGCAACCGCGCCGAGGGCCCGCGCCGGGCCGGCGTGAGCGCGCTGGGCCGCGACGGGAACTGCGGCCATGTCGTGATGGAGGGCCTGGAGACGGCCGCCGACAATGAGCAGTCCCTCATGGAGCGGCGCCAGCCGCTGGGCGCGCGCGCCGAGGCGCTGTTCGCCATCGAGGACGACGACAGCGCCGGCATACTGGCCGGCCTGGGGGACCTGCGCTCCTGGCTTTCAAGGCAGGCGCCGGGAGCTAATATCGAAAAGCTGGCCAGGGCCTGGCTCGCCCGTACCGGCGCGCGCCCGGGAAAGAAATGCGCCTGCGTCCTTCTCGCCAGGGGCGGGGAAGAGCTGGCCTCCCTCGCCGATTCGGCCGAGGCCGGGCTCCGGGCCGCGCCGGATAAAACTTTATTCCGCGACAGGATCTTCTACTCCCCCGCCGGGCAGGCGAAGAAAGAAAATATCGCTTTCGTTTTTCCCGGTTCCGGCAACCAGTACATAGGCATGGGCCGCGAGCTGTGGACCCAGTGGCCGGAGATACCCCGCCGCCTCGACGCGGAGAACGGTTATTTGCGCAGCCAGCTGGTCCCTAACTATTTTGTCCCCTGGCGGCTCCTGTGGGACGCGGGCTGGCAGGAGGAGACCGAGCGGGAGATAGTGGACGATTATAAGTCGATGATCTTCGGCTCGGTGGCCCACGGGGCGGCGGTCAGCGACCTGGTGCGCTCCCTCGGCGTGGAGCCGGCCTTCATCGTGGGCTACAGCCTGGGCGAAACGGCCGGGCTTTTCGCCACCCGGACCTGGACCGCGCGCGACGAGATGCTCCGGCGCATAAACGAATCCAGCCTTTTTGTAAGCGACCTCGCCGGGCCCTGCGACGTGGCCCGCCGCTTCTGGAACATGCCCAAGGACGAGAAGGTGGACTGGGTCCTGGGCGTGATAGACCGCCCCGCGGAAAATGTCCGCATGGCCCTGAAAGGAGCCGAGCGCGCGGCGCTGCTGATAGTGAACGCCCCGCTCGAATGCGTCGTGGGCGGCTACCGGCAGGCGGTCAACTCCCTCGTCGAAGGGCTCGGCTGCGTGTTCCTTCCGCTCCAGGGCGTCTCCACCGTGCATTTCGCGGCGGCGAAGCTGGTAGAAAAAAAATACCGCGACCTGCACCTCTTCCCGACCACCCCCCCGCCGGGAGTACGCTTTTACAGCGGCGCCTGGAAGAAAGCCTACGAGGTCACCCGCGAGAACGCGGCCGACTCGATAGTGGCGCAGGCCATCCACAGCCTCGATTTCCCCTCGCTGGTGCGCCGCGCCTACGAGGACGGCGCCAGGGTCTTTATCGAGCTCGGCCCGCAGGCCTCCTGCACCAGGATGATAGACAAGATACTCGGCGCCCAGCCGCATTTGGCTAAATCAGCCTGCGTTAAGAACCAGGGCGAAACGGGAACGATCCTGCGCCTGCTCGCCAGGCTCATAGCCGAGAGGGCCCCCGTGGACCTGGAAGCGCTTTACGGGCGCGCTACGCTCGCGGCGGGCCACCGGGACGCGCCTCCCGAAAAACCGATGCTTCGCGCCGCTCTCTCCGTGCCGCCGCCAGTAAAGTTCGACTGGCAGCCCGGCAAGGCCTGGGTAGAAGTCGCCGAAGCTCCGGCGGCCGCCCTGCCTCCTCCGGCGCGGCGGACGCCAGCGCCTGCCCAGCAGCCGCCCGCGATCACAGCCGCCCCAAAGCCGGCACCGGCTCCCATTCCGGCCGTCCAGCCGTCCAGCCGCCCGGCCGCCCAGCCGGCTCCCGCCCCGGCCTACCTCCGGAATTTTTCCGACGCTACCGCCGCGAAAGCCAGGGCGCACGAGGTTTTTTTAAGGCTGTCCAATAATTTTACTGAGCTCCAGTCAAAGAACATAGCCTTCCAGAATACGCTGCTGAACTCCCTGGGCGGCGTCCCCCCTGTTCAGGCTTACGCCCCGGCGCCGTCCGTTCCCGCCCCGCTCGCGAAAGCTCCGGCTGAGATTTTCATGACCCGCGAGCAGTGCCTCGAATTCGCCACAGGCTCTATCGCCAAAGTCCTGGGCGCAAAATTCGCCTCGGCGGACACTTATCCCACCCGGGTGCGCCTGCCGGACGAGCCGCTGATGCTGGTGGACAGGATCCTGAGCGTGCGCGGAGAAGCGGGCTCCATGACCTCCGGAAACGTGGTCACCGAGCACGACGTTAAACCGGGGGCCTGGTACCTGGACTGCGGCCGCATCCCGACCTGTATCGCCGTCGAAGCCGGCCAGGCCGACCTGTTCCTCTGCGGCTACCTCGGCATAGACGACCGCACCAAGGGCAAGGCGGTCTACCGCCTGCTCGACGCCGAGGTGACTTTCCACCAGGGCCTGCCCCTCCCGGGCCAGGTCATCCATTACGATATCAATATCGAGCGTTTCGCGCAGCACGGCGACATCTGGCTCTTCTTCTTCAATTACGAAAGCACCGTGGACGGCAGGCCGCTCCTCAGCATGAAAAAGGGCTGCGCCGGCTTCTTCACCGACGAGGAGCTGGCCAAAGGCAAAGGCGTGGTTCTGACCGACGAAGAGACCGCCCCCGCGCCGGGCAGGACCTCCGCCGGCTGGAAAGCTCCCGCTCCCCTGGGCGGCGGGGCGGAAGCTTTCGGCGACGCCGCGGTAGCGGCCCTGCGCGACGGCAGATACGAGGACTGTTTCGGGCCCGCTTTCGAAGGCCTCCCCCTGGCCAGCCCCCTCGGGCTGCCCGGCGGCAGGATGAAGCTCGTCGACCGGGTGCTGGAACTTTCGCCGCGGGGCGGCCGCTACGGGCTGGGCAGCATCCAGGGCGAGATGGACATCCATCCCGACGACTGGCACCTCGCCTGCCATTTCATCGACGACCATGTGATGCCGGGCACGCTGATGTACGAATGCTGCCTGCACACCTTCCGAATTTTCCTGCTGCGCCTTGGCTGGGTGGCCGAGGCAGGCAGCTGCTGGTACGAGCCGGTCCCCGGCGTCACCAGCCGCCTGGAATGCCGCGGCCAGGTGCTCCCCTCCACGAAAAAAGCGATGTACGAGATCATCGTCAAAGAGATAGGCTACCAGCCCGGCGACGGCAGCCCCTACGCCATAGCCGACGCTTTCATGTACGCCGACGGCAAGCGCATCATCCACATCCACGACATGTCCATCAGGGTGGGCGGGACGAACCGGCAGGAAATAGAGAAGCTCTGGGCGGGCCGCGGGACGGAAGCGGCGGCCGCCGCGCCCAAAGCGGCTATCTTCGATAATGCGAGCATAACCGCTTTCGCCGTCGGCAAACCTTCGGAAGCTTTCGGCGATAAATACAAAGTCTTCGATTCCGGACGGATAATAGCCAGGCTTCCCGGCGCGCCCTATAAATTCCTGGACCGTATCGTCAGCATCGAAAATTGCCGCCAGTGGGAGCTCGCCGCCGGCGGAACTATAGAGGCCGAATACGACGTGCCTCCAGGAGAATGGTATTTCAAGTCCGGCGCCCAGGCCTCCATGCCTTTCGCGGTGCTGCTGGAAGTCGCCCTCCAGCCCTGCGGCTGGCTCGCGGCCTACCTCGGCAGCGCCCTGACCAGCCCCACCGACCTCTCTTTCAGGAACCTGGGCGGAACCGCCGTCCAGTACGCCGAAGTCTTCCCCGACGCCGGCGTCCTGACCACCAAGGTCAAAATAACGAAAGTCTCCCAGTCCGGCGGGATGATAATCCAGGACTACGACCTGGAAGTCCTCTGCAAAGGCCGCACGGTCTACAAAGGCATAACCCAGTTCGGCTTCTTCTCCAAAAAATCCCTTTCCGAACAGCTCGGCGTCCGCGGCGCCGCCCGCCACACCCCGACGCCTGACGAGACCGCGCGCGCCGAAGCCCTCACTCTCGCCGCCGCCCCCGGCATCCCCGACGAAAAACTCATAATGCTGGATTCCGTCGAAACCTATATCCCCGCCGGCGGCCCTAAAAACCTGGGCTTCATCCGCGGCCTCAAAAAAGTCAACCCCGACGAATGGTTCTTCAAAGCCCATTTCTACCAGGACCCAGTCTGCCCCGGCTCCCTGGGCCTCGAGTCTTTTATAAATCTAATGAAAGTAGCCGCCGCAAAGAGGTGGAAAGACTTTCCTCCTAACGCCCGTTTTGAAGCCATGGCCCTCAACGAGAAACACCAGTGGATCTACCGCGGCCAGATCGTCCAGAAAAACAAACTCGTAACCGTAGAAGCCGCCATAACCGGCGCCGACGACGAGCGCAAAATCCTCCGCGCCGACGGCTTCCTCATAGTCGACGGCCTCGTAATCTACCAAATGAAAGATTTCGCGGTAAAAGTAGTTTAGAGAGTTGCAATACTGATAGTCGTTTCCGCATGCGGCGCGGGGGCAGGGTTAGCAAAACCTTCTTGAGGGCGAGGCTTGCATAGCGCCGAGCCCGAGAGAGGAGGGAGGCCACGGTGTGGCCGACCGCGTTTTGCGTTCCTGCCCCCACGACGCATGCGGCCGACCAGAGCGCATTAAGCAGGATTTTTTTAATGAAATATTCAAAAGTTTTCATAGACGCAATCGGCTACGAGCTCGGTCCTAACGTAGTCACCTCCTCTGAACTCGAAAAACGCATCCTCCCGATGCTCGACTCCCTCCATATCCCCCCCGGCCAGCTCGAAGCCCTCACCGGCATCCGCGAACGCCGCTGGTGGAACCCCGGCTTCGCCCTCTCCGAAGGCGCCGCTAGCGCCGGCCGCAAAGCCCTCGAGCAGGCCGACCTCAACGCCGCCGACCTCGGCGCCCTCATCTACGCCGGCGTCTGCCGCGAGCACAGCGAACCCGCCACCGCCGCCGCCGTAGCCCACAAACTCGGCGTCAAACCCTCCACCGCCGTCTTCGACATCTCCAACGCCTGCCTCGGCGTCCTTAACGGCATCCTCGACCTCGCCAACCGCATAGAGCTCGGCCAGATCAAAGCCGGCATGGTAGTCTCCTGCGAATCCTCGCGCGAAATAAACGACAGCATGATAGCCTCCATGCTCGTGGACAGGTCCTTCGATAATTTCCGCCTCTCGCTCGCCACCCTCACCGGCGGCTCCGGCGCCGTGGCCGTAGTCCTGACCGACGGCTCTTTCGGCGGCCCCCATAAAAAGCACAAACTGCTCGGCGGCGTCTGCCGCTCCGCCTGCGAACATCACAAGCTCTGCGTCTGGCACCGCGACCATATGTCCACCGACGCGACGGCGGTCCTGAAGCACGGCGTGGCCCTCGGGCAGCAGACCTGGAAAGACCTGCTGGCCGAGCTGGACCTGGGCGCGGAAGACTTCGGCAAAGTCATCTGCCACCAGGTCGGAGGCGCGCATAAGAAGAACGTCCTGGACGCGCTCGGCATACCCGAGACCAAAGATTTCTCCACCTACGAATACCTCGGCAATATGGGCACCGTAGCCCTGCCCGCCGCGGCCGCGATAGCGGACGAGCGGGAATTCCTGGCCGCCGGGGATACAGTGGCGTTCCTGGGCATAGGCAGCGGCCTGAACACGATAATGCTAGGGGTAAAGTGGTGAACATGGATCCTTATCTTCCCGACGGAGTCACAGCGGCCCTCTTCCCCTTTAAAGGCAAATTCCTCGCGCTGAAAAGCGGGCTGAAGATGCATTACCTGGACGAAGGCAAAGGCGCCCCCGTAGTAATGGTCCACGGCAACCCTTCCTGGTCCTTTTATTACCGCAACCTCGCGCTGGCCCTCCGCGACACTAACCGGGTCATCGCGCCCGACCATATAGGCTGCGGCCTCTCCGAGAAACCCGGGGACGACCGCTACGACTACACTTTAAAAAGCCGGGTGGACGACCTCGAGTTCCTCCTCGACAGCCTCGGCGTCAAAGATAAAATAACCCTGGTAGTTCATGACTGGGGCGGGATGATAGGCCTGACCTATGCGACGCGCCACCCGGAGCGGATAGAAAAAATAGTTATCCTGAACACCGGCGCCTTTTTGCTGCCGCAGGGCAAATCTTTTCCCGCGGCCCTGCGCCTTTGCCGCACGCCCCTCGGCGCCGCGCTGATACGCGGCTTTAACGCTTTCGCGCGCGGCGCGGCCTGGGTAGGCTGCAAGCGCCGCCGGATGAGCGGGGAACTGCGCCGCGCCTACGCCGCTCCCTATAATAACTGGGCCAACCGCATAGCCACCCTGCGCTTCGTCGAGGAAATACCACTCGCCCCGGGCGACAAAGCCTACGCCGTTGCCCTGGAAACCCAGGAAAAGCTGGGCTCGCTCTCCTCGCTTCCAATGCTGATCTGCTGGGGGCTGAAAGACTTCGTTTTCGACCGCCATTTCCTCGAGGAATGGACGCGCAGGTTCCCCGGCGCGGAGATCCACAGCTTCCCCGACTGCGGGCATTATATCCTCGAGGACGCGCAGACAGAAGTTATCCCGCTGATAAAGAACTTCGTCGCCAGGAAGGAACTGTACTAAGCAGCATGAGCATCGGACAGCCGTAAAAAATGGCAGAGTTTAAGAATATTTCATCCCTGATCTCCGACCTGGCCGCCGCGATGCCGGACAGCCCCGCCGTAATCGACGGCGCCAGGACCGTCTCCTTCAGGGACCTCGACCTGGAGATCTCGCGCCTGGCCGCCGGCCTTTCCGCCGCCGGGATAAAGCCGGGGCTCCGCGCGGCCCTCATGGTCCCGCCCTCCATAGAATTCGTAGCCCTTACTTTCGCCCTCTTCCGCGCCGGCGCCGTTATAGTGCTGATAGACCCGGGCATAGGGCCCGCCAATATGCGCGCCTGCCTGGAAGAATCTAAGCCAGAGGCTTTTATAGGCGTACCGAAAGCCCACGCGGCGCGGCTGGCGCTGCGCTGGGCCAGGAAGTCCCTGCGCATAAATATAACCGTAGGGAAGAAATGGCTGTGGGGCGGCTTTAACCTCGCCGATATCCGGCGGCTCGGGGCGGGAGCCGCCGTTCCTGAAAGCGCGGCCGAAACAGCGGCCATACTGTTCACTTCGGGCAGCACCGGCGCCCCTAAGGGAGCGGTCTATACCCATTCGATGTTCTCGGCGCAGGCCAGGATGCTCAAAGAATATTTCAGGATAGAGCCGGGGTTCAATTCCATCCCTACTTTTCCGCTCTTCGCCCTTTTCGACGTAGCGCTGGGGCTTACCATCGTTCTCCCGGAAATGGACTTTACCCGGCCCGCCGCCGTCGACGCGGAAATGCTTTCCGGCCTGATAAATAAATATAAGGCCGTGCAGCTTTTCGGCTCCCCGGCCCTGCTCGACACGCTCAGCCGTTACGGAGAGAAACGCGGGGATGCCCTGCCGTCCCTTAAGCGCGTTATCTCCTGCGGCGCCCCGGTTTCCCCGGCTGTAATAGCGCGGATGAAAAAGATGCTGCCCCCGGAAACGCAGGTTCTAACTCCTTACGGCGCCACCGAGGCCCTGCCAGTTTCCTGCATTTCCGGCGCGGAGCTGGCCTCGCTGCCGCCCGGCCTCCCGGGCATCTGCGTGGGCAGGACCTGGGAAGGGATGGAAACTTTCATAATCCGCATCTCGGACGAACCTATCCCGGCCTGGTCCGACGGACTATTAGCACGGAACGGAGAGATAGGTGAAATAGTAGTTAAAGGCCCGGTGGTCTCCCCGGAGTATTTCGGCAGGGAAGAAAGCACCGCCCTGGCCAAGATCAGGGGCGCGGGCGGCGAAATCTACCACCGCATGGGCGATACCGGCTGGAAAGACTCCGACGGGCGGCTTTGGTTCTGCGGCCGCAAAAGCCACCGCGTCACTACGACCGCGGGAACGCTTTTCACCATCCCTTGCGAGGCCGTTTTCAACGCCCACCGCGAAGTGCGCCGCTCCGCGCTGGTAGGCCGGGGCCCGGCTGGCAGGCAGACGCCCGTGCTCTGCGTAGAACTTGAGAAGGGGATCCCTGAGCGCGCGGCCCTGCGCGGGGAGCTGCTGGCTCTGGGCGCCGCGCACGCGCATACCAGGAACATAAAGAACATTATCTTCCATCCCGGCTTCCCCGTGGACATACGGCATAACGCGAAGATCTCCAGGGAGAAGCTCGCGGCCTGGGCGGAAGAACAGACTACGGGACTAAGCTCATGAAAGCCCTGGTCACCGGCGGCGGGGGCTCCCTGGGCGGGGCTATAGTAAAGCTCCTGCTCTCGAAGGGCGCGGAGGTGAGCAGCTTTTCGCGCGGGGACTACCCCTCGCTGGCGAAACTCGGCGTCGAATGCCTTAGCGGGGATCTAAAAGATAAGGAAGCCATTTCCGCGGCCTGCCGCGGCTGCGACACGGTCTTCCATGTTGCGGCCAAGGTGGGCATGTGGGGACTCTACGGCGATTTTCTTGAAACTAATGTAAACGGCACAACGAACATGCTGGAAGCGGCAAAAGCCGCCGGGGTTTCCCGCTTTGTCTTTACCAGCTCCCCAAGCGTGGTCTTTGCCGGCGGGGACGTTGAAGGCTGGGATGAAACGGCGCCTTATCCCGCCAAATTTGATTCTTATTACGCCGAAACCAAGGCCCGCGCCGAGCAGCTGGTCCTGGCCGCCAACTCCCCGCAGTTCTCGACCGTCGCTTTAAGGCCGCACCTGGTCTGGGGCCCCGGGCACGACCACCTTGTCTCCGGGATAGTAGCCAAAGGCCGGGCCGGGAAAATACGGCGTATCGGCGATTTCAACAAACTGATAGACACCACCTATATCGACGACGCGGCCATGGCCCACTGGCTGGCCGCCGAAAAACTTTCGCCCGCCTCTCCCTGCGCCGGGAGGGCGTATTTTATTTCGCAGGGCGATCCCCGCCCTAACTGGGACATCATAAACATGATCCTGGCGGCAGCCGGGACGGGCCCCGCGGTAAACGAAGTTCCTTACGGCCCGGCTTACGCGGCCGCGACCGCTATGGAAACCCTCTGGCGGCTGGCCGGGATAAAGAGCGAGCCGCCCCTTACCCGTTTTATACTGCAGCAGCTAACCACCGCCCACTGGTTCGACATCTCCGCCGCGCGCCGCGACCTGGGCTACGCGCCGGGAACTACCATAGAGCAGGGAATGAAGCGGCTGCAAGAGTGGTTTAAATCGGATCTGTAGGAAACATAAGAGCGATTATTGCTAGTTCCCCTGGAAGGTTCTCCCCTTCCTAACGCACGATTTTTTCAAAAAGTCCGCCTATTCCGCTATAATAACAAAAAGCGGGCTGTTTTCCGCGTTTTTTCGCGCGGTTTCACTGCCCGGCGGGCGCCGGACCGGTTTCAGGTTGTAAGAGGTTCAGTCTTCCGGAGCAGGCGGGTCTATTGACGTCGAATCTGAATGTTGGGCAAAACCAGGCCCTATGGCGCTAAACAGCAGCGCCGTTATAATGAAAATTTGATTTAACCTGTGTTTCATTTTGGTCGGCTATTTTAGATTGATCAGATACTCTTCTGCTTTCGCCGCAACTTTCGGGTCCGTATGCTTCATGGCTTTCTCCAGCATGAAACGGACTTTGTATTCATGGTAATAGGCCAAGGCTTTTAGCACTTCTTCCTGCTTGTCGCTGTAGAACCATTCATGGTACTGGACGGCGGGGTCAAGGGGTTTTGGTTTGGTGGTTTTAGCGAGTTTTTTGGCGTCCTCCCATTTGCGTATAAATTTCTTGTAGTCTTTGGCTTCTTGTGGCCAGCGTTTTTTATACGCCGCAAAATCATCCTTAAGGAGTTTGACGTTTGAAATCGCAGCAAGGTGCTTCATTTTCTCGTCATATGCCTGGGGATAAAAAGCTGCCAGTTCCTTGTACATCTCTGCCTCTTCGTAACTTGAGATGATATAATCCTCTGGGAATCCTTCCGGAGACTCCAGACTAGGATTATGCTTGGAATCGACCCAGTATTTGTACATTATCTCGGCAGCTTTTCTAAGATCACCATAATGTCCATACAATGATGAAATCAACTCTGGGGTTACTATTGGAGAATTTTTAGCCGTTCTTCCACTGATTGCCAGATTTAAAGTCCCCGTAGATTTATAGAGATTATTCTGGCAATAGACGATTGCTTTATAGTAAATTTCCAAATATGCAGCTTTCTGCTCTTCGTTTCTATCTTTCCATGAAATTTTATTAGCACCGACATATGGCCCAGAAGTAAAATACACATCTTCCCACTTCAAGTCAGCCGCCCACAATCTTTGCGGGACACACCAAAAACAGGAGAGTAGAAAGGCAACATGAATTTTACGCATAAATCACCTCATCGTTTCCGAGGATGGTCATGTCAATTTTCTGGGTGTAAATTCGGAAGCATGGGCGTAGTCTTAAACTAGCGCCAAATCCTTTTCCCGAACATTTCTTTCCTTCCAAAGATGTTTCGCCCAGCGCGCTTCCTGCGGCAAA
>JAJZPF010000034.1:0-902 GCA_021811315.1 bacterium
GCCGCCGACGACCCGCTGCCGAATGTCAGCGCCGCGCCCAGCGTGCCTATCTTCGCGCTTGTCACCGCGCCGTCCGCTATCGCGTTGGTATAAACACCGCCCACCGCTATCGAGCTGGCTATTACGCTTGCGCCGAGGCTGCCGGCCGCTATGTTGGCCGCCGCTATATTCGTCAGCTTTGAACCGTCGCCCTCAAAGCCCAATGGCGTTATCGTGCTGAAATTAACACCGCTGGCTACAAATACCCGCGTGGATATGGTAATACCGGTCTCGTTAGCAGCCGCCGCCGCCGACGACCCGCTGCCGAATGTCAGCGCCGCGCCCAGCGTGCCTATCTTGGCGCTTGTCACCGCTCCGTCTGCCAGGTCGGCCGTCGCTATCGTAGCGTCCAGTATCTTGGCGCTTGTCACCGCGTCTGCCGCTATCTTGGCAGTCGCCACTGCGCCGTCAGCCAGGTCAGCCGTCGCTATCGTACCGTCTAGTATCTTGGCGCTTGTCACAGCGTCTGCCGCTAGTTTCGCTTCCGCAACAGCGCTGGCCGCTAAATCTGCTGTCGCTATCGTACCGTCCAGTATCTTGGCGCTTGTCACAGCGTCTGCCGCTATCGCGTTCGTATATACGCCGCCTACCGCTATTGACGACGCTATCACCCCGGAACCCAGCGACCCGGCCCCTATGCCGGCCGCTGCTATGTTCGTCAGCCCAGCACCGCTCCCGGCAAAGCCCGTAGCCGTTATCGTGCTTACATTAGCGCCCGAACCGACCAACAGGCTATCGGTTATAGTGGCAGATCCGCCTTTCACGCCATACTTTACCAGCAAACCCTCAGCCGCTGTTATAGTCTGCGATGAGGTCCACGTGTTAACACCGCCCAGCGTCGCCTTCCCGTCCAGCTGCGTCTG
>JAJZPF010000034.1:912-31393 GCA_021811315.1 bacterium
CGGTTATAGTGGCAGATCCGCCTTTCACGCCATACTTTACCAGCAAACCCTCAGCCGCTGTTATAGTCTGCGATGAGGTCCACGTGTTAACACCGCCCAGCGTCGCCTTCCCGTCCAGCTGCGTCTGGATAACACTTGTCACGCCATCCAGATAGTCAAACTCCGTGCTGGTTACATTACCGCCGCCTATCTTGGCCGCGGATATCCCTGTGCCAAGTTTGGCGTCTGCAACCGCGCTATCCGCTATCGCGTTCGTATATACGCCGCCTACCGCTATTGACGACGCTATCACCCCGGAACCCAGCGACCCGGCCCCTATGCCGGCCGCCGCTATGTTCGTCAGCCCAGCACCGCTCCCGGCAAAGCCCGTAGCCGTTATCGTGCTTACATTAGCGCCCGAACCGACCAACAGGCTATCGGTTATAGTGGCAGATCCGCCTTTCACGCCATACTTTACCAGCAAACCCTCAGCCGCTGTTATAGTCTGCGATGAGGTCCACGTGTTAACACCGCCCAGCGTCGCCTTCCCGTCCAGCTGCGTCTGCACATCGCTGGTAATGCCTGCAAGGTAATCAAATTCAACGGTACTGACACCACCGCCGCCTATTTTGGCCGCATCTATGCCATAGGCTAGTTTGGCGCTGATAACATTGGAGTCCAATATGGAATTAGTGTAAATGGAACCCGCCGCCACTGAAGAAGCTATAACAGCTGAACCCAACGAACCTGCCTGTACTCCGGCGGCTGTAACACTTGTTGCCACTATCCCGCTAAGCAAGGAACCATCGATAGCGGGCAATGCGCCGGTCAGTTTGGAAGCGGCCATGCTGACGATCTTGGCGTCGGTAACCTGGCCGTCGGCAATATCGGACCCCACGGCATAAGCGGCACTGGCGGCATAAACGGCGTAAGGCACGGACAGCAGGCGGACGCGGGGCGACATTTCAGCGTCGGCGCCGACCGTCACACCCAGGTAGCGGGTGTCCGAGGAGAACAGCGAGGGAGCCAGTGCGGTCGAGGCGCCCAGGTTCGCGTTAAAGATACCGTTATCCAGGGCCAGGCTCTGGGTTTCGGTCCAGTCTGCCGCGCCCCCTGAGGCGACGCTGTAGATCTTGAACGTTAGCGAGTATGTTCCGCTCAGCGGGTTGCCGTTCGCGTCTACCAGGCGGCCCTGGTAGTTTATCAGGGCTGGCGCCGCGGCGGTTAAGGCCGGCAAGAGCAGCAGGACCGAGAAGATTTCCAGAACCAAGGCTTTGAGCGTTTTCATAGTGCCTCCGGGAACATTTAGGAACGAAATTGTTTTAGTAACCCTTACCAAAATTAATAGCAACGACTTTGCCAAACAGTCTTACAGGCCGATAATCGGACCGGAACTGCTCCAGGCCGCCCCTGTAAGAAGAAGAATTGGAAACCGGGATTTTAGGATCCAGGGAACGGAAGGGCTGAAGCGGCAAGCTTACGCAGGCAAAGCCCCCAATGAAAGGCATGAAACTGAGCAGGATATCACGGCATAGACCAAAAAATCCAGGCTGGGGCATGGATATATTATAGAAGATGCTCTGCTGAGGAAATAATGCTGAAAAGTGAATTTCTTGTTACAGCAGAGTGTTGACTAAAACCCACAGTGTAGATAATTTACCACACATATATGTAGGCAAATACCTACATTATTCAAGTGAATAGGTTTTAATTTTGTCGTACAAGGCTGTACGATCGATCGAAAGAAGTTTAGCGGCTTTGACCTTATTCCCGTTCGTTTGGGTAAGGGCGGCGCAGATAAGGCGGCGTTCGGTTTCGGCCCTGGCCTGGCGCAGATTTTCTTTCAGATCGAAATTTTCGGGTACCGGAGCTGAAGCGCAGCCCTTGGCCGGCTCGGCGCCGCCGAGCCCCAGATGCGCGGGCAGGATCTCCCCCGCGCACAAAAGCGCCGCGCGCGTTATAACATTTTTGAGTTCGCGCACATTCCCGGGCCAGGAGTAGGAGGCGAGGGCCGCGAGCGCGGAGTCGGAAATCGTTTCTATCTTTTTATTCACCAGCTTCTCGGCTTCGCTCAGGAAGAAAGCGGCCAAAGCGGGGATATCCTCTTTTCTCTCGACGAGGGAAGGGACGCGCAAGGTGAACTGGTTGAGGCGGTGGTAAAGATCTTCGCGGAAAGTCCCCTCTTTTATCCGGGAGGGCAGGTTGGCGTTAGAGGCCACTATCACGCGCGCGTCCGTGGGGATATCTTTTTTCCCGCCGAGGTGCCGTATCTTGCGCTCTTCGAGAACGCGCAGCAGCTTGGCCTGGGTGGCCATAGTCAGGTTCCCTATCTCGTCGAGGAACAGCGTGCCGCCGAAAGCGACTTCGAAAAGGCCGGGCTTGCGCCTGTCCGCGCCGGTAAAGGCCCCTCGCTCGTAGCCGAACAGCTCGCTCTCGACGAGGTTCTCCGGCAGGGCGCCGCAGTCGAGCGCCACGAAAGGGCTGTCGCCGCGGGCGCTCAGGCGGTGTATCTCGCGCGCCCAGACTTCTTTGCCGGAGCCGGACGGCCCGGAAAGGATCACGGTCAGGTCCGTGGCCGCCACCTGGCCGGCCAGGGCCGCGGTATTTTTTATCTCTTTGCTGGTTCCGAACACGGGCTCGTCGCCTTGCGCGCGCTTTACGTGGCTGCGCAGCGCCTCGAACTCGCGCTTGAGCCTGCGCTCTTTGACCGCTTTTTCTATTATCAGCAGCAGCTCCTCGTTGCCGAAGGGCTTTATCAAATAATCAAGGGCGCCCAGCTTCATCGCTTTCACGGCGCTCTGCACGTTGGCGTGGCCGGTGAGTATCACCACGGGCAGGCCGGGGTCCTCGTTCTTCATCTTTTCGAGAATGGTCAGGCCGTCGGAATCGCCCAGGACCATATCCAGCACCACCGCGTCGAAAGTGAGCGCCTCGGCGAGGCCCATGGCCTCCGCTCCGGAGGCCGCCGTGGCGCAGGTGTGCCGCCCGCTTTCAAGCGCGGCCTTCAGCACATAACGCGTATCGGCGTCGTCTTCGACGATAAGTATATTTCCCATTAAATTATTTAGCTTTTTCCGGATTCTCGATTCTCGATTCGTTTTATACCGTCTTCTTGAACCGCAGGCTTACCATTGCGCCGCCCTCGGGCGAGGAGGCCACTATTATGCGCCCGCCGTGCTCGTCCATTATCTGGCGGGCCAGGTACAGGCCCAGGCCGGTTCCGCTGTCTTTCGTGGTGAAGAAGGGCTGGAAAAGATTTTCGAGCATGGCCGGCTCCAGGCCGGGGCCGTTGTCGGAGATGGTCAGGAAAACTTCTTTTTCCGATTCAAGCCAGCCGGAGCTTATGGTCACGCAGCCGTCGGCGGCGCCCTCGAGCGCCTGGGCGGCGTTGTTAAGCAGGTTGTAGATCACGCTGTGCATGTAGTGCGGGTCGAGGAAGACCTTGGGCGCGTTCTCCAGCTTTTTCTCGACGCGCACCTTGGCGGCCTTCAGCGAGCTGTCGATGAGCTCGAGGGCGTACTCGGCGGCGTCCGCCACGGAGTAGGGCTCGAGGCGGCACATGCCGCTGCGCGAAAAGTCCAGGAGCGTCTTCACTATCTTCGAGGCGCGGCGGGCGTTGCGCTCTATCAGCTCGGCGCCTGTCTTCGTCTGCTCCGTCAGGCCCTCCTGGGCGCGCAGCAGTTCAGACGTGGAAAGTATCACGTGCAGCGGGTTTTTAATGTCGTGCGCGAACATCGAAGTAAGCTGGCCGATGGAGGTAAGGCGGCCGAGCTTGCGGGCCGCGTTCTTGAAAACGTGCGGGTCCTTCAGCGAGGACCATTCGTCGGGAGAGACGGGCGAGAGGTAAAGGCAGAAGCCGTTCACTTCGCCGGCCTCGTCCTTGAGCGCCTGCGCCGTCAGGAAAAGTCTCACGATGCTTTTGGCGGCGGTAAGCATGTAGAAGCGGCAGTTGCGCACCACGCCTTTGCGGGCGGCCAGCTCCGTCATTTCGGAGAATTCGGCCAGGTCCTTCTGGAGCACCAGCGCGGAGGCTGTTTTTCCGGAAAGGTCCTGGGCGGTCCAGCCGAGCAGCTTAAGCGCGCTGTTGTTCACCTGCAGGACTGAAAGCTCCCTGTCCAGCACCAGCATGGGCTCCTGCGCGTTAAGGAACACCGCGTTAAAAAGGCTGCGCTGGACCGGGTCTAGAGCGGCTGTTTCTTTTTTATGGGGCATAGGTTAAGGTGTTGTCCTATAAAGATTGACGCTGCGTCGTGAAACGCGTATTCCGTAAACGGATCTCAGGGACTCCGCGACTTCCCTATCGGTCATCTTTTTTGCGCTCGCCCCTGTAACCTTTTTTATTATATCAATAATAAACGCGTTTTTCTTCCTGAACAAATTCCCCAGCTTTATTTCCTCTCCCCAGGGGGCCATTACGGTCTTCGCGGCTATCAGCCTGGAGACGGTGGCGGGATTTAAGCCGACCTGGGCCGCCAGCTCGCGCTGGCTGAACGGCTTCAGCGGCGCCTTCCCGAGCAGGAAGGCCTCCTGGCGCGCGACCAGCGCGGTCAGCGCCCGGTGAAAACCGGATTTGCGCCAGGCTATCCGCTGGGCGCGCGAGGTAAGCGCGCGGACCCTGGCGGCTTCCCTGCGGCTCAGCGAGCCGCTTTTCATAAGGCGGGAAAGCGCCGCATTGTCGATATTATAGGCCCCGCGGAAATAAGCCGGGTGGGAGTAGGCGATGGAAAGCCCGCCTTCCTCCGCGCTTATGCTGGCGGCGCAGCGCAGGTACAGCGCCGGCAGGGCGGCCGGCGGGATCCTCTCGTGCGCGAGCACGAAAGCGTCCGCGAAGTTTTTAAGGGCCGAAGCCTCGGCGGCGGTAAGCCCGGAGGCGCGCGCGGCCGCCGCGGGGCTGAAAACCACGTCCGAAAGGAAATATCTCTCGAAATTCCGCAGGCCGGCGCGCTGGGCCAGCTTGAGCATGGCCGGCCTTTCGGCGAGCCACTCCCCGGCGCCGCCCCCGGAACCGGCGGCGGAAGCGAGGGCTTCGTCGCCGCAGGCCAGGCCGAAAGCGTACGAGGCGCCGGCGAAGCGGCGGCGCATTACCGGCGCGGCCCCGTCGGCGCCGGGGGAGGTAAGTTTAATGAAGAGCGGGTCCGCCTCCAGTTCCGCCGCCTGGCGCAGAAAATCACGCTCCGGCGAGGCCAGCACGGAAAACAACCGCAGGTCCTGGCGCAGAACCTGGTCCTGGGAAAGTTCAAGTCCCTGTTTTTTCTTCTTTTCCATTGGGAAAAACCGTATTTTTATTATAACAATTTTGCCCCGGAATCCGGTTTATTTCCGGCCACCGTCGGCAGATTTGACAAGGGTTTTCAGTATTGATAGATTAAAGCTATTCCAAAAGCTTTTTAGTTCAGTTCAAGACACAAAGCCCAGCTCGTAAATGCCAGGGGGAGCCGGAGCGGGGCGCGGTCGGAACAGATTTACTGAAAAGTCCTGGGAAATAAAAAACCAAGGACACCGCCAGCATGAAGACCGGAACAATCGCGAGGAAGTCAGTCAGCGTCAGCGAGAACCAGGCCAAGGTCATAAAGGACAAGTATCTCAGGGACGATAACACGCCCGAGGACCTTTTCGAGCGCGTAGCTCACAATATTTCCCTTTCAGAGATCATCTTCCACCACGACGCCGAGAAATGGGGCGTCTTCGAGGGCGTGAATTACCGCGTCCTGAAGAACAAGGCCGGCGAGGCCGCTTCCCGCACCCTCATTTTCCACGAGGGCCTGGCGGAGTCGTCCGAGCGCGAAGCTAATTTCATGAAGTTCGTGGGCAACCTCGAAAAAGCCTACAAGGAAATAGACGAAGCGCGCGCGGCCGCCGACGCCTGGAAGACCGGTTTCTACAATATGATGGCGGAATTCAACTTCCTGCCGAATTCCCCCACCCTGATGAACGCCGGGCGGGACCTGCAGCAGCTCTCCGCCTGCTACGTCCTCCCGGTGCCCGACTCCATGGAAGGCATAGCCAAGGCCCTGACCGCGCAGAGCCTGATACAGAAATCAGGCGGCGGCACCGGCTTCTCTTTCTGCCGCGTGCGCCCGAAGGGCGACACGGTCAAGAAGACCAACGGCGTGGCCTCCGGCGCGATCTCCTTCATGAAGCTTTTCGACAAGCTGACCGACGTGGTGAAGCAGGGCGGGACCCGCCGCGGCGCCAATATGGGCATCCTCCCCTACTGGCACCCGGAGATAAAGGATTTCATAACGATAAAATCCCAGGCCGGCGTGCTGGAGAACTTCAACATCTCCATCGCTCTCGACGACAAGTTCATGAAGGCCGTGGAAACGGGCGGCAGCTTCGACCTGATCAACCCGCGCAATAACGAGGCTTCCGGCACGCTCAAGGCCAGGGAAGTTTTCACTTCCATAGTGGAATCCGCCTGGGCCAGCGGCGATCCCGGGATAGTTTTCATAGACCGCATCAACGAAACCAATTCCAACCCGACGCCGGAGCTGGGGCAGATAGAGAGCACCAACCCCTGCGGCGAGCAGCCGCTGCTGCCGTGGGAGTCCTGCAACCTCGGCTCGATAAACCTCGCCAACTACGTCAAAGGCGAACTGACGAACGGGACCATGGACTGGGACCGCCTGGCCGCCACCGTCGCGATGGCCGTGCGCTTTCTCGACAATGTCATCGAGATCAACAATTACCCGCTGCCCGAGATCGAGAAGATAGCCAAGGGCAACAGGAAGATAGGCCTGGGCGTGATGGGCTGGGCCGAGACGGCCGTAAAGCTCGGCGTGGCCTACGACAGCCCCGCCGGCCTGAAAAAGGCCGAAGAGGTCATGAAGTTCATTAACGAGAAGTCGATGGAAGCTTCCGAAGAGCTGGCTAAAGAGCGCGGCGTCTTCCAGAACTGGAAAGGCTCCATCTACGACGCGGAAAGCCGCCATTTCAGGGGCGTGGCCGCGAAGCCGCGCAACGCTTCCCGCACCACCATAGCCCCGACCGGGACCATTGCGATAGCGGCCGGGCTGCAGGGCTCGGGCATAGAGCCTTTCTTCGCCGTCGCCTATACCCGCTTCAACGCCCGCGCGCTGGACGCCCTGAAGAACAACAAGGACGCCGAGGCCAAGGACACTTTCTTCGAGGTGAACACCCTTTTCAAACAGGTGGCCAAAGAGCATGATTTCTTCGGCCTGGACGAAAAGACGCTCTGGAAAAAGATAGAGGCCAACCACAAAGCCGTGCGCGGCATCCACGAGATCCCGAAGCACATCCAGGACCTCTTCCCGACGGCGCACGACGTCTCCATCGAGAACCATATAAAGATCCAGGCGGCTTTCCAGAAGCACATCGACAACGCCGTCTCGAAGACCATCAATATGTCCACCTCGGCCAAGGTGGAGGACGTGAAGAACTGCTATTTGCTTGCCCATAAGCTGGGCTGCAAAGGCCTTACCGTCTACCGCGACGGCTGCAAAGCGCAGCAGGTTCTGAACATCGCCTCCACTCCCGGCACGCAGCCGCAGGCCAAGACCAAAAAGAAGAAAGCCCCTTACCAGTCCTTCGGCGTCTCGTCGGAGTATTTCCAGCTTAAGACCGGCTACGGCCCGCTGCACGTGCACATCAATTACAACGAGCACGGCCCCTACCAGGTTTTCACCAATATGCCGCCGCTGGGGACCGAGATAAGCGGGATGACCTCGCTTATCGGCATTCTGCTTTCCAAGTACCTCGAGGAAGGCGGCGACCCGGTGAAGATCATAAAGCACCTGAACTCGGTGAAAGGCGACAGGCCGATGGGCCTCGGCGAGAACCGGATAAATTCCGTGGCGCACGCCATCGCCGTAGCCCTGAGGAGCCACCTGAAGCGCACGGGCATCATAGCCACCGACCTGGAGATAAACGGCCAGGAAAAACTGGAGCTGTGGGAGGCCTCGCGCACCCAGTACTGCCCCAAGTGCTATTCCTCCAACGTCAGCTACGAGTCCGGCTGCTCCGGGCCCACCTGCCACGACTGCGGTTATTCGGAATGCTCGTAACAGCGGCGCAGTGAAAATAAAAAACCCCGGTGGAAGCGCCGGGGTTTTTATTTGCGCGGCCCGCCAGCCTCTACCCTCCGGGCTAGGGGCTTTGCTATCATATAGTTATGAAACGCGGCATTTTTATAGTTCTGGAAGGGCCGGACAGGTCGGGAAAATCTACGCAGGCGGCGCTGCTGAAGACCTGGCTGGAGGGCCTTGGGCATGAAGTCATGGTCACCCGCGAGCCGGGAGGGACCCGCCTGTCCGAGCAGATAAGGGAGATCCTCCTGGACCCGAAAAGCGTTATCGAGCCGATGACGGAGCTTTTCCTCTACGAAACCTCGAGAATAAAACATACTTTGGAGAAAATAATCCCCGCGCTTAAAGCCGGGAAAGTAATTATCTCGGACCGCTACACGCTGTCCACCACGGCGTACCAAGGCTACGGCCGCGGCCTGGACCTTAAAACGGTGGAGACGCTGAACCGCATAGCCACTATGGACCTCAAGCCGGACGTCACGATAGTCTTCGACATCCCGGATAAAGTTTTTTCCCAGCGGGAGCGCCTGACGCAGGGCCGCGACAGGATAGAAAGCGAGCCCGACCAGTTCCGCAAACGCGTCAACCGGGCGTATAAACTGCTGGCGCGCAGGCCGGGCGTAACGCGCGTCGACGGCGGCCGCCCGATAGAAGACATTCAGAAAGACATCCGCGCGCGCGTGGCGAAAATATTAGCCGTTAAACGGAAAAATAAATAAGGCCAACGCTTTTTTAGTAGTCTTCGATTCCTGATTCTCGATCTTCGATTTTTAATATGTCATTTTCATCCATACTCGGCCAGGATAATACGGTGAAGCGCCTGCGGGCCCTCATCGGCTCGGGCCGCGTTCCGCCGGCCATCATTTTCCACGGCGCGCCGGGCATAGGCAAATTCCTGACGGCGGTTGAATTCGCCAAAGCGCTGAACTGCTCCCACACCGAGCACCGCGAAAGGCCGCCGGCCCCCCCCGCCCCGGACGAGAACGACCTGTTCGCCGCGGCGGCCGCACCGGCCCCGGCGCCCGAACCCGAGCTGCCCCCCGCCAGGGTCCATACGGACCTCTCCGATTCCTGCGGGGCCTGTCTTTCCTGCCTCCAGGCGGCCAGCGGCGCCCACCCCGATATCCGGATAGTGGATACGGCTTTCCAGGCCGCCCTCCTCGACGAGGCGGAAAGCTCGAACCTGAAGATCGACACTATGCGCGAGCTTACGCGCTGGGCCCAGCAGAAGCCCATGCTCGCAAAGTGGAAGGTCTTTATCGTGCGCGACGCGGAAGCCATGATGCCCCCGGCCCAGAACGCCCTGCTTAAGACCCTGGAGGAACCGCCGCCCGGGACCGTGGTGATACTCACCGTCTCGAAAAAGACCTCTTTGCTTTCCACCATCATCTCCCGCTCCTGCATGGTGGAGTTCGGCCGCCTGCCCGCCGCCGCTTTAAAGACCATACTCGAAGCGCAGGGAACGGAGCCCGTCCAGGCCGCCGCCCTGGCGGCCCTCGGCGCCGGCTCCCTTGAAAAGGCGGCCGACGCCGCGGCCTTTCTCAAGCAGGTCTCTGCCCTGCGCCCCGGGGACCAGTCGAAGATCTTCAAGTTCGCCGCCGGGCTGCCGCGGGACAGCCACAAAGCCCGCGAGGAAGTAAAGACCCTGCTGGACCTGCTTCTGGCGAAAACGCGCTCTTCCTGGGCGGCGGCCTCGGGCCCGGCCAAGGTAAAATTTACGGTGCTTCTGCGCCGCACGCTGGACCTGCGCCGCATGGCGGACCGCAACGTTTCTTACTACCTTCTGCTGGAGACAGCCCTGCTCGAGAGCGAGCGGGGCGGGATAAAGATAGAGGACCTGGTCAGGCCGGTGGCTTGATACGGCCCGGGAAAATAAAAAATGAACACAAAGAAATATTACATCACAACTCCGCTCTACTACGTGAACGACAAGCCCCACATCGGCCACGCTTATACCACGCTGGCCGCCGACATCCTGGCGCGCCACCTGCGCTCGAAGGAGATCCCGGTCCATTTCCAGACCGGCACCGACGAGCACGGCTCCAATATCGAGAAGATCGCGAAGGAAAAGGGGATAGAGCCCAAGGCCTGGTGCGACGGGATCTCCGCCGATTTCCGGGAGCTCTGGAAAACCCTCGACATAAAGTACGACCATTTCATCCGCACCACCGACCCCGCGCACGAGGCGGGCGTCCAGGCGGTGTTCGAAAAACTTATAAAGAGCGGCGACATCTACCTCGGCTCCTACTCGGGGCTCTACTGCAGCTCCTGCGAAGCATTCTACGACGAGGGCGAGTTGAAGGAGAAGAACTGCCCTATCCACGGCCGGCCCGTGGAACAGGTAAGCGAGGAAACTTATTTCTTCAAACTGTCCAAATACGAGGGCGCGCTGCTGAAGCATTACGAGCAGCACCCTGACTTCCTCTCCCCCCGCTACCGGGCCCAGGAGCTGATCAATTTCGCGAAGTCGGGCCTGAAGGACATCTCCGTGTCCCGCACCAAAGTATCGTGGGGCGTGCCGGTGCGGTCCAACCCCAAGCACACCGTTTACGTCTGGTTCGACGCGCTCCTGAACTACGCGACCGGCGCCGGCTACAACCCGGAGAAGCTCTCTCCCGATTTCCCCGTGCTCTGGCCGGCCGACGTGCACCTCGTCGGCAAGGAGATCTTCCGCTTCCACGGCGTGATCTGGCCCGCCATGCTGATGGCGCTGGGCGTGGAGCTGCCCCGCAAGGTTTACGCGCACGGCTGGTGGACCGTCAACGGCGACAAGATGTCCAAGTCCAAGGGCAACTTCATAAGGGCCGAGGACGTCGTCAAGGACTACGGCGTGGACGCGCTGCGCTTTTTCATCTTCCGCGAAGTCACCTTCGGACAGGACGGGGACTTCTCGATGGAGGCTTTCAAGAGGCGCTACAATGCGGACCTGGCCAACGACCTCGGGAACCTGTTCTCCCGCGTGATGAACATGGCCGCCAAATACCTGGAGAACCGCCTGCCGGTGAAGCCGGAGGAGTCGGAGACTTTCAGGGAACTCTCCTCGTGGACGCCCGCGATACACCGCAGCATGGAAGCGCTGCAGTTCAGCGAAGCGCTGGAAAAGATCTGGCAGGGCGTGGGCATCCTGAACCGCCTGGTGGACACGAAGAAGCCCTGGGAGATGGCGAAGACTAACCCGGAAGCGCTTAAGCCCTTCCTGCACGAGATGATCTGGTGCCTGCGCCTGGTAGCGGCCTGGATCGACCCCTTCATGCCGCACACGGCCAGCCTGATGCACCTGCAGCTGGGCATGGCCGCCCCTGTCGCCGACGGCGCGGAGCCGCAGAAAGTCCCGCCCCTCTTCCCGCGGAAGCAGGACGAAAAGCCAAAGGACGCCAAGGCCAAATAGGGGAACGGGGACGCAAAAAAAGGACAGGCTGCTTTTCTAAAAAGCAGCCTGTCCTTTTTTTTGCTTATGCCGGCTTCAGGCTTGTTCCGGCTCCCGCTTGCCTTTCACCAGGTTGTAGAGCCCGCCGAAGACCCCGGACAGGGCGTAGATGGAGAAGAAAATGAAGAGCGCGTCCTGAGGATAGGCCACGATCAGCGACAGCATGGCCGTGAGGAACAGGATGCCCTTGATCGAGTTCAGCTTTATCATGTCGCCCTTGAAGGCGGCGTAAGGCGCGTTGGACACCATCAGCAGCGCCAGCGCCACTACGATAAAGGGGATGCCGGCGTAAACGAAGGGCATGAACGAGGAGACCCCGGGGATGCTGCGCACGCCGCCTTCGCCTTCGAGCATGCTGTAGGCCAGCACGAAGGAGATCATCACGCCGGCCGCGCCGGGCGTGGGCAGGCCCTGGAAATAATCCTTGGAGCCGCCGCCGAAATGCGATTTCAGGTTGAACCGGGCCAGGCGCAGCCCGCCGCACAGCACGTAAAGGAAGGCCACGGGGTAGCCCCAGACGCCGTAATCCTTGAGCACCAGCTTGTACATCAGGTACGCCGGGGCTATGCAGAAGGACATCCAGTCCGAGAGCGAGTCTATCTCGACCCCGAAGGAGCTTTCGCCGTGCACCAGGCGCGCCACGCGGCCGTCGAGCATGTCCATCGCGTAGGAAACGACGATAAACCAGGAGGCCTGCACGAACTTGCCCTCGGAGGCCAGCAGGATGGCGAAGAAGCCGAAGGCCATGTTGGCGATGGTGAAGATGGACGGCAGCACGATCGCGCCGGTCTTCTTCAGCTTATCAATGTCTATGCGCTTTTTTTCCTGTATTTCTTGCATGGGATGAGTTCCTTACCAGAGGGCCAGCGCGGTTTCGGCCCCTTCCACTTTATCGCCGGGCTTCACGAGCACGCGCACATTTTCCGGCAGGTAGACCGCCACCTGCGAACCGAAGTAGATCATGCCGACGCGCTCGCCCTGGCGGATGGTATCCCCTTCCTTGACGTAGCAGGCTATGCGCCGAGCTATTGAGCCGGTTATCTGTTCGATCTCCACGAAGCGGCCGTAGTCCCCGTCGATGCGGATCAGGTTGCGCTCGTTGGTGGCGGCTTCGGGCTTGTAGGCTATCGCGAAGCTGCCCTTGGTGTATTTCGTTTTCGTGATCTTGCCCTCCATCGGGGCGCGCTGCACGTGCACGTTCAGGACGGAGAGGAAGATGCGGACCACGGTTATCCCGGGGGTGCCCTCGTTCTTCACGGTCATCACGGTGCCGTCGGCGGGGCAGGCTATTTCGCCGGGGGCGAAGACTTTGTCGCGCTCGGGATCGCGGAAGAAGTAGGCGGAGAACCCGGCGAAAGCCAGGCCCAGGAAAAGGATCGGCAGACCCAGCCCCTTTGACCAGGCCGCGATCATGCCTCCGGCCGCCCCGGCGACAACTCCGCCGGCAATAAGTTTTATCCCCGCGGGCGCAAATCCCATAGTCTACCTCCAGAAATTTTCCGCAAGATCTTTAAAATGGGCAAGGCGGGACTCGAACCCGCACGGCCATAAGGCCAACTGATTTTAAGTCAGTCGCGTCTACCAGTTCCGCCACAAGCCCTTCTACGGCGCCGACACCGCAAGACATACTATTCTACAAATTTTACCGTATGTCCTTGCGCAGCTCGGCCTGGGCCATGTGCTGGAAGGTTTCGCAGGTCATGGTTTTCACGCCCTCGGCGGCGGCCCGCTCGCGCAGGCCGTTGTCCGAGGTCACGATTATGGCGCGGATCCCCTCGCTCTGCATGAAATAGCCGCGCTCCACCAGCATATCGTCGGCCGGCTCCGAATCGCTGTAATAGACCGTGACGGAGGGGCCGGCCGCGCCGGACTTGCGGTACGGCCCGTCGAAGACGACGCGGAAGCACGAAGCCCGCAGCGTTTCGGTCCTGGAGATCTCGCCGAGCCAGCTCATGAATTCGCGCTCCAGCTCCCCGGGCGAGGTCCCGCCCGACTTCTCCCAGAACCTCATGGCGAAATTGGAGCCGTCCATAAGGTAGACGGTGGGCTTTGTTGAAAGTCTTTTCATAACATGTGTTGGTGCCGTATCAAGGACGGTGTCCATCAGACGGCCATTTTATTTTGGAGATCTCTACTACGATTATTTTGCGGCGCAGGCGCTCGAGCTTGAGGCCGAGTTGCTTACGCAGCTGTATATCTATGGCCTTGGGGTCAGCCGAGGCCAGCTCAAAGCTGTACTCGAAAGGCCCCGGCGCGCCGGTCTCGTCCAGCACAGGCTGCCGGAGGACTTCCTTGAGCCTGGAAGCCAGCGCCGAGAAAGAGCCGCCTTTCACCTCCAGCACCGCCCCGTTAAGCTCCGCCCCGCCGTAATCCCGGCGCTCTTTCACGTTGACGGGCCCGCCGGAAGCCTTCTTCAGCACGTAGACTTCCGCCTCCCGCTCCGTCCTGTTCACTTTGAGGCCCAGCGCGGATTCCAGCCCTTTCAGGAAAAACTCCGTTTTTTTAGCTTCGCGCTCGACGGGCAGGCGAAAGCGGATATTGTAGGACGCCCCCATGGCCGGCCCGGCCTCCGGCTTTATAGCGAAACTGTCTATCCTGCCGTACAACCATTCAAGCGCGTATTCAAGCGACATCGCGGCGGCGTTCAGCGAGGCGGGGCCGTACTGCGCCGTCCCCCCGCGCCCCGCCGACTTCGAAATATAAAATTCCGCCAGGGCCAGGCCCGTGGACAAAGAAACCGGGGCTGAAGAGTCCGGGGCGGGCTGGCCGGCGAGCAGGCTCATCAGGATTTCCGCGTTAAGGCTCCCGGCGGGAGGAAAAGACGCCACCTCCCCGGCCTTATTGAGCAGCACCGTATGCGGCCTGCCGAAAACCCTGAAAGCTTTGAAGACCCCGGCGCCGGCCTCGGGAGCGACCCAGCCGTCGATGCGCCGCGTCCTGAGGAATTCGCGCACGTCCGCCTCGCTCTCGTCGGTGATATGGAGGAACACGACCGGCTGGCCGCGGAACCTTTCCGCGAGCAGGTTCATAGCGGGGATGGCGTCCACGCAGGGCTCGCACCAGGTGGCCCAGAATTCAAGAACTACGACCTTGCCTTTAAGCTCCTCCCAGCTTTTCAATTCTGCGGCGGGCGCGCCTATAAGTTTCTTCAGGCTTACCGCGGGGGCGGGCAGCCCCTTCTTCGCGAGTTTCGGCCGCTCCTGCGGCTGCCCGGAGCAGGCGGCCAGGGCGGCGGCGAGAATTATCGGCAGCAGCTTTTTCATAGATTTCGGCCGGCGCGGCCTTTACTTTTTAATGCCGAGGGCGAGGCCCTCGCCTGAGGGCAGGACCGCGGAGGAAAGGAAACGGTCGGAGTCGAACAGGACATGGAAGAACTCGCGCATGGAGCGGGCGGCGGCCCCGCGGGCGGCTTCGTCGGCCCTGGCGCAGTCCCCCGATTTCAGGAAAGCCCCGCCGGCGACGACCAGCCCGCCGGGCCTGAGATTGGAGGCCGCCCAGCGCAGGTAAGCCGGATAATTTTCCAGGTCCGCGTCTATAAAACAGAAATCGAAGGGAGCGAGCTTCGCCAGGGTCTTAAGGCTTTCGAGCGCGGGGCCGTCCATGACGGTCACCTTGCGCGTCAGGCCGGAGGCCTCGATCCCTTCCTTGGCCGCGTTCACGCAGACGGGCTCCTTCTCGAGCGAGTAAAGCCGGGCCCCGTCGGGCAGGGCGCGGGCGATCCAATGCGCCGAGTAACCGTAGAGCGAACCGATCTCCACCGCCTTCCTGGGGGAGCAAAGCCGCGCCAGGGATTCCAGCAGCCGTCCCTGCATCGCGGTAACGGAGGCCCCGCGCACGCCGGCGGCGGTCATGGCTTTGAGCACATGGGCCGCGAAGCCCTCGTCGGCCTCGGTCAGCGCCGTGAAATAAGCGGCCAGCTCGGGCGTCTTGCAAAGCCCGGGAAAAGAGTCAGGGGTTTCTTTATTCATTGTAGGTATTCTAGAGAGGCTGCCGGTGAAGGGTGATCCCGAAGCGCCGCCCGTCGGCCCCGACGCCGGCGCACATGAACACGGGGAAGGGCGCGAAGTCGGCGGCGTTGAGCGAAGCGGCGCAGAAAGCGCCCGCCGGGCCGGAAAGGGAAACCTGGGCCTGGAAATATCTCCCGGCGCAGTTTTCTTTGCTTCCGTACGGGCAGATCGCGTACAGATCGAGCTCGGCCTGCAGCTCGCCGCCGCCGGGCAGGGCCAGCTTCTCGGAAGCGTGGGCCGCGGAGGCCTGGCCGGGGCCGGCCGGCAGGGCCAGGCGCAGGGTCACCGGGCGGTTGCGCTCGCCAGGCTTAGGCAGCTGGCAGGAAGTCCCGGCGCAGTCCTGCGTCCAGGAGGAAAGGTAGCCTTTTAGCTCCAGCGCCGGTTCGCCGACCGCCGCGGCCAGCGGCTGGGCTAAAAGAGATACGGCCAATACAAGTTTATTCATCGCCTATATATTTTACAAAATATACGCGATATAATTGAATCACCCGCTTTTAATGATTTCCCCTCAATGCACACCGGTTTCCCTTGGGTTCCGTTGCTTTCTTTTGCTTCTTATGCTATATTTCAGTATCTATGGCAACCCCAAATATCAAGTTCGGCACCTCCGGTTGGCGGGCCGTTATCGGCGAAGACCTCACCATTTCAAGTTTGCGGCGCGTAGCTCACGCCGTAGCCGAACATGTGAACGACAATAAAGAATACGGCTACAAAGGCGAGGAGTACCTCCTGAACCTGCGCAAAGCCGGCAAGCCGGCGCCAAAGACCGCCAGGATAATAATAGGCTACGACACCCGCTACCTCTCCGAGGATTTCGCCCGGAACGTGGCCGAGGCGCTGGCCGCGGAAGGCATAACCGCGGTGATCTCGGACATAGAGGCCCCCACCCCGGTAGTCGCCTGGGAAGTGATGCGCAATTACGCCTCGGGCGGCGTGATGATCACGGCCAGCCACAACCCCCCCCATTACAACGGCTTCAAGTGGACGCCTTACTGGGGCGGCCCGGCGCTGCCCGAAATAACCAACGACCTGGAAGCCAGGGTCCAGAGCCTTACCATAGCCGAGGTGGAGAAGCACATCCCCTTCGAGCACGGAGTTACGGCCGGCATCATCAAGGTGGAGGATTTCCACGCCAACTATTTCAAGCAGCTCGACACCCTGCTGGACCTCGGCGCGATAAAGAAAGCCGGGCTCAAGATAGCCGCCGACTCCGTCAACGGCGCGGCGCGCACCTACCTGCGCCCCGTCCTGGAGAAAGCCGGGGCCAAAGTGCTGGGCCTGCGCGAAGAGCGCGACGTCCTTTTCGGCGGCCACGCCCCTGACACCGACGAGGAGAACCTGAGGGTCCTGCGCGAGACGGTGGTAAAGAACAAGCTTAACCTCGGCCTCGCCTGCGACGGCGACGCCGACCGCTTCGGCATCATAGATTCCGACGGGACCTGGATCTCGCCCAATTTGGTGCTGGGGCTGGTCCTGGAGCACCTCGTCAAGAACCGCGGCCTGAAAGGCAAGTTCGCCCGCTCCGTCATGACCTCTCATTTCGCGGACGCGATAGCGCGCTATCACGGCCTGGAAGTGCGCGAGACCGCGGTCGGCTTCAAGCACATCGGCAATTTGCTGCGCACCGGCCAGTACCTGCTCGGCGGGGAAGAATCCGGCGGGCTCTCCATCATGAACCACGTGCCCGAGAAGGACGGCATCCTGGCCTGCCTGCTCATCGCCGAAATGGTGGCCTACGAGCGCAAACCGCTTAAAAAGATACTCGCGGACCTGAACAAGCGCGTCGGGAATTTCGTGAATTCCAGGGTCAACCTGAAGCTGGACAAGAACCTCAATATGGACGTCCTCGTCGAGCGCCTGCGCGTGAACCCGCCGCTGAACCTGGCCGGGGCCTCCGTCTGGCGCATAGACCACACCGACGGCTTCAAGTTCATCATGAAAGACGGCAGCTGGCTCGGCCTGCGCCCCTCCGGCACGGAGCCGCTGGTGCGCATTTACGCGGAATCCCCCACCGCCGGGAAAACGGCCGCCCTTAACGAGGCCGGCAAGAAGATAATGAGCGGGAAGTTTTAAGGGCCAGGCGCCGCTTAAGCGCCCCGCCCCAGGAGAAAAACAATGGACGCTAAAATAAAAAAGATCGTTGCCAGGGAGATCCTTGATTCGCGCGGTTTCCCCACCGTGGAAACGGACATATTCCTGACGGACGGCTCGTTCGGGCGCGCGGCGGTGCCGAGCGGCGCCTCCACCGGCACCCACGAAGCGCTGGAAATGCGCGACGGCGGGAAGCGGTACCTCGGGAAAGGCGTCACAAAGGCCGTCGAGAACGTGAATAAGGCCATCGCCGCCGAAATAACCGGCCTGAAAGCCGACCAGATCAAGATCGACGAGATGATGATAAAGCTCGACGATACGCAGACCAAGAGCAAGCTGGGCGCCAACGCCATCCTCTCCGTCTCCATGGCGCTGGCCCGGGCCGGCGCCGCCTCCGCCAAGCTCCCGCTTTACGCTTATATCCGCAAGGCCTACGGCCTGAAGCACAAGGATTACGTGATCCCCGCCCCGATGATGAACATCATCAACGGCGGCAAGCACGCCGACTCCGGGATCAGCATCCAGGAGTTCATGATAGTCCCCACCGGCGCGCCGCATTTCACCGACGCGATACGCATGGGCTGCGAGATCTACCACACGCTCAAGAAGGTCCTGACCAAGGCCGGCTACAGCACCTCGGTCGGCGACGAGGGCGGCTTCGCCCCCAAGATCTTCACGCACGAGGCCGTGCTGGAGACCATCTGCAACTCCATCAAGGACGCGGGCTACACTTTCAAGGAAGTGCAGATCGCCCTGGACTCCGCCGCCAGCGAGTTCTTCCAGAACGACCGCTACGTGTTCGAAGGCTCCAACCTGACCTACCAGGAGCTTACCTCCAAATACACTGAATGGAAGAAACATTTTCCGATCATCTCCTACGAGGACCCCCTCGCCGAGGACGACTGGGAAGGCTGGGACCACCTTACCAAGCACCTGGGCAAGAAAGCCCGCGTGGTGGGCGACGACCTGTTCGTCACCAACCCCGAGCGCCTGAAGAAAGGCCTGGAGGAGGGCGTCGCCAACGCCATCCTGATAAAGCTTAACCAGATAGGCTCGCTGACCGAGACCATCCGCGTGATAGAGATGGCCCACAAGGCCGATTACGCCACCGTGATCTCCCACCGCTCCGGCGAGACCGAGGACGCTTTCATAGCGGACCTGGCCGTGGCCACCAATGCCGGAGCCATCAAGACCGGCGCGCCCTGCCGCTCGGAGCGCCTGTGCAAGTACAACCAGCTCATCCGCATAGAGGAAGAGCTGGGCAAGAAGGCCCGCTACGCGAAGGACGCCGTTTTCAAGTTCAAGTAAGCGTTCGGCCGCGAAAGCCCCGCCGAGCAGCGGCGGGGCTTTTTCATAGTTTTTCCGATGAAACCTTTCCGCGTACAATTCAAGCTGAAATACCTGGCCATACTCGCGCTGGCCGCGCTTTTGCTGGGGAACCGCGGCTTCCGCAGCCTTATCAAGAATTACAACGAGTACCGCCGCCTGAAGTCGGAAAAATCCCGGCTGGAACTGCAGCGCGGCGACCTGGAGAAAAAGCTGGAGGAGATCCACAGGAAACCGGCGATAGAACAGGCGGCCCGCAAGGAACTGGGGCTTATAAAGCCGGACGAGACGGAGTACCGCTTCCCCCCTCCGAAGGAGTCGGACAAATGATAAGGACGCGCCAGTTCAAGCTCGGGCCGATGGACAATTTTTCCTACCTGCTCTGGGACGAGGGAACCAAGGCGGCGGCCGTGATAGACCCGGCCTGGCAGCCGGAGAAACTGCAGGAGTTCATAACAAAAGAAGGCCTGCTGCTGCAGTGCGTGCTTCTTACCCACGCCCATCCGGACCACGTGAACGGAATACCTTTTTTCACCCGCGGGAACAACGACCTGCCGGTCTACCTGCACGAGGCCGACCATTTCATGCTAGAAGGCAAGCCCCCGGTCCTCCGCATCGCGCAGGACGGCGAAAAGATAGAGGCGGGCGCCCTGAAAATAGGGGTCCTGCATACGCCCGGCCACACCCCGGGCTCGGTCTGCTACCAGGCCGGCGGCGGAGTCTATACCGGGGACACGCTGTTCGTGGGAGAATGCGGCCGCGTGGACCTGCCGGGCTCGAGCGCCGAGGACCTTTACGAGAGTTTCGTGAAGCTTTCCGGGATGCCGGACGGGACCGCCGTTTACCCGGGGCATTCCTATAACGGGGACAAATCCACCTTCGGCGTGCAGAAGGAATACAACCTCTACCTGAAGCTGGCCCGGGCCGGCCGCCGCGAAGAGTTCCTGAAGGCGGTAAGATGAAAGGCTGGGCCGCCGTTTCCGACTTCGACGGGACGATAACCCTGCGCGACGTAGGGGACCACCTGCTCCTGCATTACGGCTTTTCCGACAGGAAGACGATAGAGGAGTCGTACTCGCTTAAAGTGCGCGTCGAGGATTTCATGAAGCGCGCCTTCGCGGGGGCGAAGCTGACGGAGGAAGTTATCGCGGGCTTCGTGCGGGAAAAAGTCCGGGCAAGGGCGGGGTTCAGGGACTTCATTCTTTTCTGCGAGGCAGCCGGCGTCCCTTTCGAGATCGCCAGCGGCGGGATAGACCTGTACGCGGACCCGTTCTTTAAGAAGCACGGCGTTAAAGTTAAATCTTTTTTCGGCAGGGCGCGGGTAGTGAAGGGCGGCATCAGGATAGATTACCCCTTCCTTAAGCGCATGGACCTGAGCGCTTTCAAGGCCTCCCGGGTGCGCCGGCTGAAGGCCGCGGGCTACAAGGTGGTCTTTTTCGGCGACGGCCCCAACGACTTCAAAGCCGCGGGCCTGGCGGACAAGGTTTACGCCGCGGGCCGCCTGCTGAAGCTCTGCAGGGAGCGCGGCATCGCGGCCTCGCCCCTGGTGAGCTTTGGCCGGGCCGCGAACTTTATAAAAAAGAACGGTTAGCTCCCCGGGCTTTCCGGCCCCGCGTTCTACCGGTACTGCTTTCTATGCACCCCATAATCTTCCACCTCGGCTCTTTTAAACTCCCCGCCTACGGCCTGCTCGTGGCCTGCGGCTACCTGGCGGGGATTTTATATATTTTCCGGAAGGCCGAGGCCGCCGGGTTCAAAAAGGAGGCGCTTTCGGACCTTATCTTCTACACCGTGCTCGGCGGGATGCTCGGCGCCAAGCTTTTCTACGCCGCCACCTACTGGGGAGACTTCGGCGCTGACTTCCTTTCCAGGGCCGCCTACCTCCTGAAGAGCTTCCGGTACGGCTTTGTTTTTTACGGCGGGCTCCTGTCCGGCGCGGCCGTTTTTTTCCTGGCGGCCCGCCGCGCGAAGCTGAACGCTCTGAAAGCCGCCGACCTGTTCGCCGCGGCCCTGGTCCTGGGGCACGCCTTCGGCCGGATCGGGTGTTTTATGGCAGGCTGCTGTCACGGCCGGCCGACCGCCTGCCCCGTAGCCGTCACCTTTACCGACCCGGCCTCGGAGGTCAACCCGCTTTATCTCGGAGTTCCGCTTCACCCGACCCAGCTCTACGAAGCGGCGGGGAACCTGGCGATCTTTTTCCTGCTGAACGCGGCGCTGCGCCGCTCGCATAAGGGCAAGCTTCCTCCGGGCGCGGTACTCGCGCTTTACGCGGCGCTCTACGCCGCGCTGCGCTTCTCCGTGGAATTCCTGCGCGGCGACGACCGGGGCGCCCTGCGCCTCGGCCTTTCGCCGGCGCAGCTGATCTCAGCCGCGGTCTTCGCGGCCGCTGCGGCGATATTTCTAAGAATGCGGTCAAAGGCAAAAATATGAAAAAAACCAAAATAATATATTCCGGCGAGCCCAAAAGGCTGGACGTCTTCCTGAGCGAAACGGGAGAGAACTTTGCGCGTTCCTTCGCGCGGCGCCTGGCGGAGGAAGGCCTGGCCACGGTGAACGGGCAGGCGAAAAAGCCCGGCTATATCCTTAACGAAGGCAGCGTCGTGGAATTTTCATCCCCTGATTCGGACGAAGCCCAGGACGGATTCGAGGACCTGATCCTGTTCGAGGACAAGGACATGATAGCCATAAGCAAACCGGCGGGCCTGGCGGTGCACCCTAACGCCGCCAACTGGGAGATAAACCCGGCGGCCTCCCTGCTGGGGGAGCCGACGCTGGTCTCTATGATCTATTCGGCCCGGCCCGAGATGGCCAAGGGCGGCATAGAAAGGCTGGGGCTCGTTCACCGCCTGGACCGCGATACGAGCGGCCTGATGCTGCTGGCCAAGAACGTGGACGCCCAGCGGTCCCTTACGGACGGCTTCCGGGAGCGGGTTATGGAGAAAACCTATATAGGCGTAGTCTCCGGGATCCCGGCGGAAAGAAAGGGCTCCATCGACGCGCCGATAGGCCGCGCCAGCGGCTTCAAGAAGATAAAAGTGTGGGAATACGGCCGGGAGGCCCTGACGGATTATGTGGTCAAAGAGAGGGCGAAGACCTGCGCGCTGCTGGAGATCCACCCGCAGACCGGCCGCACCAACCAGATAAGGATACACCTCGCCCACATAGGCCACCCGATAATGGGAGACAAGCTCTACGGCGGGCCCACCGCCCCGCGGATGCTGCTGCATTCTCTCAGCATCGGCTTCAAGCACTTTTCCACCGGCAGGAAAAGAACGCTCGTGGCGCCGCTTCCAGAGGACTTCACGAAAGCCTGGAAAGCCCTGAAAGCGAAAGCCCGCGCCTAGCAGGCGCCGGCAGCGACAAAAAAAAACCGCCCGTTTACGCCGGGCGGTTTTTTTATCGCTCTGCTTTTCAGAATTTTGAGGTGGAGGAAAAGACCCGGAAATCAAGCCTGGGGAACACGTTGTTCCTCTTCTCGAGGACCGCCAGCGCCTGCTCGTCCACGCGCTTCTCTATAACTTCCCCAAGCAGCCTGATAGCGTTGGCCGCGTGCGCCTCCAGCCGGCCCTTGGCGTATTCGGCGTGGGAGCCTATATAAATGAGGAAGGCCCAGTCCGAGGACTGGGAGAGCAGCGTTTCGCGCGCCGCCTGGTTAAGAGCGCGGGCGCTTAGAAGGGAAAGGTCCTGGTTGCGGAAGCGGTTGGCCGTCTCTATCATCTTGTCCGTGGCCGCGTAGACCGCGGGGTAGATAAAATCGTTGGACTCGTTCACCCAGGGATCGAAGTAGCCGTTCTCCCCCCACGAAGAGATCCCGGGCGCGATCTCCTGCGGCTCCTGGCAGGAGTTGAGGTATTCCGAAGGGGTGACGAACTGCAGCGGCAGGCGCTCGGCCCTTATTTTCCTTATCACCGCCTCGAGGAAGGCCGGGCCCTCGAACCACCAGTGGCCGAACAGTTCGGCGTCGTAGCAGCTGACTATCAGCGGCCCCGAGCCGCGGGCGGCGTAGTGGTCCTCGGTCTGCTTCAGGCGCTTCGCGAGAAAGTCGGAGGCGTGCGCCTCGACCCTGGCCAGGGCGGCGTCCGGGTCGTAGTACTGTTTGGCGGAGAGGTCCGTCCCGGAACCGGTGATACAGTGGTATTTAAGGCCCAGGGGGCGCCTGATCCCGTCCTGCCCGAAGTAAGGCCGCAGATACTCGTAGTCTCCGTCGTAACCGAGGTCTCGGTAGAATTCACGGTAGGCCGGGTCGCCCGGGTAGCCGGTCTGCGAGCTCCAGACTTCGCGCGAGCTGGCGGCGTCGCGGGCGAAAAGCCCCACGCCGTTGGAGGTGCGGTAAGGGGAGTAGACGCCGTTGGGCGCGGAATCCACCGCGTGAGATTCCGTAAAGGTGTAATTAAAGCCGGACAGCTTCAGGTAGGAATTCAGCCGGGGCTCGTACGCGCATTCCGGCAGCCAGAAACCGGAGGGCTTCCTGTTAAAGCGGTCCTCGTAGTCCTCGGCGGCGGCGGCCAGCTGGGCGCGGATGGCTTCGGGCCTGGTGAGCAGCGGCAGCACGGCGTGGGTGGCCGAGGTTATGATTATCTCTATCTGCCCGGCGTGCTGCAGGGCTTTGAGCGGGGTGATCAGGTCTCCGCTGTACTTATGGAGCAGCCCGGCGGCGTCGCCATAAAGCTTCTGGTAAAGTTTCACCGTTTTAAGCAGGGCGGGCTCGTTCTGGGCGCGCTCGAGCTCCTTCTCCAGGAGCTCCAGGCGGGACCCCACGTACAGCCCCAGCTTATCCTCGAGAGCCTCGTTCTCCATCATCGCGCCCAGCGTCGGGGAAATAGAGATGGTCACGCCGGGCCTGATGCCTTCCGCGGCGAGGCGCTCCAGCACCGAGATGAGCGGGACGTAGGTCTCCACGACGGCCTCGAAAAACCAGTTCTCCTCGAGGAAGGCGGAATCCTCGGGATGATTCACGTACGGGAGATGCGCGTGAAGCAGGAACATCAGGGAGCCGCGCGAGCTCATGAGAGGACCTTCTTATGGAATTCCAGGCTGGCGTAGGCCCTGTCTTCGGCCATGCCGGCCGCGGCCGGGGCGGCGGCCTGGTTGGAAGCCAGCAGCCTTTCCCAGGCGCCGTTGCGCAGGGCGTAAAGGGCCGCTTCGCAGTTCCCCCCGCGCTCAGGGACCGGCAGGTAGGCGCGGCCCGCCTGCCACTCCGCTTTATGAGAGGAGGCCGGGGTCTTGTCCTCGGCGTAAAAAAGGCGCAGCTCTATCTCCGGCGCAAACGAGGCCAGGCGGAAGGATTCCGCGCGGCTCGCGGAGAACTGCCAGAAGGCGAAAAAAGTCCCCGGGTTCTTCGGGAGAAGCACCAGGCGGTCTTCGGGCGGGAGAGAGGTTGAAAGTTCCGGCATATAGGGCCACCTATAATTTACTAAATTTCCCCGCGATTAAATATAAATTTTCCCTCATTTTTTTGCCGGCCTTTTTTTTATATCATACTAACAGACTTACCGGAAGGGAGAACCGCCTATGAAATTCGACACGCTGAAATTCGCCGACGAGGAAGTCGCCGCCCTTAAAAAGGAAAACCGCTTTATCAGGCCCCGGGTGCTGGAGTCCGCGCAGGAGCCCGTCTCCGTCATCGACGGCAAGAAAGTGGTGAACCTGACCTCCAACAACTACCTCGCCCTGGCCAATAACCCGAAGGTGAAAAAGGCCGCCATCGAAGCCATAGAGAAATACGGAGTCGGCTCCGCCGCGGTGCGCACGATCATCGGCACCATGTCGATACACCAGGAGCTGGAAAAGAAGTTCTCGGAATTCAAGCACGCCGAGGCCTCGATCCTCTTCCAGTCCGGCTTCACCTCCAACGTCGCCGTCTGCCAGTCGCTGATGTCCAGCGAAGCCGACCTCCTTATCTCCGACGAGCTGAACCACGCCTCCATCATAGACGGGGCGCGCCTGGCGAAAGCCCCGCGGAAGATCTACCGCCACAAGGACATAAAGCACCTGACCGAAATACTCGAAACCCCGGAAGCCAGGGGCGCCCGCCGCAGGATGGTGGTGACCGACGGCGTGTTCTCGATGGACGGGGATATCGCCGACCTCGACGAAGTGGTGGCCGTAGCGCACAAATACGGCGCTTTCGTGATGGTCGACGACGCGCACGCCAGCGGCGTGATAGGGAAAGAGGGCCGGGGAACGGTGAGCCACTTCGGCCTGGACGGCAAGGTGGAGATACAGATAGGGACCCTTTCAAAGGCTTTCGCCTCGGTAGGAGGCTACGCGGCCACGACGCAGAGCCTCCGGGACTATATGGGCTCGGTGGCCAGGCCTTTCCTGTTCTCGAGCTCCCAGCCGCCGTCGGTGGCCGCCACCTCCCTCGCGGTCCTGGAGATCCTGCTGACCGAACCGCGGCACCTGAAAAACCTCTGGGACAATACCGCGTTCCTGAAAGAGGAACTGAAGAAAGCCGGTTTCGACACGGGCGCCTCGGTAACGCCCATCACGCCCATCATGACGGCGAAAGCCGTGGAATTCTCGACCCGCCTTTTCGAAGAGGGCGTGTTCGCGCTCGCCCTCGGCTTCCCGACGGTACCAAAGGGTAAGGAGCGCCTGCGCACGATAGTCACCGCCGGGCACACCGTAAAGGACCTTGAATTTGCGGTGGAGAAATTCAGAAAAGTCGGAAAAGAACTGAACATCATCTGAGGCAATAGGGCGGCCACGCAGGGCCGGGAACGGGGAAGCAATACGGGGATCACTCACCGCCCGCGGCATTCCCGGTATCCGGGGAGAGAGCAGCGCTGACCAGGCCGAGCAAATAGTCCAATTTAAACGGTTTTGGAAGGCATTCAAGTATGGCAAGTTCTTTCGCCTTCTCGGCGGCACTTTCAGGTGTGAGCGTTCCGGAAACCAGCATGCATTTGTCACCGGAACTTTTTTCCCTGAATAATTTTATCAGCTCGGTCCCGAAGCCGTCCGGGAACATCAGGTCGGTTATCAGGAAATCATAGGTCCCGGCGGTCAAAAGCGCCGAAGCTTCCCTGTAATTTTCGGCGAAAGTCAGGCAATACCTTCCGTCCGACAAAATACGGCTGTAGAGCGTGCGCATCGCGTCGCTGTCATCGGCTATAAGTATCTGCGGTTTCATGATTTTCCACCTCGATTAAAGTATATGCCGCCGGGCTGACTTTTGCATTACACCAACCTGACTTTTCCTTAATCTTCAAAACAGGCAGGGCGGAAAAGCCGCACGGATTTTGATAGGATATAGCTGGGAACAAGGCAAAGGAGACCGTATGAGGGCGCTGGTAATAGAAGACGAAAAAAAACTGTCCGACTTCATTAAGAAAGGGCTCACACAGGAGGGACTTTCGGTGGACACCGCCTATACCGCCGGAGAAGCCGCCAAACAGAGCCTGAACGGGGTTTACGACATCATCCTCCTGGACGTGAACCTTCCGGACCGGGACGGCTTTTCCGTATTAAAAGCGCTGCGCGAGGAAGGAGACACGACGCCGGTGATCATGCTTACGGCGCGCGGCTCGGTGGACGATAAGGTCCGCGGGCTGGAAGCCGGCGCTAACGACTACCTGACCAAGCCTTTCGCCTTCAGGGAGCTTATCGCCAGGATCCGGGTGCTGCTCCGCGCACCGCAGGCTCCCACTGACGTCCTTACCGCGGGGAGCCTAGTCTTTGACGTGCGGGCGCGCAAGGTCGCGCGCGGCGCGAAGCCCGTGGCGCTTACCAATAAGGAACTTTCCCTTCTCGAGGTGCTTATGCGCTCCGCGGGCAGGCCGGTAAGCCGCGTAGTTCTTTGGGAACACGCCTGGGAAGGCTCTTTCGAGGTTGACTCCAACGTCCTGGACGTGCATGTCAGCCGGCTGAGGCGGAAAATAGCCGCCGGCGGCGAGGAAGAGCTGATACAGACGGTTCACGGCATAGGCTACAAGATCGACGCCGGCACGGGCGGAAAATGACGCTGCGCAGACACCTGGCCATCCTTTACGTAACCTCCACGGCGGTGCTTTTCCTGGTCGCCGCCCTGGCCGCCGGAATTTCGTACCGGCGCGGCCTGATCTCCCAGGCGGACAAAAGACTGATGTCGGCCGCCGACGAGGTCTCCGAACTGCTGGAGGGCGGCGGCCGCCTGCGCCTCGACTTGCTGCGCCCCCGCCTGGACGCTTTCTCCGACGAAGCAGGCGGGCTGTACCTGGATATCTACGACGCCGCCAGAAATACTCTCTACAGCTCCGACCCCGGGCTGCCCCGGCCCCCGCAAACAGCCTTGCAGGCCGCTGTGCCGCGAAAACGCGTGCAATTCCGGACTTATTCCGTTCCAGGCGGCGCGGAACTGAGAACCGCCGCGCTTTTCCTTCCGGCCGTCTCAGGCGGGACCTGGCTGGAGCTGAGCCTTCCCTTACAGTCCCCCCTGAACAGCCTGCCCGGTTTTACCGTCTTCAATATCGCCCTGTTTTCGCTGGCCCTCCTGGCGCTGATGAGCTGGGCCGGCTGGGGCATAGCGGGCCGCGCACTGGCCCCGATAGAGCGCATAGCCGCGGTGGCCGAGACGGTCAGCGGGGGCGCGCTGAACGAGCGCATCCCGAGCCTGCCGGGAGAGGGTGAGCTCGGACGGCTGATAGACGTCCTGAACGGGATGCTGGCCTCGATAGAGGCTTACTCCGTTAAAATGCGCCAGTTCGCCTCCAATGTCAGCCACCAGCTCAGAACGCCGATAACCATCATGCGCGGCGAGACTGAGGTGCTCCTCCTCGGCAAGCCGGGAGAGGGAGAGATGAAAAAAGTGCTGGAAAGCAATTTGGCGGAACTGGAGACGATGACAGTGGTCATCGAGGACATACTTTCCTATTCCCGCATGGAGGGCGACAAGGCCGCGGCGCCCCGGCCGGAGGACCTGTCGGTCTTAATAACCCGGATAGCGAAAAAAGCGGCGGTCCTGGCGGGACCCAAATCTCAGAAGATAGAAACAGATACGCGCAAAGTTTACGCCCTGATACAGCCGGGGAAGCTGGAACAAGCCCTGCTTAATATAATAGACAATGCCGTCAAGAACATACCGGCGGGCGGTACGATAACGCTGCGCACCGCGGAAGCAGGGGGAAAAGCGGTGATCACGGTGGAGGACAACGGACCCGGGGTCAGGAGCGAAGACCTGCCGCGCCTTTTTGAGCGCGGCTATTCAAGTTCCGGCTCGGGGCTGGGCCTGGGGCTGGCCAGGGCCCTGGTGGAAAGTTTCTCGGGGAAGATAGAGGTTTCCTCCGCCCCCGGGCGCGGCCTGACGGTGAGGATATCGCTTCCGCCCGCGCCCGCCGCAAAACTCTGACTAAAAACGCCCCTCTACCCCGACGGAATAGGTCCTGTCGGAATAGCTCTTTATCGCCACGTTGGAATGATTGCTGGAAAGCGCCAGCGAGCCCGTAGCGTACAGTCCCCCGAAGACCTTGAAGGTCGGCCTTATAACCAAAGTGTCTGTCCGGTCCTCCCTCTTCTTAAGGAACCTGGTATCCAGGTTCGAATAGAACTTCTCCCTGTGAAAGAAAGCGAGGGAGAGCTTGAGGTCCGGCGTCCAACGGCTTACCAGTCCCAGCCCGGCCGATCTGGCCTGATAGGAATAATCAGGCCCCGCGGCTTTATGGGACAGCAGGCGGAAGCTGGCAAAGGCCAGGTGACGCTTATAAAAGCGCTTGTTTACGGAGAGATAAACGGCGCCGGAATCGGCGTCTTTGGCGTGGTTTATGACCACGTTCTCATGGCTGTATTCATAGCCGCCCTTTAAATGCAGCTTCGAGGGGCCGTACCAGATAAGCCCCGCGCCGGCGTCCTGCCCTTTGGAGATGACGCTTTTTTTATCTCCGACCCAGCCCAGGTCCCCGCTCAGGGCCAGGCCGAAGTTCCGGCTAAGTTTGGGCGACAGGTCGGCAGTAAGGGAATGGGAATGGGAACTGAACGTCTTGTGCTTGCGGTAATCGGTGGAGTCATACTCATAACCCAGCTCAAGCCCCGCTTTTTCGGCGTATGAAGGTGCGTAAGACAGGCTCGCCCCCAGATTAACGGCATTGTCCTTTATTTTGGCGTTGCTTTTAGTATTTGAGTTGGTCAGCAGGTGGGAGATATTATTATCCGACATCAGGCCGGCTGAAACGGAGGCGTCCCACTGCTTTGTTTCCTTTTTCGGCTTCGGGAGCGCGCGGTACGCGGACTCGCTTTTGGGAGGTTTTTTCTCGGAGCGCACGTCCTGGGCGCCCGCCGGCGCCGACGACATCAGAAGAACGACAGAGAGCAGAGTTCCAAGTTTCATAAGTCCTCCTCATCCCGCATAGCACCGGCATTCTAGTTCCCAGTTCCTTTCTTCACCTCCGGATGAACGCTTATTTTCAGCGACCGGCGGGCCTCGTCCACCCGGATCTTTACATAGGCCACTTTAAGCCCCAGCATGCCGCTGAGGGTGCCCCAGCCGTAGCCTTTCTTATTCTCTTTTAGAAGTGAAGGGATATCCTTCCTGGACATTTCGGCTATCACCAGGATCTTCACGATCTCGCCGTAGCCATAGCCCTGGACGCGAAGCGACTCTATTTCCGGGACCGTGCGGTTAAAATAGAAACCTATCGTTTCCGCCCTGGAGGGAGCCGGAGCCGCTTTCTCCGCCGCTGAAGCGACGCACAGCCCCGCAGCCGTTATAGCCAGCGCGGCAAGGATCGTTCTTAGGAAATTTTTGGTAATGTCCATATTAATCGCCCGCCTCTTCAACGCCCTCGTCTTCCGCCTCTATGCGCTCTCCCTTGTCGTCCGCTCCGGACTCGGAATCGCCCTCGGTTTCATTATCGATCTCAGAGATCTCTTTCATATCGGAGAGGTCTTCGTCGGTTCGATCCGCACCGCCCTTTCTTTCAGACTCGAGATCCGCGTCCACGGCCTCCCTGCCCTCCAGTTCCCGGATCTCGCCGGCGTCGTCGTCGACTTCCTTCATATCCAGCTCCGCCGCGGCCAGTTCATCGGCGGCATCCTCTTCCTCAGCGCCGGTTTTCTCCTCCTCAAAGGCCTCCTTACCTGACCGGGAAGTCCCATGAAGATCATCCTCCTCAACGGCGTTCAAGTCCGCCTCGGCCGCGGAATAAATATCCGTTTTATCGGGCGGAGCCGCCTGCGGGGCCGCCGCGCGCAGGGTCCCCGCCCGCCCCGTCATAGCCGGCAGGGACAGCAGTACAAGCGCCAGCGCCGCCCTGAAAATCCTATTTGAACAGCTCATAACACTCCCTCGACACGCATCATTCTTCCTTACAACGATTATACAAATTGGGGCTTAATTACAGGTGAACAAAACCTGACTTTTTCTTCATTGTGCCGGCTTTGCCGCTCATCTCAGCCCCCCCCCGCAGAGCCGGGGGGGCCAAGCCCGCTTTAGAACTTGTAGGCGACACCGAGGGTGATAGCCAGCGAACTGGCAGCTATCGGATCGGCCCGCCGTACATCCGGCACATTGTTCGCGCCGGAAGCCCCGCCGGCATTGTCCTTATATACCGTTTTCCTGTTCTTTACGCTCTGTGTGCTTAATTTATTGACCCCGTTCTCGGTATACTTGGTCATCTTGCCTTTCGAGGGTT
>JAJZPF010000001.1 GCA_021811315.1 bacterium
AGCTAAATTATTCAGAGAAGTGCTGCCAAGTGGCACAAAAACATTCAGAAACGGAGGCTTAGCAAAAGAATTAACGACGGACTACCGACGAGCTATTTCACCATCATGTTAGGATTAGAAAATGCTGTCGTACATGATAGTGGTTTTTGATGGCATTTCGGTATTCTGCCATGCCACCAAGTTGATAAAATTGGGTCCACCAAACCCTAGCAAGGAAAGGTGGACCGAAAATGGAAATCAAAGTACGACTTGAGCTTGTGGCTAGTCTACAAGATGGCGAAGTAAATATCAACGAGATTCTTCACGCCGTCGGCAAGTGGGGCCGTGAGGCGACCGCGAAGGCGGCTGAGGGCGTTATCAACGCCTATCAAAAAAGAGTCATAGAGTTGTTATGTTCGGGACAAGGCGACGGGAACTGGCTGCCGCACGAGGCGCGTGGTTCCAAGGGGCAGATGTGCCTGGGATGCGCTTACCGCAGCGGTGGCAAGCGTGAGCCGCGAAAGCTGAGAACGGAATTGGGGCCTTTGTCGGTGGAAACGCGGCAGGTGGTATGCGCGGTCTGCGGCAAGCGCTTTCGCGTGCTGGGGCCGCTGCTTAAGATAGAGCCGCGGGTCCGGCCGACGGTTGAACTGAAGCGGATGACGGCGGAAACCATGACCGACTTGAGTTACCGCAAAGGCGGCGGGCGGATGGTCGCGCTGGCACAGGTGGAAGTGCCCCGAAGCAGCGGGCAGCGGTGGATGGCGGGCGGCGACTGGGACAGCCTGCAGGAAGGCGCTTTCAGGGCGAAGACCTGGGAATCGCTGCAAGGGCTTATGGCTGACGGTACGGGATACAAGCGCCAGGGTAGCGCCGAGGGCACGCGCGGCCAGTTGCGCCTTATGATGGGTGTTACGGGCTCGCCGAGGCGGCTGGTGCCGCTTGGCGTATGGGCGGACGAAAGCTGGGAGCAGATAGACAAGCAGATGCTGGAAGCCAAGCCGGAAGGCATCCTGCCGCCGGTGGTGGCGATAGACGGTGAAAAGGGGCAGGAAGTCCTTGGCAATCTGGCGCAGGATATCCAGCGGTGCCAGTGGCACATCCCGCATCAACTGGGTTTTGCGCTGTGGGAGGACGGGCTGCGCAAGCCGCAGCGGGAGCCGTATATAGACAAGCTGTCCGGGATAATTAAAATTGATTTACCCGAGGGAGAATACCGGAGTATTCCCAAGGAGATGCGGGAACAGATCGAAGGGCAGCTTCTGGAAAGCCGGCAGTCGATGGACGCGCTGGCGCGCAGTTTCAAGAATAAAGGCTACCACGCGGCGGCCAGCTACCTGCGCAACGCCGGGGACCATACCTTCACCGTCGTGGAAAAGTGGCTTGAGATGGGGTATATGCCGCCGAAGGCGATAAGCCTGCTGGAAAGGGTTATGCGCGAGATGGGGCGGCGCATCAAGAAGATAGGCGCGTCGTGGAAGGACAAGGGAGTGCTTGCAGTGGCCAGGGTGCTGATGACAAGGATTTACGATCCGAAGCGCTGGCAGCAGTACTGGTCAAAACTGCTGGATTTGAAAGGCCGGTGCGCCATTAAAGACGCCACCATCGCTTTCGCGGTTGCCTGATTCCGTGTACGACTATGGGACACTATTAAATTTTTTAACGCCGCTCGGGTCAAGATTCAACCCTGACGCCTATACCCCAGACTTCTTCCCGCGCGCTTTCTCCGACGCCCCAGGCGGCGACCAGGGCGACGCAGCAGGTCGCTATCGCCGCCGGCAGATAGTTCGGGCGCCCGCCGAGGCAGACGGCCATGCCGATCCAGCCTACGGTGCTCAGCAACTCTATGTACCCGGCCGGGCCGCCCTGCTTCTGCCTGGTTTTCAGGTCGCCGCGCTTGCCGGGGCGGGGGCTCCAGATCTGGATCAGGGCGGCTGAGACCATCCCGCCGGCGCCGCACAGAAGAAGCGAGGCCGCGGCCAGCGGGCCGCGCGGGGACCACCAGGCGGCGAGCGGGAACAGGATAGCCAGCACGGGCAGGACGGCGGCGGCGGCCTTTATCCCGAGCACCCTGAATAGCGGTACCGGCGCGGTAGCCATCAGCTCCGGCGCGTCCTCGGCGTTGATCGTTATCCAGGCCAGGTTGCCGGCCAGCATGGAAGCTGCCCCCACTAACGCCGGGATTATCACCATATTCTTGGGCCCGGATTTAAGCCCGATGAAAACGAGCGGGACCAGGTAAAGAAGCTGCAGCAAAGACTGGGAGATAACCTGCATATCCCGCGCGATAAGCTTCCACTCTTTCAGCAGCAGGACGCGGACCAGCCCGGACCGGAATACATGCCCGGCGCTTTTATCAGCGTGGGAGGAAGCCCGCCCGCCGGTAATAGTTTCCTGCGTTCCGGTTATGAAGCGGCTGTAAGTAAGGCTGATCGCCAGCCAGAAACCGCCGGCCCCGGCGAGGACGACCGCCAGGAGCGGCAGGGCCTCGCCGAATATCGCGCGCAGCGGCCACCAGAGCGGGCTGCCCGCTCCGAAAAATCCGGCGTCAAGCGCCTGGCTCCTGAACCAGTCCGCGATGCTTTTTTTAGCGCCTTCAGGCAGGGCGTTCGGAAGCTGGAAGGCCAGGAAAAAGATCACGCCGATGACGGCGGAAATGATCTGACCAGCCGTCCTGGCCCGCCGCGCGCCCAGCAGGCGCACCAGCGTCATCGTAAGAAGTATGCCCGTCGCGGCGCAGCCCAGGGCTGTGGCGGCCACCACCGGGTAAAGCGCCATCAGTTCCGGGTGCCCGCGCAGCAGCCCGGCGTGAGCCAGAGGAAGCGCGGCGAAAGCAGGAAGCAGCGCCGCGCTTACCGCGATGCCGAGGCCGCGCACCAGGAAAATAGTGCGCTGCGACAGCGGCGAGGATAAAAGAAGGTCGAGGTCCCCGCGCACTATCAGGGCGTTCACGGAGTGCACCATGGTCTGCGAGACCAGAAGCGAGACGCACAGCCAGTAAATGCCACCCAGGAGAATAGGGACCTGGAGCATGGCCCGCACGACGCCGTAGCCGCCGGGCAGCGCCGTCCAGGCGCCCCAGTGCATAAAGAGCCATAACAGCCCGCCGCCCCAGGCTATAACCTGCAAATGGCTGCCTCTGACTCCGCGCCAGCTCAGGCGCATTTCATTCTCAAGCAGCCAGAGCCAGCTCCCGGGTTTGAATTTCATGCCGGCTCCGTCAGCTCGAGGAAGACGTCCTCGAGCGTGGCGCCGCCGGCGCCTATGGCCGCGCCGGTCCTGGAGCGCAGCTCGTCCAGCGACCCTTGCGCGACGATGCGCCCGTTAAGGATGATGCTGATGCGCTCGGCCAGGCGCTCCGCTATTTCAAGGATATGCGTGGTAAGGACCACAGTATTCCCCTTTTTGACGTAAGCCACGAGCATATCCTTCACGGAGCGGGCGGCGCGGGCGTCCAGGCCGGTGAGCGGCTCGTCGAGGATCATCAGCTTCGGCTCGTGGATCATCGCCCCGGCCAGCGCAAGTTTCTGCCGCATTCCGCGGGAGAAACCTTCCACGTATTCGTCGCGGTTGGTCCAAAGCTCCAGCCATTCGAGCAGTTCTTTCGCGCGCTTGCCGGCGGCGTCGGCGGGTATCGCCCAGAGGCCGGCCACGAACTCGAGGTATTCGAGCGGGGTCAGCTTGCCGTAAAGAAGCGGGTCGTCGGGCAGGAAAGCCGTGACGCCTTTGGCGGCGGTGGCGTTCTTCGAAATATCGTGGCCGAAAATAGACACCGCCCCGGCGTCCGGGCGAAGCAGGCCCGCGACCATCCGCAAAGTGGTGGTCTTCCCGGCGCCGTTAGGCCCGAGCAGGGCGTGGAATTCCCCGGCAGGGATGGCGAGCTCGAGCCCGTCCACCGCGCGCTTCGCGCCGAAGCTCTTGGAGAGGCCTTTCACGGTCAGCGCGGAACCGGAGTCTTTATTATTTTCAGTCTTCATATTTTCCTCGCTCCTAAGCCGGGGTCTCTTCCGCCGCTTTCGGTTCCGTCGCCGTAGTCCCGGATCTCAGCTCGAGATAAAGCACGGCGAAGATCCCCATGGTAAAAGCCGCCGCCGCGCTATCGAGCAAAGATTTAAAATAATACAGTGGGACGGTTTGTCCCGGCAGTATTTTACTTAACAGTTTCGACAGGATCCCGGCTAAGATCAGCGGGGCGCCGGCAAGTATAATGATACGCAATACCTGCGCGCTGGTGATGGTGTAACTGCGCTTCATCGCCTCGAAAAGGCCCAGGTTTTCCGCCACGCTGGCGTTCAGCCAGAGGGGCAGCCTTAAGCTCAGCCAGCCCGCCCCCAGGATCCAGCATAAGGTCAGAAGAGTGCTGTGAGAGGGTGTTTTTATCAGGAACATTACCGGTCCCCAGATAAGCCCCATGACGACCGTATCGGCGATCACCTTGCGCAAGAACCAGCCCTTAGCATAATGCAGCATCCCTTCCGGGGCTCCGGAGAGCGCGTCCATGGTGAAACGCCCAGCAAGCCCCGCGGCGAACCAGGCCGTAAATATGTCTCCGGGAAGACCGGCTATAAGGCCTTTGAGCGGGGGCGAGTCTTTAAAGGACGCGTAGCCGGCATAAGCCCCTTCCAAGCCGATCAAACCGCACACCAGCACATAAAGCCCGGACGAAACCAGCCCGGCGGCTATAAACCACGCCGCCTCTTTCCCCGACCTTCCGAGCAGTTTGTAAGCTTTGCTGTAAGAACTATTCATAACATGCGCTCCCTATCCTGTCGATACGAATATAATAATACACTAAATAGCCGCAGGTTCTCTCTTTTCCTGATTATCCGGGCAATTTATATTTCATATTGTCACGCCAATCACAGAACATTTTTTATGCCAATACAAGCGGGCATCTTTAACGGTTTTTCTTGGCGGTAAATGACAAGAATATTTTCATATGAAAATGAATATTTTCAGATGAAATGAAAACGGGCCCGCAAGGGCCCGTCCTCACGCCGCCCGCTGGTTACTCGGCGCTAGTGGTGGTGCGGCTCGCAGGATTCCATGCCGAACAGGGGTTTGCCGTCGGCGAAGGGCGAGATGGAGCGGAGGCGCTCTATGATGGGCGGGAATTCTTTTATTATATAGTCCACCTCTTCCTGGGTATTGTAGACGCTGAGGGAGAAGCGCACCGAGCCGTGGGCGTAGGTCTGGGGGACGGCCATGGACATGAGGACGTGGGAGGGCTCGAGGGAGCCGGAGGTGCAGGCTGAGCCGGAGGAGGCGCAGATGCCTTTTTCGCTTATCATCAGGAGGATGGACTCGCCTTCTATGTATTCGAAGCTGATATTGGTGGTGTTGGGGAGGCGGTTAGCGCCGCCGCCGTTCACGCGGGAATTCGGGATCTTCAGCAGGCCGGCCTCGAGGCGGTCCCGCAGGGCTTTCACATAAGTGTTCTCTTTTTCAAGATTGGCGCCGGCCAGTTCGGCGGCTTTGCCTATGCCGGCTATATAAGGGACGTTCTCGGTTCCGGCGCGGCGGCCGTGCTCCTGGTGGCCGCCCATCAGGAAAGGGGCGAAGCGGGAGCCTTTCTTGACGTAGAGTACGCCTATGCCCTTGGGGGCGTGGAGTTTATGGCCGGAGAGGGAAAGGAAGTCTATCTTGGCGTCCTTGAGGTTTATGGGCAGCTTGCCGACGGCCTGCACGGCGTCGGTGTGGAACAGGGCGCCTTTGGCGTGGGAGATGCGGGCGGCTTCTTCTACGGGGAAGATCACGCCGGTCTCGTTATTGGCCCACATGATGGAGACTATGGCTGTTTCGTGGGTGAGGGCGGCCTGGAGGTCGGCGAGGTTGAGCTGGCCGGCATTGTCTACGGGGAGATAGGTGACGCGGTAACCCTGGGTTTCGAGGAACTTGCAGACGTTGAGGACGGCGGGATGCTCGACCTTGGTGGTGATGATGTGTTTTTTATCGGGGAAGGCGCGGACGGCTGACCAGAGGGCGGTGGAGTCGGATTCGGTGCCGCAGCTGGTGAAGACTATTTCTTCTGGGGCGGCGCCGAGGAGGGTGGCGACGCGCTGGCGGGCGAGGTCGAGGTATTTCTGGTTGGCGCCGCCGAAGAAGTGCATGCTGGAGGGGTTGCCGTAGAGGTCGTTGAAGAAGGGCTGCATTTCGGCGGCGACTTCGGGGGCGACGCGGCTGGTGGCGTTATTGTCGAAATAATAGACTTTTTCCATATGATTTTCTCCTGAAGAACAGAGCCGCGAGATGCCCAGTCGGGGTGGCCACAGGGGCCGGAACGCAAAAACGTTGTCTCGCACACCGTGCTCGCAACTCCCGCTCTCGCCCTCCGCGCTTACGCAAGCGTCGGGCTCCGAGAGGGTTTTGCTAACCCGGCCCCTGCGTCCGCCCCTCCGCTAACGTAATTTATTCCGCTTCTATTTCTATCGCAGGATCAATTCGTTCCCTTAATTCTTTCTCTACTACGTTCTTTAAAGTGGCGCCGGAGGAGGGGCAGCCGTGGCACATGCCTAGGAAGCGGAGTTTGACTTTCTGGCCCTGGATGTCTACGAGCTCCATCCAGCCGCCGTCGGCTTTGAGCTTGGGGTTTATTTCTTCGGCGAGGACTTTTTCTATTATTTTTATTTTTTCGACTACGGTCATTTTGTCGAATTTTTTATGTTCGGCTTCGGCCCAGTAGTCTTTAAGGAGTTTTTCTATTTCGCCGTGGCACTGGCGGCAGCCGCCGCCGGCTTTGGTGAAGTTGGTGACTTCTTCGATGGTGTGGAGGTTATTGAGCTTTATGGCTTTGAGGATGACGGAATCGGTGACGCTGAAGCATTTGCAGACGATCTTTTCGGCCTGGCCGATGATGACTTTTTCGGCTTTGCCGCCGCGGTAGTTCTTTATTGCGGCTTCGAGGGCTTCCATGCCCATGACGGAGCAGTGCATCTTCTCGCCGGGGAGGCCGCCGAGGTAGTCGGCTATCTGCTGGTTGGTGATCTTGGCGGCTTCGTCGAGGGTGAGGCCTTTTACCATCTCGGTAAGGGCGGAGGAGGAGGCGATGGCGCTGGCGCAGCCGAAGGTCTTGAACTTGGCGTCGGTGATCTTGTCGGAGGCTTTGTCTATCCTGAGGGTGAGCTTTAGGGCGTCGCCGCAGACTATGCTGCCGATCTCGCCGATGCCGTCGGGGTTCTCTATCTCCCCCACGTTCTTGGGGTTCTTGAAATGTTCGAAGACTTTATCTGTATAGTTCCACATATTACCTCGGTTGGCGTTTGCCGGTGAGAAAGTCACGGTCCAAAGAAATTGGAGTGACGATACCTATATATCTTATTAAATCCCGACTTTCTTTTCAACCGCGGGTTTGCCGTTCCTGGCCATAAGCGCGCGGGCGAGCCTGAGCGCGGACTCCACCACGCCCAGGGCCGCCCCGGGAGGGGTGTAATAGCCGCTGGTGCGCGTGGTGAGCTGGCGCACCACTATGATGTCCACTTCGCCCGACCGGCTGGACTCGTACAGGATATCCGTGCTGTTCATCCCGAACAAAGCCTTCACGAAGTCGGAGACGCCGGAGCTTTCGGGCTGGACGGTCAGCTCTTCATACTTCGCAAGCAGGCCGGAGCCGGCCTTGGCGATCAGCACGCAGTACAGGTAAGGATAGTCCTTGCCCTGCACGCTGTTCACCGAGAGCTGGACCTGCAGGCCGTAGAAATCTTTGGGCGCCCCCACGAGCTTCACCATCAGCCTGGCGTCCTCGGGAACTTTAGCGCCTTTATCCGTGGCCTCCAGGGCCAGCATCGGCTGCACCTGCACGTCGCTGGGGTCTTTCAGCGCCTCCATGACCTTCTCGAGCATGTTTATCTTTATTATCAGCCGGTCTTTTTTGAGATAGTCGCGCGTGCCTATGAACCACATCGGGAAGATCAGGACCGCGGCGTCCAGGCCGAAATAAAGCCAGGAGCCGTCCGGGAAAGACCACCTGTCGGCGGCCGCGATATAAGCGGTGGAGCAGATAACCCCGGCGGCAAGGAAGCCCGCCAGGCCCCGTATGCTGCTCCCGTCGAAAAGGTCCTCGTCCCACTTTTTCAGCTGGTCGGCCTTCAGCCGCACCTTGGCGTACTCGTCCGGGGTGACTTTTTCCCAGGTCTCTTCGCCGGTCAGCTTCGGAGCGGCCTCGTAGCCGGAATTTATCCCTATCAGCATCGCCGCGACCAGGGCCCATAAGCCGGGCCAGAAACCGACGGTAAGCTGCAGGCCCAGGCCCAGGGTCAGAAGCAGCCCCACCAAAGTCATGCGCGCCCGGTACGGCAGGCCCTTGGCCAGCATGAATTTTATTTCCCCGTCTTTTTGCGGCGGCGGCAATATGCTCATTCTATCCTCCCCATCGCGGCCTCGGCGGCCAGAAGTTCGGCGTAGCCCGTCTTTTCCCAGTAAAGCGGGCAGCCCCCGTTGCAGACCGCCAGGTACCGGCAGGCTTTGCATTTTTCGTGGGCGAAGCTTTTTCCCCTGAACCAGGCGAAGTCCTCGCGGGCCCAGAGCTTTTTAAAATTACCGCGCTCATGCAGGAGATTCCCCAACGGCTTCGGGTAGCTGGAGCAGGGCAGAACGTCGCCGTTGGGGGCGACGCTAAGGAGCCCGTCGCAGGCGGCGCAGCCTTTATTGCCCAGCCCGCGGGTTATCGGGTTGAAGATGCAGACTGGCGTGGGCGAATACCACATGAATTCCAGGCCGCGCTTTTCGGCCAGCTCTTTCAGTCTCTCGATCAGCGGCCCCGCCTCGGTATAAGAGACGAAGGTCTCGTCGAAATTCTTCCCCGCTGAGCCCACCGGCATCAGCAGGTTCATCGAGAACTTTTTCAGGCCAAGGCTTTTAACCAGGTCCAAAATGCCTTCGAGAGAATTTTTATTAAGGGCCGAGATAGTGGTATTGGTGTGCACGCGTATCCCGGCTTTCATGATGTTCTCTATCCCGCGCACCGTGCGCCTGAAAGCGCCGGGGAAAGCGGCTATAGCGTCGTGCTCGGCCTCGTTCCCGGCCTCCACGCTGACCTGCGAGGAATCCAGGCCGGCGTTCTTGAGTTTTTGCACGGTCTCTTCTGTGGCGAGGGTCCCGTTCGTTATAAGGTTGGCCCACATCCCGAGGGACTTGGCGTGAGCCACCAGCTCCGGGATCTCCGGCCGGAGCAGCGGCTCCCCCCCTGTAAAGCTGACCGAGGGGACCTCGGCTTCTTCTTTTATTATGCTCAGTATTTTTTTAAGATCCTCCACGGGGAGGTCGGGGTGCTCCTCGTCCTTGCGGCAGCCGCAGCCGGCGTAGCAGAACTTGCAGGCCAGGTTGCAGCGGTAGGTGACGGCGATCTCGCTCAGCACCGGGAGGCTGTTATGGCCGAGCGCGAATTCTTTCGTCTCCACGGCGAGGCGCTCTTCCCGCTCATCGTAGCAGCCTTTCAGCAGGGCCATCAGGTCGCGGAAGAAATAATACATGTCCAAAGAAATCTGTTCCCGCTGATCCTCCGGATATTTCTCCACCACCGAAACGGCTTTGCCGCCGTCGAAGAGGAATTTCAGGAGCTTCAGCCCCTGCGGGTTGAGCTTATGGGTCTGGTTGGGGATCTTTATCAGGAGCGAGTCGGCGAGGCGCACGCGCACATAAGGCTTTATGCGCGCGGCATAACCGTCGATCCAATCCACCCGCTTAACCCACTCTCTTTTATCCATTTCTTCTCTCTTGATCTTCGATTCCCGATTCCCGGCTCTCGATTTCTTAATTAATGCCCGCTGCTCACGCAGGCCGAATGACAAGCCCCGTGGCAGGCGGAATGGCAGGCCGAGTGGCAAGCCGAATGGCAGGCGTCGTGGCAGGCCGAATGGCAGGCGTCGTGACAGGCGGAATTCGCGAAAGCTCCTTCATAGCAGGACTTGGAGCCGCGGAAAGAATCGAAGCCGGCGCTCAGGTCTTTCGGCAGCGAAGCCGTGAGCCCGTCCCCCGCCTTAACGGCATTGTCGTAGTACGGGCTGTTCCGGTTGCCGTAATAATGCCGGTGGTAGCCGCCCCAGTAATAGCCCCTGTCGGTGTCCGTCTCCCGGTGGCCGTAGTTTTCCACTTCGTCCCTGTAATATTTTTTCGTCGCCTCCAGGTCGCAGTCCCAGAGCTTCTGCTCCAGCCCGGCGGTCAGGGTCTTCAGGGCGGATCCGGCGACGGCCTGGTCCAGGGTCCCGTCCGGCTTCATCGCCGAAAGCAGGGCCGATTCATAGGGGTCATTACTCGAGCTTATCCCGGGCAGGCGCTCGACGGTCAGCGGGGAATAGCTTACGACCTTGACCAGGCCTTTGCGCTCCATATTCGCGACCATCAGGCCGAGCATCTCGGCCAGCGGCAGCCCCATCACCACCCCCGCCTCCAGCGGGCTGAGGTTCTTGGCTATCTTGCCGGGCACGCGGAAGCTGCTCACCTGCGTTTTAGGCGGCGTCCAGTCCGTCGCCTCCCAGTTGATATTTGAAATGCCCGCCTGAGCCGTCAGCATCGCATTGTGCTTTATGGTCATGATGAAGAACGGGACCACGACGAAGGCCGCGGCCAGGGCCAGGATAAGGAACATTGTCTCCCGCCTGCTGACCGGCAGCCCGGCGATCATGCTGGCCGGGAAATAGCGGTTCATATAAAATTTTTCTTCGGCGGGCAGGTACTTGGTGCGGGTCGGCGCGGCCTTTGTAAGGCTGCCGTAAGCCATGGTGTTCAGGTTAAAAACGGCGGCGTCCAGGTAAACCTGCACCTGGAAATGATAACGGCTTTCGAGAGCCTTGCGGAAGAACCTTACGCTGAAAATATCTTTGCCCGACGTATTTTTTACGGTCGGATAGTCTATCATGTACCTCGCGTTCACGAACTTCTCGGTGAGGAAGCCCAGCTTCGCCAGGGCCTGCTCGTCCACGGCGGGGGAGGAAAGCTCGGCGGGGAAACGCACCACCAGCGCCTCGTGCTCAAGGGGATCGTCCCACTGTACCGGGGACCAGTTGAAGACCGCCAGGCGCTTGTCGCCGGACATGGTCTGCGTAAGGTTGCCCGAGGCCTGCAGGTCCGCGGCGTAGCGGAAGAAATAAGTGATCTCGCCGCTGGCAAAGGCCTCGCCGCCGGCCAGGACGATATCGTATTTCCTGTCGTTAAGTTTTTTTATTTCCAGCCCGTAGCGCTTGCCGGTATCGTCCAGCGCGTAGGCGCGCTCATAGTCGAACACCGGGTTTTCCTGGAAGCCCTCGAAGTAGAAGCCGTGCAGCTGCCCGCCCTGGCCGGTCCACCTGACGGCGTAGGAGACCTGCGCCTTGCCGTCCTTGTCCAGCACGGCCTCGGTCTCGACCCAGTTCATTTTAAAGCCGCCGGCGAATGCCGCGCCCGGGGCGAGAACCAGGGCCAGCGCCGCAAAGACCTTCATCGCGTTCTTTTTCATCGTCTTTCTCCCGGTGTTATTAAAAATTCGTTTTTCAGTTCGCTCCGGTCCAGGGCCAGCGCCCACCACAGGCAAAGGCTGCCGAGCAGGAGCGCTATTATCCTGGCCACGTAAGCCGCCGTCCTGACCGAAGCGTTAAATTCCGGCGCAAGCGAGACCTCGCCGTAAACCAGCGGGCGCGGGATAGCGAGCCAGGGGTAGAGCAGGAGCAGCATGGCGGCCGCGCTCAGCAAATACAGCATCGCGACGGCGCCGCTCCGGGCCCAGTCCTTGCGGGCCCTGACGCCGAGGGCCAGGACGAAACCGGAAAGCCAGAACAAAAGCGAGAAGACGAAGACCGAGCGCATATTGCGGATCAGCAGGCCCGCCAGCGGCGGCATTTCCACCGGCACGGTGGCCCGCGCAAGCGCGAGGTAAAAAGCCGGGGTGGAGAAGACTTCGAGCAGCGTGAAAAGGTCGTAAGCGGCTTTGAGCGCCATTATCCCGCAAAGCGCCGCGGCCCCCAGCGCCAGCCCGGAAAGGCCCCGGGATTTTCCTTCAGGTAGCAGCTTCATAATATAGTTTGATTATATAACTTTGGATGGCGCTTGCCGCGCGCTTCGCCCAGCGGGGAAATGCGGGGTTTACCGCGGGCTCAAAAAAATATTAAATAGTGGTACGGCGATTTTCCCGCCGCTGAGATTATCCAAAAGCCAGTGGTCCGGAGTACTTATGTCAGTAAAACTTATCAGGCAATACACCGTGTTCCTCCCCAATGTCCCCGGCGCGCTCGCCAAGTTCGTGGAGCTTTTCGCCAACGAGGGCATCAATATTATAGGCCTGGCCTCGGAGATCCGCGACGATTCCGGCGTGGTCCGCATAGCCGTGGACGGGGACCGCAAAGTAAGCCATATCCTCACCGGGGCCGGCTTCACCACCATAGAGACCTCCATGATCTCCCTCGAACTCGAGGACAAGCCGGGCCAGCTCCTTCGGCTGACCAGGCTGCTCAGCGAGAACAATATAAACATTACCACCGTCTACGGGACCTCCTTCGGCGGCGCGAGCGGCCGGCTGCTGATGAACGCCTCCGACACCGACAAAGCGCTGGAAGTGCTCAAAACCGAACTGGGCGTATAAATCCACGCGAAGCGATGGAAAAACCGCCGGCTTCCCGGCGGTTTTCATTTTGAGGCGAAGCGCGGCGGCGCCGCTTCTTTCAGGTTTACATAAAGTTTTTTTTAACCTACGATAATTGTATGCTACGAGCCGCACTTCTCTCAATATTACTCCAGCTCTGCGTCTTCCCGCCGCTTTCCGCCGGCCTCGACGCCGGCGCGGCCGCGAAGCTCAGGCTGCGGAGCGCCGAGGCCTTCTTCGACGCTATCAGCTATGAATTAAAAAAAGATCCGGTTTCCCGGGCGGCCCTGGACGGCGTAAAGTCCGACGCCCTGGCGGCGGCGCTGGCGGAGAGAGCCTCCGGCGGCGGGAACCTGACGCAGGCCGGTCTGTTCCGGGAGGTGGCGGCGCTGGTCCCGCTCGGCGGGCTGGATGAAAGAACGAAAGCGGCCGCGCTCCGCTCCATAGAGGAAGCCCGGGCCTACCTGGCGCCGGAGGAACTCCCGGCCTGGAACGAGGAGGCCCCGCCCGCCCCCGTAAGCGCTCCCTCCGACCTTGCCGTCTACGAAAAAGGCTCTCCCGAAACGGCGGGAATAGACCCGGCCCTGCTTGAATGGAAGGACGCCGCCGGCTACACCGCCTCGCGCATAGGGCCGCTTTGCGCGGTGCTGGAGACTCTGCGGCCCGGCGACAGAATAGTCCTCTCTAACCTTAGCCTGGCCGCCCTGCTGCCCTCCCTGGGCCCGCAGGAGGAGCTGGCCGCGCTTCATCTGCCCGTCAGCGGCTACGCAAAGAAACTCTGGCTGCTTACGGCAAAGGACGGCCGCCAGACCCTTTTAGCCAGCGATTTCCAGGGCCGGACCTACCTGCGCCACTTCGAATTGCTTTTAAAATCATATTTCTCGGGGAAAAAGGCCCCCACGGTCACCGTCTCCGAAGCCCGCAAAGCCTATGAACCGTATTACAAGTCGCTGGCCCGCCTGCGGGAAGAGAAAGGCGCGGAGCTGGGCGAACTTGAAGGACTGATAGCCGGCTACGCCGACACTTTCAGGGTCTACTGGAGCTCCTACGCCGTGGCCTCGGTCAGCGACAGCGGCGGGGACTGGCGGCTGGACATCTACCGGCCGGCCGGCGCCGGACGCTGGGCCGTCATCAGCGCGCGCTCGTCGTTCTACGGCGAGACGCTCGGAGAGAATATCCGCTATTTGGTGGAGAGATCCACCGGCATAAGAACGGTAATAATAGCCGGCTCGGGCGGCTCGCTCGAGGCGAGGCCGCTGTACGACGTAGTCTATCCCTCCCACCTGCTCACCCCCGAAGGCAAGCTTGTGCCCAACGCCCTGGGTTCGCAGGCCGATTTCAGGGCGCATAAAAGCGCGCTCTCGCCCCTGGAGGAAACCCCGCCCTGGCTGAAGGACGCATTGGAGAACGGCGTCGGGACGGTAGACGTAGAGATGGGCCCCGCCGCCGGGATCCTGGACGGAAGAGGGCTGCGGCTGGGCTTCGCCGTCCTGGCCACGGATTTTCCCATCCACCGCCCCGCCATCGAAAAGGCCATGGCGCAGGCCAGCCTGGCGCGGCAGGACGCGGGCGCTAAATACCGCGGCCTGGCCGAATACGCGAAGGGCGTCGGGGACTGGATAGCGCACGGGGTTCCGCCCGGCTGGCAGCCTATAGAAAAGAAGCTGGGGAGGCCGCTCGGGGAGCAGTCGGCGCTCAACCTCGCGGCTGAAACAAAAAAGCTCTCTCCTTTTTCCGAGGAGGAAAAAGAGCTGCTCGCAAAACTTGAAAGTTTTTTCAGGGCTTCGCCGCCCTCGTTCTCGGTAAGGATGAGCGCGGCCCGGGCGGCCCGGATCCTCGAAGACGAGGCCTTCCTCTCCACCGAACTGGTAAGCGCCCTCAAAGGCTCCGCGGTCAGCCCTTTCACGCCGAGCTACGAGCAGAACAGTTTCCGCGCCTACCGCTATATTTTCGGCACGCTCTCCTATTGGGACGGCCCGGAAAAATACGGCGACACCGTAGTAAGGCTCAAGACCCGCGCCTGGCAAAGAAGGGCGTGGGCCACGCGGCGCTCCGGCTACAGGGCGCTGGTAATAGCGTCGGAGAATTCCGGAGTTGGCGAAGATAAGATAGCGGAGGACCCGGCGCTGGCGAAGAAAGGCGAGGAGATATTCGCGTCCTGGATAGTCACTCCGCGGGATATGCCGAAGTCCGTCGCGCTGCAGATAGTGGACGAGCTGCGGCGGCGGCCGCCGGAAACCATGAAAGATTTTATTAAAGCGGGGGAAAAAGAGCTGCCGGAACTGATAGCCCGCTACGACGTGGGCTGGCTGGAAGGCAAGATCAGGGACTCCGTCCAGGTGGAAGACATCGCCCTTATAAAGACCCCGGCGCCAGCGCCGGCCGGGATCACCGCGCCGGCGGCCAGGCTGGGGATCAAGGTCATAACAGCGCCCTGAAAAGAGCCAGCTTTCGCGCCTTAAGGCCTCGTCAGCTTCTTGTATTTAATCCTGTGCGGAGTGTCCGCGGCGTTCCCGAGGCGGGCGTGCCTGTCGGCCTCGTATTCGGAGAAATTGCCCTCGAACCAGGCGATCTTGCTGTCGCCCTCGAAAGCCATGATATGCGTGGCCACGCGGTCCAGGAACCAGCGGTCGTGGCTGATGATCACGGCGCAGCCGCCGAAGTTCTCGAGGGCTTCCTCGAGCGCGCGCATAGTGTTCACGTCCAGGTCGTTCGTGGGCTCGTCGAGAAGGAGCACATTGCCCCCCTCTTTGAGCATCACGGCCAGATGCACGCGGTTGCGTTCTCCGCCGGAGAGGTTTTCCACTTTCTTCTGCTGGTCCTGCCCGCTGAAATTGAACCGGGCCACGTAGGCGCGGGAATTCACTTCCAGCTTGCCTAGCTTAACGATATCCAGCCCGCCCGAGATGACTTCCCAGACGTTCTTGCCGGGGGTAAGCGTGGAGCGGCTCTGGTCGGAATAGGAGAGCTGCACGGTGTCGCCCACCTTGAACTCGCCGGAATCGGGCTTTTCCTCGCCGGTGATCATCTTGAACAGCGTGGTCTTGCCGGCGCCGTTAGGCCCGATGATGCCCACGATGCCTCCGGGCGGCAGCGAGAAGCTGACATTATCCAGCAGAACTTTATCGCCGAAAGCCTTGGTGACGTTCTTGGCCTCTATGACCAGATTACCGAGGCGCGTCCCCGGCGGGATGTAAATTTCAAGCTCGCGGGAGAGCTTCTCGTTCTCCTGGCTCAGCAGGTTCTCGTAAGCGCTGATGCGGGCTTTGCCCTTCGCCTGGCGGGCCTTGGCGCCCATCCGGATCCACTCCAGCTCGCGCTTAAGCGTCTTCTGGCGGTCGCTCTCGCTTTTTTCCTCCTGGCGCAGGCGCTCGCCTTTCTGGTCCAGCCACGACGAGTAGTTGCCCTTCCAGGGAATGCCCTGGCCGCGGTCCAGCTCAAGGATCCAGCCGGCCACATTGTCCAGGAAATAGCGGTCGTGAGTGACGGCGATGATAGTGCCCTTGTAATCTTTAAGGTGATGCTCCAGCCAGGCCACGGCCTCGGCGTCGAGGTGGTTGGTGGGCTCGTCGAGCAGCAGAATGTCCGGCTCCTGCAGGAGCAGCCGGCAGAGCGCGATGCGGCGCTTTTCTCCGCCTGAGACGTTCTTTACCAGGGTGTCGGGCGGCGGGCAGCCAAGCGCGTCCATGGCCAGCTCCAGGCGGGAATCAACGTCCCAGGCGTTCAGGGCGTCGATCTTTTCCTGCACCTTGGACTGGCGCTCTATCAAAGCGTTCATCTTCTTGTCGTCCATCGGCTCGGCCAGCTTGTCGCTGATATCGTTATATTCCTTCAGGGCGGCCATGGCTTCGGGCAGGCCTTCCTCGGCTATCTGGCGCATGGTTTTTTCCGGGTCGAGCTTGGGCTCCTGCTCAAGCATCCCCACGGTGTAGCCGGGAGAAAGCACGGTCTCGCCGCGGATATCGTCGTCGAGCCCGGCCATGATGCGCAGCAGCGAGCTCTTGCCGGAGCCGTTCAGGCCCAGCACGCCGATCTTCGCGCCGTAGTAATAAGAGAGGTAAATGTCTTTCAGGACGTATTTCTTGTCATAGATCTTGCTGACGTTCACCATCGAGAAAATAACTTTTTTGTCGTCTTTCGTTTCAGCCATAATATTGTTCCTTATAAACCGGTTATAACCATTATCCCAAATAAACAAAGCCCGGGAAAACAGCCCCGGCGTAAATGAGCCGCGGAATTAATTTCAGGGAATAAAAGACGAGAACTGGGAAGCCATGGCCACCTGCTCGCCGGCGCCTTCGTCCTGGGCGCTCACATAGTTGACCACGCAGACGTCGTCTTTGAGCATCAGGTCCTGGCCGCCGGCGATTATGATCCCTTCTACCAGGCCGGTGCGGGTATTGAAAACGGGGCTGCCGGAATTGCCGCCGAAAGTGTCCAGGTCCGTCATGAAGCTGTCCGCCTGCACGCTGCGCACGCGGGCTTCGTCCGCCATTTTAAGAGGCAGCCCGAGCGGCGTCCCGATGACGAAAACTCCGGCGCCGGCTTCCGGCGGGGCCTGCCTGTTCAAAGCCAGCGGCTCGCGGCCGGCGACGGGCCGGTCCAGGCGGATCACGGCGAAATCGCGCGTTTCGCCGTTGGAAAAACCGGTTATTTCCGCGCAGGAATATACGTCGGAAGCCGGGACCCTGGAGGGCCATTCGCCTTTGGCGCCCATCTCGAAGCCGAAAACGAACTGCTTTCCGGGGCAGGAAGCCGGCGAAGGGACGCAATGCCCCGCCGTCAGGACCAGGTCCGGCGCTACCAGGGAAGCCGTGCAGAAAGAACCGGTCGGCTGGTCGGCGAAGCGTTCGCCGGGGCAGAGGCTGTAGCCGGTGCCGAAACCAAGGAGAGGCAGGCTTACCAGCCCGTCCGTCCCCGCTTCCAGGCCGTTAAAGACCGCGGCCACCGAGCGGGCGAGCTTGCGGGTGAAAGGGTCGGTCTCTACGACGTCCCTGCGGTTGTCAGCGCCGTAGATGCTTTTATTTGCCGCGAAGGAGACGGAGGAAAAAGAAAGGAGGGCTGGGAACAGCAAGCCGCAAAGCGGGAGGAGTTTTCGCATCTTTAAAGTCTACCTTTAAAGCTGGAACCTCCGAATGAGCCGAAAGCCCTTTTATTTTATGGGCACAAAGGGCCTAGTTGCCGGTCTTAAGGATCACGTAGCCGCCGCGGCCGAAGGCTTCCGTTTTTACGGCCATAGCCCTGAACACCTGCACGTCGGCCGCCCAGTAAGGCTCGTACCATTGCCTGTCCACGTCGAAGATCAGCACCCGGCGGGTTTTTTCGTCATAAGCGCCCACCGGGGAAATATGAGGGAAGGGCCCGCCCGGCGCGCCGGTCAGGGCGTCCTGCGCGAAGTGCAGAAGCATGATATCCTGCGGATTGCGCTCGTTCCCGGCCAGGGCGCGCCGGAAGCTTTCCAGAGCCTGCGCCGATTGAGTGCTGACAGTTACGCTGCTGACGGAGAATTCCGCGGCCCCGTACGCCGCCATAGCCTCCCTGGCGGCCGCGGCCAGCTGGACCAGCGTCAGGCCGTGCCTGCCTTCGGCGCCCTCCGCGCTGACCAGCTCCTTCCACGGGATCCCGGAGACTTTCCCCACCAGTTTCTCCTCGGTTATATTCTCTTCCTCGTCGCCGCGCTCGCGGCGGGCGTTCAGGAGGGCGTTAAGCGCCATGGAAACGGAGGCGGCTGAGCAGGAAGCGCCGTTTTGCTGCGGCAGATAATAGGCGGACAAAGCCCAATAGTCGTAGGCCGGGTTGGCGGGGTTCCTGAAATAAGAATTATCCAGCGAAACGGGCACGGCCTGCGCGCCTCCCACCGGAGAATATTTGGGCGTCACGGCCAAAGCCGCGGCCGGAAATAAAAGCAAAAAACAAAAAACTGTTTTCATAACTTCTTTACTCAGTCGGGCGTTACCGGCTGCGGCGCGGCCGGGGCGGCGGCCTTCCCGCGCCCGTCGTTCAAAGCCAGCGCGGTTAAGAAGCCGGCCACTGAAAGCAGGGAGGCGACCATAAATACGGACTTGTAGCCGTAAGCCGCCCAGAGCAGGCCGCCCGCCGCCGGGACGCTCATAGAAAGCGCGTGGTCCAGCGTGACGCCCAGCGAGATGGTCGGAGAGAGGTCGGCTTTGCTCTCAACGATCTTGTTCAGGTAGGTAGTGCGCGCTATACGGGCGGCGAACATCAGATTATCCAGGATGAACAGGAAATAGAGCAGCGGCCTGAAAGAGGAGAAGCCGAAGCCGGCGCAAACCCCGAGTAATATTACCGCGTCGGCCGCGAGCATTTTGCGTTCTCCGACCCTGTCCACCAGCGCCCCGAAGGCCTGCCTGAAAACCACGCCCGCCGCGGCGGCGGCCAGCGCAAGCGCGGCCATCAGCGCCGGGCTGGCCCCGTAGACGGTGACCAGCACCCAGGGCGCGAAGGTGAGGAAGATCTGCTTGCGCGCCCCGAAAATAATATTAAGCAGGTAATACCACTTATACTTCCACCTGAATACGAAGCGCTTGCCGCCGGGGGCGGCTTCCTCGCCGCCTTTTTCCATGCGCGCGAACAGGAAAGCCGAGGCCAGCGAAGCCAGGGCCGCCGCGAAAAAAGACCACCTGTAGATGGCCGGGCCGGCTATCTTGGCCACAGCCCAGACGAAGCCCGCGCCGGAGATCGCCGCGAAATTGGTCATGCCGCTGATCTGGCCCAGCTTCCGCCCGTGGGCGCCTTCTTTTGCGAAGCGCAGCCCCATCACGCTTTCCACGGTCATGAACAAATGGCTGCCGGCGCTCCAGAGAAGCATCCAGACGACCATCATGTTATAGCTGGGCGACATAAAACCCAGCCCCGCCACGCCCACCGCGGTAAGCAGGCTGGTGAGAATGGCCCATTTGCGCACCGGGAAAGCCGCGAGCAGGCCCGCCATAAAAAGAACGAGGAAGCCGGGGATCTCGCGCGGGAATTCAAGGAAGCCGCGCTGCTGGGAAGTCAGATGAAAAGAATCGTTAAGATAATTATTGAAAGCCGCGGAGAGCACGCCGGCGTTTATGCCCAAAAAAAACACGCCGAGCAAAAAAGCCTTGAAAGCGGGGTCGGCATTGCGCCACCGGTTAAGCAGGTTGTTCATCCTTTAATTTTATCAAACAACCGGGGGGGTTGCGTTTCGGCGGTTCAGAGCAGGCACCTTGCGCCTTTTTTCGCGCAGGCCTCTTTCATCAGCTCGCAAAAGCTCACCAGCGCCGTATTGGACGAAGCTTTTTTTCCGCCCGGGTGGGAGTCGAGGAAAAGCCGGAGCTCCCTGTCCAGGCCGGACAGGGGGACTTCGCCCGCCAGCACCGGCTGCGAGAGGTTCGGGATATCCAAAGGGCGGAGATACAGGTATTCGCGTTCCGCGATCCAGGCCGCGGGCAGCGCCGAGCGCCTCACCACGGCCGCCACCCTGTAATCCCAATACACTACGGCCCAGTCTTTCTTCGGCAGGTAAAAAAGATAGGCCGGGCGCCAGAACAAGTCCGACTTGCCGCCTTTCAGGCTCTGCCTCACCGGGACCATCGGCTCGTTAAGGGAGACAAGCATCAGGTCGAATTTATATTTCTCTATCAGGCCGCTCCAGGTCCCGACGCTGGCGCGCGCCTCCGCCAATTCTTGTTCCCGGCCTTCGAACAGGCGGCGTCCGTCGAGGAAGACTTTATAATCAGGGGCAAGCTCCCAGCCCAGCCAGCCGCCCCAGTCCGCGTTATTATAAAGCCGCAGCCCCGAAAGTTCCTTCTTGTTCGATTTCAGGAACTGAGCGAGGTTCCCCGAACTGGCCCTGAAAAATGAAGCGCCCTGGCTATAGTGCGGCCAGATGAATGAGGCGTAGAACCAGACGCCCAGGAGCAGCCAGGAGGAAGCGGCGCCATGGAGCAGTTTTTCGCCGCGCAAAGGCGGCAGCCCGCCCCAGGGGAGGGAGAGCGTAAAAGCCAGGCCGGCCAGCAGGAGAAAAGGCAGGCTTCCGGAGCGCTCGGAGGACGCCCAGACGAGGAAAAGCAGGCAGGCCAGGTGGGCGTGAACGGCATGCCGCCGCCACAAGGCGAAGTACGCCAGCCCCGCTGATACCGCGAGGACGGCCAGGACGCAGAGCCAGTGATAAGGGTCCGCCCGGCCGGCGGCCCAGCCCCGCAGATATTCGCCCGCGGCCTGCGCGCGGAAAACATGGCCGGCCAGCTCCGGGTAGAGCTTCCAGCCGTATGGATTTACCAGGGTCGCGGCCAGGCCAATGAAGAATAATTTCAAATATTCCAGGCCGCGGCCGTGGCCGGCCGCCGGGCCGCCTTTAAGGCGGGGAAGCAGCTCCGAAAAGAACTCCCCCGCCGCGTACAGCCCCGGGAGCGCGAGCCCGTAGAAGCAGCCGGGGTCGAGATTGACCCAGAGCGCGAAGAACAAGAAAGCCCCGAACCTGAAAGCCCGGCCGCGCGGAAAGCCTTCAAGACGGCCTTTCTCCAAAACATACAGCGCGGCGGCGAAAAAAAGAAGGGTAAAGTTTTCCGGCCCGAGGTCGCTCCCCCCCGCCAGGACCGCGGCCAGGACCGGCAGCGCGAGAGGAAGTAAACCGGCGCGCTTGTAAAGAAGCGCCAGACCGCGGAAGATCAGCAGGACCAGGCAAAGCAGGGCCGCTTTCAGGAAAAACAGGGCCCGGAGCCCGCCGGCTTTATACGCCAAGTAATAAACAAGCTGGGAAGCCCAGCCAAGATCTACCCAGCCCTTCGCCGGAAGGGGCCAGGAGAGAAAATCAAAACGCGGGGGAACCAGGTGAGAGGCGGCGTACTTCCCGGCCGAAAGCTGCCAGAAAATATCCGGGTTCATCAGCGGCAGGAAAAAAGCCGAAGCCGAGAAAGCGAAGGCCGCCCAGCCAAGATACTTCAAAAACCTGTCTTTTTTAGTCACGGTATTAGGGTGCGGATAAACCTTGGACCAATGTCCTCGGCAGTCCTGCTATTATAGCGGGAGGGCAGGGCTTAAGCAAGCCGGCCAGACTTAACTTCACAAAAAAGCCCGCACTTTTGTATTATAAAGACAGTGTCTTATATCATGCGAATATCTTTGAGCGCCGAACCTCTCCGGGAGCCCTCCTGATGGCCGAAAGCAAAGGCCGCGTGCTCGTAGTCACGAGCGGGAAGGAACTCCTGGACGAAATGACCCCTTCCATGTCCGGCAGGGGCCTGGAGCTGGTCTGCGTTCCTAACCTTAAATACGCCGCCACCCGGCTCGCTACCGGCGACTGCTCCGCCATGGTGGTGGACTACAGCCGCGTCCCCCCCGCCGAGCGGGACGGCTTCCTCACCCTGCACATGCAGTACTCCAAGGTGCATATGTTCACGCTGGAGTCCGTAGCCAGCCTGGCGCCGACCATGCCTTCGCCGCTGCGCCGCCTTAGCTGGCCGCTGCCTATGGGTTTCGCGGACCAGGTCAGGGTCACCGCGCGCCCGGTAGTGATCCTTGCCGACCACGTCCTGTTCTCGACCGGGGCCGTGCAGACCGCCTTCCAGCAGGCCGGCGTGCAGCCTATGTCCCTCGAATCCCCGAAGGGCCTGCCAGATTTCATCCGCCAGCAGAACGAAGCGCGCGTCGAAGCCGCAAAGCCCAAGCCCAAGAAATCCTGGTCGCTGCTGGGCGGCGACGAAGAAGAAAATCCGGAAACCACCCTCCTCCCCGGCAATGTGATAGTGGCGCAGTTCACCGGGACGATGAAAGAGGCCGACGCGCTCGACGCTATCATCCGGAGCGGGACGCCGGAAGCGGTCTGCTACTACGTTTCAGGGGCGGAGATCGTGCGCTACGCCATCCAGGCGCTCAAGGACGGCCACGACGTGGCGATCCCGCGCGACCAGGCCGGGCGCATAGCCGGGATAATCATAGAGAACAGCGAAGGCGCCGACGTGCGCCTGAAAAAGAGGGAAGTGGAGCGCATCCTCCTGCTGGACAATTTCAAGCCCGCGATAACCTCGCTCGGCCAGGCGATGCAGGGCGCGGGCTACGAGGTCTTCTCCACCATGGACGGCGACGAGGCCCTGGGGGTCTGCAGAAAAGGCGCTTTCCACCTGGCCGTAGTCGGAACCTCCACCACTTCCGCGCAGTATTCCGGCGCGGAGCTCGCCCAGAAGATGCGTGAGCGGGACCCCGACCTGCGCATCATTTTCATGGTGGACCAGTATCCGCTGCAGGCCGCGCTCAAAGGCGTCAGCCAGGTAGTGGAGCTGGGCCTCGACGACGCCATCCTGAAGCCGGTGGAGGCCTCCCGCCTGATCTTCTCGGTGGAAAAGGCCCTCGAGCGGCGTTTCCTTATCCTGGAGAACGAGCGCCTGCTTAAAGAGATGCAGGACCTGAACCGGCAGCTGGCCGCGGTCAACGGCTTCCAGAAAAATTTCTTCGCCACGGTCGCGCACGACGTAAAAAGTCCCCTGACCGCCATCCTCGGCTACTCCGAGGTCCTGGCCGCCAAGCTGAAGGGCCAGCCCACAGAGGGCAAATACGCCGCCAATATCCAGACCTCGGCGAAGACTCTCAATGTGCTGATCTCGGACCTGGTGGATTTGGCCGCGATAGAATCCGGCAAGCTGCGCGTGGAGATAGGCACGCTGAACCTGCTCGCGGTGGTGAACGACGTCTGCTCGCGCGTGGAGATAGCGGCGCAGAAGCGCAACCTCAATTTCGGCCTGGAAGCCCCGCCCGTGCTCCCGCCGCTGGCCGGCGACGACGCCCGCATCGGCCAGGTGGTGCAGAACCTCTGCACCAACGCCATCCAGTACACCAAGGAAGGCGGAAAGATCACGATAAAAGTGGAGACCGCCCCCGACCGGGTGATAGTCAGCGTCATCGACACCGGCATCGGTATCTCCAAGGAAGACCTCCCGCGCGTGTGGGAGCGGTTCTTCCAGACCAAGGAAGCCCAGGGCATGCGCAAAGCCGGCTTCGGTCTGGGCCTCAAGATCGCCCGCGAGATCGTGCTCAGGCACGGCGGCGAGATGGGCATAGAGTCGGAACTCGGCGTCGGCTCGCGGTTCTTCTTCCATATCCCCATAAAAAAATAACCCGCCGGGGCATAAAAGAACGGCGCGGGCCCTGAAGCCCGCGCCGTTCTTATTTAAGCCGCCGCCGGTCTTACAGCAGCCCGCCGAAAGGGTGGGCCACGTGGTCCATGAAGCCGGGTTTATAATTGGTTATCCGGTCGCTTTTGGTTATGTCCACGTCGAACAGGCGCCGCTCTATATCTCCGGCCACGCCGGGGTCGGTGACGATAAGGTTCAGCTCGTCGTTGTTCTTAAGGCTGCGCGCGTCCAGGTTGGAGGAGCCGAACGTGGCCCAGACCCCGTCGATGACCGCCACTTTCAGATGCGCCATCCGGTCTTTATATTCGTAGATCTCCACCCCGGCCTTGAGCAGCCTGGGGTAGAAGGACCTGGCGGCGTTCTGGACTATCGGAATATTGTTCTCCTTCGGGAAAACGAGCTGAACTTTTACCCCGCGCTCGCCGGCCCGGCATAAAGCCTTAACCACGTCTTTGTCGGTGAAATAAGGAGTGGCGATCCGGATCGACTTCTGCGCGGTGCCTATCGCCCGCAGGTACATGGCTTTGATATTCTGGTCGGCTTTGCCTATATGCCCCACTACCTGGGTTACGGCGCCGTCCTGGTATTCGGGCAGCGGAGGAAAAAGCGCTTCGCTGGCGGCTATGCGCCCGCCGGCCGCCTTCCAGCGCTCCAGGAAAGCTTCCTGCAGTTTGGCCACGGCCGGGCCCTGGATGAGCGTCTGCTGGTCGTGCCAGTTCTCCTGGTAGTCCTTGCCGATATTCATCCCGCCGGTGAAGCCGACTTTGCCGTCCATCACCAGGATCTTGCGGTGGTCCAGGTGGTCCTTTATCGACGGCGGCTCTTTCACTATGACCTCGATGCCGCCGGCGCGCATAAGATCTATGAGCTTAACTATCTCCGGGTCATGCTCCACTTTGGAGCCGTGCTCGTCGATAAGGAAGCGCACGGTCACGCCGGCCTTGGCTCTTTCGACCAGGATATTGGCCAGGTCCCGGCTTACATTGTCGGGCTGGAGGTGGAAGATCTCTATATGGATGGAGCTGTTGGCGGCTTTAAGGGCGGGCTTCACCTCGGGCAGGAATTCGCGCCCGTCGATAAGGAATTTAACGAGGTTGCGCCCGGAATGGGAGGTTTCGGTGACCGTGTCCACGTACCTGCGCAGTCCGTCCCAGTCGCCCGGGACTACGGAGTTGCGGGCCCGCTCTACCAGCTCTTTTATCCGGCTCTGGGCGGTCACGGCGGAATTGAGCTTCCTTAGGTCCAGGCGGTAATAAACGCGGTCGAAAGAGGCGGCGTCAGGAGCCGAGGCCAAAATACGGATTATAGCCTGCTCCAGGTCTTCCTGGTCGCGGTCGGGGCCGCCGTCGCCGTTCTGCTGGTTAGGGGCGGAGCGGCCGATAAGGGTCTTGAGCATGTCCACTTTCTGGTCCGGGCTGGCGGCGGCGAACTGGGCGTCGCTCATCGCGATGATAGCGGCTTCCCTGGCAAAAAGCATTTTGTTCGCTTTAGCGCCGGCGGGTTCCGCGGGCCGCGGGCCTGCCGGCTCCGGGACCTTCGCCGCTTTCGCCTGGGAAGAAAGCGCCTGGTAAGCGGCGCCTGCCGCGGAAGTTTTACAGGGCAGAATTATCGAAGCTGAAAAAATAAAAATAGCCGCTGTGGAAGCGGCCATGGCTGCATTGGGTTTATAAGCTTTTCTCATGCTTATATGATACCCCTTGAGCGCTATGTACAAAAGGGCCCTAATGCCCAGAAAACAGCCGCCATTTGGCGGGGCTAAAGGGCCCATAAAAAAACGGCGCCCGCCTCAAAGCGGACGCCGTTTCCAGGTTCGCGCTTAACTTATTTCCAGGAGGAAACGCCCTCTAAAAGCGGGCTGACCCTGGCGAAGCTCGCGGCGCGCGCGGCCTCGCCCGCGGGGACCTCGTCCTTGGAGGCCCTGTAAGCTATGGTGCTCAGGCCGAAGTTCACTGAATTGTCCATTTCGGAATAAGCTATACGGAAATAGCCGTTCTCGCCCCAGCCGGTGTCCCAGCTGTTCTTCACGATGAAATACTTCTCCGCGTCATTATAGCCGACCAGCAGGACTGCGTGCCCGCCCAGCCTTTTGCCGGTAGTATAGGAGTAGATACCGGTCTTATAGTGCATGAAGTCTTCGTAGACCATGTAGGCTATAGGGAGCGGCCCGTATTTAACCAGGGCCGTCTTTATGGTATTAAGGTCCTGTTTCACAGAACCCCAGGCGCCTACTTTTTTGGCCCCGGCCTGCCAGCCGGGAGCGGCGGTGGCGCAGGAGCCGTCAGTTGCGGTGTAGGGATAAGCCGATTCGAGCGGCAGCCCGGTGCTCTTCAGGAAACCGGCCGAAAGACGGCCGCCATTGCAGGAGCCCGCGCCGCTGCAGGACAGCATGACCTGTTCGGAAAGGTCCAGGTCCTTGCCGGGGGTATTTTCCTTGAGAAGCGTGTAGGCTTCAAGGCCGCCGGTCATGGAAAAAGCCCAGCAGGAGCCGCATTTCTTCTGGTTGCGGACCGGGGTGACGTAATTTCCGCTGGCGTCGCGCCAGTCAAGCGCGGCAGGCAGAGAGGCTGCGGCCACCAGGCCTATCGGCTCGGCGTCCACGGGCTCGAAATTCAGGCCCACCAGGTATTTCCAGTCTTCGCGGTTGGCGGAGATATTGGTCTCGCCGGCCGTCCACTTCGCGCCTTTCGCGGCTATGGCGGCCTGCACTTCTTTGATCTGCTGCTTCACATCCCCCGAAAGGGTCTGCTGGCTGAAGGACGGCGTGGCCGCGGCGATGAAAGCCGCCGCTAAAATAAACAGGCTGATCGTCTTTTTCATTATTTCCTCCCCTGCTCCGGACTTAGCTGCCCAAATTCTACCGCTTGCGGCCGGTATTGTCAAATGTCAATTAACGAAGGTCAAACCGAAGGCGGGAAATCTACCTATAGCCGGGCGTATAACTCCGCATGGCGGCCGGATGCGGGCGAAGGTATCCTATTAAAGCGGGAGCCTGGGAGAACTACGGGCCCCGTGTTTTTAGCGGAGAAGGGTCAAGGAAGGCCGTATCGTGAATATTACCGATAACCAGGAGTATAACTCCGCATATCGGCCATAGGCGCGGGAAAGGTATTGTAGATATATAAGTATAGGCGCGGGATTCAAGTCCTGCGCTTTTAAGGAGATACCAACATGAAAACGCTACTTGTTCTGGCTTGCCTGCTCGCGGTCGGCGTCGGCCCGCTGCGGGCGCAGAAAGCCGGTGACTTCGGCGCCGGCGTAGTTCTTGGGAATCAGACGGGCGCCACGGCCAAATACTGGCTTGACGGCGGCAAGGCGCTGGATATGGGCCTGGGATTCGACTCCGACCTGACCCTGTACGGCGACTACCTGTGGCATAGCTGGCGGGTTTTCCCCCAGCCGGCAGAAGGCAAGATCCCCGCTTATCTCGGGGTGGGCGCCCAGTTCGGCGGTTCGTCCCGCCGCGACAATAACGCCGGCCTGCGCGCCGTAGCGGGCGTCGCTTACTGGCTGCCGCGCAACCCGCTCGAGATCTTCCTGGAGCTGGTCCCGGTCTTCCACTTTTCAGGCCACAGCGGCACGGACGTGAACCTGAACCTCGGCCTGCGGTACTACTTTTAAGGGTGAATAAAATGAACATGAACCTCAAAAAAACGGCTCCGGCCGGGACTCCGACCAAAGGAGAACTGCTGCGGACCCTCCACGCGCTGGCTCCGCGCCGCGCACCCGCGAAGGCCGCGGGTTCCGGGAAGGCCCTGCCGGGAAAAACGGCGCAAGGAGCCCCCCGGAAAAGGCGAAGCCAGGCGGCTACCTGCCTGCTGCGCCGGTACTTCGCGCTTCAAATAGCGCAAATTACCGGGCATGCCGGCTAAAAGAGTTCGACGAATATAAACAGGGAGGTTTTATGAAGATAGTGATAAATCTGCTTGTAAGCAGCCTGGCGGTTTTCGTTACCGCCCGCCTGCTTCCGGGCGTTACGATAGACAGCTTCGGAACCTCGATCATGGTCGCGGTAGTGCTGGCGCTCGTGAGCGTGTTCCTGGCCCCGGCGCTGATGCTGCTGACGCTGCCTCTGAACATACTGACGCTGGGGCTGTTCACCTTCGTCATTATCGGCGCGCTCGTGCTGGTCACGGCCAAGCTGGTTCCGGGCTTCCAGGTGGCCAGCTTCTGGTGGGCGCTGGTCTTCGCGCTGGTGCTCTCTGTCATCAACGCTTTCTTCCACGGGATCAAACTGCCCTAGACGCCCTTTATGAAGGAACCTCTCGCGGCTCCGATGATGACCAAGCGGGTCCATGTCGTCACCTTCCTGGGGGCGCTCCTCGCCTGCATCGGCGCGGTGCTGTGGATGATAGGGCCGTACCTGCTTTCGCTGTTCCTGGGAGCTACGCTGGCCATGCTCACCTACCCGGCGTATCAATGGTTCCGCGCAAGGAAGCTCGGCCCCCGGCTGGCCGCGAGCGCGGTCACGGTGCTCTTGTTGTCGCTGGTCATAGCGCCGCTGACCGGCTTCTCCATCCTGGCGATAAAGCAGGGTATCTCCATCGGCCGGAATATGACCGAACTCAAGGAATTCTCTCCGAAAGCCCTCTCCGTAGCCATAAGCCGCTGGGATGTGGTCAGGACGGTGATAGGCGACCCGAGACAGGTGAACGCGCGGATCAAGAGCGTGATACAGGTTACCGGAGAATTAACGACCGCGGCCGTACTGGAGCTGGGGAAAAACCTGCCGGAACTGCTGCTTCAGCTTCTCCTGGCTATGATCGCCTTTTTCTTTTTCCTGCTCAACGGGGAGGAATTCGTCGCCTGGCTCCTCGGGCTCGGAATATTCGACCGGAACGTGCAGGAAAAACTGGTCAAATCGTTCCGCGACACCACTATCTCCGCCGTGCTGGCAGGCCTCGCCGCGGCAGCCTCGCAGGCCGCGCTGATCGTAGTCGGGTTCCTTGTTATCGGCGTGCCTGGCGCTTTCCTTGCCGGGGGCCTGACTTTTATCTTCGCGTGGATACCGATGCTGGGCACCGCCCCGGCCTCCCTGGCGGGCCTGGTTTATCTCTACGCGACCCAGGGGTCCGCGCTGCAGGTGGCGCTGATGATAGTTATGGCGCTCGCGGCCGGCGTGATCGACAATTTAGTGCGGCCGCTCGTGCTCAAAGGCCGGGACGATATGCACCCGCTGGTGGGCCTTATCGCGATCATCGGCGGCCTGCAGATGTTCGGGATACAGGGCGTCCTGATCGGGCCGATCCTTGCGGCGATGCTGCTTTCGCTGCTCAAGATCTGGCCCGCCATAAGAGGGCGGTTCGGGATAGCCTCCGGGGAAAGCAAAAAGAACTGCGGTTAGCTTTATAAAGCCGAAATACGGCGCTGATAGACGGCAGCAAAGAGCCGCTTTGGACGCAGAGGAAAAATCCATGAAAAACAACAATAAACTTGCCGTTCTGCTGGTCGGCTCGGCGCTGCTGGCCGCAGTGGCGGCGGCGGGAGCTTTCTGGACCTTCAGCCAGATCAGTAAAGAAGCCGACGCGCGCAAGCAGACTTTCCTGGTGATAGACAGGGCGAACAAAGTTCTGTCCGACCTGGTCGACGCGGAGACCGGGCAGCGCGGCTATCTGCTGACGGGCGACGAGGACTTCCTGCAGCCGTATATCGCGGTGCGCGACGGCATCAAAGGCGAGCTGGAGAACTTGCGCCGGCTCAAGCTGACCAGCGACGCCCATAAGCACCTCGACGCGCTGGCCCCCCTGGTGGCCGCCAAGCTGGCGGACCTGTCCTCCAGCATCGAGACCCGCCGCAAACACGGCACGCCCGCCGCGCTGGCGGCGCTCCGCGGCAGGCAGGCAAAACAGCTGATGGATTCTATCCGCGCCGAGGTAAGCGGTTTCATCGGGCTGGCTGCGGCCGGGGTGGCCCAGCACGACGAAGAATTTCAGCGGAACATGCGGCTCCTTTTCGGCCTCATCGTCCTCGCCAGCCTGTTCATGCTTGCGCTGGCGTTTTCGGCTTTCTATTTCCTGGACAAAGAAACGCAGCAGCGGCTCAAGGACCTGGTGCACCTTGAAACGCAGCGCCTGCTCGCGCTGCAGGAAGATATAAACAAGCGGCTGCAAAAGGCCAACGCCACCCTGCAGATCAGCGAGGAAAGGTTCTCGGTCACGCTCAGGTCCATCGGGGACGCGGTGATGGCGACCGACGCGGAAGGGCGCGTGACGCTCCTGAACCCCCTGGCCGAACAGCTCACCGGCTGGACGCAGGCTGAAGCCGCCGGCCGCCCGGTGGAAGAGGTTTTCCGCATCATCAACGAAAAAACCCGGCTGATCTCCGCCAACCCGGTAACTGAAACCCTGGAGAAAGGCACGATGCCCGTCATGGACGCCCATACTATCCTGGTCGCGCGCGCCGGCGCCGAGCGCGATATCGCCGACAGCTGCGCGCCTATCCGCGGCAGCGACGGGCTGATGGTCGGCGCCGTGATGGTGTTCCGCGACGTTACCGAGAAAAGGGAGATAGAAACGGGGCTGGAAAAGACCAGGAAAGACCTGGAGACCATCAAAAAAACCGCGGATGAGTCCAGCGAATACGCCGACAGCATCATCAATACCGTGCGGGAGCCGCTCATCTCCCTGGACCAGGACCTGCGGGTGGTCTCCGCCAGCCGCTCTTTCTACGAGGTTTTCAAAGTAAACCCCAAGGAAACCGTCGGGAAACTTATCTACGACCTGGGCAATAAGCAGTGGGATATTCCCAAACTGCGCGAATTGCTCGAAACCATTTTGCCACAGAAAGCGACCTTCGACAACTACGAGGTCGAGCACGATTTCGCCGGCATCGGCCGCCGCATCATGCTGCTGAACGCCCGCCAGATCCAGAGGGTGCTCGGGAAGGAAAGGATCATCCTGCTGGCGATAGAGGACATCACCGCGCGCAGGGAGATCGAGGACGGCCTGGAAAACGCCCGCAAAGAACTGGCGGCAACAAAGATATCCGAAGACGCGGCCCGCGAATACGCCGAGAGCCTCATCAATACCGTCCGCGAGCCGCTTATAGCGCTGGACCAGGACCTGCGGGTGGTCTCCGTCAGCCGCTCCTTCTACGAATTCTTCAAGGTGAACCCGGAAGAGACCGTCGGGCAGCTGATCTACGACCTGGGCAACAAGCAGTGGGATATCCCGAAGCTCCGGGAGCTGCTCGAAACCATCCTGCCCCAGAAAGCGACCTTCGACAATTACGAGGTCGAGCACGATTTCGCCGGCATCGGCCGCCGCATCATGCTGCTGAACGCCCGGCAGATCCAGAGGGTGCTCGGAAAGGAAAGGATCATCCTCCTGTCCATCGAGGACATCACGGCGCGCAGGGAGTTCGAGAACGGGCTGGAAAAAGCCCGCAAAGAGCTGGCGGCCACGAAGATCTCCGAAGACGCGACGCGCGAATACTCCGACAGCATCATCAACACCGTGCGCGAGCCCCTGATCTCCCTGGACCAGGACCTGCGGGTGGTCTCGGCCAGCCGCTCTTTCTACGAAGTTTTCAAGGTCAACCCCGAAGAGACCGTCGGGCAGCTGATCTACGACCTGGGCAACAAGCAGTGGAATATCCCGAAGCTCCGGGAACTGCTGGAAACCATCCTGCCGCAGGAGACTACCTTCGACGACTACGAGGTGGAACACGATTTCGCCGAGATAGGCCGCCGCATCATGCTATTGAACGCCCGCCAGATACAGCGGGCGTTCGGGAAAGAGCGGATAATTTTGCTGGCCATCGAGGACATCACCGAGCGCAGGGAGATAGAAGACGGGCTGGAGAAGGCCCGCAAAGAACTGGCGGCCACCAAGATAGCCGAGGACGCGGCCCGCGAATACTCGGACAGCATCATCAATACCGTGCGCGAACCGCTCATCTCGCTCGACCAGGACCTGCGGGTGGTCTCGGCCAGCCGCTCTTTCTACGAAGTCTTCAAGGTGAACCCAAAAGATACCGTAGGGAAGCTGATCTACGACCTGGGCAATAAGCAGTGGGATATCCCGAAGCTCCGGGAGCTGCTGGAAACCATTTTGCCCCAGGAGGCGACCTTCGATAATTACGAGGTCGAGCACGATTTCGCCGACATCGGCCGCCGCATCATGCTGCTGAACGCCCGCCAAATTCAAAGGGCGTCGGGAAAAGAGCGGGTCATCCTGCTTGCCATCGAGGACATCACCGAGCGCAGGGAGATAGAAGACGGGCTGGAGAAGGCCCGCAAAGAACTGGCGGCCACGAAGATCTCCGAGGACGCCGCCCGGGAATATTCGGACAGCATCATCAACACCGTGCGCGAGCCCCTTATCTCCCTGGACCAGGACCTGCGGGTAGTCTCCGCCAGCCGCTCCTTCTACGAAGTTTTTAAAGTCAACCCCGAAGAGACCGTGGGACAACTCATCTATGACCTGGGCAATAAGCAGTGGGATATACCGAAATTGCGGGAACTGCTTGAAACCATTCTTCCCCAAAAAGCGACCTTCGATGACTACGAGGTCGAACACGATTTCGCCGACATCGGCCGCCGCATCATGCTGCTGAACGCCCGGCAGATACAGCGGGCGTCGGGAAAGGAGCGGATCATCCTCCTGTCCATCGAGGACATCACCGAGCGCAGGGAGATCGAGAACGGGCTCGAAAAAGCCCGCAAAGAACTGGCCGCGACCAAGATCTCCGAAGATGCCGCGCGCGAATACTCCGACAGCATCATCAACACCGTCCGCGAACCGCTGATCTCCCTGGACCAGGACCTGCGGGTGGTCTCGGCCAGCCGCTCCTTCTATGAAGTCTTTAAAGTAAACCCTGAAGAGACCGTGGGACAGTTGATCTATGACCTGGGCAATAAGCAGTGGGACATACCGAAGCTCCGGGAACTGCTGGAAACAATACTGCCCCAGAAGGCGACCTTCGACAACTACGAGGTCGAGCACGATTTCGCCGACATCGGCCGCCGGATCATGCTCCTGAACGCCCGGCAGATCCAAAGGGTGCTCGGGAAAGAGAGGATCATCCTCCTGTCCATCGAGGATATCACCGCGCGCCGGCGGTTCGAGACCGAGCTGCGCCAGGCCAAGGAGGCGGCGGAGGTGGCGAACCGCTCCAAGAGCGCCTTCCTCGCGAACATGTCGCACGAGATCCGGACCCCGATGAACGCCATACTCGGCTTTTCCCAGCTGCTGCGGCGCGACCCGGAGGCCACGCCCAAGCAGAGGCAGCAGATAGAGACCATCAACAGGAGCGGAGAACATTTGCTGGCCCTGATAAACGACATTCTGGAGATGGCGAAGGCGGAAGCCGGCCGGACTACGCTGAACCCGTCGGCCTTCGACCTGCACGCCCTGATCGACGACGTCGAAAAGATGCTGCGGCAGCGGGCGGAAGACAAAGGCCTGCGGCTGCAGGTGCAGCGGGGCGCCGAACTTCCCCGCTCGGTGCTGGCCGACGAGGGAAAGCTCCGGCAGATCCTGCTTAACCTGCTCAGCAACGCCTTGAAGTTCACGCAGAAAGGCGAAGTGACCTTGCGCGTAAGGGCCAAGCCGGGCGCAGGGCCGGGGTTCCGCCTGATAGCGGAGATCGAGGACACCGGCTCGGGCATCGAGCCGCAGGAACTGGCCAGGCTCTTCCACCCTTTCGAGCAGGCCCAGGCGGGCAGGATGGGCGGCACCGGCACGGGCCTCGGGCTGGCTATCAGCCGCGGCTACGCGCGCCTGATGGGCGGGGATATCACCGTCAAAAGCCTCCCGGGCCAGGGGAGCGTTTTCAGTTTCGAAGTAGCCATGAAGGAAACCTCCTCCGCGGCGGCGGTAGGAAAAGTGCAGCCGCGGCAGGTGAAAGCGCTCAAGCCCGGCCAGGAGCATTATAAGGTACTGGTCGTAGACGACAAGGAAGATAACCGCGAGTTCCTCGACCAGCTCCTGGGCCCGGCGGGCTTTACCGTCCGCATGGCGGTCAACGGCGAAGAGGCCATCAAAGAGTTCGAGGCCTGGCTGCCGCAGATCATCCTGATGGACCTGCGGATGCCGGTGATGGACGGTTACGAGGCTATCCGCCGCATCCGCGCGCTCAAAGGCGGCAAGGACATCAAGATCATCGCGGTAACCGCCAGCATCTTCGGCGAAATAAACAAGGACGCGCTCGGGGCCGGGGCCGACGCCCTGATCCTCAAGCCTTTCAGGGAAGCGGAACTGTTCGAGAAGATGAGGACCCTTCTTAACGCGGAATATATTTACGAGGGAGAAGGTCCGGCGGCGACCCCCGCGGCCGAGGCCGCGGCGGCGCTGAAGCCCGGGGCCCTGGCCGCCCTGCCGCAGGAGCTGGTTTCCCAGCTTCGCGAAGCCGCCATCAACGGGGACTTCCACCTCCTGCTCGAGCTGACGGGCCGCGTGGAAGAACTGGACAAGCGCCTGGCCGGAGTAATGCGCGCCCTCGCCGGCAAGTTCGACACGCAGCGCATCCTCAACCTGCTGGGAAAGGATTGAGCGAGCGACACCTTCAAGGTCAGGCCCCGGGCCGCTGCGCATAGCGCGGCCAAGGAGAAAGAAAATGTCACCGGAAAAAATCTCGGCAATGTCCATAAACGACGCGCTGGAATACGCCGAGAGCATCATCAACACCCTGCGCGAACCCCTGATAGTCCTGCACCAGGACCTAAGGGTGGCTACGGCGAACCGCGCTTTCTATGAAGTTTTCAAGGTAACCCCCGAAGAGACCATCGGGCAGCTGATCTATACCCTGGGGAATAAACAGTGGGATATCCCCAAGCTGCGGAAACTGCTGGGAGACATCCTTCCCCGGGAGACTACCTTCGACAACTACGAGGTAGAGCACGATTTCGCCGACATCGGCCGGCGCACGATGCTTTTGAACGCCCGGCAGATCAGAAGAGCTTCGGAAAAAGAGGAGGTGATACTCCTGGTCATCGAAGACATCACCAACCACAAGCAGGCGGAAGAAGCGCTGAAGTCGAGCGAGGAGCGGCTGATGACCATGTTCAGCGAAGCCCCCCTCGGCATCGCCCTGATGAATTCCATGACGGGACACGTCTACGAAGTGAACCGCATGTTCGCCAGGATCGCGGGGCGGACCCTGGAAGAAATGAAAAATATCGACTGGATGAGCTTGACGCATCCGGACGACGTGCGGAAAGACCTGGACAAGATGGCGCTGCTGAACGCCGGGAAGATAAACGGGTTCCAGATGGAAAAACGCTACCTGCATCCCGACGGCACCGTGGTCTGGGTGAACATGACGATAGCCCCGCTGAAAACCGGGACCAAAGACCAGCCGCGCCACCTCTGCATGGTCGAGGATATCACCGAGCGCAAGCGCCTGGAAACCGCGCGCAAAGAGCTGGCCGAGACCAAGATAGCCGAGGACGCCGCCCGCGAATATTCAGAGAGCATCATCAACACCGTGCGCGAACCCCTGATAGCGCTGGACCAGGACCTGCGGGTGGTCTCGGCCAGCCGCTCCTTCTATGAAGTTTTCAGGGCGAAGCCCGAAGAGACCGTGGGACAGCTTATTTACGACCTGGGCAATAAGCAGTGGAATATCCCCAGGCTGCGCGAACTGCTGGAAAACATCCTTCCCAAAAAAGCGACCTTCGACAACTACGAGGTCGAACATGATTTTACCGACATCGGCAAGCGCATAATGCTTTTGAACGCCCGGCAGATCAAAAGGGTGCTGGGGAAAGAGCGCATCATCCTCCTTGCCATAGAGGACATCACCGAGCGCAAGCGGTTCGAAACCGAACTGGGCCGGGCCAAGAAAGCGGCGGAAGCGGCGAACCGGGCCAAAAGCACCTTCCTGGCGAACATGTCGCACGAGATACGGACCCCGATGAACGCGATCCTGGGTTTTTCCCAGCTGCTGCGCCGCGACCCGGAGGCCACGCCCAGGCAGATACAGCAGATCGAAACCATAAACCGGAGCGGGGAACATCTGCTGGCGCTTATAAACGATATCCTGGACATGGCTAAGGCGGAAGCCGGCCGCACGACGCTGAACACCTCTATCCTGAACCTCCTGTCCCTGATCGACGACGTCGAAGGCATGCTCAGGCCGCGCGCCGAGGACAAGGGCCTGCGGCTGGAACTGGAGCGGGGCGCCGGCCTGCCGCTCTATGTAGCGGCCGACGAAGGCAAACTCCGGCAGATCCTGCTGAATCTGGTCAGCAACGCTTTGAAGTTCACCGTCAAAGGCGCGGTTACCCTGCGCGCGGACGCGAGGCCGGGCGCGGAGCGGGAATTTAATTTTACGGCGGAAGTGGAGGACACCGGCCCGGGGATAGAGCCCCGGGAATTAGCTTTGCTGTTCCATCCTTTCGAGCAGACGGAAGCCGGCAGGGCCGGCGGCACCGGCACCGGCCTGGGGCTGGCCATAAGCCGCGAATACGCGCGCCTGATGGGCGGGGATATCACGGTAAAAAGCCGGCCGGGCCAGGGGAGCGTTTTCACCTTTCAGACCGTCCTCAAGGAGGCGGCGCCGGAGGACATGGCCGAAAAAGCCAGGCCGCGCCGGGTAAAAGAACTTAAGCCCGGCCTGCCGCGGTACAGGGTCCTGATCGCCGACGACAAAGAAGACAACCGCGAATTCCTGGCCCAGCTGCTGGGCCCGGCCGGCTTCGCCGTCCGGCAGGCGGTCGACGGGGCGGAAGCGCTGAAAGAGTTCGGGGAGTGGCAGCCGCAGCTCATCCTGATGGACCTTAAAATGCCGGGCATGGACGGCTATGAAGCCATCCGCCGCATCCGGGCCCTGCCCGGAGGCGGGGAAGTAAAGATCATCGCCGTGACCGCAAGCATTTTCGGCGAGACCAACAGGGACGCCATCGGGGCCGGGGCCGACGAGGTGATCCTTAAGCCTTTCAGGGAAGCGGAACTGTTCGAGAAGATGGGCGGCCTTCTCGGCGCCGAATATGTTTACGAGGAGGAAGCCGCGGTCCCGGCCGCCGCGGAGGATAACGGCGAGCCCGAAGCGCTGAAGCCGGGCGCCATGGCCGGCCTGCCGCCGGAACTGGTCGCCCAGCTCCGCGAAGCCGCCATTAACGGGGATTTCCCCCTCCTGCTCGAGCTCAGCAGCCAGGTGGAAGCCAGGGACAAACGCCTCGCGGCGGCGCTGCGCTCGCTGGCCGGCAAGTTCAATATGCAGCGCATACTTAATTTGCTGGGAAAGGACCAATAAGGTGACGGACTATAAGGCCGGGCGCCACGACGCCCCGAACATCCTGCTCGTGGACGACACGCCGGAAAGCCTGGAGCTGCTTTCCGGGATGCTCAAAGACAGCCATTACAGGATAAGGGCCGCCCTCAGCGGGGACCTGGCGCTGCTGTCCGCCCGCAACGACCCGCCCGACCTCATCCTGCTGGATATCAACATGCCCGGGATGGACGGCTACGAGGTTTGCCGGCGCCTGAAAGCCGACGCGGAACTGAAAGATATCCCGGTAATTTTCCTCAGCGCCTTGAGCGAGCAGATAGATAAAGTAAGGGCCTTCGGAGTAGGCGGCGTCGACTACGTGACCAAGCCGTTCCAGCTCGAGGAGGTCTGCGCGCGCGTGGAAACCCACCTGCGCCTGAGGAGGATGCAGCTGGAGCTGGAAAGGCATAACCTGCACCTGGAAGACCTGGTCAGGGAACAAATCGCGGAGATCTCCGACTCGCAGCTGGCGGCCATCATCGCGCTGACGAAGCTGGCGGAATCCCGGGACGACGGCACGGGAGCCCATATCGAGCGCACGCGGACCCTCGCCAGGGCCCTGGCGGAAAAAATGCGGAACAGCCCCGGCCATTCGGGCAGCATAACGGAAAGTTTTATCGAAAGCATTTACCACACCGCCGCCCTGCACGACATCGGCAAGGTCGGCATCCTGGACAGCATACTCCTGAAGCCAGGCAGACTCACCCCGGAGGAATTCGAGATCATGAAAACGCACTCAATTATAGGGGCGAACACCCTGGAGAACGCGCGCGGGAAGTATCCCAAGAGCGCGTTCCTCAATATGGGTATGGATATTTCCCGCTCGCATCATGAAAAATGGGACGGCAGCGGCTACCCGGACGGGCTGGCCGGGGAAGCTATCCCCCTGGCCGCCAGGATCATGGCCGTGGCGGACGTTTACGACGCCCTGCGGGCGGAACGCCCTTACAAGCCGGCCTTTTCGCACGAAAGGAGCTGCAGGATCATCCTTGAAAATTCCGGCAGCCACTTCGATCCCGCGGTGATAGCGGCCTTCAGGAGCATAGAGTCCGGGCTTTCCGGGGTCCTGGAACGCCTGAACACGATCCCCGCCGGCCTGGAGGAAACCAGCCATGAATGAAGTAATTTATTCCCAAACCACGCCGAACGTGCTTATGGTGGACGACACGCCCGCGAACCTGGAGCTGCTCACCGTAATGCTCAGGGTGCGGGGCTACAAGGTGCGCGCCGCCGTCAGCGGGAAACTTGCGCTGCAGGCCGCCCGCAACAATCCGCCCGACCTTATCCTCCTGGACATCAATATGCCCGGGATGAACGGCTACGAGGTCTGCGCGGAGCTGAAGGCCGACGAAAGGCTGAAAGATATTCCCGTAATTTTCCTGAGCGCCCTCAGCGAGACCATGGATAAAGTAAAAGCCTTCGGCGCGGGCGGCGTCGATTACATCACCAAGCCGTTCCAGTTCGAGGAAGTCGAGGCGCGCGTCGAGACCCAGCTGGAATTGCGCAAGCAGAAACGCCGGCTCCAGGAGAACTACGATAAGCTGCGCGAGCTGGAAAAGATGCGCGACGCCCTCGTCCACATGATCATCCACGACCTGCGCTCGCCGCTGACGGGGATCCAGGGCTTTCTCGAACTTATCGGCGAGAACGCGAAAGGCAGCCTTTCCCCGGAGCACATCCGCTATATCGCGGAGGCTTTGAAGTCGGCGAAGCAGATGATACAGATAACCAGCGACGTCCTGGACACGAGCAAAATGGAAGCGGGAAAAATGAAGCTGGAGCCCGTAGAGTGCGGCCTGGACGGCATGATAAAAGAGGCTGTCTCCGGGCTGACCGCGCTTTTAGAAGGCCGCGAGGTCCGCTTCACCCCACCGGAAAAACCGTCGACGGTCCTGGCCGACCGCGATATTATTTTCAGGGTCATCCAGAACCTGCTGGGCAACGCTATAAAATTCACGCCAAAGGACGGCGGCATTATCGGGTTGGCCGTTGAGTCTTCCGGCAACCGCGTGAGCGTGAGCGTGCAGGACAACGGGCCCGGGATCGCGCCCGAGTACAGGCAGAAGATCTTCGAGAAGTTCGCCCAGGTGGAACTTCCCGCCGGCCGGCAGAAATATTCCACCGGCCTCGGCCTTACCTTCTGCAAACTGGCGGTTGAAGCGCACGGCGGCAAGATCGGCGTGGACAGCGAAGAGGGAAAGGGAAGCACCTTCTGGTTCGAGCTGCCATTAAGCGCCCCCAGGCCGCCGGCAGGCAAGCCTTAGACTGATTTTAGCGGAGGATTAAAGGCCGAAAAAGGAAAAACCGCGATATGCTCAGTTTTGGCGGCAGCGCCAATAGTCTTTAACCGGGTAATACAATGCCGCATACAGGCGATGAAAAAGTCTCTCAGGCAAGCCGCCTTTTTCCTTCGTGTAAAGGCCGCGCGCTTCTTGCCGCCTGTATTCTCGGCCTGGTCCTGTCCATCTTCCCGCCCGGCGCCGCGGCGGGGCCCGACGGCGGACTCCCGGGCTCGTTTACCCGGCAGGGCGCGGGGGCGCGCGCGCTGGGGCTCGCGGGCTGCTTTGCCGGCATAGCCGACGACGCCAGCGCTGTTTACTGGAACCCCGCCGGCCTCTCTTTGCTCGCCAAGCCGGAACTTACAGTCAACCACATCGCTCTTTTCGGCGGCACCAGCAACGATTTTATCGGCTACGGGATGCCTTTAAAAAGCTTCGGCGCCATCGGGGCGGGGTACACCAACCAGGCCAGCGGGAATTTCCAGAAGAGGGAGAATCCGTTCGACGCCCCGGTCCCTTTCTCTATCACCAACAGCATGATACAGCTGGGATGGGGGCTCATGATCCCCGCGATCCAGACCCGCAGTCTCCCCGGGCGGATCAGCGTCGGCGTCGGCATCAAGAATATCGTGCAGAAGATCGATAACGTCAGCGGGTCCGGCTCCGGGGCCGACGCCGGGCTGCTCTACCGGGATGGAAAAGGTTTTTCCCTTGGCGCGGTCATACAGAATATCATGCGGCCATCGGTCACCCTGGTCTCCAAAGCCGTTTCTTTTCCGCGGGTGATCGACATCGCGCCGGCCTATACCCGCGTTATCAGTAAAGATTTCAAGGCCGCGCTGGCCGCCAGGTCCAACTATTACGCCGGAAGGTTCCATCCGGCGATCGGTTCGGAACTCTGGTACCAGAACACGTTCGCCGTCCGCGCCGGCCTGGAGGCCAAAGGCTTTTCCCTGGGCGCCGGGGCGCGGCTTGCCAACTACCAGTTCGATTACGCGGTCCTGCTGCACGAGATAGAGGCAAGCCACATGATCTCTTTCTCGCTTAAATTCGGGATGACCGGGCCGGAACGGGCAGAGGAGATCAGGCGCGGCATGAAAAGGCTCGACCAGGAGGAAGCCAAGCGCCTGGCCCGCAGCTATTACCTCGAAGGCCTGAATCTGGAAAAAGACGGCAACCTGGCCGCGGCCATAGGCAACCTGGAAAAATCCGATCTTTTGGACCCCTCCAATAAACAGGTAGAAGGGAAGCTTGAGGAACTAAAGGCCGAGTCCGCCCGCCAGTTCAGCAGCCAGATCGCCGAAAGCTCGGTCATATTGGCCAGGCAGCAATACCAGCAGGGTAATATCCTCATCAGCCTTGAATACTGGAAAGCGGCGCTCCAGGTAGACCCGGCCAACGAGGAGGCGAAGCAGGCCATCGAAACCATCAACTCCCGCCTGGGGACCCAGGAGCAGGAAATGCTCGCCCGGGCTCAAAAGGAGATCATAGACGTCCAGGTCTCCCAGTTCCTGGCCAGGGCGCAGGGCTACAGGGAGCAGGGGCTTTTAGTGGAAGCGGTCGCCGAAACTAAAAAGGCGCTGGCGGTGGACGGCGGCAATGAGCGGGCAAAAACGCTGCTCGCGGAGCTGGACCAGGCCACGAAGGAGAAAGTAGAGCAGTTATCCGCGCAGGCGGCCCTGGAAGATGAAAAAAAAGATTTTAAAGCTTCCGTCGCGGCCTACCAGGCGATACTGCAGATGGCTCCCGCCGCCCCCGGGATCAACGAGAAATTAAAAGCCGCCCGCACCGCAGTGTACGTCAAGGTCAAGCCCGAACTGAAGAAGGAAGCCGAGCGGCTTTACTATGTGGCGGTGGACCAGTATTTAAAGAAAAAATACCTCGAATCGTCTAAAACGCTGTCCCGTATCTTTGAACTGGATCCCGGCAACGAGGGCGCGGTAAAACTCAAGGCAAAAGTGGAGGCTGCGCTAAAATGATACGCCTCCTCCTGGCTTTTATTTTAACGACGCCCGCCATAGCCGGAGCCGCCACTATCGCGGGAAGGGACCTGGCGGGCCAGAACCTTATCTGCGGACCGGGCAGCACGGCGGACAATTCTATTCCCTGCTCTCCTAGCGACGTGCTCAGCGGCGTCTTCACTAATGTCGGACTCTTCCAGGTCAACGCGGGAACCACTGTCTTCGTGACCCCCGCCACTCCCCTGGTCGTATTCGCCTCCACCATCTCCATCCCCGGCCTCCTGAACGGGTCCGGCCGCGGCGAGGTAGGCGGGATAGGCGGCGATCCGGGCCAGCCCGGAGGAGACGGCGACGGAAGGGGCCCGGGCATAGGCGCCTTCACCAATATGGGCGGGGGCGGGGGCGCCTATGGCGGCGACGGCGGCAACGGCGCCGGTTCGATCGCAATACTGGGCTCAGGCGGCGCCTCCTACGACGATATTGCCTTGCCGATCACTACCGGCTCTATTTCCCCGGGCTCAGGAGGCGGAGGAGGCGGGGGCTCCGGGACGCAGACAGGCGGAAGCGGCGGCCAGGGCGGGGCCTCTATCTACCTGGAAGCTTCCTCCTTTACTTTAACGGGCACAATTTTCGTGCGCGGAGTGCCGGGCGGCAACTCCACCCGGCCGGCCGACGCCGGCGGCGGCGGCGCCGGCGGGGGTTTGCTCCTGCGGTGCATGGATTTCGCGGCCGTGGGCGGCGTCATTAACGCAAATGGCGGCAAGGGCGGGGACGCTGCCGGTGGGTCCGGTGATACGGCCTATCCCGGAGGAGGAGGAGGCGGCGGCAGGGTCAAGATCTACTACAGGCAGGCGGCCTTTTCGGTAGCCATCAGCACGGCGGGCGGCGCCAAGGGCATTAAATCAGGAAGCGGAGGCGAAGGTCTCCCGAAGGCGCAGGACGGGTCCATTGGCGCGGTCTCTTTCTCTATCGTTGCGTCTTCCCCCACTAACCTGGCATTCCCGGCCGTGTTCGCGACTTCCATAACCTGGAGCTGGACAGCCGCCCCGGATTGGGGAAACGCGGCCGAGGCTTCCAGGAAGTACAGGCTGTACAGCGGTACCGTCAGCTACCGCACCCAGGACCGCTTACCCCAACTTGTAGCCTCCAGCGATACGCTCTCGGCCACGGAGGCGGGCCTGCTGCCTAACACCGCTTACACCCGCTATATAACGGCCTTCACGGATCATTCGGACAGCCTTCCCTCCGATCCGGTCTCCACCTACACCCTTGCGGGCCTGCCCGGCGCGGCCGCAAGTACCTTCACCGCAGTGGCCCCCTATTCTTTGAGCCTGAACTGGAGCGCGGGTGAGCCCGCTAATCCCGGCTACACCACTTACGAAGTGAACCGCTCCACCGCTATTGATTTCGGGGTCGCTGTTTCTACTTCCTTCACCACTGCCCTCTCCTCCGCTCCGGCGGGCCTGACCCCCAATACCACTTATTATTTCAGGGTACGGGCCATTAACATGGCCGGTTTGCCCACGGGGTTTACCTCCATTCTATCCACAGCGACCCTGGCCGCGGAACCTGCCGACCCCTTGCTTGCGGGGGTCAGCTCGACCGGTTTTAATTTCAGCTGGAACGGCGGCGGCAACCCGCCGCAGACCCGCTATATCGCCGAGATCTCCACCGATAACTTCGCCACTCTGTCCCGGTCCTCAAGCACCTTCAATACCGGCGCCGCCTTTACAGGCCTGGCGGTGAATACTCTGTACTATGCCCGCGCCAAGGCTCAAAACCACAACGGGCTGGATACCGCCTTCACCACCGCCGTCACTACGGTCACTACCACGGCGCCTCCGCTCAACGCCCCGGCCCCTTTTACGAACCTTTCAGACAATAGCTTAACCTTCAACTGGGAATCGGGCGGCAACGGCGCGGGAACGAATTACAATCCCGAGATCTCCACCAGCAGCGGCTTCTCGGCTCCTGTGTCTTCGGCGGTCACGACCAACCTTAATTTTATTTTCACTGGCCTGTCGGTCAACACCACTTATTACGCCCGCGTCCGCGCTCTCGGCGCCGGCGGGCTGGCAAGCCTCTATTCCAGCCCCGCAGTGTCCACGGCGACGCTGACGCTGTCCCCTGTTACCGCCTCCCCGCCCTTCACCGGGGTCTTTGCCGGCAGCTTCACTTTCAGCTGGGAGAACGGCGGAAACCCCGGAGGGACGCTCTACGCCGCCGAGATCTCCAAAGACGGTTTTGTCAGCGTGTCCAGCGCGGTACGAACCAGCGCGCTCAGCGTGAACTTCTCCGCGCTTGAAGCCAACACGGTCTACCAGGCGCGGGTCCGGGCCATAAACTTCTCCGGCATACCGGGCCAGTATTCCTCGCCTATAGTTTCCACCGCCACCGCCATTTCCGCGGCGGTCAATGCTGCCGCGCCATTCCCGAGCCTCTCGGCTGCCGGCCTGACCTTCTCCTGGAGTGACGGCGGAAACTCCGCGGGAACCAGCTACAATCCGGAAATATCCACCAGCAGCAACTTCTCGGCTCCCGTCTCCTCGAACGTCACGACTAATCTCAATTACGTTTTCACGGGGCTCTCGGTCAACACCACCTATTACGCGCATGTACGGGCCATCGGAGTCGGAGGAAACCTCACCGCCTATACCGGCGCCGTCTCCACGGTCACCTATGCTTTGGCCCCTCTCATCCCTTCCTCGCCTTATACCGTCATCAGCACTACCGGCTTCACCTTAAGCTGGAGCGATGGAGGGAACCCGCTTAATACACGCTACGCGGCCGAGATCTCCAGGAACAACTTCGACACTCTTATCGCTTCCGCTTCCACGCTGTCGACAAGCGCGGCTTTCTCCGGGTTGATACCCAATACCGTCTACCAGGCCCGTATAAGGGCCATCAACTTCCTGGGAGTGGACGGGCCTTACTCCAGCCCGATACGCTCGACGGCCACCCTTGTTACCGACCCGTTAAATTCGGCCCAGCCGTTCACCGCGGTCTCGGCCAGCACCGCCACATTTACCTGGGCCGACGGAGGCAATCCCGGCGGAACTTCCTACACCGTAGAGCTGTCAAGCTCCGCGTTCGCGCCCGGCACGGCCATCTCCTCGGCCTCGACCCTGGCCCTTAGCCAGACCTTCAGCGGCCTGCTTCCCAACACGACCTACTACGGCCGCGCCAGGGCGGTCAATATGGATAATGTACCGGGCGGCTACTCACCGGCTTTTCCGGCAGTGACTTTACCGCTGCCGCCCGCGCTGGCGGCCGCGCCTTTCAGCGGGGTGACCAGTTCAGGCCTCACGTTCAGCTGGACGGGCAACGGCAATCCGCAGGACACCTCCTATGTGGCCGAGCTGTCCGGGAACGGTTTTGTAAGCGTATCCAGCGCTGTACAGACCAGCGCGCTCAGCGTGAACTTTTCCGCTCTTTCCGCCAACACGGTCTACCAGGCGCGGGTCCGGGCCATAAACTTCGCCGGCGTCCCGGGCGGTTATTCCTCACCTATCGTTTCCACCGCTACCGCCAGTTCGCTGCCCGTCAATGTCGCCGCGCCTTTTCTGAACCTTTCGGCCGGCGGCTTAACCTTCAATTGGGAATCGGGCGGCAACAGCGCGGGAACCAATTACAATCCGGAAATCTCCACCAGCAGCAGCTTCTCGGCTCCCGTTTCTTCTGAAGTCACGACGAACCTGAATTACATTTTCACGGGGCTCTCGGTCAACGCCACCTATTACGCCCATGTCCGCGCCATCGGCGTGGGAGGGGATCCCACCGCCTATACAGGCGCAGTCTCTACGGTGACATACACCCTGGCCCCCCTCGTAGCCGCCGCGCCTTTCACCGGCGTCAGCACCACCGGCTTCACCCTGAGCTGGAGCGACGGCGGCAACCCGCCCGGCACGCTATACGCCGCCGAGATATCCAAGGATGGTTTTGCCACTCTTGTCGCCTCCGCCTCCACGATATCGTCCAGCGCGGTTTTCTCCGGTTTGACGCCCAACACCGTTTACCAGGCGCGGGCGCGAGCCCATAATTTCCTGGGCGTGGACGGCCCTTACTCCGGCCCGGTACGCTCGACGGCTACCTTGGCCACCGACCCGGTAAACGCGGCACAGCCGTTCACCGCCGTTTCGGCGGCCACCGTCACATTCAACTGGACTGACGGCGTAAACCCCGGCGGGACCCGCTATATAGTAGAGCTGTCGAGCGCCGGCTTCGCGCCCGGCACGGCCATTTCCTCGGCCGCCACCCTGGCCCTTAGCCAGACTTTCAGCGGCCTGCTCCCTAACACGACCTACTACGGCCGCGCCAAAGCGGTTAACGCGGACGAGATACCGAGCGGCTACTCGCCGGCCGCGGGGGCGGTCACTTTACCCCTGTCCCCCGCTCCGGCGGTACCGCCCTTCAGCGGGGTGACCAGCGCCGGCATCACTTTCAGCTGGACGGCTAACGGCAATCCGCAGAACACCGTCTATGTAGCCGAATTGTCCGGGAACGGTTTTGTCAGCGTATCCAGCGCGGTACAGACCACTTCCCTGAGCGCGGCTTTCTCCGCGCTTACGGCCAACACGGTTTACCAGGCGCGGGTCCGGGCCGTTAACTTCGCCGGCATCCCGGGCCAGTATTCCTCGCCCATTGTTTCCACCGCCACCGCCGGCTCGGAGCCCGGCAATGCCGCCGTGCCGTTCCCGAACGTGTCGGCCGCCGGCCTGACCTTCGCCTGGGGGGACGGCGGTAATCCTCCGGGCACGAACTACAATGCGGAGATCTCCACGAACAGCAGCTTCTCTGCCCCGGTCTCCTCTGCTGTCACGACCAACCTTAATTACGTTTTCACGGGCCTGTCGGTCAACGCCACTTATTACGCGCGTGCCCGCACCCTCGGGTCCGGCGGCCTGACAAGTCTTTATTCCAGCCCCGTAGTCTCAACAGTGACGCTGACGGTTTCCCCGGTTACCGCCGCCCCGCCGTTCACGGGGGTCTTTGCCGGAAGCTTCACTTTCAGCTGGGAGAACGGCGGAAACCCGGGAGGGACGCTTTACACCGCGGAGATCTCCAAAGACGGGTTTGTAAGCGTGTCCAGCGCCGCCCTGACCAGCGCCCTGAGCGCGGTTTTCTCCGCGCTTACGGCCAACACGGTCTACCAGGCGCGGGTCCGGGCCGTAAACTTCGCCGGCATCCCCGGCCTGTATTCCTCGCCTATAGTTTCCACCGCTACGGCGGGTTCGGTGCCGGTTAATACCGCCGCGCCTTTCCTGAACCTCTCGGCCGGCGGCCTGACCTTCGCCTGGGGGGACGGGGGCAACGCCGCCGGGACCAGTTATAACCTGGAGCTCTCCACCAGCAGCGGCTTCTCGGCTCCCGTCTCTTCGGACGTCACTACCAACCTTAATTACGTTTTTACGGGCCTGTCGGCGAACACCACTTATTACACGCATGTCCGGGCCGTAGGGGCCGGCGGAAATTACACCGCTTATACCGGAGCCGTCTCTACGGTCACTTACACTTTGGCTCCTGTTATCACGGCCGCGCCTTTTACCGGCATCAGCACCGCCGGTTTCACATTAAGCTGGAACGATGGAGGGAACCCGCTTAATACGCGCTACGCGGCCGAGATCTCCAGGAACAACTTCGACACTATTCTCGCTTCCGCCGCAACGCTGGCGACAAGCGCGGCCTTCGCCGGCTTTACTCCCAATACTGTCTACCAGGCCCGCGTAAAAGCTATCAACTTCCTGGGCGTGGACGGCCCCTACTCCAGCCCGATACGCTCGACTGCCACCCTGGTTACCGCCCCGCTGAACGCCGACCAGCCGTTCACCGCGGTCTCGGCCAGCACCCTCACCTTCACCTGGGCGGACGGCGGCAATCCCGGAGGAACCTCCTACACCGTTGAGCTGTCGAGCGCGGGCTTCGCGCCGGGCACGGCCATTTCCTCGGCGGCGACGCTGGCTCTCAGCCAGACCTTCGGCGGTCTGCTCCCTAACACGACCTACTACGGCCGCGCCAGGGCGGTGAACATGGACAATGTGCCGGGCGGTTACTCGGCGGTGGTTACAGAAGTAACCTTGCCCCTGTCCCCCGCCCTTGCAGCCGCGCCCTTCAGCGGGGTGACCAGTTCGGGGCTCACGTTCAGCTGGACGGCCAACGGCAATCCGCAGAACACCACCTACGTGGCCGAGATCTCAAAAGATAACTTCGTGAGCGTTTCGCTCTCCTCGACCACCCTGAACATCCCGGCCGCTTTCACAGGCCTGACCCCGAATACGACCTATACGGCCAGGGTCAGGGCGGTGAACTTCTCCGGGAGCGCGGGGCCATATGCCAGCCCTGTCGTGTCAACCGCCACACTGGCCGTTCCCCCTCAGTCCGCGGTTTCCTCCTTCACTTTGACCGACGGCGGCCTGACCGTAAGCTGGTCCGCGGGCGACAATCCCTCCGGTACGATGTACGAGACGGAAGTCTCCACGCGGCCAGACTTCACGACCCTGTGGGCCAGCGCCGCAGCCGCGGGGGTGAGCGGGAACTTCGCGCTGGCGGCGAATACGACTTACTACGCCCGCGTGCGGGCGCGCAATTACAACGGCGTACCGACCGCTGACCTGCAGCTCGGCGGAGAACTTACTTACGCGGCTCCGCCGGCCGCCTCGGCCAGCGTCGCCACAGGCGCCGTTAATGTGACAACTTTCAGCTTCATAAATACTGTCTCCACCGGTACAGGGGGGCTGCTATTCTACCGTACCGTCTGGGACAGGAACGCCACCCATGTCTGGAACGACCAGGAGCCGGCTTGGGACGCCTTGGCGGTCGTTACAGCCACGGCCACCGGCAACGGCTACTGGTTCCTGCACCTGCGGAGCTACAACTTCAAAGCTCTCGGTTACAAGACGGCCGACGTAGGGCCCTTTCACGTAGCTTTAAGCACGGTGATCCCCCCCGGCCAGCCCGTCCCGGTGCCGGGAGCCTTCACCGCAACCTCGGGGATCACCTGGAACTGGCCGCCCGCCCTGGCCTTCGGCGACACCGTTATTTCCACCTACGTAGTGTCCGTTGGCACGACACCGGCAGATTTCAATGTGCTGGTAGATTCGGAGATCGGCCCGCTGGCAAGCTTCACCCTGGACCCCGCGGCCAACGGCAAGACCTATTACCTGAAGGTCAAGGCCATCGACGAAGGCGGGATCCTGAGCCAGTACTCTCCCGTCTCAAGTCCAGGCGTGCTGGTGGACCGGACCGCGCCCGACCGGCTCGGTGCCGTGCGGGCGGACCGCGAATATTCCTACGATTCGACGGCCCTGTTTTCCTGGTCCGCGACCGAAGATCAGGAGAGCGGCGTCAAAGCCTACCTGCTTGATCTGGGAACGACCCTCAACGGCAATGACATCTTCAGCGCCAAGAACATGGGCCTTGCGCTTTCCTCCCTGGAGACCGGGCTCCCCAGCGGCAAGTCCGTTTTCGCCCGGGTGCGCGCGGAAAACAACGCGGGAGGCGTAAGCGATTACTCGGATCCGGGTCCGGGCATCCCCGTCTGGTCCCTCGGCCAGGTGTCCCCTATGGTCCAGCCGTATAACTGGCCCAACCCGTTCGACCCCATGGCCGGGCCTACCCAGATAGGTTTTTATCTGAAAGCGCCGGCGAAAGTGACTTTGAAACTGTTCACCCTGGAGGGGGACCTGGTGTATGAAGAAAACCGCGGTGAAAGCTCGGCGGGCAACAAGGTCTGGCCCTGGGCCGGACGCAACGGCGCGGGAAAGATCACGGCGCCGGGAGGCTACATCTGTATCATTGAAAAGAAGTATGCCGGGAAAACGGAAAGGCAGAAATTCAAATTAGCGGTACTTTATTAAATTATGAAAATAAAAAATATGAAGATAAACCTCAATAAAATAGCCCTAAAACTTTCATTGTTCGCTTCTCTCTTCGTGCTGGCGATCATCGGGGCGATGACCTGGATCCTGCTGCAGCAGGGCGAGCAGCTGATGACCACGGAGATGAAGCTCCGGTCTATCGCCTATGCCCGGTCGGCGGGAGAGGCCATTTCCCCCCAGCTGGATACTTTTACCCTTCATTTCAATACGCATGAAATGATGAAGGAAAAAGGGGTGGAGTACGCCGGGATACTGGACGCCGGCCGCAAGGTCCTGTCGCATACCGACCCGCAGAAGATCGGGAGCGTCGACGACAGCCCGATCGCCCTGATAGCTTCAAGATCAAAGGACGCGCTCGTCCAGCAATATTCCAGCCACGGCGTTTCCTACTTCGACATTTCCGCGCCTGTATTTTCCGGCAACCGCAGGACGGGAACAGTGCACATCGGCTCGACCAGAGCTTCCGTCGCGAGCAGCCTGAAGGACTCCAAGAGAAAGGTGCTTATAATAGCCGGCGTCGCGATCGTGCTGGACATGCTGGGCACCATCTTCATCGTCGGGTGGATGCTGCGGCCGCTGCCCGTGCTGGCGAAGGCGGCGCGCGCCGTCGGAGAGGGCCGTTTGGACATGCAGATCAGTTTTTCCACTACGGATGAAATAGGGCAGCTGACGCAGGCCTTCAACCAGATGGTCCTGAGCCTGCGCGAAAAAGAAATGATCCGCAGCACGTTCGGGCGCTATATGTCCAAAGAAGTGGTGGACGGCTTCCTGAACGGAAAAGTGTCCATGGAGCTCGGCGGCGGAGAGCTGAAGGAAATGACGGTGCTTATGTCCGACATCCGCGGGTTCACGGAGTTTTCCGAGAAGCTGCCGCCGCAGGAAGTGGTTAATTTATTGAACCGCTATTTCACCGAAATGGTGCATGCTATCGGGGCGCACAGCGGGACGGTGGACAAGTTCATAGGGGACGCCATCCTCGCCGTTTTCGGCTGGCCCGTTTACACCAAGGACCACGAGAAACTGGCGGTAAAAGCGGCGCTGGATATGAAGGCCCGCCTGGCCGTTCTCAACGAGACCCTGGTAAAGGAAGGCCGCAAGCCCATCGCCATCGGGATCGCCATACATTCGGGCAAGGCCGTAGCCGGCAATATCGGCAGCCAGGAGAAAGTGCAATACACGGTTATAGGCGACGCCGTGAACGTAACCTCCCGCATGGAAGCGGGCAATAAAGAGTACGGCACCGACCTGATAGTGAGCCAGCCCGTTTACACAGCGACCAAAGAGCATTTCGAATTCAAGGATATAGGCGAGAAGCCGGTGAGGGGGCGCACCGAGACCGTGCATATTTACCAGGTCTTAGGTCCCAAGACCAACAGCCGGCCTTAGCCGTGGAATTTAGCAAGCAGATACCGCTGCAGCAGAGGAGATTAAATATGAACGAACCAATCAACCCCGAGAACCCGCCGACAGTTCTTATGGTGGACGATATGCCCGCGAACCTGGAGCTGCTGGCCGGGATGCTGAAAAGCCGCGGCTATAAAGTGCGCGCGGCCCTCAGCGGGAAGCTCGCGCTGCAGGCCGTCCGCGGCGATCCGCCCGACCTTATCCTTTTGGACATCAATATGCCGGAAATGAACGGCTACGAGGTCTGCGAGAAATTGAAGGCCGATGAAAAATACAAGGATATCCCGGTTATTTTCCTGAGCGCCCTCACCGAAACTATCGATAAGGTAAAAGCCTTCGGCATCGGCGGCGTGGACTACATTACCAAGCCGTTCCAGCTTGAGGAAGTGGAGGCGCGCGTCGAGACCCACCTGGAACTGCGCCGGCAGAAACGCCAGCTCCAGGAGGCCTACGACAAGCTGCGGGAGCTTGAAAAAATGCGCGACTCCCTGGTGCAGATGATCATCCACGACCTCCGCTCCCCGCTGACCGGAACTTTCGCCTATCTTAAGCTCATCAGGGACAACGCGGACAACACGCTCTCGGCGACCCACTCCAGCTATGTCGCCGAGGCTATGAAGGCGGTAATGCAGATGATCCAGATGGCCTGCGATGTCCTGGAGACGAGCAAGATGGAAGAGGGGCGGATGAAGCTGAAGACGGCGGAATGCGACCTGAGCCCCATTTTGGAGGATGGCATCTCGGGAGTGAAGCCGCTAGCCGGAAGCCGCGAGATCCGGCTTACCCCCCCGCAGAAGCCGGTAACGGTACTGGCGGACCGCGAGATCATCCTCAGGGTCGTCCAGAACCTGCTGTCCAACGCGCTGAAGTTCACTAAGGACGGCGACCTGATACTGCTGGGCATAGAGCCCGCCGGAGACCGCGTGCGCGTCAGCGTAAAGGACAACGGGCTGGGCATCGCGCCGGAGTATAAGCTGAAGATCTTCGACAAGTTCGCCCAGAAAGAGCTCCGCGCCGGCAGCCAGAGATATTCCCAGGGCCTCGGCCTTACCTTCTGCAAGCTGGCGGTGGAAGCGCACGGCGGCAGCATCGGGGTGGACAGCGAAGAGGGAAAGGGCAGCTCCTTCTGGTTCGAGCTGCCTATGACGAGCGCCGGTCCGCAATAGCCCGTAACCGCCCGCCGGCGTTTCTCCAGGCGGAGGCTATTGATCGAAGTTCGCCACTTTTTTGACGAATATCCAGACGGGATCGAGTGAGTTCCTTATCCGCGAGATATCGTTCGCAGGACCTGAACACTGAATTGTGTCGCTTCGCTCCACCCGGCACTATCTCGTACTTAAAACTTCTTTTTAAGGGTTATCCGCTGGATGCTGCCTAGAGTACCTTCCGGGGACATGGCGTAGTCCAGGTCGGCGTTCATAAGTCTTATCCCCGCGCCCGCGCTGAATGCGCTCGCCGCATTCTGGCCCGCCCCGCCGTTCATGCCGCCCCTTAGGCTTAGGCCGGTCATTGTTCCAGGCCCGCCGTACAAAGCATACTCAGTCCCCACGCTATAGGTAGTGTACTTGTCATACACATACCGTCTGGCGTCAAAATTCAGCATGAACCCCGCCACAGGCATATACATTATACCGGCACTCACACTCAAAGGCAACTGGTCCCGCTGTGAAATATACTTAATGCCGGGGCCAAGATTCTGCACAGCGATTCCCACGGATACGGGAATACCTTTTAAACCGCGTTGCACCCCCATATCAACAGCATAACCTGTGCCTTTAACGCCCGCTATGGAGCTTTCTATATATTTTACAGCCCCCCCAAGGCCATACCTGCCGTATTGTTTTGCGATCGCCAGCGTTGCGGCTTGATCGTAGGCTGAATAACCGCCTGTGCGGCTTCTTGCGGCCGTGCGGCCCTCCATAGAACCACTGGACAACCTTGCGAAACTCAACCCCAGCTTCCACCCTGCAGAACCGGGCAGGGAAAAACCCGCCCCGGCAAAGTCATGCGCGGTGCCAAGATATAAAGCGCTGTGGCTTATAGCAGCCTCTCCGTGTTTTAGAGAGGCGAGCCCGGCAGGGTTATAGCTAATGGCGCTTATCCCCATGGCGGAAGCGGCCCCGGCTGAAGACATAGCCCCCGCGCGGGCATCCGTGTCTATACGTAGGAACTCCGCACCGCTTTCAAGCGCTTCGCTTATCTTTACCGAAGGCGTAAAAACAAATACCAGCGCCGCGCCCAACACCCATGGCCTTGAAAATAGATAAACAATACGGTTCACTAAGTCAGGCGGGTTATTTTTATTTTCCATATTCCCCCCCCTACCGCACCACCCCAAATTTACCGGTCTTCTTAAGTTTCTGCCCGGACTTCTGCGCCTCTATGTAGTAAAGGTAAACTCCGCTCGGAATATGGCCGCGCCAGACGTATTCATAGGCGTAGCTCAGGCCGTTGCCGTCGTCCAGTTCGACCGGAAGCCCTGTAAGCGTCTGCTCATGCGCCGCCCTGCCGCTTATAGTGTAGATTGTGATTTTCACGCTGTCGGCTATTCCGGTTTCAATATGGAATACCGGGACCTCACTGCCTTTGGCAGGGTTCGGGAACACATAAACCTCACCAAGCTTGAACGCCGGGTCGGGCCCGGTTAAGGCGGCAGCATTAGACGATATCCGCGCGAAGGCGGACTTGCCGAATCCTTTCTTAGCGCTCCGGGCCGGTACCACTATGGGCGCGGCCACGGGCCTGCCCAGTTTTACTATCCGGTAGGTCTTTTTATCGCTGACGTAAAGCTCCCCACCGGGGCCGAACGCGGCCAGGCCCGGCTCCTTAAAGACGGGGTCCAGCGGGTCACCACGGCCTTCCTCTTCATCGTCTTCATCGTCTTCCTCTTCGTCCTTCCCGGCGCTTTTCCCCGTTTTGGAACCAGAGTTGTCATTATCCGGTTTTAATTCCCCGTCTTCATGTTCTTTGCTCCGTTCACGGCCGAAACTGAGCGTTTTGCGCCCTTCGCGATCCAGTTTATGGATAAACCCGGCGCCCGTGTCGGTCACTATCAGGCATTGCCCGTCGGGGCTGACCGCTATGCCGTATGGCTTCTTAAAGGCTTTATCGGTTATGACGCTTAGCAGTTCGCCCGCCGGGCCGTATTTGAACACCCTGGCCCCTTCCATGTCCGCCACGTAAATATTGCCGGCGCTATCCACGGCTATGCCGGCCGGTTTAGCCAAAGCCGGGTCATTTTCATCTTCTTCCTCGTCCGCCTCTTCGTCTTCAACCGGCTTATCCACCGGCGGCAGGGTTATGCGCAGAAGCGGTTTGCCTTCCGGACTTACCTTCTGCACGCTGCCGGCTTTGCTATCGGTTACATAGATGTTCCCCGCCGCGTCCAGCGCCAGGCCGTGCGGGCGGCGGAACAGGCCCGGCTTGCCGCCGTTTTCGCCTTTCCGGCCATCGCTGAATTTATGTTCGTGATCATCTTCTTCACCGTGGCTGCGGCCGCCTATAATCGTCAGCACTTTGCCCTCGTACGACAGTTTCAGCACACGCCTGTTGCCCGCGTCGGCTATATATACGGCCCCGTCATCCACCGCAAGCCCGGCGGGCTCGTCCAAATGCGGGACGCCAGACGCCTCGTCTTTGTCTTCGTCATCGTGCTCCGCCACGCCATAATATCTGACAAATCCGCCTGTTGAAGTATAGACCGCCACCCGGTCATTGCCGGTGTCGGCTATATACAGCCGGCCCTGCACGTCCGCAACCGCTCCTTCCGGCTTCTTGAACATGCCGCCGCGCCCACCAAGGCTTAACTGCACGGAGGGTTTGCCTATGCGGATGTTTACATATTTGACGCCGGCGTTCTCCACTAGGTCGGCGGCGCTCAGGCGCAGGGTGTAGGGGCCGTCGAGACCGGCGGGATTCCACCGGCCTATAGCGGCGGCCGTTATATTCACAGAACCGGAACTTATCAGCAGATAGCCGCCCTGTGCGTCAACGCCGGGGGCGTATTCCAGGCGCCAGCTGTTTATATATCTGTCGCTTACCGTGCCGTAAACGGTGAACGTGGAATTGTAGATATTACAGATCCCGCCGAAGCTTTCGCCGGGGCAGTCGAACTTCAACACCGGCGGCTCGTCGTCCAGCTCATAGGACGCGGCCTTTGGCGGCTCGGCGTTACGCACATTATCCACCGACCACCAGCGCACCGTATTCATACCCCGGCTTGCCAAAGCGAACGGCGTAAAATAGGGAACAACCGGCGCGGGACCGGCGGAGGCGGTTATGGAATAGTATATGCCGCTTAAGCCCGAGGCAATGCCGCCGGACAGCGGGTCGGCGGCTTCAAGCGTCAGAATGGTTTTCGTGGATACCAGCGTATAGCCGGCCAGTTCGTATTTAGGCAGGCCTGTGGTCAGTTTGCTCAAGGGCTGGGTATTGTCTACGGCTATTTTTACAATCTTCAACGTTTCGGCGTTCTGTACCCGGTCCAGGGAATAATACTCCAAAGTATGTGGCCCCTCAGCCGCTATAGTGATGCTGCCGACATACACCTGCCAGTTGCCGCCGTTTACCCTGTATTTTGTAAGCATCACACCCGAAGCCGTGTCATTGCTTAGCGGGTCGGTGGGCGTAAGAACTATGCTCGAATCCCTGGTGATGTAAATCATATCATCACCGGGGGCCTGGTACCGTACGCCGCTTATCGTCAGCCCGGTAGCCGGGGCCGTTATATCAACCCACAGTTCGGAGGTTTTTACCGCTTCCACGTTATTTACATAATCCACAGAGTAGAAGGACACTACGCGTTTGCCTTCGGTGTTCAGTTTAAATTGTGAATAAGAGATGAACGCGCCGCCATCTACCGCGTATTTGGTTTCTTTAACGCCTACGGCAACTTCATTCATAACCGGGTCGACGGCTGTGATGACAATGTCAGTCCGCTGACTGATATATTGCCTGTCGCTCTTGTACTGGTCTCCGGAAACAGTCAGTTCGGTGACGGGCTTAGTGCCGTCAACACAGATTACCGTGGACTTTACCACCTCTATATTGGTTACATTATCTTTAGCGCTGAAGTTAACGGTTCTTATGCCTTCGGTAAGGCCAAAGGTAGCGGCGTATTTATTCGTCGCCACTGCGTCTATCCCGTAGTATATCCCCTCCACACCCGAAGCCACTGCGCCGACAACAGGGTCAACGCTTTCAAGCGCTATGCGGCCAAGAGCGTTAAGATAGAATTTCCCGCCTTTTTCAATCCGATCGCCGCTTGACGCTAGCCACCGGCTTTCCGGAGCCGTGGCGTCGCTTTGCACTTCCAGCGTATGCGCACTCTCAAGGTTGCCCACATTATCGTAGGCACGGTATTTTATAGTGTGCCGGCCTTCGGCAAATTTCAGGGCCTGCGTGTAATTCAACCACTGCCCGCCGTCAACCGCCGTCTCTATATGCTCCACACCAACGGAAACCTCCTTGATTACGGGGTCTGCCGCAGTGAAAGTTAATCCGCTCGCCGGGGTAATATAGCGCACACCGTCCTTAATGTACAGCGGTTCGGAGATATTGAATATTGTGACCGGTGCCGTGTTGTCCACGTAGATCTGCGTTGACTTGAATACTTCAATATTCTCAACGCGGTCCGTCGCCCGATAGGTTATCGTATGCTTGCCTTCGCCCAGCGATATCGACTGGGAGTAAACTTTAAGGGTGCCGCCATTATCAGCGTATTCTATTTTCTTTACACCGGCGGCTCCGCCGGCGGCAACAGGGTCCCAGGCCGCGAAACTAAATTCGGTAGCCAAAGAGGCGAAGAAAATCCCTGGCTCTGTTCCGGTATACTGGCTGCCGCCTATGATATTAAGAGCACTCGAGGGGGCTGTGGCATCCACCCACAGTTCGGCTGTTTTCACCGTTTCCACATTGTTTACATGGTCCGCGGAATAGAAGGAAACGACGCGCTTGCCTTCGGCGCTCAGCTTGAACTGTGAATAATCGGCGAACGCGCCGCCATCCACCGCGTATTTAGTTTCCTTAACACCCACGGAAACTTCGTTCACGACCGGGTCAGCGGCTGTGATCACTATATCCGTCCGCTGACTGATATATTGCTTGTCATTCTTGTATTGATCACCGGAAATGGATAGCTCTGTGACGGGCTTAGTACCGTCTACATATATCACCGTGGACTTCACCACCTCAATATTTCCCACATTGTCTACTGCCTTGTAATTCACTATCCGCACGCCCTCCCCAAGGCCGAATACGGAAGTGTATTTTGCGGCAGGCGCGCCGTCGATGCCGTAGTAAATATTCTCGAGCCCGGAAGCCACATTGTTCACCAAGGGGTCAGCGCTTTCAAGCGCGATCCGGCCTAAAGAGTTAAAGTAGAATTTGCTCCCGCGCTCTATCCATTCGCCACTGGACACAGACCACTTACTAACAGGCGCCGTGTTGTCGCACTGCACCTCAAGACTGCGCTCCACCTCCACATTTCCCACATTATCTATGGCACGGTATTTTATCGTATGCCGGCCTTCGGTAAATTTCAAAGCCTGCGTATACAGTAGCCACGGCCCTGAGTCGATTGCCGTCTCTATACGCTCAACACCGGCAGCGACTTCGCCTGCGAGCGGGTCCGCCGCCGTGAATGTTAATTCGCTCGCCGGCGTTATATAGCGCACTCCGTCTTTAAGGAACAGCGGTTCGGAGATATTGAATGCTGTGACCGGAGCCGTGTTGTCCACGTAGATCTGCGTGGACCTAAACACTTCAATATTCTCAACACGGTCCTTCGCACGATAGGTTATCGTATGTTTACCCTCGCCCAGCGCTAGCGGCTGGGCGTAGACTGCGGACAGACCGCCATTGTCCGCGTACTCTATGGCTTTAGCGCCGGCTGCCCCGCCGTTGGCAACGGGGTCAACAGCCGCAAAGCCGTATTCGGTGGTCAAGGAGGCATAGAAGCTACCCGGCGCCATTCCCGCATACTGCCTCCCGCCTATAATATTGAGGGTGCTCAATGGTGCAGTGGCGTCCACCCATAGCTCGGAGGTTTTTACTGCTTCCACATTATTCACATGGTCGGCGGAATAGAAGGAAACGACGCGCTTGCCTTCGGCGCTCAACTTGAACTGCGAGTAATCGCCGAACCCGCCGCTATCCACAGCGTATTTGGTTTCCTTCACGCCTACGGAAACTTCGTTTACAACCGGGTCAGCGGCTGTGATTATAATGTCCGTCCGCTGACTGATATATTGCCTGTCGCTCTTATATTGATCTCCCGAAACAGTCAGTTCAGTGACGGGCTTCGTGCCGTCGACATAGATCGCCGTAGACTTCACTACCTCGGTATTGCCCAAATTGTCTTTCGCTTTGCAATTCAATATCCTCACGCCTTCGCCAAGCCCGAATACAGAAGAGTATTTTGTGGCAGGCGCGGCGTCTATGCCGTAATAAATATTTTCAAGCCCTGAAGCCACATTGGCCGCCAGGGGATCGGCGCTTTCAAGCGCAACACTGCCAAGGGCGTTGAGGTAAAATTTACCGGCGCGCTCTATCCGCTCGCCGCTTGAGACCGACCATTTGCTCACCGGCGCGGTATTATCGCACTGGACTTCGAGGGCGCGCTCCGCCTCAATATTGCCGACATTGTCTATTGCACGGTATTTTATCGTGTGCCGGCCTTCGGCAAATTTCAGGGCCTGCGTATACTTCAGCCACTGCCCGCCGTCTATAGCCGTCTCTATGCGCTCTACACCGGCGGCGGCTGTGTTTGCCAGCGGGTCTGCCGCCGTGAATATTAATTCGCTTGCCGGCGTTATATAGCGCACTCCGTCCTTAATGTACAGCGGCTCGGCTATATTGAACGAGGTAACAGGCGGCGTCGCATCCATATATACCGAGCTGGACTTTTCAACTTCCAAGTTCTCCACATTATCTCTGCTATGGTATTTAACAAGGTAATTTCCGTCAGTTCCAGGCAGAGTGAATTTCACAAGCGATGTTGAAACGGCGCCGTTGTTTATACTATGGGATGTTTCCTTTACCCCACTTGCAAAGGCGCCCGGATCTTCCGGGGAAAGTTCAAAGAGGGTCCACGTAGAGACATAGTTAAGGTAGGCCGGACCCGAAACGCGGTTAAACGCCGTTTGCGGTACTGTATTATCCACTATGAACGTGCTGATAGTTATTTTTTCAATATTTCCCAATACATCTTCTGAATTGTAGGAAAGACCATATATTCCATCGGTCTCTTGGTCGAGCCTGAAGGCAGAGACGAACGTCGCACCCTGCCCAGGATTTGTGTTCTCGAACAAAAGCTGCCTTATTAATCCTATCGCCTCCGTCCTAACACTTAAACCCTGTTTCTTTACACCCAAGCCGCTGTTATCCATGGCGGACACCAGGTCGTCTATGCTGGACAGGGTAAACGTGGTCCTTGCAGTTACATAAGGGGCCGAGCCAACGCCTTGATATTTATCGCCAGCCGTGGACAAGGTCGTCCTGGGTGGCAATACATCATGGATAACCTCAAATGACCCGCCTGTTACAAGGCTTGCGTTATCCGCAAAATCAGTCGCGCTCACACTCAGCCGCCACATGCCGTCGTCTATATCCAACGGTTCGATGGACTGGCCGGGAGCAACGTGTATAATAGCCGGCCTGCCGCCGCGCGGGCTCCCTCTGTCCTCGACCTGCGCAAGGAAAGCGTCAAAGGCCGGCGCGGGGTCTAGGTTATCCTTTACGCCAACCTTGAAGTAAATACTGCCCCGCGTCGCCACAAAGATCTGCCCGGCGACGGGCGAGGAGATGCTGATAGCCGGCGCGGCTCTATCCATATTTATTGTGGCAGTGGAATAACCGATATTACCGGCAATATCCCGGCACCAGCCAGCTATTTTCTGCGCCGCGCCCTCGGTGAGAACCGTTTCAGAGGAACAGGCCTCTACTCCTGACAGCGTATCCGTACCAGAGAAGACCAAAGTAACAGGCGTATTGTTCCATTCGGTATAATTGGCTTCGGGGGCCTGGGTATAAGCCACTAATGGCCTGGAGGTATCGATTTTAAATTCAATGACTTTCCAAGCCTCCCTATTCCCGGCTTTGTCCTCGGCATAGTAGCGCAACATAGTTAATCCATTCACGCTAATATTTAGCGGTTCAGAATAGGTCTGGTCTTCGCCATTCCCGCCCGCTCCCTCCAGTCTGTATACGACTTTCGCGGCGCCTGACAGAGCGTCTGTGGAAGCGAGGACGACCGTAACCATGGAGGAATACCACCCGTTCCGGTAGACGCCTGAAATAGCGGCTGTGCTTAAAGGAGTTGTTCTATCTATGTTTATACCCCACATAGAAATTTCTTTTGAGTTCCCGGCCAGGTCATGCGCTGCCGCGACCGTGGAAATATTCAATCCCTCGTCGGTAAACCGGATATCCTCCGGGCAGGATCCAACACCGGATAAAGCGTCGGCGCATACGAATTTAACCGCCACTTCGGAATTATACCAGCCGAGCACATTAGAAGACGCCTCTACAACATAAGAGAGGTTCGGAGCGGTTGTGTCGATACTCACCTTTAAAGTCGCGGTGGAGGACCAGCCGGCATAATCCATACAGTAACCGGAAATAGTACGGCTTGAGCCCTCGCTCTCGATTAATAGATCCTGAGAGCAGGAAACTATACCTGATGCTGTGTCAGTCCCTGTGAAAACAGTGGTTACTGGGGTGCGATTCCAGCCATTCTCATTCGGACTGGGTGAAGCAGTTACGTTCACTATCGGAGAACTCAAATCTATTCCGACCTGCGCCGTTATTTCCCCTTCAATGTTTCCAGCTTTATCTTCTGCATGATAATAAACAGTATGACGCCCTTCACCGCTAAAGGCCACTATTTCACCTTGATAACTTTGTGTGGAAAAGCGCACTCCGCCGGCAGCCGAACTATAATAAACTTCGCTCACTCCGGAGAGCGTATCCGTCGAGGCCAGCTGGATTGTAACGGTAGAGATATACCAGCCGTGCCCTCCGATAGTTCCATTAAGATCAGCCACTGAAGCTGGCGTGGCGGTGTCAATATTGAGCGTGATAGAGGCTGTAGATGACCAGCCCGCATAATCGGCGCAGTACCCGGAAACCGGGACATTTAGTCCATACTGGCTTACCGTCACGGAAGAACTGCAATAAGCGATTCCGGAAACGGTATCACTACCTGCGAACATGACTTCAACTGGAGTATTATTCCAGGCGCGACTATTCGGAAGGGGCCTAATCACAGCGCTGGCGACAGGCGTGCTGATGTCTAGTTTAAATGAAATATGCTTTTCGACCTCCATATTTCCAGCCGTATCCCTTGAATAATAATACAGGGCGTATATTCCATCCGTGATGAAAGTCAAAGGTCCTGTGTAGGCCTTATCGTCAGTATCATACCCGCCACCCTCAATCCGATAATTTATTCTTGAAATACCTGATATAGAATCAGAGGAAACCAGTGTTACGGTCGCGGCTGAAATATACCAATTATTGGGCCCGGCCTTCCCTTCCACCCTTGCCGTTGTTTCAGGCAAAGTTCCGTCAACATGAACAACGGCGGATTTGACTGCTTCAATATTGGCAAGGCTATCCTGGCTTCTGAATTCCACGACGTGCCGACCTTCGGAGAGCCAGAAAGGGAGGCTATATCTTGTAAATGCCGTTGAACTGTCGGCATCAACGCGGAACTCTGTGAACGCTATAGAGGCGGCGGTACCAGCAACTACGGGAGCGTATGCGGACAGGACCACAGAACTCTTTATATTCGCGTAGAGACTGCCCCCGAATTCTCCGGACTCTCCGAGTATCTGCAGCGCTGTTATCGGCGGGGTAGTATTACTGGGCGGGCCAAAGATCCCGAAGATAGAAGTTATCTGCGACAATTGAATGGTGATTTCCTTGCGCTGAGTATCCCGTAATTGTCCCGGGACTTTCACCAGACCATTTTGGGCGTCGTAATGATACACATAAATATCCTGCTCCAGAATATTCAATTGCCTGAGCATTTCATCCGAATACCGGAACGTCATTATCAGCGGGGGGTTAAAGGTTTCTCCCTCCGGTCCGAGGCTATATACAGTACTGACCGGGTATAGCGACTGGTCAATGGAAGTGGCAAGCACCATTGAGCCTTGCGTTGTCCCGTTATCAAGCGCGGCCATCTCCACAGGTTTTACCGCTGAAACAGAGGCTTCGGGCGCGGTATTAATAGTTTGTGTGGCAACCGCCATATACGCGCCTATAGAACCGAAACCACCTGCCTGGGCCAAGCCTCCTCCCGCGCCGCCGAGAACGGTAACAACCCCGGCTACATTTGATACCCCCGCAAGTCTTCCGCCCGAGCCGGCGCCGCCGCCCCTGATGCTTCCCGCTCCCCCGGCCCCGCCATTGGCGGTTATAGGGCCGCTCCCAGCCAGACCGCCGGCTGTTACATAAATACTGCCGCCCGACCCGCCACCGCCGCCGTAACTTCCATTACTTCCCCCGCTGGCGCCATTGGCGTTTATCACGCCGTTAACCGTAAGGATACTTCCCACTTGCAGTCTTATCTGGCCGCCCCCGGCCCCGCCGCTTACGCCGTTGGATCCGCCCCCGCCGCTGCCGGAATCATCAGGCATCGATATGGAACCATAGCTTGCCCCACCCTGTGAACCGCCATGCCCTATCCCGCCGTTACCGCCGTAGCCGCCGCCACCACCGCCGTTTGCGGTTGAGCCGTAACCATAACCCGAACCGAAACCATTTTGTCCCACTATACCACCCGTATACCCGAGACCGGTCGCTTCAATGGTCGCACCAGACTGCACTTCCATGTCACCGCTCACGCTTAAGTTAACCGCATACAACTTGGCTGCCCCGTTAGCCGCATGCGTAAGTTTTGAGCCACTTTTCAATATTAAAGCCCCAAGCTTAAATGGATTAACGCTGGATTGTTCTAATATTGCTCCATTCCCTACGATTAAGCTTACAGGAACCGTCAAACTGGACACTGACAGGGTGGTTCCGCCGGGCAGATCGCTCTTCCCCGGTAATCCCATTCCACCACCCATGAACGTAATCTTGTTTATCCCGCTAAAACTTACCGAGGACGTCACCATTAACGACCCGACACCAGTAAACGTACTTTCAATGTTTTTCGCAATAAATGTCGAAACATTAAAATCTGTGGCGTCTATGGTTTTTGAAGAGATATTCGTCACCCCGTCCCGGCCTGTGCTGGTTAAACTTGTACGCGATAGGACCAGCAGGGAACCAGCGCCGCTCTTGACGTATATCGGTCCGGCACCGCCGTGCCCGCCGTAATAACCGCCTATCCCCCTGTCCGCGCTCAGCACAAGATTGGAATTATCCGCGCCGGAAGCAAGAAGCGCTATGCGGCCTCCGGCGCCGCCGCCGGCCCCCGTTAAGCCAGCTGTACTGCCGCCATCAGCTTTAAGTATTCCCCCACCTGACAATGTGCCCGCCTTAATGTTAATACTGCCGCCGGACCCGCCGCCTGAGCCATAGTTGGAAGCAACAGTGCTATCACTGCCGCTGACATCGATTACACCATTAAGAATTATACTGCCGGCGTCGATTATCACCGCGCCGCCGCCGGAACCACCAGGGATTCCGGAGCCGCTTGTGCCCCCGCCGCCGCTGCCGAGATCGATCGGATTAACCAGTGAGCCATATGCCATACCCGGATTACCGCAACCGTTCCAAGGCATGCCGCTCTGGCCGCCGTATCCACCGCCGGAAGCGTTGCCGTAAGCGCCGCAGCCGCCGCCGGGACCGCTACCGGACTGTCCGGGAGCTCCACCGGCATAGCCAAGGCTTTTTGCTGTAATATTTGAACCCTGCTGCATCTCAAACATGTTCGCAATCTTTAGATTTACCAGAGTTGAACGTGTCACATTATTTCCCGTGTGGTTAAGCATTGAGCCGGAATACATTGTTAGTGCTGCCAGAGCCACCTGCGCTGTTGTGTTTTGTGTCAGCGCGGCCCCGGGATATATTATTACCGGGCCCGCGGAAAGCGTCCCGGTTGATAACTTTAAAGTCGATGATTTCGTACCGGAGGGACTCCCGAGTGTCAAAGAGGCGAAACTGATGGCCGGATTGGTGGAATATGTCATCACCAGAACAGAATCGTTAATGGTCACTGGGTCTATAGCTGTGGGAACCGCGCCATTATCCCAATTGGCAGGATTCTGCCAATCACCGCCGCTTGGACCCACCCAGGTTTCGCCTGGCTGCCGCAGCGTTCGTGTAGATCCCAAGCTGACGAAATCGGAAGCAACCATGCCATTATTCATAACAGCAACGCGGGCGTGGTACGTCGTGTTTCCGGTTAAACCCGTAAACGAAGCATTCGCATTATATGAGGCAGTTGAAAGGATTCCTGAACTAAAATCCGGCTTATTAGAAATTTCAGCCCAATACGACGCTCCCGGATTACCCGTCCAGTTTGCAGTTAGTCCTGAGTCGCCTACTTCTGGAAACACCGGCGACGCAATACCGGGTTGGGAAACTGTAGGGTCATACCATGTTCCGCTTTGCCCCGCCTGCGCGCCGGCGCCGCCAGTAACACTTTTTCCAGCGTGGAACAAATGCGCGCCGCTCACGCGCCCGCCCGCGCCCCCGCCGCCGATAGCTCCGTATCCTTGGCCACCCGCACCGCCATTCACATTAATAATCCCGTAACCCTCGATATTCACGGCACTTAGCCTTATTGTGCCGCCGCTGCCCCCGCCGCTGCCATAATTCCAGGTGGCGGAGCCATCCTCGCCTTTGGCGCTTAATATTCCGTTCATACTCAAAGTTTGATCGACTATCAAAACTATTTTACCTCCACCGGCACCGCCATTTGCGCCATTTGCACCGCCACCACCGCTGCCTAAATCATCAGGAGATGAAACACTACCATACCAGCCGCCACCTGACACACCACCGCTTCCTGTTCCACCAATTCCGCCATGTCCAGCCCCACCCCCTCCGCCCTCATTTGACCCGTTCCCTTTCCCTAAACCAGATCCGCTCTGCCCGGATATGCCGCCGGCATAACCCTTGCCGTCCACATTAATACTGCCGCCGAGCTCCACATTCATATTCCCCAATACATGCATATTCAGCATATACTGCTTTGTTGAGCTATTGGCTTTATGGGTAACTTTACTTCCAAAGTTCACGGTTAAATTACCGATAGTCCACTGTGAGAGCCCGGTTTGTTCCAGGACAGAACCAACCCCATCAATACTGTCAAGTATCACATTCCCCAACGCAGTAAGACTAGAGACCCGCAATGTCGCACCAGACAGCCTAAGCGTGGATGCGGCCGGGAAAGTCATAGTAGCTATAAGTATGTCGTTAAATTTAGGCAGTAAAACCCCCAAGCCGGGGAAATTTCCTTCTCCAATAGAATTCTCCAGAAAATTAACGCCTGCGAATTCCGCAGTATCTAAAATACTTATACGATTTATGCCATAAAAACGCATTCCGGCATTTCTAAAAACAATAGAATTCAGAACCAGATTTGCGGCCTCGATGGTACCTGAAGATATATCCGTTAGACCGTCTCGCCCGGTAGTGCTTACACTCGTACGCGATAAGACCAGCCGGGAACTGGCCCCGCTTTTTATATATATCGTTCCGGCACCGCCATGCCCGCCGTAATAACCGCCTATCCCCCTGTCCGCGCTCAGCACAAGATTGGAATTATCTGCGCCGAAAGCAAGAAGCGCTATACGGCCACCGGCTCCGCCACTGGCCCCCGTAAAGCCCGCCGTACTGCCGCCATCAGCTTTAAGTATTCCCCCACCTGACAACGTGCCCGCCTTAATGTTAATACTGCCGCCTGAACCTCCGCCGGAACCAAAACTGGAGCCCGAGCTATTGTTGCCGCTGGCATCTATAACTCCGTTAAGGACCGCGCTACCGGCGTCGATTAGTACTGCGCCGCCGCCGGAACCACCTGTGATTCCTGAGCCGCTTGTGCCCCCGCCGCCGCTGCCAATATCCATCGGATTAACCAGTGAAGCATACGCCATACCCGGACTACTGCAACCATTCCAAGGCATGCCGCTCTGGCCGCCGTATCCACCACCGGAAGCGTTGCCGTAAGCGCCGCAGCCGCCGCCGGGGCCGCTACCCGACTGTCCGGGAATTCCGCCAGCATAGCCAAGGCCTTTTACCGCGATACTTGAGCCTTGCTGCATTTCGAAGGCGTCTGTTATTTTCAGGTTCACTAAGGATGAACGTGTATTACTATTCCCCGCATGGTTAAGCAATGAGCCGGAATACATTGTTAGCGCCGCTAACGCAACCTGTACTGGTGTATTTTGCATTAGCACAGCACCGGAATACACCGTAACCGGACCCGACGAAAGAGTCCCGGTCGATAACTTTAAAGTCAATGATTTCGTACCGGAGGGGCTCCCGAGTGTCAAAGAGGCGAAACTGATGGCCGGATTGGTGGAATATGTCATCACCAGAACAGAATCGTTAATGGTCACTGGGTCTATAGCTGTGGGAACCGCGCCATTATTCCAATTGGCGGGATTCTGCCAATCACCGCCGCTTGAACCCACCCAGGTTTCGCCTGGCTGCCGCAGTGTTTGAGTGGAGCCCAAGCTGACGAAATCTGAGGCAACCATGCCGTCGTTCATAGCAGCCACACGGACATAATACGTGGAACTACCAGATAATTTATCGAACACAATGTTCATACTGTAAGTATCAGAGGATGTGATTCCGGAACTAAAATCCGGCTGTTTTGAAATTTCAGCCCGATATTGTGTACCACCAGTCCCCATCCAATTGACCGTTAAGCTGGATGAAAACACTTCAGAGAATGGTGGATTTACTGTAATTGGGGCAGCAATTTCCGGATTATACCATGTGCCGTTCTGCCCTGCTTCAGCCCCGCTTCCAGCGCCACCTCCGGCGACACTTTTGACCCCTGCAAACCGATGCGCTCCGCTCACGCGTCCGCCGGCGCCACCCCCACCATTGGCGGTCGAACCGATACCACCTGCTCCGCCGCTCACGCTGATACGACCATTACCACTTATACCCGAAGCAAAAATTTCCGCCGTGCCGCCGCTTCCGCCGCCGCTGCCATAATTGCTGCTGGAATTACCGTTAGCGCCATTTGCGCTGACCACCCCGTTTAGCGTAAAAGCATTACCCACTATCAAAGATATCACGCCTCCACCGGCGCCGCCAGTAAGTCCACTTGCCCCTCCGCCACCACTCCCCAACTCGTCCGGCGCGGAAACATTTTGATACCACCTCCCACCAGCCCTCCCGCCGCTGGAAGCCCCGCCCAGGCCGCCATAGCCGCCGCCTCCTCCCCCAAAATTAAGACTGCCTGCCCCATAGCCAGGCCCTGAACCATTTATCGCGTAGCCTCCGCCCGCATAGCCGAGGCCATCAGCATTAATGCTTGCCCCGTGTTGTAAATCCAAATTATTAGATACTTCCAAATTTAGGCCATATGTTTTGCTTGTGTTGTTTGCCGGATGTGTAAGCATCGAACCGCTTTTCATGGTCAGATTCCCCGTCACAGTAAGGCTGGACACTGACAGGGTGGTTCCGCCGGGCAGATCGCTCTTCCCCGGCAATCCCATCCCGCCGCCCACGAACGTGATCTTGTTTATCCCGGCAAAGCTTACAGAGGACGTCACCATTAACGACCCGACACCAGTAAACGTACTTTCAATGTTTTTCACAATAAATGTCGAAACATTAAAATCTGTGGCGTCTATGGTTTTTGAAGAGATATTCGTCACCCCGTCCCGGCCTGTGCTGGTTAAACTTGTACGCGACAAGATCAACCGGGAACTGGCGCCGCTCTTGACATATATCGTTCCAGCTCCGCCGTGCCCGCCATACAAATTACCAACCCCCCTATCCGCGCTCAATGCAAGATTGGAGTCATCCTCACCGGAAACAAGAAGCGCTATGCGTCCCCCCGCGCCGCCGCCAGGGCCAGATGCGCTTGTTGAACTGCCGCCATCAGCTTTAAGTATTCCCCCACCTGACAATGTGCCCGCCTTAATGTTAATACTGCCACCGGACCCGCCGCCTGAGCCATAGTTGGAAGCAACAGCGCTATCACTGCCGCTGACATCGATTACACCATTAAGAATTATACTGCCGGCGTCGATTATCACCGCGCCGCCGCCAGAACCGCCGGAAACGCCTTCGCCGCTCGTGCCCCCGCCGCCGCTGCCGAGATCGATCGGATTAACCAGTGAGCCATATGCCATACCCGGATTACCGCAACCGTTCCAAGGCATGCCGCTCTGGCCGCCGTATCCACCACCGGAAGCGTTGCCGTAAGCGCCGCAACCGCCGCCGGGACCGCTACCGGACTGTCCTGGAGCTCCACCGGCATAGCCAAGGCCCTTTGCATTTATCACGGTGTTAGATTCTATTACGAGATTTGCGCCTATTTTCAAGTTAACAATACTTTGTACTGTATCTGCATTGGAAACATGTTCTATTTTCCCTCCGGATAAAATGAAAAGGCTGTTTATCTTAAACTGTTCGAGGGTATTCTGCGTTAAAGTCGCATTTGTATGAATCGTCCATTTGCCTGAAGAAACCACCCCTGTAGAAATTAACAATACCGGCGCAGACAAACCCTCCGCGTCGCCCAAAACCAGATTATGCACCCGCAGGGCAGGAGAATTGGCACCCACCTGAACAGTATCCCGCGTGGCAAGCACGGCGGTATCATTTACCCCCGGCACGTCATTGTTGCGCCAGTTGCCCGGGTTGTACCAGTCTCCACCGCCGGCGAGGCCGCTCCAGATTGTGGTTTTAGGTCCGGCGCCGACAAAGAACTCAAAAATATGTGGCAGCTCAGCGTTTCCCACGTTGTCAATACCGAAGAATTTTATTTTATGGTGGCCTGCGAAAAGGGTAAACGTTGTTGAATAAACAGAATATTCGACGTCATCTATACTACACATTATCCAGTTTAAACCGGAGGCGGGGGCGGTGGAAAGATTATCAGCCCCGTCCAAGCTTATATACGCATCGGTCGATATCACCAGATTCCCTTTGGAATCCGTGACGCTGGAGCCGATAATCTGTAGATTTACTGCGGGCGCCGTGCCGTCCACATAAACAACCGTTGATCTTATCACCTCAGTATTACCGGCATTGTCCCGGCTGGCGAAATATAAAGTGTGCTGGCCCTCAGCAAGCAAGATAGTCTCGGTAGAGATAGCAAGTTCTTCGAAAGCAGCCGCCGGATCGTCTACCTTATGACCTGTAACCGCTATTCTCGAAATCACAGAGTTAGCGTCATACTGATCAAAGCCGTCAAAATAGACGTTATTGAATGTTGAGATGAAAAGCCGGCTCTGTTCGTCCACGTATTCCGGCATTTCAAACGAGGGGCTTGACTGCGGGGCAAAGGTGTCGGAGGAGATATACTCTCCGCAGTACATCCCGTCATTGTCCACGCATTTGCCGCGCATAGTCAAAAAACCGTTATCCGTAGTAAACCGCCACGTCAAAGATGCTGGAACGAAATTAGTGCTATCCGACAAAAGATCCAGTATTATCTCGCCGGTAGAATTTAAGGCTTCATAGTCAGAAGATATCTCGAAGTCAAAATTAAAAACAATATTTCTGCCCGGATAAATTGTAGAGGGCCCCATAAACGAGTCTGAAACAGGGGTAATCCAGGATGGGATAGAGGTCGTTGTTATACGCACATTCACTATAGGTGAAACACCTCCTTCCATGTTTCCAAAGGGGATTGTAATGGTCCCCATATCCCCCGGCTCAATAATCCCGGGATTGATATGCAAAGCAGATGCTTTTGTCCCGAAAAACAGGGACAATAAGAAAATACAGGTAGTTAAAACTACTTTTCGGGTCATTTTTTATCAGCTTCACTTAGTTTTAGCAGATATACTTTTGCTTTTGCCGCTATCACAGGGTCCTTATGCTTCAAGGCCTTCTCAAGCATGAAGCTTACTTTGTAAACGTAGTAATACTTCAGCGCTCTTAAAACCTCCTCCCACTTGACGCTATAGAACCACTCATGGTTCTGGACGGCAGGGTCAAGCTGCTTGGGCTTGGTGGTTTTAGCGAGTTTTTTTGCGCGGGCCCACATTTCCATTAAGTCGTCGTACTGGTCGCCCAAAGTATGCCCCTTCATTTCTTCTGCTTGCCGTTTCAAATCTCTTTTTTTCTCTTTGAGAGTGGTTCCATTGAATTGACTGGCCCAATTTTCATACCACATCTGATAGAAGCGTAAAGCGCTTTTATAGTCATTATTCCATTCAAGCGCTTCGATAACCTGAGGCAACACTGGATACCCCATTGGACCGCCAGATGTGCAAACGCTGTCGGTTCCGGCCCCGGATTTCATCGGTTTCTGTGCACATCCGATATCTTGCTGATAATCTTTGTAGTAGTATTTTGCTGATTTATCCCAGTACTCATACTGACTATATTTGTAGGCAATCAATGCATAGGTCACATATCCGCCGTCTTTATAGAATGTGAATGCATTTTTTCCGATTTTGTCCGCATCAAGTTCAGAAAACGGCTTGCCTAGGTTTTTTATGCAATATTCCAGTTCTGTACGATACTTTTCCAAAACCATCGCCTTATCTTTTTCAGATAGATTCTCAAAATGATACCGGGGGTTATCACCGCTATCCCAAAGTTCATCCTTTACTTCCCCGGCATATAGCCCTGCTACTGGCACTACAGAAATAATAATCCAAAATACAATTCTCAACATATTCTCACCTCCCTAAATGCAAGCAATTCGCTTGATCATATAAACTGGGCTCCGTATATGGTGGCTTAACCACGGTGGGAGTAGTAGCAGACTCTTTAACTAGCATCGCTTTCACGCCAGGCGCCTCTAAAATCTTAGGCTCAACCGCATCGTCCCAAAGACCCTTCCAATCTTTGGGCGCGCTCAGATATTTTATATCAACAGCATCGCCGAACATGTGCCGACTTGTTTTTGCTGCCGGTGGCAGAGGATTCTTGCCTTTATACAGGTCCAGATTACTTCGTGGGCTTCGGTACCCACTACTAATCTTAGTGCGTGGAAATTGGGAAACAAGGGTAACGGCCTCGTCGGCCCGGGTTGGATATATATAAGAGTAACAGTCTTTAACATCCTGGGAAAAATTCTTATCCGTACCGATTCTAAATCGGTTCCGGGATATCTCCGTAAAAGCTACGCCGACGTCAATATACTCCTGCCTGCATTTGTCTATTTCATCCTGTTGTGCCTTTGCTTCTACCTTGGTCATTACGCCGTTGCGTATAATATGGGCGGTCACTTTATAGGCTAACGGCAGCGGCCGGCCCGCAGGGGCAGCCGGGAGCCCTTTTGTAGGGTCATTTGGAAAATTCTCCACCCGGAAAGAGCTTGCGGGGCCTGGTGCGGGCTGTGCGGGCGTGCCGCTGTCTATGTAATCGTCGGGGGCGTCGCCCACCTGCCAGATCACATTGACCGAGTCGTTAAGGCATACAGGCAGCACAGTCGCGTTCAGGCCGATGAGGTTCTCATTACCGGCGGAGGTGAATGAAACCCTGTCGTTCGGCAGCGTGACCATTTTCATCCTGAGCACCGGCGTAATAGGGCAACAGCCGGAGCCGCAGTCGCCGCCGGGATCGCCGCCGGCGTTCCCTTCGGCCTCGGTCGTGATATTGTATGCCTTAGCCGTGCCGCGCGCTATCTGCTCCTGGCCGCTCAGGCAGGTCTCGCAGCGGGCACGCACTATATACGTTCCCTCCGCCGGGCCTAAGATCAAAGAGTAGCGGGCAATACCGGAAGGGTCCGTGGTCGAGCCGGACGGGCTAGGTGTTGCCCCATTGGCGCCGGAGACCGTATTCCCGTTTTTATCGATTAAGTTTATAACATCATAGGCTACAGGAATATTAGGCACCGGGTCGCCGGTAAGCTTATCGATAACTTTAAACTCGAATGGATTATTTAACGCTCTGCCGACCGTACCGGAGAACCCGCAGTTGACGCAGACAAGCTCCTTGTCAACCGCGGTAGCGGTGAAAGTGACCTCCCTGGCGCCGAAGGTTTTATCTTCAATGTTTCGTATCATGGCCTGTGCCTTTAGCTAAGCTTTCCAGGTATCCTTTCGCTTTTGCCGCTATTACCGGGTCCTTATGCTTCAACGCCTTCTCAAGCATAAATTTGACTTTATTAGCGTGGTAATACCCCAAAGCCTTCAACACTTCTTTCTGTTTGCTGCTGTAGAACCATTCGTGATTTTGGACGGCAGGGTCCAAGGGTTTAGGCTTCTCGGTTTTGGCGAGTTTTTTAGCCTTTTCCCAGGCCTGCATAAGGTCATTATATAGTCGACTGATTTCAGAATCTGTTTCTGCTTTTTGCTTTAGTATTGAGTGTTTTTCCTCATAGGTCTTCCCCTCCATCCTGCTAACCCAGTCATCCAAATATATCTTGTAATACGGCAAGACACCTTTATAATCATTGTTCATCTCAAGAGTATTTATAACATGCCCTAAAACAGGCCCTTCCCCGATAGCCCCAGGCCAGCAATCTTCCTTAAACCATACTCCAGTTTTTAGGGATTTTTGCTCACAGTTGTGGTACTGGAGATAGTCTTTGTATTCATATTGTGCGGCTTTTTTATAATCGCCATAGGCGGCATATTTTTCACCTATCAAGCCATATGTAATATACCCGACATCCACCTCATATATATAACTATTCACTCTCTTAGGGTCGATTTCTTTAAAAGATTTCCCAAAATTCTCCGAACAGTAATTTATTTCCTCCTTATATTTTTCGAGGGCAAATGTTTGATATTCAGTTGTCATATCACTCCATGGTGTGATATAGCGCCCATCCTTATCCCATATCGCCTCCGGGGGCACCGCAGCATATGAACTAAGCTCAAATATAACAGAAATAATTAGAACTTGTAAAAACCACTTTTGCCGGCTCATACTATTCTCCTAAATGCAGACAATATCCTAAATCATGAATATCTTTCAGCAGGTAATTAACATATCTTTCCGCTGTCCATTCCGTACCATCTGCCTTTACACCTATCATCGGCACACCTTGATTTGCCTCTAAAATTTTAGGTTTTCCTGCAGCTTTCCATAAATCTTCCCAATTTTTAGCGCTATGCGGTAAAAAGTCTAAATCCACCGCTCTGCCGAACATATGCCAGCTTGTTTTTACAGCTTTTGCCGTGGGATCACGGTCTTTATATATATCCCAATTCCGTCTTGGGCTTCTATACCCACTAGTAACCTTAACGCCGCTAAATTTGGCCACCAGATCTCTAGCCTCCTGAGCTCTTGATGGATAAATATGTGCAAAACAGTCCTTATATTTAACCATCTCAGGGTCTATTCCGACCCCAACGGTGAATCTGCTTCGTGAAACATCTGTAAGCGGTATCCCGAAATCAATATACTCCTGCCTGCACTTGTCTATTTCATCCTGTTGTGCCTTTGCTTCTACCTTGGTCATTACGCCGTTGCGTATAATATGGGCGGTCACTTTATAGGCTAACGGCAGCGGCCGGCCCGCAGTGGCAGCCGGGAGCCCTTTTGTAGGGTCATTTGGAAAATTCTCCACCCGGAAAGAGCTTGCGGGGCCTGGTGCGGGCTGTACAGGCGTGCCGCTGTCTATGTAATCGCCGGGGTCGTCGCCCACCTGCCAGATCACATTGACCGAGTCGTTAAGGCATACAGGCAGCACAGTCGCGTTCAGGCCGATGAGGTTCTCATTACCGGCGGAGGTGAATGAAACCCTGTCGTTCGGCAGCGTGACCATTTTCATCCTGAGCACCGGCGTAATAGGGCAACAGCCGGAGCCGCAGTCGCCGCCGGGATCGCCGCCGGCGTTCCCTTCGGCCTCGGTCGTGATATTGTATGCCTTAGCCGTGCCGCGCGCTATCTGCTCCTGGCCGCTCAGGCAGGTCTCGCAGCGGGCGCGCACTATATACGTTCCCTCCTCGGAGCCCAGCGTCAAAGAATAATGGCTTAAGCCCGAAGGTTCCGTTATTGTTTCGTACGGGCTCGGCCCGGCCCCATGAAGATTAGAGCTCGTATTATTGTTTCTATCCATGAAGCTTATGACATTGTAGATTACAGGAATATTGGGGACCAGTTCGCCTGTGAGCTTATCGATAACTTTAAGCTCGAACGGATTATTCAGCGGCTGGCCGGGACTGCCGGAAAACCGGCAGTTGACGCAGGTAAGCTCCTTGTCCACCGCTTTCGCGGTGAACTCCACGGTTTTCAAGCCGGCCGCGCAGCCCGGGCAGGTGGCCGTAACATGATATGTGCCGACGGCGGAACCCAGCGTGAAATACGTGGTGGCAAAACCGTTAAGGTCGGTGATTGTGTTTGTGAGGGATAACTGCCCGACGGAAGGGCCGCTGGCCGAAAAAGTAATAGGCTCATTCGGGAAGGGGACGCCGGTTTCGCCGTCCACCACGCGCACATTCAGGCCTTTTGGCAAGAGTTCGGTAACGCGCCTGGTCTGGGCGTCGCCTTCAGGCAGTTTTATAAGCACTTTACCGATGTAATTCGCGGTAATCCCGTTTATTTCGCTACGATACCCGGCGCTGGTATTTACGTTCCAGAGGCCAACCCCCCCGATGGCTTCCACCATTCCGAGTTTGTAATACGGTTTTCCTCCCACTGAATACGCTGAACTCACCGGAGTTTGAACCGCCGCAGTCCATTGCCCGCTGTTACTTGATGAGCCATTCACTATATAACTTACCTCCATTCGGTCGACCTTTGCCCCCACATTTTCACCGGCTGAAGCGTAAAAATAAAAGCCGGAGGTGCCTTCCTGACCTAATCCAATCCAATTCATGCTGAAATCAGCCTGGATTTTTACCCGGACAGTGCTGCCAGGCACGGCATCCGTATATACATTCATCCGATAAGTGGCCCCTGTCCCGGCTCTATTCTGCCCCGCACCACACCCCATCAAACCCGTAACAAAAGACCTGTCCCCTGATGAATGGCCGTTGCAGGAATCCGGATTCGCTGACCAGGGTAAAGGCATGGCAAGCGTCACGGGAAAATCCGGCAGTTGCACCCCGTACTCATTCCATGCGGGAGCATAACTACCGGAACCTATTCCCATTGTAGCCTGGCTCCATATCGGGACGGGCAACACGGTTATCTGCGTCTGTGCCTGTACCATGGCTTCCAATAAAATGGCGGCCACCCCAAGTGAAATAAATTTATAAGATTTGTTGGCAGGCATATCCATTAAATCCGCGGTCAGAATAAAAAGCCCGGACACCCGTGAATAGTATAGGGTGCGGACCTCCTGCTGTCAACAACAGGGGTGTTACTCTTCCCTTTTTCATTGGGGAAGTATTTTCATGTTTTTTGCGGTAAATCGCGGAGTGGTAATTTATCGGGCGCCGGCTTCTTCGGGGGAAGGCGGCACGTAAGCCCAGCCGACGCCTCTCTGGTTCTGGATACGGCCGGCAAGAGTATCACCAAGGTCCCGCCTAAGCCTGGAAATCAACATGCCCACGGCTTTGGTCTTTTCCCCGGTAAGGTCGGAATAATAGACCCGGTTTACAATATCGTCTTCTTTGACAAAACAAGGACTGCTCTCTACCAGCAGCGAAAACAGGGTAAAGCGCTCCTCGGAAAGCCGGATGAGAGGTTTAGAATTGAAAAAAACCTGGAAATTGGCGGCTTCCAAGCGGATATCACTTTTTTTAACTATACCGCGCTCCCAACAGACACGGCGCGCAAGGCCGCGGAGAATTTGATGAATTATCCTGTTCGGGGTGCCTTTAAGGACAAAATGGTCCGCTTGGCATTCACTATAGGAGGCTTCCCTGCGGGTTTCATCGCCGCTGAGTATTACTATAAGGGTCTTTTTCAGCGCCTCGCTGGACCGGATGCGGGTGCATACCCCGGCTGCGGTGTCGCCCTGGAGATGGTAATCCAGCAGAATAAAATCGGGCCGCAGTTGCTCCGCGAGCCGGATTCCCTCCGCGGAGGTGGCGGCTGTGTGGGTTTTATACTGTTCGGCGGTGAAAAAGTCGGCTATTACGTCACGGCAACATTCTTCATCGTCCACAATGAGCAAAGTACGGCCAAACATGATCCAAACCCCCTTGAGGTGCAGGCTTATTATACAAGAATGCGGGCCTGATGTGGATAGTTCTGAGGCACAAAAATATTCAGAAACGGAGGCTTGGCAAAATAACTATCGACGGAGTACCGACGAGCTATTTCAGCCTCATGTCTGGATTAGAAAATGCTGGGTGCATTTTATAACAGTAAAGATTGATGGGCGGGGGCGATAATTTTCCGCGGTGTACGGCGAAGCCGAAAACCGGACGCCGAAGGCGGACGGTGAATATTACCTAGGGCCGCGCGTATTACTCCGTATAGCGGCCCGGGGCGCGGGAGGGTATCATATAAGTACGGGCGCAGGGGAAATTCAGCCCGGGCCGTCTTATAGCCCGTCCGTGACGAAGGAAACCAGTTATGAAGGATCCTATTAATTCCAAAAACCCTCCGGCCATCCTTATGGTGGACGATACGCCCGCGAATCTGGAACTACTCTCAGGAATGCTGAAGGGAAGGGGCTACAAGGTGCGCGCCGCCGTAAGCGGGAAACTGGCGCTGCAGGCCGCCCGCAACGACCCGCCGGAACTTATACTTTTAGACATCAATATGCCGGAGATGAACGGCTACGAGGTCTGCGCGGAGCTGAAGTCCGACGAAAGGCTGAAAGATATCCCCGTTATTTTCCTGAGCGCCCTCACCGAAACCATGGACAAGGTGAAAGCCTTCGGGATCGGGGGCGTGGACTACATCACCAAGCCGTTCCAGTTCGAGGAAGTCGAGGCGCGCGTCGAGACCCACCTGGAGCTGCGCCGGCAGAAAAACCGGCTGCAGGAGAACTATAACGAGCTGCGCGAGCTGAAAAAACTGCGCGACAGCCTGGTGGAAATGCTCATTCACGACCTTCGCCCGCCGCTGAAAAGCATCAGCGACCAGCTCGGACTTGTTAAGGAAAAGGAGAAAACCACCCTGTCGGCGGATTCCGTCCGCCGCCTCGCCGAAGCCATGAAGACGGCGCTGGAGCTTATTAACATGATCAGCACGGTCCTGGAAAAAGGCAAACCGGGAGAGGAGAAAACCGCGAACGCCCCCGATAAGCGCGGGGACACGACGCCCCCGCCCGCCGAGCACTATTGAAGACGGTTCGCGGTCCGGGTCCGGGCGCGCGCGCCGAGGCGGCGCGCCGCCGAAAATATGCCATTTAAAACCAAAGACCTCGAAGGGCTGCTTGAGGCTTATGCCCTGCTTACCTCCGCGCTGGACCTTAAAACCGTCCTCACGGAGGTGCTTAGGAAGGCCGGAGCCCAGCTGAAAGCCGAGGCCTCCAGTATCATGCTGCTCGACGAGGCCTCCGGAGAGCTGGTCTACGAGGTCGCCCTGGGCGAAGCCGGCCTGCGGATCATGGAACAGCAGCGCCTTAAAGCAGGTGTCGGCCTCGCAGGCTGGGTGGCCGGGAATCTCAAGCCCCTCTCGGTGGAAGACGCCTACAAGGACGCCAGGTTTTTCCCCGGCTTCGATAAAAAAACGGGTTTTCTGACAAAAAGCGTTCTTTGCATGCCCCTTTTAGCGAAAGACCGGCTGCTCGGCGTTGCCGAGATCATCAACAAGAAGGACGGGGCTTCTTTTACGCCCGGCGACCAGGCGCTCTTTGCAAAGTATTGCGAAGTCGCCGCCATAGCCATAGACAACGCCCTGCTTCACGGGAAAGCGCTCGAACAGGACCGCCTGCAGCACGATATGCGGATCGCGGAGCAGATCCAGAGCGCCTCCCTGCCCTCAGACATCCCCTCCATCCGGAATCTGCGCGTCGAATGCCGCAGCATAGCGTGCCGCTACGTGGCGGGCGACGTAGTCGACATCACCAGGCTTCCTGACGGCAGGCTGGCCGTGCTGGTGGCGGACGTCTCCGGCAAGGGCGTGCCGGCGGCGCTCTTCGGCGCTAAATTTTCCGCCGATTTCGAATACCTCGCCCAAGCCGACCCCGAAGGCGGGGCGCTCTTCAACCGGCTGAACGCCATAGTCACCAGGCGCTCAAAACAGGGGATATTCATCACCGCCGTTTATGCCGTGATAGATCCGGCCTCGGGCGTAGTGGAGTACGTCAACGCTGGCCATCTCCCGCCGGTCATCGTGGGCCCGCTCGCGGGCGGCTGCCGCCTGGCCGGCGCCTCCGGCTACCCGCCCCTCGGGGTCATGGAGGACCTGAATTACAAGAGCACCCGGCTCACGCTGGCCCAGGGAGAACGCATAGTTTTCATGACCGACGGAGTCTGGGACGCCAGGTCCCTGTCCGGCGCCCGCCTGGGCCCGGAGAAGGCGCAGGGGATCCTGGCCGACTGCCCGGAACTGGCGGTCCCGCGGCTTATGAAGGCGATCACCAAATTTACCGCGGGGGTTCCGCTGGCCGACGATATTACCGTGGTCGGGGTGGGCTACGGGGATTACGAAGAGCGCACTTTCCCGTCGCAGACCAAGTCCCTGGCCCAGGCCCGGCAGTTCGTGGAGAAACTGGCGCTGGCGCACGGTTTCGACGACAGGCATACCGGGGCCATTTTACTGGCGCTTACCGAGGCCGCCTCCAACATAATAAAGCATACCTACCGCATGAACCCTGACGAGAGGATCCGCATAGGCGTAGGGCGGGGCCCGGACCAGTTCTCGATACATATCCGCGACTGGGGAGACAGGCAGGACCCGGGGCGCTTCGTCTCGCGCGACCTCGCCGATATCCGCCCCGGCGGGCTCGGGGTCCGCTACATACGCGAGGTGATGGACGTGGTTGAATTCGACGACAAGCTCTGGGACGGGAACGAGCTCCACATGCTGGTCCGCGGAAAAAGGAACAAAACGAATGCAGATAAGAACTGAAGTCCTGGAAAGCGGCCTGCTGGGCCGCACGGTCGTGATAACCGCCGAGGGGGAGGTGGATATGCACGAGTCGCCCAGGCTGCGCAAGGCGCTGGCGGACTCTATCGGGTACAGGCCGGCGGCCGTGGTCGTGGACCTCGCGGGCGTGACTTTCATAGACAGCTCCGGCGTCGCCACGCTGGTCGAGGCGATGAAGCTGGCCAAGGCCGCGGGCCTGGAGCTCGTGCTGAGCGGCATGAACGACAAGGTCAGGGACGTTTTCGCGCTGGCCAGGCTGGATAAGTTTTTCAGGCTGGCGGCCACGCGGCAGGAAGCGCTAGGGGTGTAAAAGCATGGAAAACATCGCGGGAGAGCTCGGCGCCGGATTTTACTCCGGGCTCCGCTATATCGGCGGGATGGCCTGGCTTTTCGCCGACGCCCTGTTTTTCATTTTTATCGCGCCTTTCAGCAAGCGCAAGCTCCGGGTCCGCGGCGAGCCGGTCCTGGAGCAGATGGTGCGCGTCGGCTTCTCCAGCCTGGGGATAGTCTGCCTGGTGCAGCTTTTTATCGGCGTAGTGATAGCCCTGCAGCTGGCCAATCTCCTCAAAACATTCGGGATCAAGGAATACGTGGGCAGCGTGGTCGGGCTGGGCATCTTCCGGGAGCTGGGACCGCTTATGACCGGCATGGTCATGGCCGGCTACGCGGGCGCGGCGATGTCGGCCGAGCTGGGCACGATGGCCGTAAGCGAGGAGATAGAGGCGCTGCGGGCGCTCGCTATCTCGCCGGTCCGCTACCTGGTCGCCCCGCGCCTTATCGCGGCGGCGCTGATGATCCCCTGCGTTACCATCATAGGGGACTTTGTCGGGGTCCTGGGAGGGATGGGCATCGCCTGGAGCGTCCTGCATATTACCCCGTCCCTCTTCATAAAAATGATGCTGGAGACGCTGGTAACGTCGGATGTGGTGGTCGGCATCTTCAAGAGCTGGGTTTTCGCGGTCCTCATCACCCTGATCGCCTGTTTCGAGGGCCTGCGGGTCGACTCCGGGGCCGAAGGCGTAGGCCGCGCGGCCACCCGCTCCGTGGTGTTCTCCGTCGTGATGATCATCTCCGCGGACTGTTTGTTCGCCGCGGTATTCCGGATACTCCTGGGCCGCTGAATATATGAATACGGAAGAACCGAAACCTATCGTAGTCAGGAACCTGGTCAAGAAGTTCGGCGACCAGGTCGTTCTCGACGACCTTAACTTCCATGTCAATAAAGGCGAGATCCTGGTCATCATGGGCGGCAGCGGCTGCGGAAAATCCACCCTGCTGCGCCTTCTCATAGGCGCGATGCGCCCCACTTCGGGCAGCATAGAGATGCTGGGAACGGACCTTACGCGCCTGAACGAAGAGGGTCTCGACGACCTGCGAAAAAAGACCGGCATCCTCTTCCAGTCCGGAGCGCTCTTCAACTCGATGACGGTGGGCGAGAACATAGCCCTGCCGCTCAAGGAGCATACCAAGCTTTCCGCGGACGTAATAAACATCATGGTCAAAATGAAGCTGGAGATGGTCGGCCTGCGGGACTTCGAACATCTCAAGCCCTCGGAGATAAGCGGCGGAATGAAAAAGCGCGTGGGCCTGGCCCGCGCTATGGCGCTGGACCCGCAGATAATGTTCTATGACGAGCCCTCGGCGGGTCTCGACCCTATCGCCAGCGCGATGATAGACGAGCTTATGATGGACCTGAACAAAAAGACCGGGGTCACCTCTATAGTAGTGACCCACGACATGGGCAGCGCTTTCAAGATAGCCCACCGGATGATACTGCTTTTCAAGGGCCGCGCCGTGGCCGTCGGAACGCCCGCCCAGATACGCGCCTCCGGGGACCCCCTCATCCGCCAGTTCATCAACGGGCTTGCCGACGGGCCCATACCCCTGCGGGTGTCAAGAAAGGATTACGCGGAGGACCTGCTTGAGCCGTTCATCGAACGATTTTAGGAGAGACTATGAAAACACGATCCGAACTTAAAGCGGGGGCGGTCATCCTGGCGGCGCTGTTCATGGCGGGCATGATCCTCGTGGCCTCCGGGAACTGGGGCTCCCTGTTCAAGAAGAAGCAGACGCTGCGCATCCTGTTCACGGACGTGCAGGGTCTGAAGATGGAGGACCCCGTACAGGTGATGGGCATGGAGCTCGGAAAGGTAACGGGCATAGAAGTTACCCATTTCACGGACAAGGAGGGGCGCCGCGCGGCGGGGGTCGAGGTGACGGCAAGGGTAACCTACGCGGAAGCGTTCCCGAAGGACACCAGCGTAGCCGTGGACCGCTCGCTGACCGGCATTTCGATGCTCACGGTCACGCCCGGGCGCGCCCCGGAGAAATTATCGCCCGGAGAGAGAATAACGGGGGACAACCCGGTCCCGGTCACGGAACTGGCCAAAAAGGCCGGGAGCGTGGTCCGGCGCATCGATGATTTTATCGCCTCGCTGGCGGATAAGGAAATGGCGGGCGCGGCGCATACCGCCGTTATAAACCTCAAAGAGACCAGCGCTCTGGCCAGATCGGTGATGGCCTCCCTCAACAGGTCTATTCCGGCCGCGGAGCAGGGCATCATCGACGGCGTAAAGAACCTGGAGCAGTTCTCGGGCTCGATGAACGCCACTATCGCGGGCAACAAGGAAAGCATAAACGACACCGTGGTAAAGATCCATTCCGCCTCCGAGTCCCTGGCGCGGGCCGGCGGAGACCTGGAAAATTTCATAGTAAAGAACCGCGACCCGCTCGGCCGCACCATCTCTAACGGCGAGAAAGCTTCCGCCAATATTAAATCGCTTACCCGCCAGGTCCGCTGGCAGCCCTGGATCCTGCTGAAAAAGCCGAGCAAAGCCGCCGAGCTGGAGCGCGGCGTTTATAACGCGGCGCTGGACTTCAGCGAAGGCGCCGATTCGCTTAACTCCTCGGTCAAGGAGCTAGTGTTCTTTATGGACACGGCCGGAGCCAAAACCGGCGGGGCCGCCGTCGATACGGTAAAATTCAACGCCCTGATCCAGCAGGTCCATGACAACCTGGTAAAATCCGTTGAGCTGGAGAACAAATTATGGAAAGACCTGATGAAAAAGGGAGCTAAAGTCCAATAGCCGGCCCCCCTGTGATTACGGGAAAATAGCTGGTACACTATAGGTATGAGACACCTGATCCTGGCTGCTCTCTTCGTACCTTTCTCTTTCGCTTACGGATCGCTGCCGGCGCAGCGCGTCTGCCGTCTGCGGATGTTCAATACCCATACCCTGGAGCGCATCGACGTGGTCTACAGCCGGGACGGCGTCTACGACCGGGAGGCGCTGGCGAAGCTGGACCTGTTCCTGCGCGACTGGCGTGAGGGTAAGGTCAAACATTACGACCCGCGGCTCTTCGACCTGCTCACCGAACTCGCCGACAAAGCAGGGCGGCCGGAGGGCGAGATAAATATCATCTGCGGCTACCGTACCCCGAAGACCAATAAACAGCTCCGGAGCCGCAGTTCGGGGGTAGGCGGCAACAGCCTGCATATGAAGGCCGAGGCCATGGATATCCGCCTGCCGGGCGTGAGCACCGCCCGCCTTCGCGACACCGCCCTCGCCCTCAAACGCGGCGGCGTCGGCTACTATCCCGGCTCCGATTTCGTCCACGTGGACATCGGCCGCGTGCGCCGCTGGTAATTTTGTTTACTATCCAGGAAGAAAAGAATGAAACTTACATTTGGGACAAAAGATCAAGTTAAGTTTGAAAATGAAGACAGCTATTATTTTACTTTGGGATTTTTGGCAAAATCAAATTGTACCGAACTTAGATTAGAGCACAACGAGAATCAAGGTGCTTGGGGGAGTGAGGTGCGAATTCATTGGGGATATTGTAAATTACCCAGCTCCACTTAAAGACGCATTTACAGCTGGCGTTGGGAGGGTTTTAAAAAGAGTAAACTGTAATGAATATGTTCAGCATATCCATGATAAACACAAATTTGTTTACGGGAAGCTTCAAGACGTTGCTGCTATTCGGCGAACCGTTCCCGCAGAACACTTAGCGTCATTCAAGAGAGGGCTTGCTTCCTAATTATGTAAATAAGTGATTAAACTTATTGACGTTTGACTGTCTTAATCTGTCTGCAAATTCATTTACATAGAACAGATCTGGTGAAAATCTTTGAGCCCTAACACGTATTTCGAAATCCGGATTCTTTATATTAATTTTAAATAAAACTAATCCGGTACCAAACAACATGCATAATGCCTCCAACCGGCTTTTATCTTCCTCGGTTATAGTGCTGGGCATTACGATGTATGTTTTTGTCGAAAACAAACGATAAGCCATTGCCTGACCAAATGCGACAACCGACTCAGCTGCGTCAGTTTTTATTTCAGCAGAGACAATTTCTGGCTGAAATTTAATTAAATTTGATGCTATCGGCTTATACACCCCAACAACATCAGGCGTGCCCCACTTTTTTTGAAACACAGCCCCCCCGATTGCAATAACATCCGTAACCTCGTCAAGCTCAGTCTTTAGCCATTCCGCAAAAGGCTCATAAAAATCACTTTCCGATATCTTTGAAGCAGGAGTTTCTGTTTGCGCCACATTGTCTTGACTCACAGCCATTGGCATAAACAAACCTCGGCTAGGTTTTGTTATCTCTTTCGGGAACTGATCTTGAAGATTCCACACGCAACCATTTATTGTGTTCGAGGATGTTTCTGGGTTGGATTTTAAAATACTACTTACAATCTCACCATACCGAATTCCACCAGGAGATCTCGCTATAAGTTCACGAGCCATGGTTTTGATTTCTTTGGTGTTGAGCTTGGCCATACTTTCCCCCTGCCCAGATCGGAAACAACAACCGGTACTTACTTCTTAGAGATTTGTTGACGGAGTGAGTCAAAAGAGATTAAAAACGGCAGACTCCATGAATACCCTACATTAACGACATTAACAAGAGATTCTTTCCGATAGAAATACTGATGCCTCTTTAGAGAGTTCTCTATAGAAATAGATTTAGAAATCAAGCAAATTTTCTGATATTCCCTGTCCACAACATGAGTATCCCCGCCTGGGTGCGCTTTGGATAAATGCTGCGATGCTGTCAATTTAATTAGGTTTTCTGGATAAGGGCGCAGCTCCGGGAACTCATTTCGCGGGAAGATATGATGGATATGGTCAGCGGGACCTTTCCCTAAAGAATCAGGCACTTCACTAGTGGCATGCATATCATTTACTTGATTTTTCAACCTTTGATCTGCGTACGCCCCAGATGACTCCGCAGGGGCCTCCTCTGCTGCCGACGCCCGAGTGACACTCTTTTCCTTATCCTTGTCTCTAAAATTGATTCGATTGTACATCAAATCTTGGTAATAGAATGGGTGCTTAGACATCCGCCCAGCTTCTGTCCCCGGCATGCATTTATCGACCGCAAGAATATTAATTATTTTAGGGAAAATCCGGTTAACCTCTGTTGTACCATTAATCTTTGTGTTCCCAATTATTAGTTTTTGGAATTTATTTTTAAATTCCAAAAACTCACTTGGTCCCAATGCCCCTTTCCTGTATAAATCCTCATAGTGTGCTATATCCGCATAGAACTCACTATCTCTCATGACTTTCTCTAGATATAGGCTTAGGAAATTAAAAGCATTCCGGGAATTACTTGCGATATACTGTAAAACCTCTTTATTATGAATAATAAATTTAGCTGAACGCCCAGAGTTATCAACAGATAATATCTTTGCATACTCCAGAGCTTTGATTGGCTGGCCAATAAATTTATCATACTCGTGAACTGCTGTTTCATCTTTTGGGACAGGCTTAGAAAAGACCTGTTGGACAAGTTTCATGAAATACTGAGAATTCCAAATATCCTTTATGGTGAACTCAGAAGAGGCCTCGCCTAAAGTAAAAACAAGTACACAGTCAGCGATAAAGGAAAGCACATCCGGGGTAACTTTCTGATCCATAAATCTAGCATTGCCAGTTTTACGAATATCGAAGTCGTAGCTATCTAAGTGCTTCCGGATCTTTTCAATCATGTTTCGCCCCAAAGGCTTCTACCAATAACTGCGTGCCAGAACCCTTATTAGCAAAGTCTTCTTTTTTTATTCCAAAAAAGAAAACAGAATTGCTATCAATATTTAACGATCGAGTGCCATGGTTGCGGGCGATTGCATAGAACTTGATGAATTCAGACGTCCCATAGTACTCTAAATCGTTTTTCGTTATAGGTCTGGTCCCATTTTTAAGGGTAAGAATGGCTACAGAACCATCCGTAATGGAGTTTTTTGGTAAAAAGCAGGCCCGGGGATTATAGGTCAAGTTTGGGACAAGAACCGCTGAGGGATGGTTGCAGTATTTCCAAACCCCCAATTGTACTGCCTCATCGACAAAACAATCGTAACCGTCTATCTCAAGTATCTTGTTAGAGGCAATATTGCGCGATTTCAATACACGTATTTTTCCTTTGGGCTTAGTAATCTTCTTAGTAATTTGCCTATCCCTAAATGCTTTAAAGATATCTAATTTTAGGTTTCGCGCAACCCCGTCAAAATACTCATTCCGGTAAATTAACCAGTATGGGAAATCTTCCGGAAAAATGTAAGACTGTTTTTTATGGGAAATTCCATTTATAATATTCGACTCTATCTTTACCAGGTTATTAGCAGGTGTTTTATTTGTATGCAAGATAAAACTGATAGTCTCAATTTTTACACCCTTAAATCCATCTTCGCCATAATCATTTATTTTTTGAAACTGGAATTTACTAAGCAATCCTCTAGTTTTCCCAAACTCCGGCGCATTAAGCAGACTTTTCGGGACAATGAGTGACACGCATGCGCCTAAAGTCAAAGACTTTTCGATAAAATATGCAAAAATATTTTTTGTGTCAGTATTAATGACATTTTGGCGATATTTCGCCAACAAGAGATCATTAGTTATTTTTTTAAACGGCGGATTTCCAACCACAATGTCGTATTTAGTGGTGAATTTATGCAGAAGGAAATCCGCATGTATAAAATTTATCTTAATATTTTCCGGGATCGCGAAGTTTTTTAATAGAAGCTTAAGTGTTTTTAGCGAGTTTCCATCTACATCGACAACATCAATAACTACTTCAGGAACCGATTTATATTTCTCTATCAAGAGCGGCAGAAAATTACCCACTCCAATCGAGGGCTCCAAAACCCGCAAGGTTTTAAACCTTTTCGCCGCGGGGAGATCTTTCACAACTGAATAGCATATATCCTGACCCGTATAGTACGCAGCGTTTTCATTCCTTAAAGTATTAGAAAATTCCGCAATCTTCGACAGGACGGAGTGCGAGTATTTGCCAGCATTTTCGGCAATGAATTCATTCAGACTTACAACATCGTTAATTGCATTCTCCCTAATTACCTGCGCTATACTTTGCCCGGTGAAATCACGGCCAAACAAATAATTTTTAATTTTCAGCGCCATCTGCTGAAAAATCACCGTCGGAACAGCCTCTCCTAATGAGTGTCGGATATTCATTTCCGCTTTCGAAAGAAACTTCTTTTTATCCGCTATAGGCAAAGAATTAAGAATTGTCGTTGGAATACTAGTCCATCGGAATGATTCCGGGACTGACATCATCAACATCACCTCACGAACACTAAAAACCCTATTATCCGTGGGGTGGACAGTGTTCTGGCTCGATAAAATGTCATTTCGCGTATGTATGCACGGGGAGACCTTGTTCCAACTCTGCCTGGTGTATTTATCCCCATTTTTATTTGCATTACAGACTAATTCTCCATTTACAATCTTATGCGGAATCTTTTTGGGATCCTTATTATCAAAAGCTGACTGAGCCTCTTTTATATCCTTTATCCACTCCAGCATAGCCGGGTTATATTTTTTAAAATTATGGTAAACATCTTTCTCCCAGATATCCCCCATATTCTTTAGTGAAGGCAGATGACCTATTATTTCCCTTAGTGTTCTTTCTTTTCTTCGTTCCGGAAAAAAATCAAAAGGGGTGACATCTTTCAAGTCCTTGCGAGCGCCTATCACTACAGTTCGCGTTCTGCTTGAGGGGCAGCCGAATTCTTTAAAATTTATCACATCACTATATATGTTGTAGTGTCCCGCTAGATTCGATTCTATTGCATCCTTTATCTTTTTGGTTGCCCCATCCACATCTGTGCATGTAGTATTCAAAAATGCGCGCACATTTTCAAAAATAAAGAATCTCGGTTTAATTGATTTTACAAGCAAAACAGACTCGACAACCAGCGAGTTCCTTTGCAATTCATTCCCTTTTTTATGATTTGCGACAGACATGCCCTGGCAGGGCGGGGTCGCAATAAGGACGTCAAGAGCCCCCTCACTTTTTAACCCCCACTTCTTTAATTCAGCAAAAATTTTAGATTTTGTTTCAGGCTTAGAGATATCATCGGATATATATCCGGTCTCATGCCGACATTTTTCATTATACTTCTGTATTTCAAGCCTTTTTTTTAATATTTCGACTGTAGCGACACAATCATATCCCTCGAGTTTAAATCCATAACACCCAATGCCTGCTCCACTAAACAAGCTTAAATAGGTAAGTTTTTTGTCGGATTTCCCACTCATACTTATATTATACTTTGTTTGTAAATTCATTTTCTTCTCATAAACATTTAGCAGCTCCGGCTGATAGAGGTTAGGCTCATTCTTATCTATCATATTGCCCCCAAAATGCCCCACTTATTTTCCCATAGTGTAGCAGGCCAACCCGACAAGGGCTTGTCGGGTTGTAAAAATGCTTTTAGTGGATATTTAAAGTATTAGGTTAATTGTCCGGAACCTACCCGAACAATCTTATTTACTTGTTAACATTTTACCGCGCCGCCAACCTCGCCCTCTCCTCAAAAGCCTTTCCTTCGGCCGCGTCGCGGCCGTAGATATCCTCAAAAAAACGCACTTCGCCCCCCTCCTTGACCGCCGCCGTCCCGTACTGGAGCAGCACGCTGACGGGGTCGGAGAGTTTTACCGTGACCGTTTCGGTTCCCTCCATTGCCGCCCGGATGCTCGCTGGCGTCCAGCCCGGCTCGTCGCGCAGCACCCAGGCCGCCAGCGCGAGGGGATCTTCCACCCGGATGCAGCCGTGGCTCAGGTCCCGCTCCGATTCCCAGAAGCCCCTCCTTGAGGGCGTGCCGTGAAGGTAGACGCTGTGGGAGTTGGGCATAAAGAACTTCACCAGGCCGAGCGAATTATGGGGGCCCGGCCTTTGCCTGAGATACAGCTTGCCGTCCCTGAGCCGGGACAGGACCTCCGCGCTGACCGCCCCGGTGCTGACTATGGCGTCCCTGCCGTCGATCACATCGATGTCGTTTTCCGCCAGGTAGGCGGCGTTCTTTTCCAACTTCGGAACCAGCTCCGCAAGCTGGATGCTCATGGGCACGGTCCACGGAGGACGGAATACCACCTCGGTCAGCTGGCTTGCGAAGACCGGGGTTTCATGCTCGAAAGCCATGCCGACCACCACTTTCTGCGACGGCGCATTGCCGGCGTAAAGGCGGAATTCCGGGATATTGACGAGGATGGGGGGCCTGGAGAACCGGTGAGGCAGCCAGCGCCACCGCTCAAGAGTAAGCTGAAGCTGGCGCAGGCGCCGGGCCAGCGGCGTATTGAGCTGGACAAGGGTCTGGGCGCCGAGAAAACCGTCGGGCGGCAGCCCGTGGCGGCGTTGAAAACGCTTCACGGCTTTCGCAAGAGCCCCCGTATAGCGTCTCGGGCTGGAAGCGGCGCGGCGCGGAAGGTCGCCCACCAGCTTAAGCAGCCGCGTAAGCCGGGGTATGCCCGGATAGGGGTCCCCGGGCCTGACCGGGGTCGCGGGAGCAGGAAGCTGTTCCCCGTCATCCCGGAGTGCCAGCTCCTTATAGAGCTGCACGGCTTTTACAAGCCTGCGGTAGGAGGGAAAAGCCGGTTCTACGGACCGGAAAGCCGCCTCTACGTCGGCGGCGGACAGGACCCGTTTCCGGAGGAAATCAGAGGGGCCGCGGATATCCGGCTCAAGTTCAAAAGTGGAATGAAAAGGCTGCGGATTGATGCGGCCCAGCCGCAGGTCAAGGATATAGCGCATCGCGCAGACGGTCAGGGCCAGGTCGAAACGGAGAAGCTCGGAGTCCGAGGCGTCGCCTGAACTTCCCAGTTCCGCGAGGCGTCCGGCCCATAAGGGACTGTCGTAATCCTGGGCCAGCAGGCCTTCATTGTCGGCCGCCTGCAGCCGTTTGATCACGGCGCGGGCCTTCGCGGTCGGCCTGGACTTCAGCACCCAGGTCAGCGCGTAGCCCGCGGAATTGTAAAAATCCCCGATCTCTTCCCGGTACTCGCCGAACTCAGGCCGCTGAAGAACGGCCAGGCTCCCCGAGGCCACGAGACCGCGCAGTTCGCTTTCCCCTGACGCGGAAAGGCGCTGCGGCTCCGCGGGAGGCTCTTCTTGCGCTGCGGAAGCATGGGAAAACAGGAGGGCAAGCAGCACCGCGCAAAGAGCTTTCGCCATATTACCGCCTCATAAAAGATTTCATGCGTTCCATCCAGGTTTTTTTCGGCTCCCCCGTTTTCGCGTCCTTCCCGGATTTTTCCGCCTTCCCCTGTTCCTTGATCTTTTCGACTTCGCTCTCTTTAGCCCTGTCGCCCTTTTCATCCTTGCGGACCTCTGCCGATATCTTTTGGACCCTGCTTATGACCGGGCCGAGCTTCAGACCGAGGTCTTTAGCTATCACGCCCCAGCCCATGACCGGCGGCCCCTGGCGCATGGAGACTATTTTATACAGGTCTTCGTCCTTGATAATGCGGTGCAGGTCCTGGGCCAGGCTCAGCGCTATGGCTATTTCTCCGTAGCCCAGCTTCTTGAAGCGCAGCCCCATTATGAGGCCGTCGCTCACCCCGAACTGCGCCTTTATCATGTCGGCCACGCGCTGCTGCCCTTCGGAATGGTTTTTATCCAGCTCGGCGGCAATGGCCTCCAATTTCTTTTCTTCCCCGGATATTCCCCCGGCCAAGGCCGGCAGCGCCGCGGCGCACAGGAAAAGACCGGTGAACATCAGGCTGAATTTAATATTTTTCATAACTTTTCCTTTTCCCCCGTCTCTAAAATGACGCTAAAACCTCGTGATGAAACCCGCGCCTATGCCGAGGTCGGGGCTTCCGTCGGACATGCCCAGCGTAACTCCGCCCGCGATTTGGGCGCCGCCCGGCATACTGTAGGAAAAAGTCCCGCTGACGCAGCGCGGGTCCGCGTTCCCGTCCAGAATAGCGCTGCGGGTCTCGTAAAGCACTGTAAGGCCGATATTTTTGCGCAGCGGGCAGTAAAAACCTACGTCCAGAAAGACCTCATTATTAAAATCGATCCCGTCCGGGTCCCCTATTATGGTGAAGTAGCCGTCTGAAAGCAGGGTCAGGCCGGGAGTGACTTCTTTGGCGAATTCAAGCCCGGCTCCTTCGTCCATTTCGCCTGTGCCCAGGCCCTTGCTCTTGCTGGCGGTCGGGAGCTTCAGCCTGCCGGCCAGCGCCAGGTCGAAGGACCGGGGGCCGTCCAGCTTGAGCGTGTAGGCGGCGCTTAACAGTATGTCGCCCAGCCCCGACTCCGCGGTATTTTCAGCGCCGGCGTTCCCGGTGTTAATGCGTACGGGCTTGCCGCCGACACGCGTGACCTGTCCCCTGGAGCTTTGGCGCAGGTAAGGCGCCGTCACTGCGAAATCAGCGTCATAATATTTCAGCTTCAGGGTAAGAGGAATATAGACCGATTCAACACGGTCCTTCGCGCCGTATCTGCCGGTGTCATAGTTGACCGTGGAACTGAATTCCCAGTCCTCCGCCGCGGCGGCCGGAAGCAGGAGCGCCGCGCAGGCGAGCGCGGCCGGAATTGTCCGGCATACTGCCGCCGCCGTCTTTAAAAAAAATCGCATAGGTCGTCCTTGATCCATGGCTATCCCAGGTATCCCGCCGTTCCCGCCGAAGAAGTCCAGGGAAACGGGACAGCGGCCTTAATTACATCGTAATAGCGGCCGCTGCCCCGATATTTTTTACCGCTTATGACTTAGTGCTTTCCGCCCATCTCGGGCTTTTCGCGCTTCTCCATCTTTTCATGCTTTTCCATCTTTTCGCGCTTCTCCATCTTTTCGCGCTTCTTTCCCTTTTCATTTTCCGCTTTTTTGTCTTTTTTCATTTCGGCGGATATTTTGTGAACCTTGCTTTGCACCGGGCCGAGCTTCAAGCCGAGGTCCTTGGCTATCTTGCCCCAGCCCATGACGGGCGGGCCCTGCCGCATGGCCATTATCTTGTCCACATTGGCGTCGGTGATGCCGCCGGGCAGGCTCTGGGCCAGGCCAAGCGCTATGGAGATCTCGCCGTAGCCCAGCTTCTTGTCGCGCAGGCTCTGCACGCGCGCTTCGTCCACGGCGTACTCCGCCTTTATCTTGTCGGTCACGAGCTTCTCCCCTTCGGGCTTGGAGGCGTCTTTATCCAGCACGGCGCCGCTTGTCTCCAGCTTCTTCTCTTCGCCGGTTTTTTCCTCGGCGAAAGCGGGCATGGCCGCCGCGCAGAGGAAAAGCCCAGCGAACATCAACTGCAGTTTATTATTGTTCATTTTTTCTCCTTCTATCCATACCCTTGACGTTTACTCTAAAACTTACGGCTGAAGCCCGCGCTCAGGCCGACATCCGGGCTGCCGTCGGACAGACCCAGCGTCAGCCCGCCCGAGAACTCCAGCCCGTCCTGCGCGCTGTAGGACAGCGTGCCGCCGACGCTGCGGGGGTCGGCGTTGCCGTCGACAATGGAATTCTGCGTCTCGAAGAGAACGGTCAGCCCCATATTCCCGGACAACGTCCTGTAAAAGCCCGCGTCCAGCGAAAGCTGGTTGTTAAGATCAACGCCGCTCGGGTCCCCTATGACGGTATAATAGCCGTCGGCAAGGAGCGTCCAGCCGGGACTTACCTCTTTCGCGAACTCCAGGCCCGCTCCCGCATCCGCCTTGCCGGTGCCCAATCCTTTGTTCTCGTCGGCTGTGGGCAATTTCAGCTTGCCGGCGAGGCCCAGGTCGAAAGATCCCGGCTCGTCCCGCATCAGCGCGTAGGTCCCGCGAAGCATTATATCGCCAAGGCCTGACTCGGAAGAAGTCGCGGAGGAGGGGACTGCGGCCCCTTTTCCCATGCCCACATGCACCGGCTTGCCGCCTACCCAGGTTACCTGCCCGGAGGAGCTTTGGCGCAGGTACGGCACGGTTACCGAAAGGCCGGCCTCGCTGTAATAGCGCTTCAGCGTGAACGGTATATAGAGGGAGTTGGTGCGGTCCGGAGTTCCGTATTTGCCGGTATCATAGTTGACCGAAGAGCTGAACTTCCAGTCCTTAGCTTCGGCCGCCTCCTGCGGCGGCTCAGCGCGGACGCCTGCGGCCGCTAATATGCAAACCAAAGTTAATAATATTTTCATGGATTTATTCCTAGGCAGACTTCCGCCCCGTGGTCATATTCATATATTACTCTTCCCGCAGCTTTCCCGTATATACGGAATTGTACTCGCGCTTATAAGTAATCTTCACGCGGTCCCGGGCCCGGCTATGAAGAGACCGCTCCTGCCATCGCGCCAGCTTCCGCGCCCTTTTTGAGTCCCGGAACCTTAACCGTAAAAACCGCGCCGCCGCCGGGCGCCGCCCCGGCCGTCACGTCGCCTCCGTGCCTCTCCACTATCCGTTTAGCTATGGTCAGCCCCACCCCTTCTCCGGGAACCGCCAGTTTAGGGGCCCCCCTGTAGAAAAGCTCCCAAACCTTGCCCTGTTCTTCGGCCGGAGAGAGACCGCGCCCGTTGTCGGATACCGCATAGGAGACCTCCCCGGCGGCGCCATACTTTCCGGAGATATTTATCAGCAGTTTGCGCGCGGGGTCCCGGAATTTAACCGAATTATCAAGAAGATTGGAGAAAACCTGCCTGAGCTGGGCTTTGTCCGCGAAGCAGGGCGGAAGGTCCCCGAGCGTAATTTCGGCGCCGGCTTCTTTAAAATGGAAAGTCATAGACTTCACCAGCTCCCCCACAAGGTCGTTCATGTTCACCGGCTCCTGCTCCAACGGTACGGACCAGAGGCGCGACATCCTGAGCAGCCCGCAGAGCAGGCGGTCCATATCGGCCACTCCTGAAGCGATATACCCAACCGCCTCCGGCAGCTTCCTGACAAGCAGCTCTTCGAGCCGCCCCGCGCCTCCCGCCCCCCCTTCAGCAGACCGGGGAGTTCGGCGCAATATTTCCTGATGAGTTCCGAGAAGCCCTGCATGTGCACAAGCGGGTTGCGCAGGTCGTGCGAAGAGATATAAAGGAAATCCTGCAGCTCGCAGTTCTTTTCCTTCAGCTCCATCGTCACCTGCCTAAGAGCAAGCTCCGCCGCCCCGCGGGCGGCTACTTCCGCTTCCAGCTGGACGACTTTCTGCTGCAGCTTCCGGAAGATGACCTCGCTGTACCCGCGCATAACCTCTTCTTCGTCTACCGGATCCTTGGAGGGCGCTGGCAGCGTCCCCTTGCGGCTCGCTTCCAGGAGCTCCTTCACTACCTTTTCCAGCGCCTCTATCTTCACCGGTTTTGCCACGAACCTGTCGGCCCCGAGACTCAGGCCGTACGCCTCGTCCTTAGGGTCAGTGTAGGTGGCTGTATAAAAAACAAAAGGGATCCGCCGCAACAGCCCGTCAGCCTTCCACTTCGCGCATAGCTCGTACCCGTCCATGACCGGCATAAGGATATCGGAGATGACGAGGTCTGGCGGCTGTTTTCGCGCAAGTTCAAGGGCTTCCTGCCCGTTCCCGCACGAAACCACCCCATAACCGCTCTCCCTTAACACCGCCTCGAACAGTTCTATATTTATTTTATTATCATCAACGATAAGTATGCGGCTCATAGAGCCTCCTTTTTCCGGCGTTCCGCTCCGGAGATATTTTCCCGTCCGCGCGGCTGCGGCGCTATAATTAAAAATTCATTTTTTCCGCGGAGTCATATCCGTAGTCCTGTCCGGAAGGTCAAGCTGCACTCCGCCGCCCAGCGCCTCGCCCGGCTCCCTGAGCAGGGAGACCCGTTTTTTTCGCTTTTTCCCGGGCTTCGGGGGCGCCGGGACCGCTTTGATCAGGCCCGGCCCGGCAGCACTTTGCTCCGGAGACTTCTTTTTTTCCCTAACAGGCTCAACAGCGGGCCTGGCAGGCTCAACGATGTTCCCGGCGGGCGCAGCCGGGAGCGTCCAGGGCGAATAAACGTCGCGCTTCGAGAAAAAAAGTGTAAGCAAGGCGGCTATTATCAGAGCGGCAAGCACCATCAAACCAAGTTTTATTTTGTTCATAGTCAGAAAGCCTGCCCCCCGAGAATAGATAAAGACCAGCGCGGGCGGTCAGGGCTGCCGTTCAGCGCGCGGGCCAGGTCGATGCGCACCGGGCTGTTCGCGGAAGAGCGCGACGGGGCAATGCGCAGACCCACGCCCACGCTATTCTTAAGGTCTGACAGCTTCACAGGGCTCGACTGCGGCCACACATACCCCGAGTCGCAGAAGAAGACCAGACCGACGTCCATCAGATTAAGCAGTTCATCCCAGATATAGACGCGGTCTTCCAAATTGATCAGGAAACGGCGGCTGCCGGTGAACTGGCCGACGCCGTAGCCGCGCAGGCCGTTGAACTCGCCCAGCACCAGGGGCGCCGCTGGGTCGAGCCGCCAGCCGAGGGCCAGGCTGGTGTGGGCGGCCATGGTCTGATACCTGAAGCCGCGCCTGAAATAAGCAGCGTCGAAAGAAGCCATAAGGTTGCTGTTCTCCCCGTTGGCGTACTGCGAGCTGTAGCCGGAGTTCAGGAGCAGGAGCTGCCTCCCCCAGGTGAAGCCCTTGTGCACGGTGACGGAGGGGAGTATCCGCGTCTGCTTGCTCCCCAGCGCGCGAATGGCCGGCGCCAGCCCCACCGAAGGAAAGACCCCGAACCCGAGATTAAAGTCCTCGTCGTGCGTGAATTTTTGTATCCGCCGCGCCGTCAGGAAGTCCAGGTCTTCCCACTCCGCGCCTATCTGGAAGGTCAGCGACCGGGCCCTGTCCGGAACGGGGCCGGTGGACTCGGCGCGCTGGGCCGCGAGGCCGAATTTAATGCGCCTAGTCCGCTCCGTGGACGGCGTCATGGAGATGCCGTAGTTTACCCCGGCGGCTATGGTCTGCCTTGAGACCGGGCCTGTATCCACCGTGCCGTAACTGACGCCGCCGCCCATGGCCGAGCGCGCGATCGAAGCGTAGAAGGGCCGGTCCAGCGACATGGATAAATTCTTGCTCCCGGAAGCCGCGCGGGCCGCAATAGAATATTGCATTCGCTTGTAATTAAAGAACTGGCGGTCCTTATAGCTTAAATCCGCGGAGGCCGCGCCCCAGTCATTGCTGTACACGGCGGAGCCGGACTTCCCCATCCCCAGAATATTCCCCTCCGATAGTCCCGCTTTCATGCTGGTGGCGCCGCCGGCGCGCTTGTAGTTGGCGACGATCTCCAGGGTCCAGGAGTCGTAAGTATGCACCGTAACTTCCACTCCGCCGGCTTTATTGACCACCGCTTCTATCTCGGCGCGCCGCACGAAAGGCAGGGCGCGGAGGTTACGCTCCGTTTCCGCGACCAGGGCCGCATTGTAGCGGTCACCAACCTCAAAGAGCAGTTCTCTCCGTATCGCCGGCTCACGCGTGGTAAAGTGTATGCGGTTAGCTGCCCGGTAAACCAATTTATCTTCCGCCGGGAGCTCGGTATCAAAGACGTTATGAGAGTCTATGGTTACGGAAGAAATAACGAGCCCCGCAGGCAGCAGAAGGGACGCGCGCGTGGCGGCCTCCAACGGCGCGGCATGCAGGCAGAGCAGCAGGATCAAATAGCGCATAGGGTCGCCGGCAGACTTCTATATTAAGTATAGCCGCGGCCGGAGCAAGGGACAATGCGGAGTTATACCCGCCTATGAGGGTAAAATTACGCAGAGCCGCTTTACCCGCCTTATTCCAGCTGATTCGTCTTCGCCATTGACCGGCCCGCGCTGCGCAGCGCCTCCGGGCAGTCCAGCCGCCCCGTGTGAATTTCAATGAATACAAGACCGTCCGCCCTCAAGGCCTTGTTAAGCGCGGTTTCGAGCTCTCCTTCAGTGCGCACGTCAAAGCCGGGCCCTCCGCCGAAAACGTCGGGCAGTTTATGATATTTCCAGGGCTGGAGATCATTGTAAGAGCGGTCGGTGATCACCCTCTCTATAGTGTACCCGTCATTGTTGATCAGGAAAATGACCGGCTTGAGGCGGTTCCGTATCATCGTGGAAAGGTCCTGGCAGGTGACCTGGAAAGAGCCGTCGCCGATGAAAAGCACGGCGCGCCGTTCCGGCGCGGCTATGCAGGCGCCCAGGGTCGCCCCGACCGTATAGCCGATAGAGCCGTAAAAAGTCTGGCCGATAAAGGTCGCGCCTTCCGGCATCAGCATCTCCGCGGCGCTGAAGAGGGACACGCCCGTTTCCGCCACGACCAGCGAGTTCTTTTCCACGAAGTGGCTCATGCGGTCGAAAAACCGCTTTATGGTCAGCGGTTTCGCCGCGTCGGGCTCGTACGGCTCGGTATGCCGGTGCACGCAGCCGCTTCCGGCGCACTGTATATCCAGGGCCGGGGACTCCCGGCGGGAAAGTTTTTCCGTAAGCCCGAGGATAAAATCACGCAGCGAAACGTTCTCGTAATGATGGTGCTTTATCTTTACGGAGCGGATATTTGCGCTTATCAAATTGGACCCGTCGATATCCGCGGTGAAGCCGCCGGTGTTGAAATCCGTCAGCAGGGCCCCGAACTGCAGGATGCAGTCCGCGGACTCGACCCGGCTCCGCACATACTCCCGGCTGCGGTCCCCCTCGTAGAGCCCGATAAATTGCGGATGCTGCTCGGAAAGCACGGTCTTGCCAAGCATCATGGTGGCGTACGGAAAGCCGGTTTTGTCCAGAAAGCCCGAGAATTCTTTTTGCAGCTTGTAGCGTATCAGCTCCACGTCGCCTATTACTACGGGGCGCCGGGCCTTCTCCAGCATGGCCAGCGCTTCTTTGAGCGCTTCCGCCAAAGCGTCTTTGTCGCTGACCGCGGCCGCCGGGAAAGCGAAAGGCTCCGGGCGCCCGCATTTCATGTTCACGACATCCGAGGGGAGGCTGATGTAAACCGGCTGGTGCCGCGCAAGACAAGCCGACAGGACCCGGTCTATCTCGGCCGGGGCCGTACCGTCCGAAGCGAGCTGGGTCGAAGCGGCCGTAACCTTTTCATACATCTTCATCGGGATCCTGTAGTCCCCAAGGGTATGGTGCAGCAGCGGCCTCGTACGGAAATTTATCGCGGCCGGCGAGCCTGTGATCGCCACTACCGGAACTCTTTCGGCGAACGCCCCCGCAACGCCGTTGATCGCGCTCAGTTCCCCTACGCCGTAGGTGGTGGCGAAAGCGCCTATGCCCCGTATGCGCGCGTAGCCGTCCGCGGCATAAGCGGCATTGAGCTCGTTACAGGTTCCGATATACTTAACTTCGCTTCTCAGGACCTGGTTCAAAAAGCCAAGGACAAAATCCCCCGGCACGCCGAACAAATGGTCCACGCCGATCTCTTTCAGCCGGGTTATGAGGTACTCCGCGACGGTGATCTCAGAATTTACCATGCTAGTTAAGTCCTTCCGCACCCGCGTTCCTGATCACTACCTTTATCGCGCGCTCTTTCGCGGCGTTCCCGAAAGTGTCGTACGCCTTCAGGATCTCCGGCAGCCCGAACCGGTGGCTCACCAGCTTTTTCGCGTCGAGACGTCCGGACTGGACCATCTTGAGCAGCATAGGCGTCGTGCCCGCGTCCACCAGGCGGGTAGTCAGGGTGATATTGGCCGACCAGAGCCTTTCCAGGTGCAGGCCGGCCGGTTTGCCGTGAACGCCCACATTGGCGATGCGCCCGCCGGGCGCTATGATGGCCTGGCACAGGTCGAAGGTCGCGGACAGCCCGACGGCCTCTATCGCCACATCCACGCCGGCGGCCCGGGTAAGGTCCATGACCCGCTCCGCCGCTTTCCCGTCGGAACTATTTACCGCCTTCGTCGCGCCGAAAGAGAGAGCGGCCTTCAGCCGGTTGTCGTCCAGGTCTATCATTATTATCTCTGCCGGGGAGTAAAGCTGCGCCGTGAGCAGGGCGGCGAGGCCAACAGGGCCGGCCCCGACTATCGCCACTATGTCCCCGGGCTTTACCTGCCCGTTCAGCGCCCCGCATTCGAGGCCCGTGGGCAGAATGCAGCTCAGCATTACCGCCGCTTCTTCATCGGCTTCAGGCGGAAGATGGTACAAACCGGTATCCGCGAAAGGGACCCTGACATATTCGGCCTGCGTGCCGTCTATGCCGTTGCCCAGCCGCCAGCCGCCGGCGATGCAATGCGAGAACATCCCTTTCCTGCAGAAGCCGCAGCGGCCGCAGGAAGTTATAAGGGAAATGAGCACTTTGTCGCCTTTGTGAAAATTAGCCACGTCGGCGCCAGCCTCCTCCACTATCCCTACCCCTTCATGGCCGAGGATGCGCCCGGGCGCTATCGCGGGCACATCCCCCTTCAGTATGTGCAGGTCCGTGCCGCAGATGGTGGTGGTAGTGATCCTCACGATAGCGTCAGTCGCCTGCGCGAGGACCGGCCTCGGCCTGTCCTCCAGGGCAAGATCGTTCGGCCCGTGGAAAACAAGGGCCTTCATACTGTTTGCTTTATACCGGCCGTTTGCTGATTTTTCAAGGGTTTTTCCGCCTTCCGTGTTCCGGAATCTTCCCGGCCGAGGAACTCCGTCAGCTCCAGGTTCACTTTCTCCGCGTGGGTCCAGAGCAGGCCGTGCGGCCCGTCCTTCACCACTTCCAGGCGGGCGCCCTTGACGGCTTTATGAGTGCGCGTTCCCGTGGCGGCCAGAGGAAGGATCCGGTCGGCGTCGCCATGGATCACAAGCGTAGGCACGTCGATCAGGGACAGGTCCTTGCGGAAATCGGTTCCCCACGCCGAAACGCAGTCAAAGGTCCCTTTGAACGAGGCGCCGACGGCTACGTTCCAGTTCGATTGAACGGCCTGGTCGCTGATAAGCTTGCCGCCGAGCAGGTCGAAATTATAGAAATCTCTTAAGAAGGTGGAAAGGAAAGCCGGCCTGTCGGCGGCGAGGGCGCTCTCTATTCCCTTGAAAACTCCGCCATCCACCCCCTCCGGATTGTCGGCGGTCTTCAGGAGGAACGGCGGGACGGAAGAGATGAATACCGCCTTGTTAACGCGGTCCGAACCGTAGCGCCCCAGGTACCTCGCCACTTCGCCTCCGCCCATGGAGAAGCCGACCAGCGCGGCGTCACGAAGGTCGAGCTTAAGCACGAGCTTGTGCAGGTCCGTGGTTAAAGTGTCATAGTCGTAGCCTCCGGAAGGCTGGGCCGAGCGGCCGAACCCTCTCCGGTCATAGGTTATGACCCGGTAGCCCGCGGCCAGCAGGGCCGTTACCTGCTTCTCCCAGGAAGCCCCGCTCAGCGGCCAACCGTGGATCAGAACTACCGGCTTGCCGGCGCCGAGGTCCTCGTAATAAAGGTCGATACTGCCCGAATTTTCATCTCCGACATTAATATACGGCATAAGATTCTCCTTAATAAATCCGATACTCCGCGCTTTTCCCGGCTAAGAGGCAAAGCGCGGAACGTGCTATAAGCGGCTTATTTAGAGCAGCGTTTCCCGACCACTTCCCAGTCGACCACATTAAAGAACGCTTCTATGTACTTGGCGCGCTCCAACTGGTAGTCGGTAAGGTAGGCGTGCTCGAACACGTCCAGGACCAGCAGCGGCGTGCAGCCGGCCAGGTGCCCGCCGTCATGCTCGTTTATCCAGGCGTTGAACAGCCGGCCGGAGACGTTGTCCTGGTACAGGACGACCCAGCCGATACCCCGCATAGCGCCGGTGGCCGCGAAGTCTTTTTTCCAGTTCTCGAAACTTCCGAAGTCTTCCTTTATCGTTTTATAGACCCGGGTCTCCTGCTGCGGGGTCCCGTCCGAGCCCATATTCGCGAAATACAGTTCGTGCATCCGCATCCCGTTGAATTCCCAGCCGAAGCGCCGCTTCAGCTCGGCGTATTCCTGGGTTTTCTCTTTGCCGTCGGCAAGCAGAGCCGTCAGCTTCTCCGAAAGCGTGTTCGTGTTGGTCACATAGCCCTGGTAGAGCTTCATGTGGTTGGCTATCAGCTGCGCGCTGAAGCCGGGCATCTTCGAAAGACGCGGATAGTCCCCCGCTTTATAAGCTTGTGCTGTTTGTAACATGGTTTCTCCTTTTTTTACCGCTTCCTGCGCATTGATAGCAGCCGCCGTAAGTGCGCAAGCCGTAAAGGCGAGCGCGATAACAGATCTTTTTATCATAGCCATGATCCTTTTTTATCCGTCAGATTTTCGCCGGTTCGGCGAGCGGAATTCCGAGCGCTTCGGCCACGCCCGCGCCGTAGGCGGGGTCGGCTTTCAGGCAGTTCCCGATATGCCGCTGCTTGATCTCCGGGGGCGCGTCGCCCAGCGCCCTGGCCGTATTCTCGAACAGAACCTGCCGCTGCGCCGGGCTCATCAGCCGGAACAGCTTGCCGGGCTGGGTGTAATAGTCGGTGTCCTCGCGGTGGTTCCAGTGGTCCGCGGCCCCTTCGAGCGCGAGCGGCGGCTCCGCGAAGTCGGGCTGGTCCTTCCATTCCCCGTAGCTATTGGGCTCGTAGCCGGGCGTGCCGCCGTGGTTCCCGTCCGTCCGCATGGCCCCGTCGCGGTGATAGCTGTGGAAAGGGCAGCGCGCGGCGTTCACCGGTATCAGGTGGTGGTTCACCCCCAGGCGGTAGCGCTGCGCGTCGCCGTAGGAGAACAGCCGCCCCTGCAGCATCTTGTCCGGGGAAAAACCTATGCCGGGCACGATATTGGCCGGGTTGAAAGCCGCCTGCTCCACCTCCGCGAAATAGTTCTCCGGGTTGCGGTTCAGCTCCATCACCCCGACCTCCATAAGCGGGTAATCCCCGTGGAACCAGACCTTGGTCAGGTCGAAGGGGTGGTAGGGCAGCTTTGCCGCGTCTTTCTCCGGCATGACCTGGACGAACATCGTCCACTTCGGGAAGTCCCTGCGCTCTATGCTCTCGTAGAGGTCCCGCTGGTTGCTGTCGCGGTCCTTGCCGATCAGGGTTTCGGCCTCCTGGTCGGTAATGTTCTTTATGCCCTGCTGCGTCCTGAGGGTGAACTTGACCCAGTACCTTTCGTTCTTCGCGTTGATAAAACTGAAAGTATGGCTGCCGAAGCCGTGCATATGCCGGAAAGAATAAGGTATGCCGCGGTCGCTCATCGTAATAGTGACCTGGTGCAGCGCCTCGGGCAGCGAGCTCCAGAAATCCCAGTTGTTCTTCGCGCTGCGCAAATTGGTGCGCGGGTCGCGCTTGATGGCGTGGTTCAGGTCCGGGAACTTCAGCGGGTCGCGCATGAAGAAGACCGGGGTATTGTTCCCCACCAGGTCCCAGTTGCCTTCCTCGGTGTAGTACTTCATGGCGAAGCCGCGTATATCCCTCTCGGCGTCGGCCCCTCCGCGCTCCGCGGCCACGATGGAAAAACGCGCGAACATGTCGGTCTTCTTGCCGACCTGCGAGAAAATTTTAGCCTTGGTGTAGCGGGTTATGTCTTTAGTCACCGTGAAAGTTCCGTAGGCCCCCGAGCCCTTGGCGTGCATGCGCCGCTCCGGTATCACCTCGCGGTCGAAGTGCCCGAGCTTCTCGAGGTACCAGACGTCCTGCAGCAGCGCCGGCCCTCGTTTGCCGGCCGTCATTATGTTCTGATTGTCCGCCACGGGCGCCCCCGCGTTCGTGGTAAGTTTCTTTTTTCCCATCGCTTTACCCCCTCTTTCCGCTTAAACCAATTCAGAACCGTCATATTCGCGGCGCCGCGCGGCGCGTATAGCGAAATGCCGGCCCGGCGGCCTTATTTATAAGATACTTTACCCGGGTATTTTCCGGCAATATGGATTTATACCGGCGATTATCGGTAATATTACCGAGAGGTCCGCCGCGGCGCCATAGAATTCAGGGCTTCAAGGTGCTGGTGGAGCTATGGACCATGCGCCCGAAGCCGGAATCCGGCTCATCTGAAAGATATTCCAGGCCTTTCATGCTCTCCTTCACTCCGGGCATCGGTATATCCCATACGCCCATAGAGAGGACATCCCGCACAAATTCCCTGCGGCCCTCTTTGCCGGCCTTTCCCCATTGCGGCGAAACCCATTCAAGCGAGGCGCGCAGGAGCAGGTCCCGCAATATTTCGTCATAATTCCTGACGAAGTCGTCTATCAGGGGCGACAGCCCCGGGCGCGGGCGCCTGCGGGAAACGCGCGGACCCCGGTTAACCAGGCCGGCGCCGGCCTGCCCCGTGATCCCGGCCGCGGAATAGTTCTTGTTATACCGCTCCTCCGACAGGATCAGCCTCCACGGATTGCCCTTCATCCCGTAAAAGTCGAACCTGGTGTGCTTCGTCACGTCCCAGGAAGAAACCGCTCTAAAGCCGGAAGACATAGCTTTAAAGCCGTGCCGGAAAGATAAAATGTCTTTAAAGTCCCACCTTACCGAATAATCCAGCCCTACGCGCGAGTCGTCCGAGTTCGTTGAAAAATTGAGCGTCAGGTCTATTTCCGCCGGCGCGGCGGCCCCGGCGGCCGGAGCCGTAGAGACGGCCGTTTCCCGCTGCGGCGCCTGGTTTTGCGCCCCCGCGAGAAGGCCTCCGGCGATAATAAGAAGAAAAACAAAAAGGCCCCGCAAGAACAGCGGGTTCAAAGTCCACCAGGGGACACGGGGAGGCTGACGCGGACAGGTCATGATATATAAAGCAAAAGAACCATAGAGCCATGCTGGCGAATATCGGTCATATTCACGGGAGCCGGCGCGGCAGCTGTCCTTATTGCTCCGCTCTCCTGAAGTCGATATAGCCGCGCTCCACATCCGTGCTCAGCAGCCGGACGCGGAGCCGGCGGCCTACATCCAGCCCCTCGAACCCGCTCGCCAGCCTGCCTTCCACGGGCGGACGCAGAAGCCGCACCCAGGTGCCTTTGGGCCCGGCGCCGGTGACGAAAGCGTCGAATTCCTCTCCTATCCTCGAGCCGAGCAGCAGGGCGGCGGCGGACTTTATGACCTGCCTTTCCACTTTTTTAGCCGCGTCCTCCTCCTCCGTGCAGTGCTTTGCGAGCTCCGCTAATTCTTCGTTAGCATAAGGAAGGAGCCGCCCAGCCATCGCCGCCTTCAGCAGCCGCTGCGTGATCAGGTCGGGATATCTCCGGTTCGGGGCGGTGGAATGGGCGTAGTCCTTTACCGCGAGCCCGAAATGCCCGGCGACCGTTTCGCCCGGAAGCTGGACCGCGTATTCACCCGGCCCCAGCAGTTTGATCACGCTGAGGGAAAGATCGGGAAAGCGGGCGGGGTCCGCGGCTTTCGCCGTTACCAGGAATCGCTCCAAAGCTTTAGGGTCCGGTTCCGCCGGCAGCGCCGCGCCCTGTTCGGCGGCAAGCTCCCGGAGCCGGTCCCAGCGTTTGGGCGCGCGGACCACGCGCCGCAGCGACGGGAACCCCTTGGCCGCGAGGTAGCGCGCGCTGACCCCGTTGGCGGCGATCATAAAGTCCTCGATTATATCTTTTGCCCCGTTCCGGCTGTCGGCCCTCAGTTCCTTAAGCTCATCGCCGTCGAAGACGGGCCTGGCCTCTATCGTTTCCAGCTCAAGCGCGCCATGCTCGTGCCTGAGCGACTTCAGCAGCCGGGCCGCGCGCTCCTGGAGCCGCAGGTTCCCGTCCAGACCGCTTACCGCCCCGAGCCCTTGCGGAGCCGGCCCGCTTCCCTCCAGCCAGGCGGCGAGGCTGTTATAGGCCAGCTTGGCTTTATTGCTCACCACCGCCCGGTAAAGGTCCGAGTTTTTAAGCGAGCCGTCTTCGGCCACTACGAGTTCCACGACTACGGCGAGGCGGTCGGCGGCGTAGTTCAGGGAGGTAAAATCCGTGGAGAGTTTCGCCGGCAGCATCGGGAACATCTCGGCTACCGTGTAGACCGAAGTGGTGTTCTGCCGCGCGTGCTCGTCGAGCGCCGAAAACTTCCTGACCAGGGCGTCGACGTCGGCGATGGCGACCAGGACCTTTATGGCCCCGCCCGGCATGGCTTCGGCGACGGTAAGCTGGTCCAGGTCGCGGGAGTCGTCGTTATCGATGGAGCACCAGGGAAGGGACCGGAGGTCCCGCGCCGCTCCTTCGCCCCGGACCGCCGGCCCGCGTATCGCCGCCAGCTCGGCCAGCGCCGGGCGCGGGAAATCCGGAGAAAGCCCCCGTTCCAGCATCGCCCTGCGGGCGATCCTCTGCAGGATAGCCCGGTGTTTCTGGTCGTCCGTATACTTCATATGCCGCCCTCCTCGCTGAATCTGCGCTTTAGCCCCTCGTCTTAAGTTCTTTTGTCTACTGCCAGGCCTCTTTCAGGCTGACTTTGCTTTTTGTGAGCTTATTGTCGGCCAGGTACTTATAGGCGGAAAGGGCCGCCAGCGCTCCCTGCCCCGCCGCTATGGAGATCTGTTTCTCTTCGGTGTCGGTCACGTCCCCGGCCGCGAACAGGCCTTTTTCCGCGGTATTCTGGTTCCGGTCCACCGGGACTTCCCCTACCGGGTTCAGCTCTATGAAGTTCTTCAGCGGCGCGCTGTTGGGCGTAAGGCCTATTTCAAGGAAGACCCCGTCCACCGCCAGGTCCAGTTTCTTTTTCCCGTCGGGCGATTCAAGCCTTATTCCCGTAAGCTTGTCGGTTCCAAGGTACTCCTGTACTTCCATCGGGTTATGAAAGGTCACGTTCGCCGCCCTGCTGACTTCCTGCACTAAAGAAGCGTCGGCCCGGAAATCCAGCCTGCGGTGCACCAGGTGTATCTCGGAGGCGAAGCCGAGCAGGTCCCTGGCCGAAGTGAACGCGGAGTTCCCGCCGCCGATAACGGCCACCTTCTTCCCCTTGTAAAGCGGGGCGTCGCAGGTGGCGCAGAAAGCTATGCCTTTTCCCATGAACCGCTCTTCGCCCGGCACGTCGAGCCGCCGGTATTCTTTGCCCGCGCAGTAAATCACGGACAGCGCCTTGAACAGTTTGCCGTCCTCCATGGATAGAACGAATTCAGGCCCGCTCTTTTCTATTTTGGTAACACGCGAGCCCAGGGCCTGGGCGACGGGGTGCCGCTCCATGTGGGCCCGGAACGCTTCGGTCATCTCGGCGCCGCTGACTTTCGCCAGGCCCAGGTAATTTTCTATGCCGGCGGTATAGTTTATCTGCCCGCCCAGCTTTTTGGCGACCAGGGCGACGTCCAGGCCTTTGCGCGCGGCATAAACGGCCGCCGACATAGCCGCCGGGCCGCCGCCGACTATGACCAGTTCATACAGATGCCCCGGTTCGGCTTTTTTAATTTTCCCGGCCGACTGCGCTTTACGCACCTGTTCCATCAGGGTCTCGTATTGCCCGGGGTCAACGGCCTTGATGATCTCCAGGTAGGCCGCCGGCGCGGGCAGCGCCCCGGTGAACGAGGCGGTCCCGTTTATGATAGTCTTGGGAACGCCCGTAACCTCGTGTTTTTTGGAAAGTTCGGGAAACTCCGCCGCCTCGACCATGTCCGCGCGGATGTGTTCGTTAATGAACGCGAACTGCTGCGCCACGTGCACCATAGCGGGGCAGTACTGGCAGGTCAGCGTGGTCATCACCTGCAGGTGCACCGGTTTTTCTATCTTTTTCACCAGGGCTTCCAGCTGCGGGTCCAGGTTCGTCCGCCCGGTGGAAACCATGATTATGGCTTCAAGCAGGGAGCTGAACTCGAACCCGCCGGTAAAACCGTAGAACCGTATACCGTGATCCCGCGCGCCGACGACAGCCGTGGCCGGGGTCTTGTCTATCTTGTAATTCAGGGCGGTATCGCCGTCCAGCACTGTATCATGCACTTCCAGTTTCAGGATAGCCGTAAGCGCGCATAATTCGCGCAGCAGCTCCTCCTGCCGGGCGCAGGCCGGGCAGGCGCTTTTCCGCGTGAACAGCAGGAGGCGCACCGGCGACTTAAGATCCGCCAGGATGAGCTTCAGCTCCGCCCTGTCTTTTTCATTTATCATGTCCGCCATAATGCGCTCCTTCAGCGGAAATCCGCCAGTACCGGGCTTATATCTATATTGCCGATGTCGGAGTCGGCCAGCGGTTCCATCCCGTCCAGGCCGCTCAGTTCGCCGTAGGAAGGCCTCTCTTTTTTATAAATGATCCCTATCGGCAGTTTTTCCTTTTCCGCCGCCAGCGCCTGTGCCGCGGCTTTATTCGACGGGTCGTGCTCCGGCCCGACCTTGTAGACCCGCTGGGCGTACCATTCGAACGTATTCAGCTTGTTGAACGTTTTGCAGGGCTGGAACACGTCTATAAGCGAAAAACCTTTGTGAGCTATCCCGGCCAGGATAAGCTCCGCCAGGTGTTCTTTTTCGGCCGCGTAACCGCGCGCCACGAAGCCGCAGCCCAGCGCCAACGCCGCCTCCAGCGGCGGGAACGGGGCCAGTATCACCCCGCCGGGCTGGATCTTGGTCTTCATGCCGGGTTCCGAGGTGGGCGAGGCCTGCCCCTTGGTCAGGCCGTAGATCTGGTTATCGTGCACTATCACGGTCATATCCACGTTGCGCCGGATATTATGGAGGAAGTGGTTGCCGCCCTCGCCGTAGCAGTCGCCGTCGCCGGTGGTCACTATCACGGTCAGTCCGCGGTTGGCGATCTTCGCCGCCGCGGCCGCCGGCAGAGCCCTCCCGTGCAGGCCGTTGAAGAAATTGGCGTTGATATAATGCGGCATTTTCGCCGCCTGACCTATGCCCGAGACCAGAAGCAGCTCCTGCGGCTTTTTGCCAAGTTTCACAAGGGCGGTTTTTAACGCCGCCTGCATGCCGAAATTACCGCAGCCGCCGCACCAGGCCACGGGATCGGAAGAATCAAAGTCCTTTAGCTCCATATTAAATTCCTCCTGCCAGCGCGGCAAGCACTTCGTCCGGCGTGAACGGCCGCCCGTCGTATTTAAGGATCGACCCGGCGGGCTTCAACCCGGTTTCGCGCCGGATAAGCCGGGCCAGCTGGCCGGCGGCGTTGTTCTCCACGGTAAGTACGCGCGCCGACCCCTTCAGCGCGGCCAGCGTGGCGGCCTCCGGGAAAGGCCAGACTTGCGGATAATGAACGAAACCCGCGTCTTTTACGGCGGCGCAGGCTTCCCGCATAACGCCCAGAGTGGAACCGAAACCGCAAAGCATGGTTTTGGCCCCCGGGTTCACCACGGTGGGCGGCAGTATTTCCCTCGCGAGCCCGGCCATTTTAAGGTGCAGGCGTTTCCAGGTCATCTTAACGCGGACTTCCGCCAATTCGGTAATGTGGCCTTCCGGGCCGTGTTCGTCGCTGTCGGCCCGCGCCAGCGTTCCGGACCGCCCGGGGATGATCCGGGGCGAAATGCCGTCCGGAGAATACGCGTAGCGGCCCTCCTCCGGATCGACGCCGCTTTTGAAGATGCGCCCCCTGTCGGGCGCTTCGGCCAAAGTACCGGGGAATTCTATATTCGTGAACGATTCGGCCAGGTACTGGTCGGAAAGTATCAGCACCGGTACCTGGAAGCGTTCGGCGGTATTGAACGCGCGCTTCGCGGCCAAAAAGCATTCCGTCGGAGAGCCCGGCGTGTAGACCGCGCGGGCGAACTCGCCGTGCCCGGCATGCAGCACGAAATCGAGGTCTTCCTGCGCGGTGCGGGTGGGGAACCCGGTGGCGGGGCCGGGGCGCATTACCACGGCTATCACCAGCGGGGTTTCAGTTATTGCCGCCAGGCTCACGCCCTCGCACATCAGGGCGAAGCCGCCGCCGGAACTGGCCGTCATGGCCCTGACTCCGGCAAAAGAGGCGCCCACGGCCATGTTCACGGCCGCTATCTCGTCCTCGGCCTGTTCCACTATTATGCCGTACCTGCCCGCGTAGTCGGCCACCGTGTTCATTATGCCCGTGGAAGGCGACATCGGATAGGCCGTGTAAAATTTGCAGCCGGCGGAGATCACGCCCAGGGCGAGCGCTTCGTTGCCGGCCAGCAGGAGGTTGCTGCTGTGCGGCGCGCCGGCAACCCGGAACATACAGCCCTTTATGTTCTCCATGCCGTAATCATAGCCCTTCAGGGCGGCGGCCTTGTTCGCCGCGGCCACCTCTCCGCCTTTCGCGGAGAACTCGCGCCCGACAGCTTCGCCGGCTTTCTCGAAATTCTCGCAGGTAAGCGCGGCTATTATGCCCAGGGCGACGGAGTTCGCGTATTTAGGCCCGCCGGCGGCCTGCGCCAGCGCGTAGATGGGCGCGCTGACCCACCCATTCTCCAGGTCCTTTACTCCGTAATTTTCCGCGTCGAGCACGAATAAGCCGCCGGGAGCCAGCGCGGTTTTATTCGCCTCCACGGCCTCTTTATCAAGGGCGATTATCAGATCGGCCTTTTCCCTGGGCGCGTAGACCGGGCGGGCGGCCGCGCGCACCTGGAAGAAATTATTGCCGCCGCGGATGCGGGACATATAGTCCTGTATAGAAAAAACGTACAGGCCGCTGTCCTTGTAAGTGCGCGCCAGCATCATCCCCGCCGCCACGACGCCGTGCCCGGCTTTACCCGTTATCCTTACGCTTATTTCTTCGTTCATATCGCCCTCTGGCCGCGTTAAGTTTAAATCAATTTTTAGTATACCCGAATAGCGGGCCGGGTAATATGCGTATATTTACCAGCAATACCGGGTATCTTTACCGATTGCACGGGGGCGGCGGGATGGTGTATTTTATCTTAAAGGCTAAAAAGGCGGGCGTCCCTTCTGCGGGACGCCGGTTTCCCTGCCTTCGAGAATATTTATTCCTGCTGACAGTAGAGGGCCTATAAATGACCGCCAAGATAGTGATTTTCGGAGCCGGCATCTCCGGGTTAAGCGCCGCCCATGAATTAGTCCAGTTGGGATACAGCGTTTCAATATATGAAGCTGCCAATGAACCGGGCGGGTTCTTCAGGAGTTACCGGCATCCCCAGGACAACCTGCCTACGGAGTACTCCTGGCACGGAATGGGGCCCTGGTATATTAATACTTTCGACTTATTGCGGCACATTCCTTTCAACGAAAAAGGGAACATCTATGACCTGGCGCTCTCACGCCCCGTTGATTTCGGGATCTTTCCGGATACGGAGAAAGCCGAATTCTATGACCAGGGGCTTAGGAGCATCCCTAAAATGTTCAGGATGAACAATTGGGAATTCATTAAATGGTCTTACTTGATGTTTAAAACCTGGACTTCCGGCAACAGGAGCAGGATAAAATACGATAAACTCAACGCGGCGCAAGCCTGGAAACCTTTAATAAAAGATAAAGCGTATAAAACCTGGCGTTCCTGCTTTGGCCCTTGGATAGGCTCGGATTGGTCAAGAGTTTCCTTGCACACCACCGGCGCTTTTTTCAGAAAGCAGCTGACGACAAAAACCATACATAGACATAAAGCCGATAAAGACGGCCCGGGGTGGGCGCAAAAAACCGGTGCAGGCTGGCTGTTGTTCAAAGGTCCCAGCAGCGAATACTGGTTTGCGCCCTGGGTTAAATACCTTAAAGCGAAAGGTGTAAGCTTCTTTTGGCAGCAACCCCTGACAAAATTGGGATTTGACGGGGAGAAGATAGCCGCGGCTTTCAGCCGTGAAGAAAAGATCCAGGGCGACATCTATATCCTCGCGCTCAATCCTTTTATTACAGCCGAGATCTTAAGCGCGACTCCCGCGCTTGAGCGGCAGGAAGAATTAAAATTATTCAAACCGCTCATCCAGGGCGGCCCTCATGTCCAGGTTTCTTTCCGGGTGGCATTTTCCGAGGAAATAAAATTCCCCCGCGCGAGGACCGCCGTAGTGATAAGCGATTCCGAATTCAACCTGACGCTTTTCGCCGAGGAACAGGTCTGGGATAAAGAAGTGGACCTGGGGCTGAACGTTAAATCCCTTTGGACCGGCACCTCCTGCATCAGCAGCGCCCCGGGAAGGATCTACCGCAACCCGGTAAACAATTGCACAAAAGATGAATTTAAAGAGGAAGTCAAAGCCCAGATACTCAGCTGCGGCGCGCTTAACGAATTAATTAAAGAAGCCAATAACGGCAAAGAACTTAAAGACTTCCCGATAATGAAGATAGAAGTCTGGCATGAATGGGAATTCTCCCGTGAAGGGATCAGCTCCCCGCAGCCTAAATGGGTTAATTCAACTTATACCGAAGCATACCTGCCTTCCCAGAAAACTCCGGTCCCGAATCTGTTCCTGGCCGGAGCCCACACCAGGACCCGGGCCCAGGTATGGAGTATCGAAGGCGCCGTGGAAAGCGGCAGAAGAGCCGCGAAAGCTATCGACGGCCGGGTTGAAGTTTTAGACCAGTATCAGCCTGTGTGGTTTAAATTACTGTCGGGGATAGATGATATTTTATATTCGCTTAAAGCGCCGCAGCTTATTGATTCCGCTTTATTGGTCATGGTTTTATTTTTAGTTTGGATCATTCTTGTTAGATAATCTCTAAACCCGGCCTTTATTTAATTTTCCTGATCATTTCTTCCACTTCTTCCGCTCCCTCGGCGTATAACTTTTTTTCTCCGGGCGCGAGCTGGTGAAGCAGGCGCAGGAACTCCCCGGCATGCACTATTTCTTCCTCCGCAATGTCCTTGAGCACCGCAGCGGCCAGCTTGTTATCGGTCGACTCGGCAAGCTGCGTATACAGCTGGGTCGCTTCGTATTCCGCGGCCACCATGAAACGGACTGCCCTGACGAGCTCCTCATCCGTAAGCTTCCTGTTGTTCGCTAACCCTGAAAAGGGCGATCCAAAATCCGGCATATCTATTCTCCTTTATAATTATTCCCGGCTTGCGCATGATACACAAGCCGGGCAATACCGCGCGGCGGGCCTTTCCCGCGCAGGCGGCTGTCAGCCGAGGTTCGCAGCCGCGAACTCCCAGTTGATCAGTTTCTCGAGAACAGCGCTGACATAGTCCGCGCGGCGGTTCTGATAGTCCAGGTAGTAGGCGTGTTCCCACACGTCGATAGTCAATAACGGCTTCATACCCTTGGTCAGCGGCGAATCAGCGTTGCCGGTCTTGACCACCTTCAGCTTGCCGCCGTCCAGCGCGAGCCAAGCCCAGCCGCTGCCGAACTGGGTTGTTGCCGCAGCCGCCAGTTCCTTCTTGCAACCATCCAGGTTTCCAAAAGCGGCATCTATCTTCAGTTTCAGCGCGGCAGGCGGTTCACCGCCGCCCTTCGGCATCAGGCTGCGCCAGTAGAACGCATGGTTCCAGGCTTGCGCGGCATTATTAAAGATCGCGGCATCGTCCGCTTTACCGGCTGTCGCGGTGATTATTTCTTCCAGCGTCAGCTCCGCGAACTTCGTTCCCGCCGCCAGCTTGTTGAGGTTATCCACGTATCCCTTGTGATGCTTTCCGTAATGGAAGCCGATAGTATTCGCCGAGATCACCGGGGCCAGCGCGCTATCCGCGTATGGCAGGGCCGGAAGCATATGCGGAGCCGCGCTTGCAGTTTTATTTTTGTTCATTGTTTTTCCTCCTGATATATTTACGTAAACCTAACGCCGCATTTACAGCAACTTCAGGACTTAAGGAACGCCAGAGGGCGGGAGTTGAGTTTGTCCTTGTGCCTATACGCAAGGCCGTGCGGCGCGCCCGCGTAGACCTTGAGGACCGCGTTCTTAACCAGCTTTGCAGAGCGTGCGCCCGCGGCCGCGCAGCTTGGCGGACAGGTCTTCCAGCGCTTCGCGCAGCCCCTCCTCCAGGACGGGGTGGTACACCGGCAGGCGCAGCATCTCCGATACCGTCATTTTCTTCTCGATGCACCAAGCCAGCAGATGCGCCGCGTGCTCCGCGCGCGGCCCGGCTATCTCCGCGCCGAGCAGCAGCCCCGTGCGCTTCCCGCCATAAACCTTCAGCCTGCCGCGGCCGGCGTTCATAATGCGCGCCCGGCCCTGATCTTTATACTCCAGCTCGCCGCAGCAGAAGGCTCCAGGCGCCAGTTCTTTGCGCGCTTTGCCGACCACGGCGAGCTGCGGGTCGGTGAAGGCGATGGCCAGCTGGCAATACCGCCGCTCGGCCTCCACCCTGGGATAGCGGGCCGCGTTGCGCCCGGCCACCCGGCCCTCGAAAGCGGCTTCGTGTTGGGACGGGCGGAAGGGGTCCGCATCGCCCGCTATGAAGAAACAGGTAGAGCCGACGCGCATAGTGCCGGTATCGGCTTGCGGCAGGCCGCGGCCGTCGAGCGGCATACCGGTCTTTTCCAGGCCTAAATTATCCAGCGCGGGCCGCTGCCCGGCGGCTACCAGCACGCCATCAAAGGCCCCGGAGCGCTTTTTGCCCGCGGCGTCCTTGTAGGAGACGCGCAGCAGTTTCCCCTCCCGCTTCAGGCCCGCCAACTGGTGATGCGGGCAGAGATCCAGCTCGGAGGAAAATATTTTTATCGCCTCCTCGCGCAGCGCCGGGTCCGTAAGCGGGCCCAGCAGGCGGTCCAGCCCCAGCACGGTTACCCTTACCCCCAGGCGGCTGAGCGCCTGCCCCAGCTCCAGCCCGATAAGCCCCGCCCCCACTACCAGCAGGCGGGCGGGGAGCTTCTTGAGCTCAAAAATATTCTCGCGGGTAAGCAGGAACTCCGGATAGGCCTGGTACGGCTTCGGCACCAGGGTCACGCTACCGGTGGCAATAACGGCGGCCTTGAACTCTATGGTCCTGCCGCCGGCCGTAAGCGTACGCGGGCCCGTGAACTCGGCGCGCTCTTTGAGCAGCTGCTTTTTTGCCAGGAGTTCGTTGCATTCGTCCATCGTCGAGACCACAAAGGCGTCCCGCCCGAGCCTTACTTTGCGCAGAACCTCGGAGCCGTCCACGCTGACCCTGGCCTTCACCCCGTAAAGGGCGGCCTGCCTGGCGCCGTGCGCCGCCTCGGCGGCCGCTATCAGCAGCTTGGAAGGCATGCAGCCCACGCGCGCGCAGGTGGTGCCCAGCGGGCCGGGGTCCAGCATTATGGTTTTGGCCCCCGCCTTTACCGCGTAATACCGCGCGAAAAGCCCCGCCGTCCCCGCCCCGATAACCGCCACATCCACCTTCATATTTTTAGCCATACCGATATATTGCCCTCTGGCCGCATTAAATTTATAAATCAATTTTTAGTATACCCGAATAGCGGGCCGGGTAATATGCGTATATTTACCAGTAATACCGGGTATCTTTACCGATTGAACGGCCGCGGCGGGATAGTGTATTTTATCTGAAAGGCCTTAAAGGCCGGAGAAAATATAAGGAGAGAACCATGAAAATTCTTGTCGTTTACTATTCAATGTACGGGCATATTTACCAGATGATGCAGGCGGCCGTAGAGGGCGCAAAATCCGTCAAAGGCGCGGAAGTCACGCTTAAGCGCGTTCCGGAAACGCTGCCTAAAGAAGTTATCGCGCAGATGGGCGCTGCGGACGCGCAGAAAGCGCAGGAGAAAGTGGAGGTCTGCACGGTGGAAGACCTGGCCGCCGCCGACGCTATCATCTTCGGCACGCCCACGCGCTTCGGAAATATGTGCGGGCAGATGCGCCAGTTCCTCGATTCCACCGGCGGCCTGTGGGGGAAAGGAACCCTGGTAGGCAAGGTCGGCAGCGTGATCTCCAGCTCCGCCACGCAGCACGGCGGGCAGGAATCCACCATCCTCTCTTTCCATACCACGCTGCTTCACCACGGCATGGTCATAGCTGGGCTGCCTTATTCTTTCAAGGGGCAGATGAGCATCGCGGAAATAACCGGCGGCTCACCCTACGGCGCGACCACCATAGCGGGCGGCCAGGGAGAACGGATGCCGAGCAAGAACGAGCTGGAAGGCGCGAAGTTCCAGGGCAGGTATGCGGCCCAGCTGGCCGAAAAGCTCGCCGGGATAAAGTTGGGCTGAGCGCCGCGAAAGCCGGTTTCGCGGACATCGGAGCTTTTCTTCCGGGCACGACCGTGCCCGGGGAGATCAAGGAGGCGGGAACCATGGAAGGAACGGTGAACGGCATCTCATTCGAGGACAGCGGGCCGCGCGACGGAATACCCGTGGTTTTTATCCACGGCTTCCCGTTCGACCGCACCATGTGGGAACTCCAGATGAAGGAGGCCGGGAAAATTCGCCGCGCGCTCGCCTATGACGTGCGCGGGCACGGCCGGAGCGAGGCCGGCGACGGGCAATACAGCGTGGAACTCTTCGTGGACGACCTGGTGGCCCTGCTCGACCATCTCAGGGTGGATCGCGCCGTTCTCTGCGGTCTTTCCATGGGAGGCTATATCGCTCTCCGCGCCGCCGAACGCCAGCCGGAGCGTTTAAGCGGGCTGGTCCTGTGCGACACGAAAAGCAGCCCCGACACCGACGAAGCTAAAATAAAACGCGCCGCCGCCATCACCGCCGTGAAAAAATACGGCGTCCCCAAGTTCGCCGAAGAGTTCATAAAAGCGGTCCTGACGGAAAACACTCTTAAAACAAAACCCGCTATAGCGAGCTCTCTTCTGAACAGCGTCCTCGGAAACTCCCCGCTGGGTATCTCCGGGGCTTTGCTCGCGATGGCCGCGCGGACGGACACCACCGCCGCTTTGGCGAAGATAGCCGTCCCCGCTTTGATCCTCGTCGGGGAGCATGATAAGATTACGCCGCCCTCCGCAGCGGAGGCCATGCTTAAAGCTCTTCCGAAAGCGGAGATGCACGTGATCCCCGGAGCGGCCCATATGTCCAATTTGGAAAACCCGGCCGTCTTTAATGAAAAGCTCCTGGCCTTTCTGAAACAGCAGAGAATATAACTTATGGATACCCTCGCCCTAAGCAGGCTGCAGTTCGCGGCCACGGCCATGTTCCACTTTCTTTTTGTGCCGCTGACGCTGGGCCTGGCCTGGCTCGTAGCCTGGTTCGAGACCCGCTATGCCCGCTCCGGGGACGGGCGATACCTGTCCATGGCGCGCTTCTGGGGCAAGCTTTTCCTGATAAACTTCGCGCTGGGCGTGGTCACCGGGATAACACTCGAGTTCCAGCTCGGCATGAACTGGGCCGAATACTCGAAATACACCGGCGACGTCTTCGGCGCCCCGCTGGCCATAGAGGGCCTGGCCGCTTTTTTCCTGGAGTCCACCTTTATCGGCGTCTGGATCTTCGGCTGGGACCGCCTGTCCGCGAAGGCCCACGCCGCCGTCATGTGGATAGTCGCTTTCGCCGCCAACATGTCCGCGCTGTGGATCCTGCTGGCTAACGGCTGGATGCAGCACCCCGTCGGTTATATCCTGCGCAACGGCCGCGCCGAAATGACGGATTTCAGGGCCCTGCTGCTCAACCCCTACGGCTGGATAGAGTTCTTCCATACCGTCTTCGCGGGCTGGATAGTGGCCGGCTTCTTCGTGATGGGCGTCTCGGCCTGGCACCTGCTGCGCAAGAACCAGGAAGACCTCTTTGAAAGGTCTTTAGGCGCGGGGGCCGTGTTCGCCCTTGCCGGCTCCCTGCTGGTGGCCGGAGTCGGAGACATGAGCGCCGTGAACGCCGCCAAAACCCAGCCCGCCAAGTTCGCCGCCATGGAAGCGGTCTGGGAAACGCGCCCGGCCGCGCCTTATACGCTGCTTGCTTTCCCCTCCCCGAAGGACGAGAGGAACGCTTTCGAGGCCCTGAAGATCCCGTACGGGCTTTCGCTTATGGCCTTCCATTCTCCCGGCGCCGAAGTAAAGGGCCTAAAAGCTTTCCCCCCGCAGGACCGGCCGCCGGTGCTCCCGGTCTTCCTCGGCTTCAGGATAATGGTCTCGCTCGGCCTGTTTTTCATACTGCTTTCAGGAGCGGCCGTACTGCTCCGGCGGAAAAACCTGCTGGCTGAATACCCGCTATTCCTTAAGGTCATATTCTTCTCCCTCCCGCTGCCTTATATAGCGGTACAGCTCGGCTGGGTGGTTACGGAGCTTGGCCGCCAGCCCTGGGCGGTATACGGGCTGATGCGCACCGCCGAGGGAGTTTCTAAAACAGTTACCCCGGCCCAGGTCTGGCTGAGCCTTGGCGGGTTCACGCTCCTTTATTCCGCGATCGGAGCGATAGATTTCTGGCTGCTGGCCAAATATGCCCGGAAGGGGATGGAGGCCTGAGATGGACTACGCTAAACTCTGGTTCGTTCTATGGGCGGTGCTGTGGACGGGGTATTTCGCCCTGGACGGCTTCGACCTGGGGGTAGGGTTTTCCGGCTGGCTGGCGGCTGACGGCGCCGAGGAACGCGGGCTGGTTTTCTCCTCGATAGGGCCTTTCTGGGACGGCAACGAGGTCTGGCTGATAACGGCGGGCGGGGCGACTTTCGCCGCCTTTCCGCCTGTTTACGCCGGCCTCTTCAGCTGGCTTTATCCCGCGGTGCTGCTGATCCTGCTTTCGCTTATCGTGCGCGGCGCCGCGCTTGAATTCAGGGGCAAAGTCCGGTCCCCGGAGTGGAAATCGTTCTGGGAGCGCGCGGCGGCGGTTTCGAGCTTCCTGTCCGCCCTGCTCCTTGGAGTTACTTTCGGGAATATTTTCCGCGGCCTTGAAATAGGCCCTGGCGGATACAGCGGGACTTTCTCAGGCCTGCTCAATCCTTACTCGTTGCTGACCGGCCTGCTGCTCTGCGCTTTTTTCTTTTTCCACGGCCAGCTCTGGCTCTCGTTCAAGACCTCGGGGCCTGTCGCCGGCAGGGCCGCGAAACTCGCCGGAGCCGCCTGGTACGCGCTTTTGCCTCTTTTCGCCGTTTTCACGGCCTGGAGCTGCACCGCCACCAGGCTTGCCGGAAACTTCCTTGCCAGACCGATGCTGCTGGCGCTGCCGGCGCTGCTGATAGCGGCGCTCATAACTTCCAGGCTCCTGCTGCTGCGCGGATCCCCGGGCAGGGCTTTCCTGGCCTCTTTCGCGGCAATAGCCCTTTTTTCCCTGACAGGTTTTGCCGGGATCTACCCCGCGCTGCTGCCCTCACGCCTGGACCCGGCCTTCAGCCTTACCGTCTACGACTCGGCGTCCGGAGCCTACACGCTTAAACTGATGACCGCGGCTGCGCTGCTTTTGCTGCCCGTGGCGATAGCCTGCCAGGTCTGGGTGCACCGGCTTTTCAGAACGCCGCTGACCGCCGAAGAGCTTCAGAAGAGCGGGATGTATTAAGTTTCTTGCGCCTTTACGCGCGAGTACTCGGGAAGCGGCCGGTTACGGGCGCCGGGGGGGCGCCCTTCTTATATTTCTCAACCCTAAAAGAGTCAGACCGACAACTATGAGCTTTAAAAAGTAATGGCCGCGGATATCAATGAAGTTTTTGGTGAATGGCGTTACCTTGCCGATCACGAGATGAGTCGCGATCCCGATCGGCAAAGTTAAATACAGCCAATTTATCCTGGGTATCTCCAGGCCGGTTTTCCTGAATAGTTTGGATAAAACCGGGCTCAGCAGGAAAATCCCCAGGAACGCGGCCGCAAAATCAAAAACCGCGTATCCCGTGACCCGGAATTGTCTTAAATAATTAATTGCGTCCATTTCGCCCCCGGGCCCCGCTACGGCCCCGGCTCGTCCTGTTTTTTCTTCACCGTCCAGGGTTTGTCCGAGGTCTTTTTGCCGCCTTCCAGGTCCGTGACCGCGTTAAGGACGACCCGCCGCAGGCTCACGACGTCGAAAGGCTTGGTTATGTAGCCTGACGCGCCCATGGTCAGCGTCTTCATCACGACGGCGAGGTCCTCGACGCCGGTGAGCATCCAGACCGCGGCGGGGACGCCGGTAGCTTTTATAAGCTTAAGCGCCTCGACCCCGCTTATCCCAGGCATATTGATGTCGAGGAAAACCAGGTCCGGGCGCTCGGTTTTCACAAGCTCGACGGCGCCGAGCCCTTCCGCCGCCGTGAAGACGGCGTAATCGGCGGAAAAAGCCGACGTGAAAGTGAAGCGGATATTGTCCGAATCGTCCACGATAAGTATTTTATGCCGCATACAGCCCTCCAGTTCTATTTACCGCCATGCGAGCCGGTCCCGGGGCCCTGGGAAGAAACCTTCATCGCGGCTTCTTTCATTCCCCTCAGGGCGAAGCTTATGACCGTCTCTTTCGGCTTCCGCTCGAGGCCGACCTCTCCCGTGCGGTCGTAATTGCCGCTGTCCGCGTTCTGTTTCCGGATCGTGACGGAAGCCAGGAAAGTCTGAAAGAACGCCGACAGCCCGCTCCGCTCCCCGTTCTTTTTTATCCTGACCTTGAGTCCTTTATAGCGCACGTAGGAGGAGGCCTTCAGGCCCGCCCCGCGGATCGCCACCGAGCTGCGCCCCTCGATGAGCGCGCCCTTCAGCCGCACGCCGTCGCTCGGCTCGAAGAAAGCGTTGAGGGCCGCGAGGTCCTGCCCCGCTATCTGCAGATCAATGTCGGCGTCGGGCGCCTTCGCGAAGAGCCTGGCCCGCACTTGCAGTTTAAATCGCCCGGAATGCTCCAGCAGGCCTTCCGCGCCCGCCGCGACGTCCATATTCCGGAGGCGTTCCGAGGTCCCGGCGGGCCCCGCGGCCGCGTTTATACCCGAAACTTCCAGGCTACCTTTCCGGCCGGGATATTCCCGCGCGTAAGTGAAAGAGCCTTTCTTGACTTCGACACCTTCTATCTCCAGATCGAAAGGCCGCGCCGTTCCGTCTTCGGAAGAAGAAGGGCCGTACAGATCGCCTTCCGTTACGTCCACCGACGGCTGTTCTATTTCTACCCGGCCGACGCGGAAACGGCTCTTGAAAAGCGGAAAAAGGGCGAACGGCGCGTAAACGCGCTTCGCTTCGGCGCGGACGACGGTAGCGTTCGGAGTCCCGCCGGTAAAACCGACGTTCACTCCGATCAGCGCGGGCGGAAGCAGGGAGAGGCGGACCCTGCCGAGAGAAAGCTCGCAGGTTCCGCAGTTCTTGCGGACTTCGGAAATGAGCCGCCGGCTGACCAGCGCCGGAGCGACGGCCTCTTTCAGAATTATACCGGCCGCCAGAAAAGCCAGGCAGAAAGCCAGCGTCCATACCGCCCTGCGTCTTCCGATATTCATAGCGTAGATAGCGAGAGTCCGCTCCCCTAAGTGTTTTTAAGCGCGGGGGGCAGGCTGATGTCTTCAGTGTGGGTGTCCGCCTTCCCCTTTTTCAGGTCTTCCTTGGTTTTCTCGGCGAGCAAACCGTACTTTTTCTGGATCCTGTCCAGGTCCGCATCCGTAAGCTTCTCGATGTCCATCATTTCGTTATGGGCGCCTTTGGTGGCGCGGATGATCTCGTCGAGCTTAAGCTGTATGGCGATGGTGTGGCGGTTCTGGCTGTTCTGGATAATGAAAAGCATGAGGATGGAAATTACCGCCGCCAGGCTGCTGACTATCAGATGCCAGGTATAGTTAAAATGCAGCGGCAGGCCCGACAGGCCCCAAAGCAGAACGATAAAAAAAGCCATGACGAACGCCAGCGGCTGCGCGGCCTGGGTCGAGATCCATTTTGCGACTGCGGAGAAATATTCCATCTGTTTATGAAGCCTTATTATTTGCCGCGCGCGGCCCTCTTTTTCCCTGTGAACGGGTGCCCCGCGTCGGCCGCGTCGATTATTTTCTTCTGCGCTTCGGCTTTTTTCAGCGTGGTCCGCTTCGCTTTGATCCCGTGCGGGGTGCTCACCTGATAGCCGCCCTTGACCTTTTTAATTTTTACCGGCATAGGATCAATTCCCGGCCAGCTTTTTGGGAGGGGTGGCGCCGGGGGGCTGGAGCACGGCGGGCTGGGCTACGGGAGAGGGCGCGGTTTTATTATTAGTCTCGGAAGACCCGGATATTCCGGCGGGCGCGGGCGCCGTGCTTCTGAAAAAGTTCAGTTTCTCGAGAGATCTTTCGCTGAATGATTTGACCGGGACCAGCTTGGGCAGAGGTTTCTCCCCGGTTCCGCCAATGGCCGCAGGGGTTTTAGAAGCTGATCCGGGAACGGACCTTTCAGAGACGTCCTCCCGGGGAGCGTTCGGTCCCGGGACCGCGTCACGCTGCTTGCAGGCGGCTAAAGATACCGAAGCAAATAAAGCCGCCCCCAGAACTATCCAGGTAGTTTTCATGTTCGCCTTTTACTCCAGATACTTTGCAGGGTTCACGCGTAAACGCTAAGCGCTTTGCAAAGGGGTTAGACGTCCTTGGACTCGCCCCCCTTTGTCAAAGCGTCGTTAGGGCCGCCGGTTATTTCACCAGCTCCCGGTTCAGGTGCGCCCAGGCGCCTTTAAGCTCTCCGGTCAGGTGCTTAAGCTCCTCCGCGCCCACCTTCTGCACCTTAGCGTAGCGCGCCGTGACCTCGTCGACTATCTTATAATACTCCTGCTCGTTCAGGTCCTTTATCTCTTCCGCTTTTTCAAGGACCTCGCCTTTCAGCTTGAGCATCCAGCCGGAGATCTTTTCGCGGTTCTCCGCTCCCCTCTTGCCGTAAAAGAGGTAAGTCCCCAGCGCGGCCAGGGCCGCCAGCCCGAGGCCGGCTTCTATCATTTTTTCCGTTTTTGACATAATGTCTCCTTGTGAAATACCGTCTAAATCAGCTGCGCCCCTACCGCAGGGCAAGGGCGCAGTTACTGAAAAACATCTTTCTGCTTACTTACTGCACCCGCTGCCCGGGCGAGGTCAGCTCTACCCGCCTGTTGGCTTTGGCGGCGTCCGTGTGGATCAGGTTAGGATCTTCCTCGAACTCCACGGGCCGCAGCTCCCCGAAACCGACCGTGACGATCCGGTCAGGCGCGATGCCTTCCTTGATCATGAACGTCGTGACGGCGACCGCCCTTCTCTCGCTCAGCAGCTGGTTGTACTCTTCGGTGCCGCTGGCGGAGGCATACCCCGCGACGCGCACCTTGGCTTTAGGATTATCTTTAAGCAGCTGGATATTCTGCCTCAGCGCCGACATACCGGAGCGCCTGAGAACGGAGGAGTCGAAGTCGAAATGCGAGTCTTCAAGGATGACCCACTTGAGCACGATAGGCGGGGCCACGGGCGCCGCGGGCTGGACGAAGGCCGCCTGCGCCGGAATAACGGGCGCGGGCTCGGGCTCGGCCGGAACTTCTACGGCCATGACCACGACCGGCTTCCGTCCTTTCGGGCAGTCGAACTTTACGGTCAGGCTCAGGCGGTGTGAGGCGCCCAGGTCTCCGACCGGCACGATAGCGTAGTCCATTGCCATTGACGGGGTGAACTGAAAACCGATGCCCATGGTCAGGCCGGTCAGGCCGCTCAATTGGGGATCGGGATAGTTGAGCTGATAGCCGGCCCGGAGAGCCGTGATATTCTTTTTGTTCTCCGTGTTGCCGATCAGATACTCTCCTCCGACCTGCAGGCGGTCCATCTCGCTTTTCTGCAGCTCGCCGGAGGCGGTCAGGAGCAGGTGTTTGTCCACGGTCCAGGCCGCGCCCAGGCGCAGGCCCGAGACCACGTCGCCGATGCCGCTTTTAAGACTGATATTGGAATAGGTCAGGCCCAGGTCCAGGGAGCGCCTGACATTCCATAGCACGCCTACGTCCGCGGCATAATTGAAATATGTCTTGTTCGGGAATATGGATTGATTCACCTTCAAGGCTATACCGCCGGCGAAGTAGGGCAGCAGTTTCTTGCCCCAGCCCAGGCTGCCGGAATAGTCCCGCGTCCTGTAGTCGCTGGTGTGCTGTCCGAGGTCGTTCCGGCCGTCGAAACTTCCGTAGTCCAGGTAGGCGAAGGAGGCCGCGATGCCGCCCAGGGAACCGCCGTAGCACTCCTTTCCATTGCACTCCGTTTTAGCAGTGCCCAGCGGCATCCCGATGATGCCGATCTCCTGGTTGATGCCCGCGAGACCGGAGTTATGGTGAACCCCCACCTCGGTGCATTTTATCCTGCTCAGGCCGGCCGGGTTCCAGAGCAGGGAAGCCGAGCCCTGGTCCAGCGCTACCACGGCCGACCCCATGGCCGCGGCCCTGGCCGTGCCGCCCGCCTGCTGCATGGGCAAGGCCCGGGTGCCGGCGTCATAATCCGTTTCGACGGCCGAGGCCTGGCCGCATAGTAATGCGGCGGAGATAAACCCTATTCCTATAGATAGTATTTTCATGAAATCCTCCAGTTAATGCCGCACAGCGAACTTCTTTACTTTCGAGGCAGTAGAATTCCCGTTGCCGTAGTCTTTTTCCAGACGGTAGAGATAGACGCCCGTAGCCAGCCTGGCGGTGTTGAGCACGGAGACCTGGGCGCCCGCCGCCTTGGACTCCTCTATCTTGGCTACCAGGTCGCCGATCGCATTGTAGATCTTGATCGTAACCGCGCCCGGCTGGGTCATGCAGTACGCGAAGTTCCCCGTGTCGCCGGTAGCCGGCGAGGGGAAGAAGTAGTCATCTCCGCTGCAGCTGGCCGCGAGCACGTAGGTATAAGAGGCCGAGCAGGTTCCGTTGCCGGTAGTGACCCTGAAGGGTACGACCCCCGGCATCAGCGCACCTACCAGGGGGTGCCTGGGCACCGTCGCGGTGATCACGGTGGAGGAAGCGTTCGTCGTATAGGCCGAGGCGTTCACCCCGTCGAAGGTCACGCCGCCGGGACCGGAGAAGCCGTAGAAGCCCGTTCCGGTGACAGTGACCACGTTACCCCCGGGCGTAAACCCGAAAGCCGGGGCGATATTGCTGATAGTGCAGACAGGCGGCGGCGCGTTGACGTAGGTATAAGTCGACGAGCACGTGCCGCCGCTTCTGGTAAACAGCGTGATGAGCACCGACCCCGGGTTAAGCGTTCCCGTAAGGGGACGCCTGGGCGAGATCGCGGTGACCATGGTGGACGAAGTGTTCACCGTATAGGTAGAAGCGTCAACCCCGCCGAAAGCAACTTCGGTCGAAGTAGTGAGGTCGAAGAAGCCCGTACCGATGATGGTAACCGTAGTGCCCCCGACGGTGAACCCTGACACAGGGCTGATGCCGCTGATCGTGCAGGTGACTACGGGAGCGACATAGGCGTAATTCGCCGAGCAGGTCCCGGCAGGCGTCGTCACGGTGAGCGGGACGATCCCGGCCGTGGTGTGGCTGGAGGTTACCGCGGTGATCACCGTAGAGGAAGCGTACACGGTAAAGCTCGAGGAGATCACCCCGTCGAACTCAACGGTGCTGCGATAGATGTCGAACCCGGTGCCGGTGATGGTGACGGTGTCGCCGCCGACCAGGTACCCGGAACTGGGATTAACCCCGGTGATCGTGCAGACGGCGGCCGGCGGAGGCAGCGGGGCGCCGAACGTCAGCACAGGGGCGATCTTAGTGACGAAGCCGTCGAAAGCGCCCGCGGTTCCGCTGCGGTTTATAGCCTTGGCAGGCGTCGAGCCGTCCATCAGCGAGCCGGTCACGAGAGGGAAGATGGCCGACGGCGTGTAGCCCGCCACATAGATATTATGGGCGGAGTCTATGGCGATGCCGGTCGCGGCCTGGCCGGGAGGGGTAGCGCCGAGATAAGAGAAGAAAGGCTGGTACTGCCCCGTAGGGCCGATGGCCGCCACGAAGGCGTCCTGCCCGCCCGAGGTATTCTGCGTAGTGGCGCCGGTAACGTTGATGCCGTTCGCCCCGGGGGTAACCGGGTCGGCCGCAAGCGTCCAGTTGGACGACAGCGTCCAGCCGGCGATATAGGCGTCGTCGAGGTCGTCAAGAGCGAGGGCGTAAGCGCGGTCCGCGCCGGTGGCGCCCAAATGGGTCGCGTACTGCATTTCAAGAGGATTGTCCGCCCCGGGGACCGGGTTCGGCTCATTGGGATTCAGCCTGAGGATGAACGGATCGTCCGCGCCCACCAGGTCTTTCTGGTAGACTACGGGACGCACCGAGACAGGCAGATTGTAATATGCCGTAGAAGGAAAGCCCGTCGAGGACAGCGTCCACCCGGCCACGAACACGTGGTAGGGCGCCGCGCCGTTGTTATTCAGAGCGATGGCTGTCGCCGCCTGGTCTGAATTGCCGTTGATATAAGTAGCGTAGAGCAGGCCGGTGCCGGGAGCGTTGACCTGGGCTACGAAGGCGTTGGTGGTTCCGATCTTGGAGCTTGAGAAGTGACCAAGGACGGAGGGAAGCATGCTTGAAGTGGTCATGCCCGCTACCCAGGCGTTGAAACCGGCGTCCACCGTGATGGCATTGCCGTTGGTGATCACATCCTGCGGTCCGAGGAACATTGAATAACCGAGGGAAGCGCCGGCGGGAGCGATCTTTGTCACAAAAGCCGCCTGCGACGCCGCGCCCATAGTATTATAAGGGAAAGGCATTCCGGGGCTGACCGGGAAATTGGACGCGAAAGTCGTCCCGGTGATATAAGCCGCGCCGAGAGAGTCCACCGCTATAGCGTTGCCGCTGGTTCCGAGAGTGTTGACGCCGCCCCAGCAGGTAGAGTAGACCAGGGCCGGGATATTCGCCGGCTGCTGGATCTCCGTCACGAAAGCAAGCGAACCCGTATTAGGGGAACATTCCTGCAGCACGGTCGGGTTGCCCAGGGTCGGGTAAGAAGTACCGCCGCCGGCCGATGAGGTAACGCCGGTGATAAAGACCTTGGGCGTGCTGACGCTCGATTTGTCCAAAGCTATGCCATAGGCCTGTTCGTCAAGGGTGCCGCCAAGCCAGGCCAGCCAAAGCAGTGAAGAACCGTCCGCGCTGAACTTGGCCACGAACACGTCCGAACCGCCCCTTTCCGCGGGGCCGGGGGAAGCCAGGGTATGGCCGCCGGCCGGGGTAGTGGCGGGAAAGCCGCCGGAGCCGGTCATGGCCGAGCGGGAATAACCGGTCACATAGGCCTGCTTCGTTCCGTCCACGGCGATCGCGTTGATCTTGTCTTCGACGCTGCCGCCCAGATAAGAAGAGTAGACCAGCTGGGGGTCGATAACCAGTTCTTTGCTCTTTATATAGTTTCCGACTTCGAACCGGACATTATTGTTCGACGCCAGCACGAAGCGCCCTTTAACGGGGACCTGCCGGCTGCCCAGCTTCTGGTACAACTCGGGGGCCTTGTAAGTAAGCTCGCCGCCCTCGACGCCGAGGACCAGGTTGCCTTTGGCGTCCAGCCGGAGGCTCTTTGCGCCTTCGAAACCCAAAATGATGCGCGCGGGGTTGGCGCCCGGCGCCACTATAAAATCGTATTCCACCTTTCCCTGGGCGAAGCGATAGACCATATCGATGCCGGGATAGACCTGGCTGAGCTTCACCTTCGAGTACTGCTCCACGCCGACCTGCCATTTCGTCTTGTCGCTTCCGAAGAAATAGCTGGTGCGCCCGGGCAGGATGCCCGCGCCACGGACGGCCGGCTTGGCATTGGCGCCCTTCAGCTTCATGCGCACAACTACCGGTTCCTGGCCCTTGACTTCGTCGGCCTTCGGCATGACCGTGACGGCTTCCGTGTCGGTCAAATAGAGGTTATAGCCGGCGGCTCGGGTAAAGAACTTCACCGAAGCGTCGGTCTGGCCGCGGTTGGCCTCGAAATACATCGGGAGCTTCGAACTGCCCATAGCCGGGGTCGGGGAGCTTTGAACTGTTTCAGCGCCGCCCGTCCGTATCGCGGCCGTATCCTTATTAGAGGAAGAAGGCGCGCTCGCCAGGCCCGCGAAGGCAGGGCCAGTAGGTCCGGCTATCAAGGTCAGTGCCATGAGCAGCCTGCCCGTCTGGATGATCGATTTAATTAATCTCATTTTTTTATACCCCTTTACTGTTACGCCGACTTGGCTTGATATTTAAGTATAGCCCTTGGCCGTTTAAGTATCTATTCGGAATTCTGCTTAGACCGCTCCGTAGTACTACTGAAGTAGCTGCCCGGGGAAAACTACGCGCTCCCTTGCCCTATCGACGGAGAAACCCCCCGGGACCGCCGCAGGAGCGCCGCTCGCTAATAACACTCCCGCATATATTCCGCCGCGATTTTTAACCGCCCGACCGGGACGCCGCGGATAACTATCTCTTGCAATTGAATTTATAGGTCAAGCTGAAGCGATGGGAGGTTCCCAGCTCGCCGGCCGGCGCCATGGCATAATCCAGGGCCAGGTAGCGGCTGAGATTATATCCCAAACCCAGCGTAAGCCCGGTTAAACCGCTTAATTTCGGATCGGGAAAGCTAAGCTGGTAACCGGCGCGGAGGGCCAGGGCTTTACCCTTGTCTTCGGCATTTCCCACTAAATATTCTCCGCCGAACTGGAGGCGGTCCACCGCTTCGTTCTGCAGCTCGCCTGAAACGGCCAGGAGCAGGTTCTTCTCCACGGCCCAGGCCGCGCCCAGGCGCCAGCCGGAGGCAAGTTTTTGCCCGCCGATCTCGTTGCCCAGGTTGATATTGGAATAAGCCAGGCCCAGGTCCAGGCCGGGGATCACGTTATACAGGAACCCCATGTCCGCGGTGAAGGCGTTATAGCTTTTGCCGGCGAAGCGCGACTGGTTGAGCTTCATCGCCATCCCGACGGCGACCCCGGGCAGCAATTCCAGGCCCCAGCCGCCGCTGCCCGAAAAATCCCCGGCGTGGTATTTCCCCGAGGCCGCCCCCAGAGTATCCCTGCCGCTGAAATCTCCGTAGTTCACGTAGCCGAGGGAAGCGGCGATGCCTCCCAGGGCAGCTCCTCTGCACCCTTTTTTAACATCGCTTCCGGAGTCCCCGCTGCATTCCTCTTTTATCTCTCCCACCGGCAAGCCGATGATAGCGGTCTCCTGGGTAGTGTCACCCAAGCCGGAATTGTGATGAAGCCCCATCTCTATGCAGCTTAGCCGGCTCAAAGCCGCCGGGTTCCAGAGCAGCGAAGCCGCTCCCTGCGGTACCGCGACTACCGCCGACCCCATGCCCGAGGCCCGGGCCGTCCCGGCCGACTGCTGCAGGGGCAGGGCCCTGGAAGCCGCGCCGTAGTAGGTTTCTCCGGCAGAGGCCGGGCCGCAGAGCGAGGCGGCGCAGATAAATCCGATCCCGATTGATAATATTTTCATGGAATTTCTCCGGTTAATGCTTCACCACGAACTTCTTCACGGTCGACTTGCTTGAAGTTCCGTTGTCATAATCCTTCTCCAGGCGGTAGAGATACACCCCGGGGGCCATCCTGCCCGTATTGAGCGTCGTGCTCTGGGCGCCGGCTCCCTTGGCGTATTCAAGTTTTACCGCCAGGTCGCCGACGGTATTGTAGATACGGATCCTGGCCGTTCCGGGCGAAGCCATGCAGTAAGCGAAGTCCGCCCTGTCCCCGGTAGCCGGAGAAGGGAAGAAGAAGTCTTCCCCGCAGGCGCCGGTGTCCGTGGTGGGCGCGGCGACATACCTGAAAACCGCTGAACAACTGCCGGCATGGGTCGTCACCGTTAAAGGCGCCGTCCCGGTCACAAGCGCTCCCGCAAGTGGATGCCTGGGAGAGACCGCGGTGATTATATTGGAAGAAGCGTTGGAAGTATAGGACTGCGCGTTTACCCCGTCGAAAGTCACTCCCGTGGTGGTGCTCAGGAAACCGGTGAAGTTGGAAATGCTGACGGTTACCGTAGTTCCGCCGACCCTGAACCCGTAATCCGGGTTAAGAGCGGTTATCATACAGGCGACAGGCGGAGAGGGCGTGCCTATCTTAGTGATGAAGGCGTCGTAAGGGCCCGCTATCGCCGCCTGGAACGGGCTGGCCGTGGGAAAAGCGGCTGAATTGGTCCAGCCGGTCACATAGATATTCTTCGCGCTGTCCAGGGCTATGCCCTGGCCGCCGCTGTCCGAGAGGGTGCCGCCCAGGTAGGAAGAAAAGTCCACGGTTCCCCCCGTCGGACCGAGTTTGGTCACGAAGCCTTCCGCGGTACCGACGAGCGTGCCCTGCCCGGAGACAGGGCCCACTATAGGGAAGTCGCCGGAGAAAGTGCGCCCGGTAACATAAGCGCTGCCCGAGCCGTCCACCGCGATGGCCGAAGCTTTATCTTCGCCCGAGGCGCCCAGGTAGGTGGCGTAAACCCCGTCGTTAGCCAGCCCCCCGTTGCCTATATGGAGCTTGAACACGAACGCGTCCTCGGCGGTGCTTTTTGTCGTTTGCCCGACGGTGACAAAGCTGGTCCCGGGGAAATCGCCTGAAAGGGTCCAGCCGGTTATATAAACTATATCCGCGCCGCCCAGGGCTATGCCGGTGCCTTCGTCCTGGTCGCCGCCGCCTACATAAGTCACATAAAGCCAGTTAGCTCCCGTCGGGTCCAGTTTGGCGATGAAAGCGTCGTTTGAGCCGGTAACGGTAAGGCTGAAAGCCGCCTGCGAAGGCGGGGCCACGGGGGCCACCGGCAGATTGGCCGAAGTCTGGCCGGTTATATAGACATTCCCCCCGACGTCGATAGCTATCGCGTTTCCGCGGTCTATACCGGTGCCGCCAAGGAAGGTGGAGTAAACCTGGGCGCCCGCGGCGCTGAACTTAGCCACGAAAGCGTCGGTATTTCCGCCGCCGCCGATAGCCGGCTGGGCCGCTCCCGCCGTAGTAACGAAGTCCGGGGCCGCCGAGTCGGTGAAGCCGGTCACATAGGCGTTGCCCGCCGCGGTCACGGCTATCGCTTTCCCGTTCTCTTCCCCGGCCCCGCCGAATCTTTTCGCGTAATTCAGGGTGCTGCCATCCGCCGCGAAGGACGCGACAAAAGCGTCAGTTCCGCCGAGGCCGCCGATAACGGCTTCGCCGGGGATAGACCCGGTGGTCGAGCCGGTAATATATACTTTACCCGCGCCGTCCACGCCGATGCCGAGCCCGATATCATTGCCGGCGGCGCCATAAAGAGTGGACCAGGCGAGCGTCCCGTTCGCGTTGACCTTGGTCACGAAAGCGTCGAAAGCGCCGGCGCCGTAAGCGGTTTGATATTTGCCTGCCGTCCCCGGGAAAGGCGCGGCGTCGGTTTTGCCGGTCAGATAAGCGTTATTGGCGGAATCCACCACTATAGCATTGGCGTAATCATTGGTTGCTCCGCCCAGGTAGCTGGAATAAGCCAGCGTTGGATCGATCACGAGCTCTTTGCTCTTTATATAGTTCCCTACCTCGAACCGCACATTATTATTGGAAGCCAGAACGAAGCGCCCCTTTACCGATACCCGCCTGGAGCCCAGCCGCTGGTAAAGCTCGGGTGCCTTGTAGGTCAGCTCGCCGCTCTCAACACCGAGGACCAGATTGCCTGCGGGGTCTAAACGCATGCTCCTGGCGCCCTCGAAACCCATCAGTATCCGCCCGGGGTTCGCGCCCGGCGCGACCACAAAATCATATTCCACGTGACCCTTGTCGAAGCGGTAGACCATATCGATACCGGGATAGACCTGGCCGAATTGCACCTTGGCGTAATGCTTAACCCCGTTCCGCCATTTAGAGGCGTCATTGCCCAGGATGTAGTTGGTATAACCGGGCAGTATTTCCATGCCCCTGACGGCGGGCTTGGCATTAGCGCCTTTCAGTTTCATGCGCACAACTCCGGGCTCATTGACCGAAGCGGCGGCTTTAGGAAGGACCGTGACAGCTTCGGCAGCTGTCAGGTAAAGACTGTAACCGGCCGCGCGGGTAAAGAACTTTACCGAAGCGTCGGTCTGACCGCGGTTGGCCTCGAAATACATAGGAGGCGTTAATTTCCCGGCGGGCCGGCCCGCGCCGGCAAGCTCGGCGCAGACCGGGCCTGCGGGTCCGGCTATCAAGGTAATAGCTGCCAGCAGCCGGCTCGACTGAATTAGGAATGGAATTAATCTCATTTTTTATACCCCTTTACCGTTCCGCCAAAATTGTCGTAAAGCTAGTGTAGCCCTTCTCTCGATTCAGCATCTATTAGGAATTATGCCCCGTGCGCTCCGTACTAGTACGGAACGCGCGGGGCGGCGGGGACCACGGCCGGGAGGATCTTCTCAGGCGGAACAGGCTTCAGGGCCGTTAAGCGAGGTTAAGCCATGCTGGATAGCGTACTTGGTGAGGCCGGCGATAGTCATGATATTCAGTTTATGCGACAAGTGTTCACGGTGGGTCTCCGCCGTCCTGACGCTGATGCCCAGTTTGGCGGCGACGCTTTTATTAGAAAGCCCGTCGGCGAGCATGGCCAGGACCTCCAGCTCGCGGCTCGTCAGCGCGGCGCCGTCAGGCTTGTCGGACGAAGCTTTCGGCGCCGGGGTTAGAATAGAGTCGGTCATCCCTGGGGGAAAATGCAGGCCGCCCCCGTGGACGTCCCTGATAGCGCTGAGCAGCTCCGCCGTAGGCTGGTCTTTCATCACATAGCCGTGCGCGCCGCAGCGGGCCATCCTGACCACGTATTCCTCGCCGTCATGCACGCTGTAAGCCACGAGCCTGGCGCCGGGAACCGCCAGGCGGAGCCGCCGGGCGAGTTCCCCGCCGTCGAGGGAAGGCAGGTTCACGTCCAGCACGATGACTTCCGGCGCCAGTTTCTTCGCTTTGCGAAGGGCCTCCGGGGCGTCGGAAGCCTCGCCCACCACTGAAACGAAACCCTGGCCGGTCAGGTAGGACCGGACCCCCTCCCGTATCACGGGATGATCGTCCACCAGGAACACTTTTATCTTGGCCTGGTTCTTCTTTTTCATGGGTACCTCCTCACAGACCCGCTAGAGGGGCGCGGACGCAGAGCGTGGTCCCGGCCCCCGGAGTAGAATGAAGCTCGAGGGAACCGCCGACGGATTCAGCCCGCTCGCGCATGCTCCCGAGGCCTATGCCCCGCCCGCCAACCGGCCTGCCGCTTCCGGGAATGAAGCCGACCCCGTTATCGCTCACGCGCAGCAGTATGTAGCCGCCTTTGCGCGAAAGGTCCACCGCGACCATGGCCGCTTTGGAATGTTTACCTATATTATTGAGCGCCTCCTGGGCGATACGAAAAAGCGCAAGCGACAGCTCGGGCGCGACCGCTTTGGAGATCCCGCTGGTCCGCAGCATCGCGTGGACCCCCACGCGCCCCCTGAACTCGCGGCAAAGCGTGCGCAGGGCCGGCTCCAGGCCCAGGTCCTCGAGCTCCGAAGGCATAAGGTTCTTCGAGACGCGGCGGACCTCTGAAATAGCGTGGCTCAGGATCTCCCCCACCTTGATTATTTTGTTCGCGGCCTTCCCTTTTAATACGATCTCCCCGGGCAGGGATTCCAGCCTGAACCTGATCCCGGAAAGTATCTGCCCGACGCCGTCGTGAAGCTCGCGGGCGAGGCGCCGGCGCTCCGTTTCCTGGGCGGAGATCACGAGAGCGTGCAGCCTGCGGAGCTCGCGCTCGGCCTTTTTCTGCCCGGTGATGTCCCGCTCCGTGGTCGCGATCTCCGCCGGCCGGCCATCGTCGTCGCGCAGCACCGTGACGGTTACAAGGACGTCCAGGGTCCGGCCGTCCTTCGCGCGGCGCCTGGCTTCGATAGGCGCCTCTTTCTTTCCCTGCGCCGAGAGCCGGACGCGCTCCCGGGCGCGGGCAGGCGAGTTTTTAGGTATCAGCCGCCTGATGCTCATCCCCAGGGCCTCCTCCTCGGTATAGCCGTACATCTGTTCCGCGCCCCTGTTCCAGGCCACGATCCGGTCCTTGAAATCACGGATGATGACGGCGTCCCTGTAATCGTACACCAGCGTCGCCAGGCGGAGAGCGCTTCTTTCCGCCCGCTGATGGTCGCGGATATCGAGGAGTTCCATCTGTAGCCCGTCCTTAAAAGGAGGCTGCGCGTCCGGTTCTGCGGAAGAGAGGCCGGCCCGGACTTCTTTGGCGGGAAGCCGGCCATTAGCTTCCGGGATGGCCCGGAGGATATTTTTTGACGCCTGCTTTTCTATGGATTCGAGCAGGCTCATGGCGTGGGAATGGGAATCCTCCCCCGCGGCGGCGCTGCGGGCCCAGAGGATGGCCGGCGCGCTGGAAGCCCTGTTTTTAAGGATGCGCGGAGAGGTCCCATTGTTCACCGCGCAAAAAGATCCGGGCTCCCGGGAAAAGAACTCCCCGGAGCCGGTGTTATCGCGAACTTCCCAAATTTTCATCTTACCCCCCCAACCGTCCGACAGGGCACATCGTGCCCGTTACGGAGCCAGCCGGCGTACGCGGCGGCACTGCAGCTTCGCCAGCGAACACGCAACTCCGCATTCACCAACAAACGGTAACCCTTCCCCAAAAGCACTCTATCTCTTTTCGACCGAGTATTTAATTAGCTAAAAGGGCTAGGAAAGGCTAATAATGTGGTTAACCCTAAAGGTTTAGAGAATGATGGAAATGGAGAATGAAGAGGTCATTTGTTCATGACCTCTTGTTAGACCGGGCGGACCTTCGCGCTGTTTAAACGCCGCTGAGCGAGCGCCCTACCTCGACCCAGAGCTTCACCATGTTCGTAGCCGGGGGAGTCGCGGTATTGACCGTAGTGCACAATAAAGTGATCGCCGCACCTAATGCGGCGGCGGACGCGGGCGGAGTCCAGGTCCCCGCGGCCCCGTTCAGCAGCATAGTATCGTTAGCGGCGGAGGCGGGTATGGTATCGGTAAAGCTTATTCCCCCTACTGTCCAGGCCGAGGCTACAAAAGTGACCATCTGGCCCTGCCCCACGGCTCCCGAACTGCAGCCGGTTATGGTCCCGATGGTCGCGGTACCGGAGAAGGTCAGCAGGACCACCCCGGAGCCGTCGGCCGCGAACGAGGTCTCGCTTGTAAGCACCACGGATTGAGAGGCGTTCGCGAAACCCTTGGCGGTAATAGTGGAGGTAAAAGTATTCAGCCCGGTCAAAGTCTGGGTTCCGGCCTTTACAACGTCTCCGGCGACGGCGGGAGTTACCCAGGCCGGCGCCGCGCCGCCATTGCTCTGCAGGACCTGTCCCGGAGTCCCGGCCGCAAGCAGGCCCGTCGTATCGGCGGCGGTCTGGTACGGGAGCTGTCCTATCAAGCCGCCGGCAATATTAGTAGCTTTGCCGGCGCTGACAGCGCTGGTGGCCGTCACAGCATTGCCGCTGATATCCCCGGCGATCGTGCTCGAGAATGTTTTTACCCCGCCTATAGTCTGGTTCCCCACGGTATAGACCGCGGTGGAAAGAGCGAGCTGCAGGGGCGCTATCGCCGCCGTCACCGTGGACAGGTCTATCTTGCTTGTTGCCAGGCTGGTTATCCAAGCCGGATCGGCGTAAGTTCCCGTGGTATATACGCCATTGGTCACGGTCCCGGCATTTCCGCTTACCGAGGTCTGGTCGCCGGTATTGGTCCCGGACAGGTTCGCGACCGCCCCGTTCGCAAGCATGGCATTGCTGACAGCGCCGGCGCCGATAGAGGTAGCGTTGCCGACGCTTGTAACTACCCCGGTAAGGTTCGCGTTCGTAGTCACCGTGGCCGCGTTGCCGCTGATATCTCCGGCGATCGTGCTCGAGAATGTTTTTACCCCGCCTATGGTCTGGTTCCCTACGGTATAGACCGCGGTGGAAAGAGCGAGCTGCAGGGGCGTTATCGCCGCTGTCACCGTGGATAAGTCTATCTTGCTTGCGGCCAGGCTGGTTATCCACGCCGGGTCGGCGTAGGTCCCCGTGGTATAAACGCCGTTGGTAACGGTCCCGGCATTCCCGCTTACCGAGGTCTGGTCGCCGGTATTGCTTCCGGCCAGGTTGGGCGCCGAGATAGCGCCGGTAAATACCGCGCCCGTAAGGTTCGCTTTCAAGTCCAGCGCCGACTGCTGCGCGGACGAAACCGGTTTCAGAGCGTCCGAGGTATTGTTCACGCTTCCCAGGCCCACCATCGCGCTCGTGATGCCGGTAACCGTGCCGGTGAAAGCCGGCGAAGCGAGGTTGGCCTTCAGGTCCAGCGCCGTCTGCTGCGCAGTAGAGACTGGCTTGGCCGCGTCGGAAGTGTTATCCGCGCTGCCCAGGCCCACCTGCGCTTTCGTAAGGCCGGTGAGGCTGGAGCCGTTCCCGTTGGCCGCCAGCTTGCCGTTGAAAGCCGCCCAGTCCACGGAAGTCAGATAGCCGTCGGCCAGCGAAGTGGCCGCGCCCAGTTTGGTCTTTATCGATGCCCCGGTTTCATCTCCGGTATTGGTCCCGGAAAAATTAGCGGCGGAGATCGCGCCGCTGAAGGTCGCCCCGGTGAGGTCGGCCTTCAGGTCCAGCGCCGCCTGCTGCGCCGTGGAGACCGGCTTGGCCGCGTCGGAGGTGTTGGTTACGTTGCCCAGCCCCACCTGCGCCTTTGTAAGGCCGGTAAGGCTGGAGCCGTTCCCGTTGGCAGCCAGCTTGGCGTTAAAAGCCGCCCAGTCCACTGAAGTCAGGTAGCCGTCGGCCAGCGAGGTGGCGGCGCCCAGTTTGATCTTTATAGAAGCGGCGTTCTCGTCCCCGGTATTGGTCCCGGACAGGTTAGTGGCGGAGACCGCGCCGCTGAAGGCGGCCCCGGCCAGGTCGGCTTTCAGGTCCAGCGCCGTCTGCTGCGCCGTGGAGACCGGCTTGGCCGCGTCCGAAGTATTGGTAACGTTGCCCAGGCCGACCTGCGTCTTTGTAAGGCCGGTAAGCGCGGAGCCATTCCCGTTAACCGCAAGTTTGCCGTTGAACACGGCCCAATCTATGGAACTTAGGTAGCCGTCCGCCAGAGAGGTGGCCGCGCCAAGCTTGTTTTTTATCGAAGCGGCGTTCTCGTCCCCGGTATTGGTCCCGGATAGGTTCGTCGCGGAGATCACGCCGCTGAATGTGGCCCCGGTAAGGTCGGCTTTCAGGTCCAGCGCCGTCTGCTGCGCGGTGGAGACCGGCTTGGCGGCGTCGGAGGTGTTGGTCACATTGCCAAGACCCACCTGCGCCTTTGTAAGACCGATTAGACCCGAACCGTTCCCGCCGGGAGCCAGTTTGCCGCTAAACTCCACCCAGCCGACCGAAGTCAGATAACCATCGGACAGCGAGGTGGCCGGGCCCAGCGCGTTCTTTATCGTAGCGCCGGTCTCGTCTCCGGTATTGGTCCCGGACAGGTTCGTAGCGCTGACCGCGCCGGTAAAGATCGCGCCCGCCAGGCCGGCTTTCAGGTCCAGCGCCGTCTGCTGCGCCGTAGACACCGGCTTGGCGGCGTCGGAGGTATTGTCGGCGCTGCCCAGGCCCACCTGCGCCTTTGTAAGGTTTAAAAGGTTCGAGGCGTTCAGGGCCGGGAGGAAGCCGTCGGAGCCAAGCTGCACGAATCTGCCCGCGATATTATGAATACCGCCCGAAACGGCGCGCGTGCTTATCGCCACGCGCTCGTCGTCGAATTTTCCTAAAGAGATGGCCGCGGTAGACAGGGACACCTTCGCGTCGGTCACCGCGTTATTGGCCAGTTTCACAGTAGTGACGGAACCGTCCGCAAGGAAGGCCGTCGCTATCCCGGTCAGCAGCGAGCCGTCGACGGCCGGCAATCTTTGCAAGCCGTCCAGGCGCACAAGCTGATTTATATCGTTAAAAACGTTCCCCTGGATAGTGAGGTTCGGTTTATTGGTTATCGTAGGCCAATCAGCGCCGCCGGCCCAGGCGGCGGTGGCGCTGTTCAGGGAATATAAAGAATACGCGGAGGAAACGAGCTTATAGCGGGGCAGCATTTCTCCGTCGGTCCCGACCGCTACTCCCAGCCAGTAAGCGGTGGAGAAACTTATGCTGAAAGTGCTGAAAGGGGTGGCCGAGCCCAAAAGCACGCTGTAGATCCCGTAAGCGTCCGGGCTTACATCCTGGCTTTCGGTCCAGACCGGAGTGACGGAATTGGGGCCGGTATATAGCCTGAAGACCATTGGAACCACGGCGGTAACCGGATTCCCGGCCGAGTTTGTAAGCTTTCCCTGGAAATTTATCAGTTCCGGCACGGCCCCGAGCGCGGGCGCCGCCGCGGCTGTTAAAACTATGAACAGTCCTAACAATGCATTGTTGAGAGTTTTGTGATTTTTTGTAATTTTCATAGACTGCCTCCGCCCATTTTCATGCCGCCAAATTTGATCCCCAGCGATATTCTATGGGTGATCCCGAGGTCCGTAAAAGAATTCCAGGCGTAATCCAGCTGATAAGCGCTCCATTTAACGCCCACTCCCGCGGTCAGCCCCGAAAGCGCGCCCAGTTCTTTTACGGTATCGTCCTTGTACCCGGCCCGCGCCGCCAGAACTAAAGTCCCGAATGCGCGCGCGTATTCGGCCCCGTAGTGTAAATTGATATTCCCCTCTATATAGTTAAGGTCCGAGGCGATCAGCAGGCTTTTAAATACCTGGAGGGACCCGCCCGCGCGGATCATAACCGGCAGCGAGTTTTCCTCGGAGACATATTTGACCTTAGTTCCCACATTCTGCACCGACAGACCCAGAGCCAGCTTCCTGCCCCAGGGCCGGAAAGCGCTATAGAGCGCGCCGACATCGGCGGCGTAGGCGTGCGCGGTCTCTTCTTCTATGCGCGAGGAAATATATTTTAAATTAGCGCCCAGAGCCAGCCCGCCCCATTTGCGGGCATAAGAAAAAATTCCCACGGCGTCCAGCAGGCTGTAATTCTCGGAGAGCCGCAGCCCCGCATTATCCACTTTCTGGATGGCGCCCGTATTAAGAACATTGAACGCCACGCCTATGGTCCCGCTCTTAAGAGGCAAGGCGCACGCGCCGTTAGAATAGGTGATGCCCTCAAGCCACAAAGCGTGCGATAAAGTCGCTTCGCGCCGCTCCAGGCCGGCGAGCCCCGCGGGGTTCCAGTAAATAGAATTCACGTCGTCGGCCACGCCCGCGAAAGTTTCGCCCATCGCCGAAGGCCGCGCCCCCACGCCAAGCTGGAGGAACTGGAAAGCGCTCGTGCCCTGTCCTCCCGCAAAAGCACAATTGACGCAGCGCAGCACGGCCAATGCCGCCAATGCCGCAGCCGTTAACGCTGTTCTTTTTAACATCATCTTATCACCGCGAATTTACCCCTGGCTTTGCCGCCGCCGGGGGCCGTCATGAAATAGATGTAAACGCCGCTGGCCAGTTTCTGCCCGTCGCCGTTCGTAACGTTCCATTTGTAAAAATCGACCGTGGTGTCGGTCTTGTGAAGCTTCGCCACCCGCTTGCCGGTTATCGCGAAGACGCTGATAGTCGCTTCCGGCGGCAAATGCCCGAAAGTGATCTCCGCGGCCTGGAACCGGCCGGGGCTGTTCGGTTTGAAAGGGTTAGGGTACACATAGGCGTCGCGCAGATCGGCGGCGGGAAGGGCGAGAGCCGGGACGACGAACCCGCCCGAATTATTGTAATTCAGGCTTTGCGCCCCGCCGGCCACGGCCTGCCCGAGTATGCCTGTCCGGACTTTGTAGTTCGACGAGGCCGTGTTCGCGCCGCCGCCAGCCATTACCGGCGCGGAAAGCGAATACTGAGAACTTATCAACACCTCGGCGTATGCCAGAGACCCGGTCATCAAGGCCGCTGCCGCCAGCCACCGGCTCGAACGAAGAGCTGATCGTGTTTTGTTTTTTTCGGAGGCGGGCATAGGGTAAGTATACCCCCCCGCCGCCCCGGCTTCTATTAGGAGTAATGCCCTGTCTGGTAGGTAGTATTACGGAAATACGGAGCGTTCACGACGCCGCCGCGGGTGCCGGCAGTTACTTGTTTTCCGCGGCGGGAACCGGCGGTGCCGCCTGACGCCTTCTTACCAGCTTTTCAACCTCCACCGCCAGGAACACGACAGAAGACAGCAGGAAAGCGATAACCAGTTCGCGCGGCGGCAGCGGCGCGGTCCGGAAGATCCTGTTGCACCAGGGCATGTAAATAACCGCAAGCTGCAGGGCGACCGTCAGGAGCACGGAATACAGCAGCGGCTTATTTGAGAGGAGCCCCATCCGGAAAAGAGACCGTTTCTCGGAGCGGATGGCCATAGCGTGGCCGAGCTGGCTCAGGCAGAGCACGGTGAACACGATGGTCTGCCAGTGCGCGCCAGTCTTCATCGCCCAGGCCTGCGTACCGAGACAAACCAGTCCGAGCAGCAGCCCTACCCAGATGACATGGACGCCCAGCCCGCCTGCCAGCAGGCTTTCTCCGGGGCTGCGCGGCGGATTCTTCATTATGTCGGGCTCGGCGGCCTCGGCGGTCAGCGCCAGCCCCGGCAGGCCGTCCGTGACCAGGTTTACCCAAAGGATCTGTATAGGCAGCAGCGGGATAGGCAGCCCCAGGAAGGGCGCCAGGAAAATAGTCCAGATCTCTCCTGAATTACAGGTGAGCACGTAGCGCACGAAGCGCCTGATATTGTCGAAGATCCTGCGGCCCTCGCCCACCGCTTTCACGATGGTGGCGAAGTTATCGTCGAGCAGTATCATATGGGCGGCTTCCTTTGAAACATCCGTGCCTGTTATCCCCATAGCTATGCCGATATCGGCCCGCTTGAGCGCCGGGGCGTCGTTCACCCCGTCCCCGGTCATGGCGGCGAACTGGCCGCGGGCCTGCAGCGCTTTTACGATGCGCAGCTTCTGCTCCGGGGCCACGCGCGCGTAAACCCTTATCCCCTCGACTCTCAGCGCGAAAGCCTCCGGCGAGAGCTTCCCGAGTTCCGCTCCGGTCAGTATGGCTTCCGCGTCGCCCGGCTTTGTTATGCCCAGGCGTTCCGCTATATTGCGCGCCGTAACAGGATGGTCGCCGGTTATCATGACCGTCACGATGCCGGCGGCCCGGCATTCCTCCACTGCGGCTTTAGCCTCCTCCCTGGGCGGATCGGCTATCCCGGCAAGGCCGATAAAGACCAGGTTTTTCTCTGCCTCCTCCGGAGTCGGCGTACCGGGGAGGGCGTCCCACTGCCGGGCGGCCAGGCCAAGCACGCGCAGGCCTCTTGCCGCCATCTCCTCGGCCGCGGCATGTATTTTATCCTTGCCGTCCGGGCCGATGCCCGAGGAATACATAATATTCGCGGACTTTTCCAGCAGTCCTTCCACCGCGCCTTTGGTTATCGAAAAATACGCCCCGCCCTCCCAGCCGGCCAGCTGCCCGGAGTGGAAAGTGGTCATGCGCTTGCGCTCGGAATCAAAAGGCAGCTCGGCTCCGCGCGGCTGCCCGGCATCCAGCTTCTCCTTGTCGAAGCCGCCGCCGGCGGCCAGCGCGCAGAGGGCGGTCTCGGTCGGATCCCCGGCCCACCCGCCGTCTTTCCGGAGCGAATCATTGTTAAGAGCGAAGCCGGTAAGCAGCCGCGAGTAAACGTTCGCGTTCGGTGGAGCGTCGCCGGCTTTAAGAAAGGCGCCGTCCAGGTAGACTTCCTCCACCGTCATCTTGTTCTGGGTAAGCGTGCCGGTCTTGTCCGAGCAGATATAAGTCACGGAGCCGAGCGTTTCCACGGCCAGCAGCTTGCGGATAAGGGCGTTCTGTTTGACCAGTTTGCCCGCGCCCAGCGCAAGCGCGATGCTCATTACCGCGGGCAGAGCCTCCGGGATGGCGGCCACCGCAAGCGACACCGCCGTCAGGAACATCAGCGCGGGGGGCTCGCCCCGCAGCAGGCCTAAGCCGAACACCGCGGCGCAGATCGCCAGCACCGCCCAGGCCAGCTTCTTGCCGAAGACAGTAAGCCGCTTCTGCAGCGGGGTCTCCACCTCTTCCTCGTCCTGCAGCATGCCGGCTATTCTGCCCAGCTCGGTGGCCATCCCCGTGGAAGTGACCACGCCTTTGCCCCTGCCGTAAGAAACGGCCGTGCCGCTGTAGGCCATATTCAGCCTGTCGCCAGGCTGCAGGTCATCTCCCGTCATGGCCAGAGTGTTCTTTTCAGCAGGAAGGGATTCGCCCGTAAGCGCGGCTTCCTCTATTTTCAGAGAGGCCGCCTCTATTATGCGCAGGTCCGCCGGAACGATGCTGCCGGCCTCGAGCACCACGATGTCGCCGGGAACCAGCGTGACGGCGGGCACGGCTTCGGCCTTGCCGCCCCTTATCACCGAAGCGTTGGGCGCGGCCATTTTTTTCAGGGCCTCCATGGCCTTCTGGGCGCGGTACTCCTGCACAAAGCCCATTATGGCGTTAAGCACGACGATAGCGGCTATCACGGCGGCGTCCACTATTTCGCCTATGGCCCCGGAAACGCCGGCGGCCGCGATCAGCACGACTATCATGAAATCTTTGAACTGGCCCAGGAGCATGGCCAGCGCTCCGCGCTTCGGCTTTTCTTTGAGGGAATTGGGGCCGTATTTCCCAAGGCGCAGCGCGGCCTCGCCGGCGCCTAGGCCGGCCTGGCCCGAGCCAAGTCCGTTCAGAACTTCTTCTATATTTTTTTTATGCCAGTCATTCAGCCCGGCAGGATCGGCAGGTGTTGTCATAGACGCCTTATTCATAAATCGCGCTCCAGGTACGGCTTGGCGCCTTTACCGGATGCCGCTTAACGAGGAGCAGACCATGGCCTCGTTCCCGCTGGCTTGTGTCGACGCGGCCCTGGCCGCAAGTTTCCGCCTGTTCAGCAAGCTCTACCAATCCTCAGCCCTTTGAGAGGAACGCCTTATTTACAAAAACTGCGCAATTATAACTGCTGAAGGCAGGGCCGCTGGTCGCTGAGCTTACCGGCGCAGTTTCTTCGCCTTCAGGTAGTCTGCCAGGTCTCCGGGGTAATCGGTTATTATCGCGTCCGCTCCGGCGGCTATGGCGGCGTCCCACTCTTCCCGGGTGTTTATGGTCCACGGTGCTACCTGTATGCCGGCGGCATGGGCTTCCTTTATCGATTCCGGGGTCATCCATTTGTAATCCGGGCTCCAGATGTCCGCCTTGGCGCTTTTAAGGGCCGGCACTATATCGACAAGCTCTTCGCCGGTAAGCTGGGAGGTTCTTATGGCGGGCGCGATCTTTTTTATTTCCTTGAGCGTGCGCACATCAAAGGACTGCACGATGGTCCGTTTCTCCATGCCGTTCCTGGTCACTACACCGGCCGCCAGCCTGGCGAAATCGGCCGGCGAGGGGCTGAGTTCCGGTTCGCCGGGGAAGATCTTTGTCTCCAGGTTGAACTCCACCTTTCCGGCGGCCGGGTAGCCGGAGGCCTTTACTATTGCGAATACCTCGTCCAGCGTAGGGATGCGCTCTCCAGGCACAGGAAGCTGCCGGGGGAATTTAGGGTCGGCCAGCGAGCCGCAGTCGTACTTTTTCAGCTCCGCGAGCGTCAGCGAGCGTATCGGCACGGGTTTTTGAAGCGTTTCACCTTCGGGGCCAAGGCAGCGCTCCGGAACAAGATAGGGCTCGTGGGAAATAACTATCACGTTGTCCTTCGTCACTCCCAAATCCATCTCAAGCACGTCCGCGCCGGCCAGCAGGGCCGCTTTAAAGCCGGGGATGGTGTTTTCCGGTGCCGTGCCCCTGCTGCCGCGGTGCCCGTGCACGGCTATGGTCCTGACCGCCTGAGCGGATAAAGCCGGAACGCAGGACACCAGCGCCAAAAAAACGATCTTTCTCATAAGTCTCTTTTAGTATAGTTCCTTGCCGATACTGCTTCCATTAGGAGTTCTGCCCTGCTTGATAGGTAATATTACGGAAGGAGCTGAAGGACGGGAAGACCGGAAATCGCTGATCCCCGCGAATACTACCTAGCGCGACGCGTATAACTCCGCATAGCGTTAAAATTTCCCAAAGAGTACTATATGGAGAAGTCCGGGGAACGCCCCGGAAAGGCGCCATGAAAATAGCGATTATCTGTTTTATCTCGGTGCTGTTCTTCGCCCCAAACTGCAAAGCGGGAGAGTTCCTTGTTCAATCTGCTTCCGCGACGGCTGTCCGGCAGGACTTGAACAATCCTGAAAACACCCTGCCCACAGACGAGCAGCGGGAATCCCCCCAAAGCGCCTATTTCGGGAAGAAAACGGACAGGCCCGTTTCCGCTCACAAGGTGAATTATTTCTCGATCGATCAGTGGCCCGGCAATAACCACGCGCAGGTCAAGTTCCAGTTAAGCATGAAGTTCCGGCTGCTTGAGCCCAACCTGTACGTCCTCAAGTACAACCTTTTTCCCGCCTATATCGGTTATACCCAGAAATCGCTCTGGAACGAAGGCCGGTCCTCGAGGCCTTTCGAGGAAAGCAATTATAACCCGGAGTTTTTCCTGGATTACCCGGTCAAAGTCAAAATAGCGGGCCGGCTCTGGCTGCGGAATGTGATCATCTGCCCTATCGAGCATGAATCCAACGGCCTCGACGCCGCCAGGTCGCGGAGCTGGAACCGGCAGTATATAATGATAAAGCTGGGAGTGGAATCCAGGGAAAAACTGGGAATAGCCAATTCTTTCCTGTCGGACAAGGCCATGTTGTATGTAAAGCTGTGGCAGGCCTCGGGTTATTCCGGACAGGACGACTATCTTAAATCCATCGGCAGCGGCTCCAGATTCCTGGATTATATGGGACATGGGGAAGCAGGGATAAGCGTAAGGAACTTTCTCTGGGGAGGGAGCCTGAAGAACCACCAGCTGGATATAAAGACCCCGATCTTCCGCGCCGGCAGCAAAAGCTCTTTTGAGTTCCAGCTCCGGCAGCAGCTGCCGAAAATGAATTTTGCGCTTTTCCTGCAGTACTGGTACGGCTACGGCGAGACCCTGCTGCGCTTCGACCAATTCGGGCGCCGGGGTTTCGCAGGCCTCTCATTTTCTTACTGATTTATTTAAAGCCGGGCAGCCCGCGCCGTATTATCTCCGAATAGGCCTGGTCCGCTCCGGCGGCTTTGCTGCGCTCGTTGATCAGGCTGCGGCGCTTGAGCTCCGGGAAAGGGAGGCCCTGGTCCGTCACCCCGAGTTCATAAGCCATTTCATCCACATGGCCGCTGGCGAGAATGCGCCAGTCGAACTTCGCCTTGGGGTAGTAGGGAGCGATGTGCTTCCAGATATCGGTAGTGCAGTTCGCCGTCAGCGCGTTATACCACTGCGGCCTGTCCTTCAGACCGTTGACGCTTTGCAGGTAGTCCAGGAAGACCTTCCGGATAAAATCGGGGGTCGCGTCCAGGCGGTACAGGTAAACATTTTCCCCCTTGCGGTAATTTGTGCGCAGCCTGATCACGTCCCGCTCGTCGGCGACCACGTAGGTCAGCTCGTACTGCTTGAAAAAACCCCTGACGGAAGAATACTCTTCGCCTTTCTTTTTCCGCGTCTCTATGGAAAAGCAGACGTATTTTCCCCCGCCGAACCCGAAGCTGAGCATGGTGTGCGCGATATGGGGCAGGCCCCAGTCGACGAAATAAAGGTCCAGGCTGCGCAGGGAGCCGAGATAGAAGGTCCGGTCATAGTGCCGGACGGTATAGTCGGTCTCCGACCTGTAATCGCAATCGCGGATGTTATGGAGGGTAACGCTGCTGCCGGCGACTTCTGCGTAGGCGAGCTTCGCCACATCCGGCGCCCAGTCCCTCTCATTGCTCGGGGACAGGGCCAGCCAGCAGGCCAGCGAGATCAGGAACAAGGAGGAGAACCAGACTATTTTCCGTCCGCCATCCTTCGGGATAAAAACGCTGCAAAGCGCCGCCGCTCCGAAGACCACGGCCGCGGCCATTCGCGCGCCATACGGGAAGTTGGAATAGGAAACGGCCATTACCACCCAGCACGACATGATCAGGAAAAAAAACCAGGCAAAAACCTGTTTTATCCTCATGATACGCGCCGCCGTCCGGCCAGGATGCTTTTGTCCGTGGAAAACATAAGAGCCTTAATTATATATTAACCCCGGCGCCCGCGTCCGCAGCTCACCGCTGGCCCGCCGCCAGCCCGCGCTCCTGGGCGCGCACGCGGGTGAACTCGGCGCCGAAGTACAGAAGCTGCGAGCAGTAAAAAGCCCAGACGAGGACAAGGATCAGCGAGCCCGCGGCGCCGAAAGCCGTAGTGAGGTCGCTTTTCCCAAGGTAGATGCCGATAACCAGATTGCCCAGCGTAAGCAGGAGGGAAGTGAAGCCGGCTCCGGTCCAGACGTCCCGCCAGGCGATGCGCGTATCGGGCAGGTATTTATAAACCATTGCGAACAGCAGCGTGGTCACGCCGAAAACAAGGGCGAAATCCATAATATGCATTGCGGCCTCGGGCACCGGCAGCCGGGAACTCACGTACTTGCCCAGCACGGAAACCGCGGCGCTAAGGACCAGCGCGAGCAAAAGCAGGAAACCGGAACCGAGCACGAAGCCCAGCGCCATAACGCGCCGGCGGATAAGGGCCAGCCAGGGGCGGGGCGGGGGCTCCACCCTCCAAATATCATTAAGCCCCGACTGCAGTTCGCTTACCAGCCCCGAAGCCGCGAAGAGCAGGACCGCCGCGCTGGCAATAGCTCCTAAAAGACCGCTTTTGAAGGACGCCATGGACCCCATAAGGTCCCGCACCGCCTGGGCTCCCTGAATCCCTACGTGAGCACGGACCTGTCTGAAGACCTCGTCCTGCGCCGACGTATCGCCGAAAAAAGACCCGGCGACGCCTAGAGCGATGATCAGGATAGGCGCAAGCGAGAACAGCGCGTAATAAGCCAGCGCGGCGCCCATCCGGGGCCCGTGGTCGGCGTCCCAGGCTTTAAAGGTCCGGACCAGCAGGGTCCAATAATACCCGGCCCGGCTTCCAAGGTCCTTTTTCATAGTCTGTCCCGCTCTATCATTCAGCGCCGACCGTACCATTCAAGGAGCGTTGTGACCACGTTCCCCTGTGTTTGCGTATTTGTTAGCTCGGTCTGTATCGCAAGGTTGGAAGCGATGCGTTTTCGCAGCTGCATGCCCCTGCTCTGCCCGTCGGAGCCCAGTTGGAGCGTCGCCCCGCCGGGGATCCGGAGCTTGACCGTGTAGGTCCTGGAGACCGGGTCATACCCGACGTAATCGATGGGAGTGGAAGCAAGCAGGTAGAGCGAGGCCAGGCCGAAAGCGCTGTTGGACACGGCGGTCTGCGTATTGGCCGCGCTCGCCTGCTGGTCGGAGTCCAGCTTGCCCGGGGATTTGCCGAAGAGAAGCATCGCCGTGATGTCGGCCTGGCTCATCGGCGGGTCGCTTTCGAACGTGACCTGCGGCTTCTGGGCGGTTCCGAGGAGGCGGATTAGAATTTTGGCCTCGGCCGCTTTATAAACTATCAGGCCGTCCAGGCCCATGACGGGCGAGCCCGCGCGGCCGGTGAACTTAATATGGTCGATAGACGCGAGACGGCGGAAGATCTCTACGCGGAACGGCTTTATCTCCACTGTCCCGGCCATCCCGCCCCCTGGGACCTTTAAAGTGAAATCCAGCCCTACCGGGACAGGGTCTTTGGCCAGATTGGAGTACAGGATAGCGGGGCTCACCGTCTTGACGCGTATTTCCGTCCGCATAACCGTCGCCGAGCGTTCGGCGGGCTGCTTGCGCTCTTCCTCCCTGGCCAGCGCAGCCTTGTCCAGCTGCGCCCCGGTCTTGATGCGGCTGTCCGGGATGAAAGCCGCCATACCCTTGAGATCGAAGCGCGGGAGCTGAAGCGCTACCTCGCGCAGCGCCAACTCAGTTTCGTTCCTGAAAGACCGCTCCGGGGTCCAGAGCCTGGACGCGGCAACCTTCCCCTTAACTTCGAATTTCAAGGCCTGCCGGCCCGCCGCCAGCCCGCTTACCACCGAGTACTCGAAATCCTGGCTGTCCTTAAGCGAATCGCCGCTCCCCTTTAGCGAGACGCTGAGCGGCCCGCGGAAAACGTTGACGGGCGCAGGCACCGAATACGGAGTATGCGCCAGGTACTCGACCAGGTCCTCGAACCTGCCGACTTTAAGCCCGAAGTCGAGCTTATGACTGATATTGAGCGCCTGCAGCCGGCTGGCGCGGCCGGAAACCTTGCCTTCGAAACTGCCGTAAAACTCATACCAGAACTTTGCCGGATCGACGGTCAGCGACACTTCCGCGTCGAAATGGTCCCTCTCGAGAAGTCCGGGGGTGGAGCGGGCTTTTACCGAAAGCCGGCCCTCCAGGGTTTTAGCCATGCCGCGCCCCGCGCCCCTGACGCCGAAAGTCTCCGGTTCCAGCTCGAAGCCGCTGTCCAGTTTCAGGGTTTCCCATTCGGTGGAATCTTTCTTAAGGCGGGCCGCAAGGTTGAACTGTTTGAGCCGGACGCTCTTGACCGGCCCCGTGGTTTCCCAAACTCCCGCCGAGCCGCCCAAGCGGAAATCCTGTCCTTTTTGAGAGCCTTCCACGCCGGCCTCGATCCGGCGCCCCGGCATGCGCGCGTCGGCGTTGAGGCTGAAGACCAGGGCGTCGGCGCCTTTTTCATCCACCCTGGCCTGGAATTTAGCGCTTACCCCTTCCGCCTTAAGCTGCCCCCGCGCGTCCAGGTAGGTGAACTCGAGGCCTTTCAGAAGATCGGAGCCAAGCGTAGCTTCGCCGCTGTAATGCCTGGTAAAGCTCCCGGAGCTATGCGCCACTTCCGCCTTGAGAGCAAGCGGCCTGTCCCCTTCCAGCCCGAGATTCAGGTGAAGCGCCCCGCTGAGCGAACCGCCGGCGCTTATGATCTTGTTGGCCGGCAGGTCCACCCTGAGCAATTCGAGCGTGAGGCCGCGCAGGGCCGCCGGGATCAAATTGGGCAGCGTGGTGGGCAGTCCCGCGCTCTTTACCGGCAGCGCTTCGGACTTCACCCCGGTCCGGTCCAGCGTAAAATGATCGCCCGAAACTATGAGCCTGGAGATCTTCGTCAGCTTCGCGCCGAAAAAATGAAGGCGCACGCTAAGCCGGACGTCCAGGCTCTTCAGGCAGCCCTCCGCCCCCGCGGCCGCGTTCTCGAAACAGAGTTCGCCGGCCCGAAGCCGGATCTCTTTTTCCGGGAAGCTGATCGAGCGGATGCCGAAGTCCAGGGTTTTCCACCTGGGTTTCCAGGCGCTGCCGAAATTTTTTATCGCTACGGTTACGGTGCGGGTCGTAAGGAACCATTGCGGCTTGGCGATAAGCGTAACCGCCGCCAGCGCCAGCGCGGCAAGCAGCGCGCAGACAGAGACGATGGAAACGAGGAAGAGTTTCCTGAACAGGCGCATCAGAACTCCTTCCCAAGGCTAAGGAATAACCGCCACTGCGGTTTCATGAGCACCTCGGCGGCGGGGTCGCGGCGCCAGACCATGCCGCGCGCCAGCGTGGTCCGGAGAGAGCCTATCGGCGAGGCCCAGCGAAGGCCGAAGCCCGGGGAAAAATAAACGTTCGGGTCCAGGTGCGCGGAGCTCCGGCCGGCCATCGCGGCGTCCAGGAAGATAAGCGGCTGCAGGCCATGAGGCAGAACGTCGCCCATTCTCAGTTCCACGCCGTCATAGGCCGTCGTAAGCAGGCCGGCTTTGTCGGAAGGCAGCTTGTTCAGCTCCGCGCCCCTCAGGTCGGAATCTCCGCCCATGAAGATCCGCATGCCTAAAGGGATCTCCCCGGCGGCCAGGAGTGAATTTTTTACCAGCGTGGTCTGCACGAGATAGCGCGTGGCCAGTATCAGGGCCGGGGGGGTGTACCCGCCAAGGTTCCAGATATGCTCCCCCTGCAGGCTCAGCAGGTGCGCCGTTATGCGGGACTCCAGCCCCGCTACCCGCGACTGCGACTTGAAGGTAAGCCGCCCGCCGGTCTGCGGCTCGCCCGCATAGTATTCGAACAAGTGGTCGCGCAGTTCGAGCTGGGTCTCGTAAACCGGATAACTGGTTACGGGCCCCAGTCCCCGGATAGTATGCTCATATTCCAGCGCCGGGCCGGCCGAGAACTCTCCGCGCAGGTTCTTGCTGTCCCAGCTGAAGCCGGGAAGCAGCGCGAACTCCGCATGGATGGCCTCATACTGAGGTTCGTTCTGGCGCCCGAAGGTCAGCTTGGGCATGAAGTAGAACCGCGAGGCCCGTCCCATGAAGTAGCGGAAATTGGCGACGGCCGTCTGCTCGCGGAAGGAAGTGTAGCCCATAACGCCCATAGAATTGCTGCGCGTCCCGAGCCGGGAATTCTGCCACTGCGCCTTGCCTATGAAGAAACCCTCGGTGTCGAAGCCCACGCCAAGCTTGTAGAGCTGCGGTTTGCCGGCGACTACCCGCTCGGTGATCGCCATGCCGCCCGTCGAGCAGTCCACCTCGAAATAGGCGTTCAGGAACAGCGAGTCGGCCATGGTCCGCTGGGCCGTCAGGTCCAGAAGCCTGGAATCGAAACGCTGGCCGCGTTTAAAAGCCTCGTAGCGGGCGAAGATCTGCGGGTAGACCTCGTCCGTTTTTTTAGGGCGGATATGGGCGAAGACGTAGACGTCCCCTGGCCGCACCTCCGCCGACAGTTCCCCCGTTGTCCCGTTGCCCTGCATTTCTATGGCCGGGCAGGCGTAGCCGCGGTTCAGGAGGGCGCTAAGCAGGGCGGCCTTGGCGGCGTCGAGCAGCGCGGGCGTCATTGGCTGCCCTTTGATCTTGCGCAGTTTGCGGGGCTTTATCTCCGGCGGCAGGCCGGTGACGGCGAAAGACTTTACGAAGGTTTTTTTTCCCGGGTCCACCCTGAGGACGTCCTGGCCCGGGTCGAACTTCGGCTCCTGGTAGCCCCGCTGCTGGAGGAAAGCCCGCAGGAAGCTCTCGGCCTGGTTGAAAGGGATCTGCCCCCAGCCTTCGGTAGCGGCGTCGCCGCAGACCAGGCGGACCTCCATAGGGTTCAGCTCTATCTTTTCACTGCCGGAGAACTGTATCTGCGGGCAGGGCCCGGATCTTTTCCCGGCCATGGCCGGAACTACGGAGACGGCCGCAAGTACGGCCGCCGCCAGCAGGGCCCGAAAAATTATGTAATTCTCTGTAGGAAGCATAAAAGCCGTTATAGCGGCAGCGAAGCGTTAACCCCGCGCGCACACCGGGGCCGCGGCGGCCGGCACGGGACCGCGGCCCGTCATTTTTCCGGCGCGGGCGGATCGCTTTCCACAGGGACGGCGGGCCCGAGCAGAACGGCTATCCACCGCGTGCTTTCATGGTGTTCGCAGGCGAACTTCAGCGTCATAGTGAACGGTACGCACAGCACCGCGCCGATCAGGCCGAGCATCCTTCCCCAGAAGATCAGCGACAGGAAAACCACCAAAGTGGATAAAGACATTTTACGCCCGACGAGCTTCGGCCAGACCAGATTGCCTATCGTGAACTGAACCAGCACATAGCCGGCGACTACGAGCGCGGCGCGGCCGGGCCCGAACTGGACAAGGGTGAGACTTACCGCCGGGAGCGCGGCTATGATAGAGCCGACATGCGGGATATAGAGCAGCATAAAAGCCAGGAAACCCCAGAGGACGGGGGAATCCACTCCGAGGATGGCCAGCCAGACCCCGAGCAGGAACCCCGCGGCCAGGTTGAGCCCGGTAGCGACGACCATATAGCGCTGGATATCATCGAAGAACTTCGTGAACTCCGGGAATTTCTGCAGTGGATCCCCGAGGACGGCGCGGAGCTTTACCGGAAAGGTCGAGGCCTCGAGCAGGATGAACATCACGGTGAGCAGGATCAGGACGATATTGGAGAGCGCCGCTCCCAGCCCCCCGAGCAGGTCGACGGCCAGCTTCATTATCGCCGCCGGATTGAGATACTCGAGCAGCGCTTTGTCCGTGACGGCGACGCCTTTCTTCGCCAGCAGCGCGGTGAGCGCCGAAACTTCTTCCTGCATGCGCTGCTGATAGGAGGGCAGGGAAGCGCTGAAGCCGCCGAGGGACGTGCTCACCAGCACGCCGCCGACGAGCAGGATCGCGATCAGCCCCGCCAGCACGAGCAGCACCGCGAGAGCGTGCGGGACGCCTTTCCGCTCAAGCCGCTGCGCCAGCGGCGTGCCAAGGACGGCGAGGAAAACGGCCACAAGGGAGGAAACCAGGGCCGACTGCGCCTGGTTCATGCCCCAGATGATGACCACGAGCGCGGCCGAGATAACGAGGAAGCGCGTTCCCCCGGGGAAATTGTTCTGTTCGGTCGCCGTCATAGCTCCTCCGGGACAAGGCTGGCAGCCGCCTATTTTACGATCAGGTCGTTCTTCAGGGATTTCACCCCTTTGACGCCTTCCGCGATCTTGCCGGCTTTATCCGCCGCCTCGCGGGAATTTACGAAGCCGCTCAGTTGGACTATGCCCTGGCGCGTTTCCACGCCGATCTGGAAAGACTTGAAGAAATTGTCGTCGGCAAGCCTGGATTTTACCCTGGTAGTAATGACCGAGTCGTCGATGAACTCGCCCGCGGTTTCGGGCTTGCCCGTCGTGGCGCAGGCCGCGAAAGCCGCGGCCATGGTAGACAGGACCAAAGTCCGGAGTATAATATTTTTTTTCATAAAGTTTTCTCCTTATACCGCACGTTTGAAAGGAAAGACCGCTCCGGGTTCTTCCCGAACAAGGCGCAGGCCGCTACAGGACTTTCCGCCCCCTGATGACCCTTAACACCACCACGATGACCGCTATTACGAGCAGAATATGGATAAAACCGCCCATAGTGTAGCTGCTCACCAGCCCCAACAGCCACAGGACCACCAGTATTACCGCAATTGTTTCCAGCATATGATTCTCCTCTCCGCTTTCCCGGGCTTTGGACTAGGACGGCTCTACCGTCATCAAATTTTTAACTTTCTTTACGCCGTTCACGTCTTTTACGAGCTTGGTCACCAGGGCTTTTTCAGCGTCGGTCCGGGCCCGGCCGCCCAGCGTGACCGTGCCGCGCTTGACCGCGACCGTGGTATAGAGGCCGTTGGTGGAATGATGCAGCACCAGGGCCATCCTTACCAGGGCGGCCACGGAAACGTCGTCGACCTGCTCCTTGGTCGTCCTGGGCTTTTTTTCAAGGGGCGCGGCCACTACCATCTCGTTTATAACTTTTATCACCCCTTCCACGTCGTTGGCGTATTCCGTGGTCAGGTCTTTTTGCGCCATGCTCGCGGCGCTGCCCCTGAGGGTAACGATGCCGTCTTTAACGTCCACCTCCGTATCTTTCGCGCTGACGCTCCGGTGGAACAGAAGAGTGGCCTTAACTTTGTCGTGGAACCAGGCGTCCGAATTCGCCGTGGGAAGCGAGCCTTTGACTTCCAGCCTGTTGTCCACGCTCCTGACCCCGGGGATGTCCGTCATGGTCACTTCCGCCAATGATTTGTGGAAGTATTCGGAAATGATCCCGGTCAGGGTTACCGCCCCGTCCTTTGATTCGATCCTGATATCGTCGCCCTGCAGGTAATTATTGAACACATAAGACTGCCTGGCTGAGGTAACGATGTAAACGTCCATCCTGGACGCGTAGGCGGGCGCGCTGAGCGCCAGCAGGCCCGCCGCCAGGGATATTGAAAATATTGATCTCATTATGGTTCTCCTTGAATACCTTTACTCTTATTTATTAAGTATAGCCCTTAGCCGGCCTGGCGGCTATTCGGGATAATGCCCGGTCTGGTAAGTAGTTTTACGGAAGGCGTACGCCCGCGGAAATATATACCGGTGTTTCCAGTTCTTTATCCGGGCCTTGCCGAAGCCGGCGTTTCCGCCGCTTTCAAGGCAGGCACCGACAGGGAGAAATAGAAGCAGACGTTTTTACCGGGCTCGCTTTTAATTTCCAGCGCGCTGCCGTGGAGCAGCAGCATGTCGTTGCAGATCTTAAGCCCCAGCCCGAAGCCCTCGGCGGCGGCCTGGCCTTCCCCGGTCCTGAAAAATTCCGTCTTTATCTTCTCTATGTCCCCGGCGGCGATGCCCCGGCCGGAATTCTCTATGCGGAAAGTCACCTGCCCCGCTTTTTCGGCCGCGAGCCTGACCGCTATCCGGCCGTTTTCAGGCGTATATTTTACGGCATTGCCTACCAGGTTGGAGAGCACCAGCGCCATCGCCTCCTGGTCGGCGTCGATCACGACCGGCTCCTTCGCCATGTCCAGGGTAAAGGAAATTTTCTTCTTCAGCATTAATTCTTCCATGACCGAGACCGCGCCGGCCACCAGGCCGCTAAGCGCCAGCGGCTTCTTTTCTATCTTGAACCTGCCGGCCTCCATCCTCGCCTCGCTCAGGATATTCTTCACGTAGTTCTTCAGGGATTTCCGTTCATAGGCGAGGGTTCTGTACAGGCCGGCCCGCGCGGGGTCGTTTTTCACCGGCTCGGTTTCCTCCAGCAGGAAGATCACCGCGTCTATTACCGTGAGCGCGTTATTGAATTCGTGGCTGACGGTGTGCACCATGGCTGATTTAATAGCGGAGGACCTTTGCTCCCTGCGCAACAGCGACCTGATCTCCAGCAGCAGCCCCATTGCGCCCAAAGCCGCGAGAAAGATGATCGCCAGCTTGTGCGTAGTGGCGGCCAGGCGGTATCTCATGGTTTCGCCGTTAATGGCGATGGCGAGCGTGCCCAGGCGCCTGCTTCCCACGGCCACAGGCTCGGAAAAATAATAATATTCCAGGCCGTCCGGGCCCTTGAAAGACTGCGTCAGGGCGAACCTGGAGTTCCTTGCGGCTATCCCCTCGCGGCTCTCGTCCTTCCCCCCTATTTTGTCGGGCTCGGAGTGGGAGCGTATTTTACCTGACTGGTCGGACACGACGGCGTATTTTATGACCTTATCCAGCGCCAGGTTATTTATAAGGAAGTGAAGGGAGAACAGGTCGACTTTGGGGAACATGGCCTTGCCGGCCAGCCTGGCAGAGATCTCGGCGCGCAGGCGCGTATCCTCGAAGACCGATTTCCTGGCGTCGCTGAGCATCAGCCTGGCGGCCCCAAGTATCAGCAGGAGGACCAGCGCTGAAAAAGCGATGGACAGATTTACAGCCGTCTCCCTCAGCTTGCCGGTTCTCATTGCTTTTGCGGCGGCGTGGGCTTATTCGCGCCGGAAACGCTCTTTATCTTCCCCCGCAGCTCTACGGCCGGCGGATACGAGGGGTACAGGGTGGAGATCTCGTTAATATAGCCCAGAGCGGCGTCCATATCGTTGTTGCTGTAGGCGCCGACCGCTTTGTAATACAGGCTTTCCACCGCTTTCGCGTCCTCGGGAGAAAGCTTCGCCGCGGCCTCTTTTTTTACCGCCGCCTCTTTTTCTACCGGCGCCGCCGGGGGCGGCGTTTTCCGGGCCGCGTGCGCGCAGGCGCAGAACAGAGCCGCGGAAAAAACCGCGAATAGAGCTTTATTAAGGCGGAGGAAGGGCATAAAATGACCGCTGTTTATTTTAGCGAGGTCAGGCCGTGCTGGATGGCGTACTTGGTAAGTCCGGCCACGGTCGGGATATGAAGTTTATGCGAGATATGCTCCCGGTGCGTCTCGGCCGTCCTTACCCCGATACCGAGCCTGGCGGCTACGCCTTTATTCGAGAGCCCTTCCGCGAGCAAAGCGACCACCTCCAGCTCGCGCGCCGTAAGCGCCGGGCTCTCCTGCTTGTCCGGAGGGAGCTTGGGCGCGGGGGCTAAGATAGCGTCCGTCATGCCGGCCGGGAAATGGAGGCCGCCCTTCGACACCTGCCTGATAGCGTCCAGCAGCTCCGCGGTGGGCTGGTCTTTCATCACGTAGCCCTGGACCCCGCAGCGGGCCATCCGCACCACATATTCCTCGCTGGAATGGATGCTGAAAGCGATGATCTTGGACTTCGGGACCAGCCTGCGCAGGCGGCGCGCCAGCTCCCCCCCGTCCATCAGCGGCAAATTAACGTCGAGCACGATAACGTCTGGAGCCAGTTTCCTGACCTTCCTGAGCGTTTCTTTAGCGTCGGAAGCCTCGCCCACTACCGCTATGGAGCGGCTGGTCAGGTAGGAGCGCACCCCTTCGCGCACGATCGGGTGGTCGTCCACGAGGAAGACCTTGATCTTCTTTTGTTTTTCGTCTGTCACTTTAGCATCTCTCTGTTCCTAAAAAGAATAATTCACCGCCGCGGTGAGCATGAAGCCCCTGTCTTTGAAATTCCTGCCCAAAGGGTGAGCGACGTCCTGGGAACGTATATCCTCGGTCCACAGATAACGGTAAGACCCGCCAAAAGACCAGGCGCTGTCCCTGAAGAACTCTACCCCGGCCCCGGCATGGGGCCCGAAACGGAACCCGCTGCTGTCGGTCGGGGTGTCTACCTGGGTGTAATACCAGCCGCCGCCGGCTAAAATATACGGGGCGAACCTGTAGCCATGCGGCATAAGGTATACCAGCACTGAAAGCTGGATAGGGACAACGCTTACTTTAGTCCCGGAGAACCTGTCCTGGCGCAAGTCCACCGAGCCTTCCAAAGCCCACCTGCGCGTAAGATGATAACGCACCTGCACGCCCTCGGCAAAGTCGCCGTGATCGGCGTCCTTGGGGCGATAATACGCGGCGCGCCCGCCTATCGACAAACCGGGCCGGGGCCCGTGGCTTTCTTCCGCTTCGGATTGTGCGGAAGCCGGCAAAGCAGCGAACAGGCCGGCCGCCAGCAGGATAAAGAAAGCAGAGATCTTGCGTGTAGTCATAAATAAGATTTTCCGCGGCTTCGCGGTCCCATATATAGAGCATACCGCATAGGGCAAACCCTGCCAATGCGGAATTATACGCGTAATAGGACGGTGATAATACGGAGAAGGCTTAAGTTTTCGACGGCGGTTTTTTTACAAGGCCGCCCTTGAGACGGGAGCCCCTGGAAGGTTTGCGGCCGGGATTCAGCCGCAGGGGTTTTTTAGCGGAAAGCTTCGGCCTCTTGTCGGGACCGGCGACAGTCATCCCCGCGGGGAAATACCGGCCGCCGCCAAAAACCTGCCTGACCGCGTCGAGCAGTTCGGAAGTAGGCTGGCTCTTCATCACATAGCCGCTCGCGCCGCAGCGGGCCATCCGCACTACGTATTCCTCGCTGGAATGGATGCTGAAAGCGATGATCTTGGACTTCGGGACCAGCCTTCGCAGGCTGCCGGCGACTTCCCAGCCGTCCATTGAGGGCAGATTGACGTCCAGCACTATGACATCAGGCGCTATTTTTTTTACCTTGCGGAAAGCCTCCGGGGCGTCCGAAGCTTCTCCAACCACCTCGATAGCGCAGCTGGTCAGGAAAGCGCGCACTCCGTCCCGCACGATCGGATGGTCGTCTATCAGGAAAACCCTTATCTTGTTTTCTTTGCAGTCTTTAATGCTCATTGTCCGTTCGCCGGCCATAGACTTCGGCACGGCGCTGCCCGCTTGCCTCATGCGCCGCCCGCGCGCGCCCCGGCAGGCAAAACTCCGTGTCCTGTATATAAAGTATAGCGGTCAGGGCGCGCGCTACCAATGCGTAACTTTACGCATGGTCATACGTAGTAATACGGAGACGCTTTTAAGTCTTGGGCTGGACGGGCAGGCCCAGAGAGGTCAGTCCGTGCTGGATCGCGTATTTCGTAAGCCCGGCGATGGTCATGATATTGAGCTTGTGCGAGACATGCTCGCGATGGGTCTCGGCGGTCCGCACGCTGATGCCCAGCTTGCGCGCTACCTCTTTATTGGCCAGGCCCTCGGCCAGAAGCGTGAGAACTTCCCTCTCGCGCGTGGTCAAGACCACTTTACCCTCATCCTCCGCGGAAGGCTTGGACTCGGGGGACAGAATAGCGTCGGACATTTCAGGAGGGAAATAGAGCCCGCCCTTGTGCACCTGCTGGATGGCCTCCACGAGTTTAGCCGTGGGCGCGTCCTTCATCACGTAGCCGTGCGCGCCGCAGCGCGCCATCCTGACCACGTATTCCTGGCTGGCATGGACGCTGAAACCGATGATCTTGGCGGCGGGAACGGTCAGCCGCAGCCGGCGGGCGAGCTCGCCGCCGTCGAGGGAAGGCAGGTTCACGTCCAGAATTATAACCTCGGGAGCCAGCTTCTTTACCTTCCGGAGGGCTTCTTTGGCGTCGGCGGCTTCACCCACCACCGAAACAGAACCCTGGGCGGTCAGGTAGGACCGCACTCCTTCGCGCACGGCGGGATGATCGTCCACCAGGAACACTTTTATCTTGGGCTGGTTTTTCTTTTTCATACTGTTTCTCCTCCCGCGCCGGACAGGGGAATACGGACGGTGAGCATGGTCCCGGACCCCGGCTTGGAATTAAGTTCCAGGGAGCCCCCCAACAGTTCCGACCGCTCGCGCATGCTGCCAAGGCCTATGCCCCGCCCGGCCGGCTGCCGCTTTCCGCCAAGGGCAAAGCCTATCCCGTTGTCTTTCACGCTCAACACTATCTCTTTCCCCTTGCGGGAGAGATTTACCGAGGCCAGGGTCGCCTTGGAATGTTTTCCGACGTTATTCAGAGCTTCCTGGGCGATACGGAAAAGCGCCAGCGCAAGGCCGGGCGCTATTTCCGCGGGGACATTCCCCGCTTGCAGCGTTACGGGGACTCCCGCGCGCTCTTTGAACTCGCGGCAAAGCGTGCGCAGGGCCGGCTCGAGGCCGAGGTCCACAAGTTCAGAGGGCATGAGGTTCTGAGAGACGCGGCGTATTTCCGAAATGGCCTGGCTCAATAGCCCGCCCACTTTAACTATTTTCCCCGCGGCTTTCCCGTCCAGGGCTATCTCCCCGGGCAGGGACTCCAGCCTGAATTTAACTCCGGAAAGTATCTGGCCGACGCCGTCGTGGAGTTCGCGGGAAAGGCGCTTCCGCTCGGTTTCCTGGGCGGAGATAGCGCGCATATGCAGCCCGCGCAGTTCGCGTTCGCTCCGCTTTTGTTCCGTTATATCTCTTTCGGTGGTGGCGACCTCCACGGGCCGGCCATTGTCGTCGCGCAGCACCGTCACCGTAAGCAGCACATCAAGCGTCCGGCCGCCGCGCGTGAGGCGCTGGGCCTCTATCGGCGCCGCCGAGACCCGGACCAGCTCCCTCGCCCTGATAAGTTTGTTTTCCGGCATGAGCCTTTTGATGCTCATTGCCAGGGCCTCGGCTTCGGTGTAACCGTACATTTTCTGGGCGCCTTTGTTCCAGGCGATGATCTGGTCATCGAGATCGCAGATGATCACGGCGTCATTGGAGTCCAGCACCGAAGTGGCCAGCCGCAAAACGGTTTTTTCAGAGAGTTTCCTCTCCCGCTCGGCCCGCTTTTGCTCGGTGATATCACGCTCGGTCTTTGCGACTTCTACCGCCCGGCCTTTATCGTCGCGCAGCACCGTGACGGTGAGCAGCACGTCCAGGATCCGGCCGTCCTTCGCGCGGCGCCGCGTCTCTATCGGCGCCGCCGAGACCCGGACCAGGTCCCGCGCTTTTACGCGCATTTTCTCCGGCATGAGCCGGCTGATATTCATTCCAAGGGCTTCCGCTTCCGTATAGCCGTACATTTTCTGGGCGCCTTTGTTCCAGGCGGTGATCCGGTCGTTCAGATCGCAGATGATCACGGCGTCATTGGAGTCCAGCACCACCGTGGCCAGCCGCTGTACGTTCTTCTCCGCGAGCTTCCGGTCCTGGATATCTATCAGCGCCATCACGGCGCCCTCGGTCTTGCTCTTTTCGGTCTTGCTCTTGTCGATCCGGTAAGGCCGCGCCACAAGGTAATGCCAGCGGCCCTGGATATCCTGCACTTCGAGCTTTTGGACCTGCCCGTTCCTGATCACTTTCAGGAGCAGCTGTTTTAGGCCCGGAAGGAACAGCGGGAGCTTGATCTCCGCGATGGAGCGCCCGATCTTGTCAGCGGACATGCCGAGCGCTTTCTCCGCCGGCGGCGTGAAGCGGCGGACGGCCAGGTCGGGGTCCAGCAGGAGGATGGGGATATCGATATTTGCCAGGAGATTGGAAAAATCGCTGTTTGCGCGGTTCAAAACCTGGTTGGCTTCCCCGAGCTCCTCGGTAGAAGTGAGCAGCTCTTCGTTGGTGGACTGAAGCTCTTCCTTGGCCGTTTCGAACTCCTCGTTGACGCTCTGCAGTTCCTCGTTCCCGGAAAGGAGCTCCTCATTGGAAACCTTTAGCTTCATGTTGGTGGCTTCCTGCTCTTCGATGATGGCCTTAAGCTGCTCTCCGGAAACCGCCAGGTCCTCTTTTAGCTCTATCACGCGGCGGCTGTCTTTGCCGTTCCTTGCCACCCCGGCCTGCCGCCGGCCTGGCTGGGCTTCGCCGAGCTCTTCGAACAGTATCAGGAAACATTCCTGGTGCAGGTTCGAGGCCTTGATCGGCAGGACCTCTATCTGGATGCGCTTTGCAACCCCGCCGGGGCCGGGCGCAGCTATCTCCTTGCGCACGGCGCAAGCGGATTTTTTCGCGATATGGATAGCGGCCCGGAATTCAAGCAGGAACTCCCCCGAAGCCATGCGGCGGAGGTTCATGCTGGGCTTGCCGGGCGCCGGCTTGAGGTAAGAAGAGGTATCCCCGAGGAAACGCAGGATCTCCAGATCGCCGTTGACTATGACGCCGTTCGGGATATAGCGGGCCGGCAGTACGCTGTCCAGCTCGCCCTGCAGGTCCAGGGCGTCCTGGGCCGGGTTATTCTGCTCCACCGCGCTTTGCACGAGGCTTTTAGCGGCGTACCCCGGCTCCATGAAACGGCCGAATTGCACGAAATCAAGGCGGGGATTAGAAGCCGAGGTCCGCTCGAAAAAAACTTTCTTTTTCAGGTTCAGGAGAGAAAGACCGCCAGTATACTCGCCGATGCTCTCGGAATGGCCCAGCATCAGGACGCCCCTGGGCTTCAAGGCGTACTGGAAGATCTGCAGGGCTTTTTCCTGCAGGGCCGGGCCAAGATAGATCAGCAGGTTGCGGCAGCTTACCAGGTCCAGGTTGATGAAAGGCGGGTCCTTCAAAAGGTTTTTGGCGGTAAAGACGCAGCGATCGCGGATAGCCGGGACTATACGGTAGCCATCAGGCGTCTCCGTAAAAAAGCGCCGCAGCCGCTCGGGGGAAACATCGGCTTTTATCTTTTTGGAATAGGCTCCCGCCCTGGCTTTTTCTATCCCCTCGGGATTCACGTCCGTTGCGAAGATCTGGAAGGGAACCTGGGATGCCCGCGGGCCAAGGAACTCGACCAGGTTTATCGCGTGGGAATAAGCCTCTTCACCGGTGGAGCAGCCAGGAACCCAGATGCGGACGGGCGCGGCGGAGGCCCTGTTCTTGAGGAGGCGCGGGTAGATATCGCTCTTTAAAGCTTTGAAGGCTTCCGGCTCCCGGAAGAACGAAGTCACGGAGATCAGTATATCGCTGTAGAGCTGATCCAGTTCGCCGGGATCCGCTTTCAGCATACGGAAATATTTCCCCGGCTCGCTGACCCGCTTCAGCGCCATGCGCCTCTGGACGCGCCGGCGGAGAGTGCTCTGCTTATAAAATCCGAACTCTACCCCTTTGGCGGTACGCAGCAGTTCCAGGATGCCGTTCATTGACTCTTCGCCGGGGGCGCGCTCTTTTTTTCCCGCCTCGCGGGACCGGCTTGCGCCGGCGGCGGAGCCCAGCTTTTTACCTATCTCCGCCGGGGAAAGAACGAAGTCCGCATAGCCGGCGACAAAGGCCGAATTAGGCATACTGGGGTGGGCCGCCGTTTTCCCGTCCTGCACGAAAGTAGTTCCTCCGTTCTCTTTGATCGCTTTCAGACCGTCGGTACCGTCGTCGCCCTCCCCGGACAACAGGCCCCCTATCGCGTTCTTTCCCTGGTCAGCGGCCAGGGAGCGGAAGAAACTGTCTATAGGGTTGCGCCAGTCAGACTTGTGCCCGAACGAGGAAAGGTGGAGAACTCCCCCCCTTATCTGCATAGCGCGGTTAGGCGGAAGTATATAGACCCGGTTGGGCAGGACCTTGTCGCCGCTTTTGACTTCGGCGATCGGAAGCTTGGTGTTGCGCACCAGGATGTCGGCCAACTGGCTTTTATACTGGGGGGCCAAATGGGGGACAAGAATGAAAGCCATGCCTGGCTTCAGCGGCAGGGCGCCCAGCAGGTCCGAAAAAGCCTTTAGGCCGCCGGCCGAAGCGCCTATCGCGGCAATAGGGAAACCTTTAGGATTCTTATTTTTTTTCACATGACCCCTGAGGTAACTATACCTTGTCTAAGTTGCCTGTACAAGGCCAATACCAATTATATCCTATAGGGCGGAGAGCAAAAATCCGTACTTTCACGCGCTTTTATCAGTAGTATTACGGATAAGGGCGGATCACAAGCCTGAACGCAGGATGAGTAGCGGAAGTTCGGAATCGGCGAAAAGGCGCATCGGGGGACCCCAGGCGCCGGCGCCGGAGGTCACGTAGACGCTGAAATTACCGGCTTTATACAGGCCGTAGAAATATTTGAACATTTTCCGTTCCAGCGGGCCGAAAGGGAAGATCTGGCCCGCGTGGGTGTGGCCGCTTAAAACGAGGCCGGAACCGGCGGCGGTTATCTCGTCGAAGCCCTGCGGCTGGTGCGAAAGGAAAACAAGGGGCTTTGAACGGTCCAGCGCGGCCGCCAGTTTCCTGACGGCCTCTCCGTCCCCCCGGCGCAGGTCGTCGACTCCGGCCACGAGCAGCCCCGGAACAGGTTCATAGACCTGGCCGCGCAGCATTTTCACCCCGCAGCTCTCGAAGAAACCCGCCGCGACCTCTCCGGCGGTGAACATATCGTGGTTCCCGAGCACCGCGGCCTTGCCGTAGCGGGAATAGATGCTCTTGATGATGCCGCAGGTACCTTCTGGCATGGGCTCGCGTCTTTCCGAGAAATCCCCGGTTATAACTATCAGGTCAGGCCGAACCTCGTTCAGGGTTGCGGCTATTTTCTCAAGCCGCTCCAGCTTTATCATCCGTCCCAGGTGCAGGTCGGAGATCTGCGCTATAGTGAAGCCGTCCAGAGCCTTCGGCAGGCCTTTTACGGTTACTTCCACGCGCTTGAGGCGCGGCGTCTCGGCCCCGCTCCAGACGGCCAGGGCCACGAAGGCGGCCGCAAGCAGAAGCACGCCGCCCCCGGCCGCCCTCGTCCTCGCCCAATCCACTCCCAGGCCGTTCAGGACGGTGAGCGAAAGGTCGCAGGCAAGAAGCACCCAGAAAGAAATGAAAGCGCTCCCGAAACCGAATAAAGCCAGCCAAAGCATTATATCCGCGATGCCGCCGAAATGGGTAGAGGCAAAAAACCGCGCGAGCGGATAAAAAGCCGAAAGAAGAAGCGCCGTTTCATAAACTATGAACCGGCCTTTCGGCCCCAGCCTAAGCCTGAAAGCCAGCCAGAGCGCGATATAAACATTGAAAGCCAGGTAAAACAACGCCAGCCCCAGCCCGAAAAGATGAAAAGGATTTTTCATGCTGAGGCTTCGCCTCGACAGACTCCTATCGAGGTTGAGCCTCGATAGGGAAAGCCAAGTTCTTTGACGGCTTGCTGTTTTTTGTCGGCGGGGAGGAATGAGGCCTCCGCGGCGCATTCGAGCGTGTAAGCGATATCTTCGAAAGAAAGGCCCATTTTCTCCACGGCCAGGAGGTATTCCTTGTTCAAATGGGTGTCCAGGATCTCCGGATCGTCGGCGCCTATAGTGCACTTTACGCCGGCTTTGATGAATTTTTTAAGCGGGTGAGCTTCTATTGAGGTCACCGCCCGGGTCAGGTAATTGCTCCAGGGATTGGTCTCGACCGTAATAGCGGATTTTTTTATAAGTTCGATAGTCCTGCCCGATTTGTCGTCGGCGGCTTTAACTCCGTGGCCTATCCGCCGCGGCTTAAGCGTTCTTATCGTTTCGCCTATCTGCGAATAATGCCCCTCTTCACCCGAGTGAACGGTAAGCGGCAGGCCCGCCTCATGCAGTTTTTTTGCCGCCTCTTTATAAAGAGCCGGCGGGTAATCGGCCTCATTGTCGGCCAGGTCGAAGCCTATTACGGTTTTTTTATTCTTAACGGCGAAAGCCGCGGTTCTTTCGGCCGACTCCACGCCGTAGATGCGGGAAGCGATAAGGATGAGGCCGCAGACCATATTGCTGCTTTTCTCGAATTTTACCGCCGTGGAATTTATGAGGTCATGGGCTTTCTGCCAGTCCAGCCCGGCTTTTTTGAACATGAAGTCCGGGCTGTAGCGCAGCTCAAGCAGCCGGATATTCTCTTTTTTATAAGCGTCTTCGAGCGCTTCGAAGGTGATTCGCTCCACGGCTTCGTAAGAAGCGAAAGAAGCCTGCGCCAGCTCGAACATCCCGAGCACTTCCCTGAGCGAGGCGCCGGGGGCGCGCAGTTTGTAGATACGGTCCAGGCCGGCGGGATCGAAGGTGGGGAGCTTTAAATTGTTTTTTCGGGCGAGGTCTATGACGGTTCCGACGCGCACGCAGCCCTCAATATGGCGGTGGAGCTCCGCCTTGGGCATGGCGCGTATTTTTTCTTCCGCCGTCATAGAGGGTTACTTTTCGGTGTAGGTTATTTCGATCTTCGCGGCTAACTTGGTTCCGGAAGCTTTGGCTTTATAAGGCCTTGTCCCGGCATTGATATAAGCTTCGAAACCTTTAACGGTTTCCAGCGCGGTCTGGCCGGCCTTGAGCGCGAGCATAATGTTCCAGCCGGCCACATGGTTCACGGTCCCGTCGGGCCGCTTGAAGCGGAAGATGGAGAGCCAGAGATTTATAGTCCCGTCTATGCCGCCGCCGGCCCTGCCCGTGGCTATACCGGTAATTTCAGCCACGCCGGGCTTGCCGCCCACCGTGACCTTGCCGGCCGCTACGGCCGCGCCCTGCGTTTTGTCATAGGAGGACGCGGTGAGCTCAGCGCCCTTGGCGAGCTCCACGTCCGGATCGTAACCGCCGGTATTCTTTTTCATAGCCCCCCCAGGCCCCGCTTATTTTACGTGAAGCGCGTCCACGTATTTGTTGAAGCGCGCGCAGATCACGCTCTTTGAAAGCCCGCCTACGCGCTTGACGCTGAAATCTTCCACGCTGAAAGAGGACATTACCGTGCCATAGGCCATGGCGCGGCGGATCACGTTGAAATTCTTCCAGTCGGGCGCGGCGGCGAGATACCCCATGAAACCGCCGGCGAAAGTGTCGCCCGCGCCGGTAGGGTCCACCACCTTCTCTATCGGGTGGGCGGGGACGGAGAGGACATTGTCCTTGAAGAACATCATCGCGCCGGCGTCGCCGCGCTTGACGATAATGCCCTTCGGGCCCATCTTCATGATCAGCCGGGCCGCCTTTATCAGGTTGTACTCGCCGGTGAGCTGGCGGCACTCCTCCTCGTTGACGAAGAGCATGTCCACCTTCTTGAGCAGCTTAAGCAGCGAGGGCTTCTTGAGGGAGATCCAGTAATTCATCGTGTCGCAGGCCACCAGCCGGGGCTTGCCCATCTGGTCCAGGACCTTGCGCTGCAGGTCCGGGTCGATATTGGCCAGGAAGAGCACGCCGCAGCGGGTGTGGTCTACGTCGAGCTTGGGCTTGAAATGCTGGAAGACGTTCAGCTCGGTGGCTATGGTCTCGGCGTTCTTGTAGTCGCGGTCGTAGCGGCCCACCCAGTGAAAGGTCTTGCCCGGCATGACCTCTATGCCCTTCTGGCAGATATTGCGGCGCTTCAGGAAGCGGCGGAAAGGAGCGGGGAAATCTTCGCCTACCACGCCTACCATCTGTACCGGCGAGAACTGCGAGGCGGAAAGAGAGAAATGCACGGCGGAGCCGCCCAGGGCGCGCTTGGTGCTTCCGTGTATCGTCTGCACCGAGTCGAGCGCTACGGAACCGACCACAAGGATAGTGTTTTTCATGGCTGCAAGTGCTCCCGGAAAGAATGGCGGCCCGGACAACGGGCCTACCTGCCTATAATATCAAAATTGAAAGCACCCCTGCCCTGCCGGAGGTCAAATATGGAATATAATATTATCATGAAGAAAAAGATGCTGGTCACGGCTTTCGAGCCTTTCGCGGGAAGAAAGATAAATCCTTCCCTCCAGGTGCTTGCGGCGCTTAAACCCGCCGCTTTCAAAGACTGCCGCCTTTACCGGGAGAAACTGCCGGTAAGCGGCAAAGCGGTCGAGAACCGGATAAAAGCGCTTGTCTCCGGGCTAAAACCGGATTTCCTGGTCTCACTTGGCCTCGCGGCCGGGGAAACCGGGATAAGGGTGGAGCGGTTCGCGCTGAACATACAGGATTACGGGATAAAGGATAACTCCGGCTGCCTGCCGGAAGGTAAAAAAATAGACGAAAAAGGCCCCGCCGCTTATTTCGTCAATACGGACCCGCTCAAGCTTGCCGCCGCCGCGCGTAAAGCCGGCGCGCCGGCTTATGTAAGCAATTACGCCGGCGCCTATGTCTGCAACCACCTGATGTACGCCGCGATGCGCTCCATCGGGGCCGCCGGTCTGAAGACGAAATTCGCTTTTATCCACCTGCCGCTCACCACCGAGATGGCCCTGCTTGAAAAACCCGGCCGCGGAACCCCCCCGTCCCTGCCGCTATCCCTGCTGGTAAAAGCGGTGGAAGCGGCGATAAAGACGGTAAAGTAGCCTGTCCCCTTTACCTGAAAAAACATCCGGGCTTTAGGGGCCCGGATGTTTTTTTGCGGCGGTGATACCGGTTCAAGCGACGGCGGCTTTTTCCTTGGGGGCGGGGGCCGTCCGGCCGAGGGCTTCCAAAGTTTCCCGCACTATCAGGTCGGACCATTCTTTGCGCAGCTCGGTGCTGGGCGCGGGGAGGGTCCGGTGCTCTATCTTCATGTCCGAAAGCAGCTCGTTGAGGCGGTTATAGATATCCGCCTGGAATTCCACGCTCTCGGCGTCGCGGATGCCGTCGGCCGTCATCTCCGCCCCGAACATCGGCAGCTTGTAGATCACGTCGTACGGGAATTCTTCGGCGTAGCCCTGCAGGAAATCGCGGATGAACTGGTTCTTGCCGCAGCGGCGCTCCATATAGGCCAAATTATCGAACACGCTGCGGTCGCAGACCACCACCTGGTAGTTGCGGATGATAGCGCGCAGCTCCTCGGTGATATGCTGCATCATGATGTACATCTGGGCGGGCAGCGTGGTGGTCTCGTTGATGGGAATGCCCTGCTCGAAAGCCGAAGCGGCGATCTCGGAAAAAACTTTTACTTTCAGCCCGCGTTTTTTAAGCTCGGCGGCCACCTCGTAACAAAGGGTGGTCTTGCCGGTGCCGTGCGTGGAAATGAGCGAGATCTTGTACGGCCGCTTTTTTGTTGAAGGCATTTGAACTCCTGTAAAATTGGAAATTGGATACACTATCTTACACGTTTTCCCGGCCCGTGGCAAAGGCACGGCGGCCCATACCGACGGGGGCCTAAAGGCCCAAAACCGCGGGCCTATTAACCGAACTCTCGCGGACCTATGGCCCATACGCGCTCCCGGGAAAAACGGGATAATATAGGTACGGCGAGCTGAAGCGCCTCTATCTAAGGATAAACAATGAACAAAACACTCTTCGCGGCGATAATACTCTCACTTTCCTGCGGCGCAAAGGCCGCCGGCTTCAGCGACCTCGCGGTCAACGCGAACTCCCTTAAAGCCATTTCTGCGGCCAGGACCCTCAACATAACCCCGGGGCTCCTGGACCTGCCCGTCATCACCGACCCCGGCTCTTCCAAATGGTACGGCGCCGATTCCCGCCAGGCCCGGATGCAGTTCACGGCTTATATGTACTACAAAGTCCCTGCCAAATACACCGGCCCGGTCTCGCAGATACTTTCCGACTCCGCGCAGAAGCAGAAGATCTCAGAACTGATAGACCTGCAGCTGCAGCATATGTACGGCGCTTTCACCACCCATCCCGGCTTCGTGGACGCCCCGGGCATACCCTCCGGGGATTATAAGGTAACCCTGATAGGCGCGGAAAAAGTCCCCAACGAGAATTACGCCAAAGTCTCTTATTCCTACGACGATATAGTGGTCTTCTCTACCAAGCTTTTCCGCGGCAGCGGCGCTACCCGGATAAATTTCGTCCTGCCTAAAGACCCGGTAACTATCTACAAAAAAGGCTTCCCCACGCCCGGCTCGCGCGTCAACCGCTGCACCGACGAGCATTATAACAGCGAGGGAGATTTCTGGTACTTCTGGAACCCCTACCAGGAAGGCTGCCCCATAGACGGCGGCGACCTGGTCGGCGTTCAGACCGACCTGACCCCGATGAACGTGACGCGCAACACTTACCCGGAATACTCCAAGCTTTACGGCGAGAACGGGAACGGCGAAGTGCTGCAGGTGAGCTACCTGGTGGGCGTGGACGAGAATTTCCAGAGCGGCGACCTCGGGAAAAAGACTTTCACCGACGCTTTCGCCGGCCTCAAGGCCGCGGGTTTCCAGGTCACCGTGGACCAGCCCCGCCGCAAAATGCTGTCCTTCCGCTTCGGGACCAAGCGCGCTTCTATCGAGATGATATTGAGCGACCCGAACTCGACCGAATTCGCCCAGGAGGCGGTGCGCGGGATGAAGACCGCGGATATCTTTCTTTACGACGGGCACTCCGGCCTCGGCGGCTACCTCAGCCCCGACCGCCTGGCCGAAGACACCGGCCGCCCGCTCGAACTGCCGAAGAACAAATACCAGATCTTCGTCTTCCAGGGCTGCTCCACCTACGCTTATTACAACTCGGCTTATTTTAACCTTAAACGCTCCGGCACGGACCCGAAAGGCACGAAGAACCTGGACATAATCACCACCGGCATCGGCGCGGCTTTCGACGTGGGCGCCAAGGTGGACGTAGCTTTCCTCACCAGCGTGGCGGCCGGCCAGCGCCCCTCCTGGCAGACCATCATCGACCGGGTGCACGCGGCTGAAGGCGAGAACACCGCCCTCTCCCACGTTAACGGCGACGAAGACAATCCCAAGGCCCCCAACTGAACCGCTCTAAACAGAAAACGGCCGGGCTCTTACAGCCCGGCCGTTCTTTTTTTATCGCCACTTTCACTTCAGCAGTCTTATCCTTCCCGTCGCTGGCGCGGTCACGGGGCCTTTGGAAAAAGCTTTAAGCATTACGTCGCGCACCGGTATCAGCGTATCTTTAATGTCCTTGCCGCCGGCGAAAGCGTCGCCGCCGTTGCCGCCGAAAGCGAGGTAGTTATTTGTCGCCACGGTGAACTCTTCCTGCGGCTTTATTACCCGCCCGTCCCGCTTCAGGATAATTTTATCCGCCCGGCCTTCGGGAGCCAGCTTGAATTCAACTTCGAGGCCGGAAACCTGCATTAAACTCCTGCCTTTGTACAGATTATCGGCCATCAGGCGCTCGAGCTGGGCGCCGTTAAGCTTCATCGTTACGATGGTATTGTCGAAAGGGACCGCCTGGTAAAGATCGCGCAGGCGGACTTCGCCTTTTCTTATCTCCGCCCTGATGCCCCTGGTATTCTGGAAAGCGAGCTCGGCGCCGGAAACCGCGCGCGTAATGTCGCAGGCCCAGTTGCCGATAGTCGAATCCAGACCTTCAGCGCTGAAGCCCAGGTCCGTGGCGGCGCTTCCGACTACGCGGCCCATCTCCTGCTCTACTTTCGCGTTAAACCCGGCTACAGTCTTGATCACCGCGGGGTCCTCGCCGGTCTGGTCCGTCCAAAGCGGGACAAGCGTCACCTTAATACCGTCAAGGCCGCCGGCAGCGTCGTCGAAGTCCAGCTCGGCGCGGGTAACATAAGAAAGACCGTAGCCGCTCTCCCCGAACCAGGTTCCGGAGACCGGGTCATGGTAGCCCTTCAGGAAGGCGGCATGGTTATGCCCGCCAAGCAAAAGATCTATGCCCTGCGCGGCCCTGGCCAATCCCAGCGTCCCTAAAGGCGGCGGCTCGAAGGTCCAGGTGGAGATATCTACGCGCTTCAGGCCCAATTCATCGCTGAGGCCGAGGTGCGTCAGCACTATTATTGCGTCCGGTTTTTGTTTTTTGATCTCCGGCAGCCATTTAGCCGCCTCCGCGGCTTCGTCCCGGAAGTCCAGGTGCTTTACGGCGGAGGGCATGGTGGAAGTGGCGGTATGTTTGCCGAGCAGGCCAAGGACGGCGATTTTTTTGCCCCCCTTTTCAATGATCGTGTACGGTTTAAGATAAGCCGCATTGGCGCCGTCCGACCTGGCGTAAAGGTTGGCGCCTAAAAAAGTGAAAGCGGCGCTTGAAACCAGCGTCTTCAGATTGGGTTCGCCGAAATCGAAGTCGTGGTTGCCGGGGACGGCGGCCGAGTAGCCCAGCTGGTTCATCAGGACCATGCTGGCCATGCCCTTCGTGAGTATCCCCTCGGGCGTGCCCTGGAACATATCGCCGGAATCGAGCAGGAGGTACGGGGTGGTCTCTTTTTTCAGCAGGTCCGAAAGCGCCGCGAAGCCGCCTATGCTGCGGGTGGAATTTTCATTATCCCAGAGGGCCGGCCGCGCGGAATACCAGCCGTGCACGTCGGAGGTATGATAAACGGCTATACTCGCTGCCCGGGCGTTCAGGCTGTTTAGTATGGTGAGCAGGGCGGTGATGAAAAATATTTTTATCATAAGCTGTATAGATATTGTAAGCAAACCGGGGGAAGGAGGGGAAGAGGCTCAAAAGCGAGAGCCCCCGATGAACGGGGGCTCTTCACCTGGCACACGGGCCAGTAACCGCGACCACGCTGGGGGCGACCGGGGGACCGACGGCGCACTAACCGCAGCCGAAGGGCCGGAACACCCTCCCGGGGGGCGCCGCCGAAGGCGGGCCGAACCGGGACCCCGGGAAACCCGCCCTGCCTGAAGCAGACCAGCGGACCGGGGAACCGCGCCGGGGCCGGGGCAAACCCCTGAAGCCCAACCACTACTACCGCACCGAGACCAGCTCGACCGCACACCGCCCGGGCCCGACCGAACCGCACCGCGCACACTTCGCACACGCACACCAGACCTCAACCGCACCGCTGGGCCCGCGACCACACAACCGGCGCAACCGCATAAAGAGAGCAAGACTACATTCCGAGTATAACAGAGGAAACTTGACTTGTCAAGGCCCAGATGAAAAATAGCGGATAAAACACATTTTCACGTCGGGCTCACGGATTTACGTGTCTTAAATATATCCGGATAAATTAAAACGGCCCGCTTTTGCGGGCCGGTCCAGGGCTGATAAAATTCAATATTTCGCCAGCGCGGCCTTGTAGACTTTCCACAGCTGGGCCTTGGTATGCGTGGGCTGGCCGTAGGGGCTGCCGGGCAGGGAGGCCCAGACGCCGTTGAGCTTGCGCAGGGCCTCGGTGAACTCCTCGTATTTGGAAGCTTTGCTCACATTGCGGAAAGCCCCGCTGCGGCGTATCGTCTCGACGACCGCTTTATCCTGGCTGGGCGGGGTGAAATCCGTAAGGCCGAGGCCGGGGGCCAGGCCGTCCCAGGTATCCGAAAGGAACTGGTAGCGCCCCGAAGCGTTGGAGCAGAGCTTGCCGGCGCATTTGCGCTTGCGGGGGTGGTCCGCGTAGCTTTCGAAAGTAGCGTGCGTGAAAATATAGTTATACCTGTCGTCCGTGCCCTCGGCATAGGCCAGGGTATCGAGGAAAGCCCTGATGTTCCTGGGCAGCTCCCAGGCGCCGCCGGCCGAGCTGGAGGAAACGTGGGATATATAAATATAGCCGCTGGCGAGCTGGCAGCCGGGCAGCGGCTCAGCCAGGGTCACGGTCATATGTTCGCCTTTGAAGCCTGGCCTTGCGGAAATCTTGTACAGCGTTTTCGGGGAGAGGGCGCATTTGCCGGAACCTTCGGCAAGGGCTTCGGACCGGGCGTCCGAGATCTTAAGGAAAGTCGCTTCGCCGCCGATATACACGAAATTATCTTCCAGGCCTTTGTTCCTGCCGGGCCAGGCGAAACCGGGCTCGTCGTTGTCCGGCGGAAGGTACTGCACCATATCCACGGTTCCGTCGGCATGGGCGGGAACTATTTCCGGAAGCGGAACGGCCGCGGCGCCGCCGCGGGAATTATCTAGGAGTTGCTGGAAAGCCGTATTCTCCGCGCAGAGCGGCGCGGCGATCGCGATAAGGCCTACAAGGGCTGCCAGGATCTTCCTCATACCTATAGTATGGCAGGCAGCGGTTGACGGGGTAAGTGCCGGGGGGCCCTGGCAGGCCTGGGCCTTTAGGCCCTAAGGCTTAAGAAAGAAGCGGAAGACGTCCGGCAGCAATTTGGCCCAGTATTTCTCATTATGCCTGCCGCCTTTTTCTTCGTAATAAACGAGGTTTTTATTTTTTTTGAAGCCCCTGGAAAGCAGGATGTTCCGCAGCCTCCGGGAGTCCAGCACGGATTCGGCGGTTTTTTTCTGCTTCCCGGGCCGCCCCCCCTCCTCGGTTCCCATGCTAAGCCAGATCCCCATTTTTTCCGGGTCCGCTTTCTGACCGGCCAGGGGCAGCAGGGTATGCCCGGCCCAGTGGAGGGAGGGAGAAAGGACTCCCGCTTTCGAGAAAACCTCCGGGTACTCTAAAATAAGGAAAAGAGAGATGAGCCCGCCCAGCGAGGAGCCGGCCACGGCCGTATGCTCCCTGCCGCTCAAGGTGCGGTAGGCCGAGTCGATAAAAGGCTTCACTTCTTTTACGAGGAATTCCGAGTACTTGCGGCCTTTTCCACCCCCGCGTACCGCGTCCCGGTCCGGGGCGTATTCGGAGATCCGCTCTTCGCCTTTATTATAGATCCCTACGATTATAGCCTCCAAAGGCGGCTCCTCTTTGGCGAGGGCCGCGGCCGTTTCATAAGCCCCCCACTCCACGCCCGAATAGGAAGTGGAACTGTCGAAAACATTCTGCCCGTCGTGCATATAGATGACCGGGTAGCGCCTGGTTTTGTCGGCCGCGTAAGTGAATGGCAGGCAGACCAGGAGGGTTCTTTTATTTTTCAGCACGCGCGAAGGGAAGCCGCGGTGAAATTTCATTATGCCGGGAAGAGGGGTTTTGTTCATTTTTTAAAAGCCCGCAGGGCGGCCAGGGCGCCTTTGGCCAGGTATTTCAAGTCTTCGGTTCCGCGTATGGACAACAGTTTGCGGCTTATATAAGGGAAACTGAAATAATAGCCGCGGCCGATCTCTCCCCGGAACTTTATAAGTTCGGCCCCGGTAAAATGCTTCGTCCGCCAGGGGACGGAGCTGCCGAAGAAACCATAGGCCTGCCAGGGGAGCCCTTCCGGCAGGAAACCGTCCGCTTTCGCTTTAAGATAGTTTTCGGTGCCTGGCAGAGGGACGCTGATAGCGAGCGAGACCAGGTCCGGTTTTATTTCGTGGATAAGTTTAACGGTCTCGGCCAGGTCCTCTCTGGTTTCCTCCGGGTGGCCTATCATGAAAAAAGCCTGCGCCTGGATGCCGTGTTTTTTTATAAGCCTGAAAGTTTCTTTTATCTGCGCTACCGTCGTTCCCTTCCTGATGCCGTCCAGCACGCGCTGGGAGCCGCTTTCGGCGCCCACGGCTATCTTCCGGCAGCCGGAGCGCTTCATCGCCGCCAGCATTTCCTCGTCCAGCTCCCCGGCGCGCGCGTCGCAGTTCCAGGTCAGGCCGGGATAATTGCGCTCGAGGTGGGCCGAGAATTCCAGGACCCTGGATTTTTTCAGGGCGAAAGTGTCGTCGTCCACAGTTATATGCTTATAGCCCAGAGCCGCGATATCGTCCACTTCCCGCAGTACTTTGTCCATGGCCCGCAGCCTCGCGCGCGGCCCGTTTATCACCTGCGAAGCGCAGAAAGAGCAGCGGTACGGGCAGCCCCGGGAGGTGAACAGCACCGTCCCTCCGGCGGGCACTCCTGGCGTAGTGTAGCCGCCGCTGTAAAGCTCCTTGTCCAGCAGCCGCCGGTCGGGGATCGGGAGCAGGTCGATATCGAGCGGCTCGCCGCGCGGGTTTACCGCCGCCGCGCCTTCGCGCGGGAAAGCCAGCCCCGCGACGGACTCAAAGCCGCCTCCGCTTTTCAAAGCGGAGACAAGCTCCAGCAGGGGCTTCTCCCCCTCGCCGATCACGACAAAATCGCAGCCGGCGTCGACGAGGGTTTCGGCCGGCAGCGCCGTGGCGTGCGCGCCGCCCACCACGGTCTTTATCTTTAATTCGCGGCAAAGCAGGCAGAGCTCTTTTATCGCCGGGATATCCGTGGTCATCCCGGTTATCCCGACCAGCACCGGGGCCGAGGTTTCAAGAGTACGCCGCAAACCCTCGGAGGAACCGACTTCAAGGTCGTAAATAGCAGCTTTAAAACCGCGGGCGTTCAGCCAGGTGGCAAGGCAAACCAGGTTTATAGGCGGCTGCGAAGCCCCGATCGCTTTGAAGACGCCCATAGCGGCGGCCTTCGGGCGCACCAGGAGTAAGTCGTTTTTTGGCGAAGGAAGATTCACTTGTCGAATAATTTCGCGGCTTTATCGTTCGAGGTCACGATCCCGGTTATCATGGCCGAGCTGAAGCCGTGGTGCTCCATCTCATTTAAGCCCTCGATAGTGCAGCCGCGCGGCGTCGTCACTTTGTCTATCTCGCTTTCCGGGTGGCCCGGGCGGTCCAGGAGCAGCGAGGCGGCCCCGCGCGCGGTCTGCGCCGCCATCAGCAGGGCTTCTTCGGAATGAAAACCTATCTGCGTTCCGCCCTGGGAGGCGGCGCGGATGGCGCGCAGGAAAAAAGCGATGCCGCAGCCGGTCAGCGCGGTGGCCGAAAGCATCAGCCCCTCGTTTATGACCAGGGTCTTGCCGAGCGCGTCGAAGATCTCTTTCGCTTCGGACAGCGCGGCCCGGCTTTCCGGCGCGGCGCAGAGGCAGGTCATCGCTTCGCGGATAGCTATAGCGGTATTGGTCATGGCCCTCACCAGGCTGACTTTCTTTTTCAGCCAGCCGGAGATCTGGGCGGTGGTCACGCCGGTAACGATAGAGATCACTATCTGCCGCCCGTTCAGCGCCGGCGCGAGCGCCTTCACCGCGGCCTCGACTTCCTGCGGCCCCACGGCGAGGATGACTATATCCGCGCCCTTGACCGCGGCGCGGTTATCGGCCAGCACAGTGAAATTCTCGGCCCGGAGCTCTTCAAGGAATTCGGCTCGTCGGCGGGTAAGGATAATATCCTGCGGCTTGAAGTTACCTGAAGCCGCCAGGCCCCTGGCGATGGCCGCGCCTATATTCCCGGCGCCTATGATGGCTATTTTTTTCGCGCCGGTCTTTAAAGTTACGTTCTGTTTCATAATTTTCCCTGTAGGTCAGCCGGTCAGGAATTTTTTCAGGCCGGTCATTATCATCTGCACCGAAATGGTCACGAGGATCATGCCCATGAGCTTTTCCATCGCGATCAGGCCGCGGGCGCCCATGAACCGCGAGATCCTTTCGGAGAACCCGGCGAGGATGGCCATATTGATAAGCCAGGAAACTATGACCACCGCCAGGGTTCCCGCCCAGCCGCCGGAGTTCATGGAAAAGATAAGGATGGTGGTCAGCGTGGAGGGCCCGGCGATGAGCGGGATGGCCAGCGGCACGATGAAAGGCTCGCCGCCGGGGAGTTCGCCGAAGGAAGAATGGTTGTTCGGAAAGATCATCTGGATGGCTATCAGGAACAGCACGATACCGCCGCCCACGCTGAGGGAAATTATATCCAGCGCCAGGAAAGTCATCAACGATTTCCCGAAGAGCAGGAAGAAGACCATTATGCCCAGCGCGATGAAGAGCTCGCGGGTCACCACGGCGCGCTTACGCTCCTGCGGCACGCCCTTCAGGGCGGTGACGAAAGGCGGCATGTTCCCGAGCGGGTCCATGACCAGCGTAAGCGTGAAGACGGAGGAGATAAATTGAGCCAGGTCCATGGTTTAATTTTAGCAAAAGAAAGCGGCCGGGGAGCCTGGCTCCGCCGGCCGCCGTTCTTCGGGGCGTTTTTACTTCTTTTCTTCGGGCGCCTTCGCTTCCCCGCCTTCCACGCCGTCGTCCACCACGGGCTCCACGGAGGCGATCTTGTCGCCTTCCTCCATGCGGACCAGGCGGACGCCCTGGGTGTTGCGGCTGATGACGCGCAGCGTCTTGCAGGGCATGCGGATGATCTTGCCCTTCTCGGTCATCACCATCAGGTGGTCTTTGTTCTCCACCAGGTAGATGCCGACCACCGCGCCGTTGCGCTCGGTGGCCTTGATGGTGATCACGCCCGAGCCGCCGCGGTTCTGGTGGCGGTATTCGTCCAGGTCGGTGCGCTTGCCGAAGCCCAGCTCGCAGACGGTCAGGAGCGTCTTCTTGGTCTTGGCCTCGGCCACTTCCATGCCGATCACCGTGTCGGTCTTGTCCAGGCGGATGCCGCGCACGCCCATGGCCCCGCGGCCCATCGAGCGCACGTCGCTCTCGCTGAAGCGGATTGACATGCCTTCCTTGGTGCCTATGATGATCTCATAGCTGCCGTCGGTATGGCCCACGCTGGTCAGGATGTCGCCGTCCTCGAGGCCGATGGCGATGATGCCGCCCTTCCGGATATTGGCGAAGTCCGAGATCGGGGTCTTCTTGATGTTGCCCTTGCGGGTGCACATCACGATGAAGCTCTCCTTGCCCTTGGCCTCGGCGAAGGACTCGATGGCGAGCACCGAGGTGACCCGCTCGTCCTTGATCTGGAGCAGGTTCACGATGGCTTTGCCGCGCGAAGTCCGGTTGCCCTCGGGGATCTCGTAGCCCTTCAGCGCGTACACTTTGCCGCGCGTGGTGAACATCAGGATGGTGGCGTGGCTGGAGGTGACGAAGAGCTTCTCGATGAAGTCCTCCTCTTTCACGTCCGAGCCGATGATGCCTTTGCCGCCGCGGCCCTGCACCTTGTAGGTGTCGGCCGGGATGCGCTTGATGTAGCCGCCGTGGGACATGGTGATGATGACGTCCTCTTCGGGGATGAGGTCTTCGATGTCGAGCTCGGCGGCTTCGCCGGTGATCTCGGTCTGGCGCTTGTCGCCGTACTTTTCCTTCATCTCTTTGAGCTCGTCGACGATGATCTTGAGGACGCGCTTGGGATCGGCCAGGATGGCGCGCAGCTCTCCGATGAGCTTCATCAGGGCTTTGTGCTCTTCCTCTATCGCGCCGGTCTCGAGGCGGGTCAGCTGGTGCAGGCGCATGTCGAGGATGGCCTGGGACTGGATGTCGGTGAGGGCGAACTTCGCCATCAGCTTCATCTTGGCTTCGAGCGCGTCCTTCGATTTCTTTATGATCTCGACGACGGCGTCGATGTTCTGCAGGGCTATCAGGTAGCCTTCCAGGATGTGGGCGCGGGCCAGGGCTTTCTTAAGGTCGTACTTGGTGCGGTTCACCACCATCAGGCGGCGGTGGCGCACGTACTGCTGCATCACTTCTTTGATCGGCAGCACGCGGGGGCGGCCGTCCACGATGGCCAGCATGATCACGCCGAAGGAGGCTTCCATCTGCGTGTGCTTGTAAAGCTGGTTCAGGACCACCTGGGCGTTGCCGTCGCGCTTGATCTCGATGACGATGCGCATGCCGCGGCGGTCCGACTCGTCGCGGATGTCGGAAATGTCGGGGATCTTCTTTTCCTTCACCAGCTCCGCTATGGTCTCGATGAGGGTGGCCTTGTTCACCTGGTAGGGGATCTCGGTGATCGCGATGCATTCGCGGTTGCCCTTCATCTCCTCTATCTCGGCGCGGGCCTGGGTGGTGATGGAACCGCGGCCGGTCTCGAAGTAATCCTTGATGCCCTTGCGGCCGCGGATGATGCCGGCGGTCGGGAAGTCGGGACCCTTGATGATCTTCATCAGCTCTTTGATCTCGATATCCGGGTTCTCCATCACCGCGATGGTCGCGTCGCAGACCTCGCCCAGGTTATGGGTGGGAATATTGGTGGCCATGCCCACGGCGATGCCGGAGGAGCCGTTGACCAGGAGGTTGGGCAGCTTGCCCGGCAGCACCGACGGCTCGGTCATGGACCCGTCGTAGTTGGGGACGAACTTCACCGTCTCTTTTTCTATGTCGGCCAGGAGCTCGCCGGCTATGCCGGAGAGGCGCGCCTCGGTGTAACGCATCGCGGCCGCGGGGTCGCCGTCTACGGAGCCGAAGTTGCCCTGCCCGTCCACCAGCATGTAGCGCAGGCTGAAGGACTGGGCCATGCGGACCAGGGTGTCGTAGATGGAGGCGTCGCCGTGCGGGTGGTACTTACCCATCACGTCGCCGACGATGCGGGCGCTCTTCTTGAAGGGCTTGTTGTGCTGCAGGCCCATGTCGTCCATGGTGTAGAGCACGCGGCGGTGCACCGGCTTGAGGCCGTCGCGCACGTCGGGCAGGGCCCGGCCCACGATGACGCTCATGGAGTAGTCGATATAAGAGGACTTCATCTCCTCGCTGATATCGCGGTCGACGATGTTGAGGAACATGTTTTCCGTCTGCTTAGGTGTAAGGTCTTTGGGTTCTGCCATTTTTTTATCCTTGCGAATTTAATGGAACGTCGGGAGTCGGGGGTCGGGGGTCAGACTGACTCCCGACTCTCGACCCTGGACTCTTAAATATCCAGATTCCTCGCTGCGAGGGCGTTCTGCTCTATGAACAGGCGGCGCGGTTCGACTTTGTCGCCCATCAGGGTGGTGAACATCTTCTCGGCCTCGGCCGGGTCCTCGAGGGAAACCTTGAGGAGTTTGCGCTTGAGCGGGTCCATGGTGGTCTCCCACAGCTGCCCGGGGTTCATTTCGCCCAGACCTTTATAGCGCTGGATATGCGCGCCGGCGGCGCCGGCCTTCATCACGTTCTCCATCAGGGTCCTGAGGTCCTTGGAGGAGGTGATGTTCTTCTCCGTGATCAGGTCGAAGAGGTTGGGGGCTTTTTCCTCCTCCACGTGGAATTCTTTCAGGCTGTAGCCGTGGGCTTTCAGCTTGGCGGAGATATTGTTAAGCCGGGTGAACTCGCCCAGGGTCTGGAAATCCGGGCCCAGGTCGTCCTCGTCAATCTCCGCCTCGGGCTTCCCTTCCTTGGTCAGCGCGTCCTTCTTCTTCTGGACGTAGTCGGTCTCGTAGGCGTCCCACTCGTCCTCGGAGAAGAAATAGCGGTGCGTCTCAGGGCCGGTCTCGATGCGGTACATCGGGACCTGGCCGTCGTCCTGGAACTTGATGTAGTCCTTCAGCGTCAGGTTCTTGCTCTCGAGCTTGCGGCTGGTGTTCTCGGTGGCTATCGTCAGCTCCATCAGCTCGCTGATCTCTTTGTCGTCGAGCTTTTTGCCCTTGGCTTTTATGGAGATGCCGGAAAGGGCTTCCTTGAGCTGCCACTTCTGCAGTTTCTCCTCGTTGTCGAAATAGGACTCGAACTTTCCTTTCTTCACTTTGTAGAGCGGCGGCTGGGCGATGTAGATATGGCCCTGGTCCACGAGCGGGCGCATCTGCCGGTAGAAGAAAGTGAGCAGCAGCGTGCGGATATGCTGGCCGTCCACGTCGGCGTCGGCCATGATGACGATCTTGTGGTAGCGCAGCTTGTCGATGTTGAAGCCGTCCTCGCCCTCGCCGATGCCGGTGCCGATGGCGGAAATGATATTGCGGATCTGCTCGCTGGAGATGATCTTCACCAGCTGGGACTTCTCCACGTTCAGGATCTTGCCGCGCAGCGGCAGGATAGCCTGGAACACGCGGTCGCGGCCCTGCTTGGCCGAGCCGCCGGCCGAGTCGCCTTCCACGATGAAGATCTCCGATTTCTTCGGGTCTTTCTCCTGGCAGTCGGCGAGCTTGCCGGGCAGGCCGGAATCGGTGAGCGAGCCTTTGCGGCGGGCCAGGTCCTTGGCGCGGCGGGCGGCCTCGCGGGCCTCGGCGGCGCCCAGGCCTTTCTGGCAGATGGCCTTGGCTATGGAAGGGTGCTCCTCGAAGAAGACTGAGAGCGCTTCCCCGGTGAGGGTCTTCACTATGCCTTCCACTTCGCCGTTCCCGAGCTTGGTCTTGGTCTGGCCTTCGAACTGGGGGTGGGGGATCTTCACGGAGACCACCACGGTGAGGCCTTCGCGCACGTCGTCGCCGGTGACGGTATAATCGTTGTCTTTCGTCAGCTCGTATTTTTTTATGTAATCGTTTATCACGCGGGTCAGAGACGAGCGGAAGCCGGAGACGTGCGTGCCGCCTTCGGTGGTCTTGATATTGTTGACGAAGGAGAACATCGTCTCGGAATAGTCCGTATTGTACTGGATCGCCAGGTCCAGCATCGTGTCGCCTTCCGTCTTGGAGACGAAGATGGGCTCGTCGTTGATGACCTGCTTGTTGGTGTTCAGGAACTTCACGAACTGCTTGATGCCGCCCTCGAAGAAGAACGTGTGCTTCTTGCCCTCGCCGCGCTCGTCGATGATGGTGATGCGGCAGCCGGGGTTCAGGAAGGCCAGCTCGCGCAGGCGGTTGGACACGGTGTCGAAAGAGAGCACGCCCTCGCCGAAGATCTCGGTGTCGGCCTTGAAGTTGACCACGGTGCCGTGGTGCTCGGTGGTCCCGACGGTCTTGACGTCGGCCTGCGGCTTGCCGCGCTTGTATTCCTGCCGCCAGATCTTGCCGTCGCGGTGCACCAGGACTTCCATCCACTCGGACAGCGCGTTCACGACCGAGACGCCCACGCCGTGCAGGCCGCCTGAAACTTTATAGCCGCCGCCGTCGAACTTGCCGCCGGCGTGCAGGACGGTCAGCACGACCTCCAGGGCGGATTTGCCCTTGAGCTTCGGGTCCTTCACTTCCTTCATCGGGTCCACGGGGATGCCGCGGCCGTTGTCGGTGATGGAACAGATATTTTCGTCTTTAAGGATGACGTCGATCTTGTTGCAGCCGCCGGCGAGGATCTCGTCGATGGAGTTGTCCACGACTTCGTAGACCAGGTGGTGCAGGCCCTGGATGCCGGTGGAACCGATGTACATCGCGGGGCGCTTGCGCACCGCTTCCAGGCCTTCCATGACCTGGATATTAGAGGCGTCGTAATTTCCCTCTTTGGGGTTGGCTGTCTTGTTCGTCATGCTGTCTAACTCCTGTAGGTAATTTAAATCTAAAATCTTGAACCGGGCTTAAATGCTGTTCGCCGTCTTTATCGCTTTTATCCAGGGCTTCCTGAAATGCTTGTTCAGGCTCTTCACCAGCACCGAGCTGCGCAGGGAAAGCTCGCTGGCCGCCGTCGCCGAGGAGGGCTTCACCAAAATGACGTCCCTGTCCACCCCGAGCAGGACGCAGTGCTCGCCCAGGCGCCCCATTTCTTTCTTCCAGACCGCGTCCAGAAGCGCCAGCCTGTCGGTAAAGACCCCCAGCACTTTCGGGGACGAGCAGACCGCGCTCGCTTTGGTCCAGTTGGCCTTTCTTTTCTCCAGGAACATATTACTGCGTGCGCAGCGGCATCACGATATAGATCAGGTCTTCGCGGCCCTTCACCCTGAGCAGCGCGGGCGTCGCCGGGGAAGTGAATTCCGCGGTTATCTCGCTGTCGCCGGCGGCTTTAAGGATGTCCAGCACGAACTTGGGATTGAAGCTGATCTGGAATTCCTTGCCCTTGTAGTCTATTTCCAGCTCGTCCTCGAAGTCCATGCTCTGCGAGGCGGAGTTGACCACCAGCGCGTCCTTTTTAAAAGTGTACTTCACGGCCCCGGAGCGCTCGTTGCAGCAGATGGCGGCGCGCTTGGTCACGGCCATGAGCTTTTCGGCGTTGAGCAGGATCTCCATCTCGTGGGTCTTGGGTATGATCTGCTCGAAGGCGGGGAAGTTCCCCTCCACCAGGCGGGAAATGAACACCGTCTTGCCGATCTTGAAGCCGATCTGGTTCGAGGACAGGCCTACGGTGACTTCCTCGGCTTCTTTGCCCTTCAGGCCGGCCAGGTAAGAGGCCAGTTCGCCGAGGATCTTGGAGGGGACGATGACCTTGAACTCTTTTTTCGCCTTGATCTTTTTCGTGGAGGTTATGGCCAGGCGGCGGCCGTCGGTCGCCACCAGGGAGAAGGTGTCTTTCTCGAACTTCCAGAGCAGGCCGTTCAGGAAATGCCTGTCGTCCTCGGTGGAGGCGGAGAAGATGGTGCTGGTGATCATCTCGCCCAGGAGCTTGGCCGGGATCTTGAAAGAATTGCTCTCGTCGAGGTCGGGGATCACCGGGTAATCGTTCTTCGGCGTGCCGCCCAGCTTGAAGCGGGATTTGCCGCTCAGGATCGAGATCCTGTTGTTCTCGTCCACCGCGATGTTCACGGGCGAATCCGCGCCCAGGTTCTGGAGGATCTCCATGAATTTCTTTATCGGGACGGTTATGCTGCCCTCCCCTTTTATCTCCAGGGGGATATGGTGCTTGATGGCCATTTCGAGGTCCGTGAATACGACCTTGACGCCTTTGTCCTCGGTCTCCATCAGGAAGTTCTGCAGTATCGGTATGGTCCCGGTCTTCGAGGAGACGCCGGCCTGTATCGTCTGAATTCCCTTTATCAGGGTTTCCCTGTTACTGTTTATTTTCATGTTCATAGTCCTCTATAAGACAGTCTGTTGATAGCGTCAAAGCGTTGAATCTCCAGGAGAAAGTTATCAGCAGCTTATCCGATTTTATTAACTGTCCCGACAAAACTCCGCGCCGCGAGCGTCTTAACCCTGGTTATTAACGGTCTTTATCTTCGAAATTATCTGGTTCAGGGTCTCGTTGAAATACGGGTCGGTCTGCACCATCTGCCCTATTTTATTCTTGGCGTAGATCACCGTGGCGTGGTCCCGGTCGAAAGCTTCGCCTATGTCCGTCTGGGTCAGGTCCGTCAGCGTGCAGGCCAGGTACATCGCGACCTGCCTGGGGAAAGCGATGTTCTCGTTGCGCTTCTTCGAATTCAGGTCCCGCGCTTCTACGGAGTATTTGTCGGAGACCACGGTCTTTATCAGCTCGATGGTCACTTTCTTGTCGTCGTGGTCCTGGTCGCTTATATGGTCCTTTATAAGCTCCCTGACGGCGTCTATGGACGGCTGCACGGGCATATTGGAGAAGAAGTTGACCACGGTGATGAGGCAGCCTTCCAGCTCCCTTATGTTCTTTTTTACGTTCTCGGCTATAAAGGTTATAACGTCGTCCGGCAGCTCGAATTTATGCTGCTCCTTCTTCTGGCGGAGGATGGCCATGCGGGTCTCGAAATCGGGGATCTTGATATCGGCCACGACGCCGGAGAGGAAGCGGGAGATGAGGCGCTGGCCCAGGGCGAGCTCCCGCGGCGGCCGGTCGGAGGTGACCACGATCTGCTTCTTCGATTCGAACAGGGAATTGAAAGTGTAGAAGAATTCCTCTTCGCTGCGCTCTTTGTTCACCAGGAACTGTATGTCGTCCAGCAGGAGGCAGTCGAGCTTGCGGTACTTGCTCCTGAACTGCTCCGTGGCGCCGCCGCGCACCGAGTCGATGTATTCGTTCACGAAATTCTCGCTCGCGGTATAAAGGATGCGCGCCGAGGAATTATTCTTGAAGATCCCGTGGGCTATGGCGTGGAGCAGGTGGGTTTTCCCCAGGCCGGGGGCGCTGTAGATGAAGAAGGGGTTGGCCTGGTGGCCCGGGGTTTTAGCCACGCCCTCCGCGGAGGCGAAAGCGAAGCGGTTGGAGGTGCCCATGATAAAGCTTTCAAAAGTGTAATTCGGGTTGAAGGAGTAATAATTAGCGGGCAGCGCGACCGAAGCCGGCGTGGCTTTGGACTGCGGCGGCGGCTCCACCTGGGTCAGGGACATCGAATAATTAACCTTGAGCGTCTTCCCGGTGAGCTGGAGCAGCAGGGCAACTATTTTCCCCTCGTAGCGGTCTTTTACCGTATTGTAAATTATCGAGTCGGAAACTTCGAGCTTGATCGTGTCTCCCTCTATCACCAGGGGCTTTATCGGGCGCACCCAAAGGTCCACGGCCTCGGAACCTATGTCGGTTCCCAGGTTTTTCACCACTTCCTGCCAGATTTCCTTGATATCGGTTAAGTTATCCACAAGTTATCCACAACTGTTAGTAATTTTTTCAAATATGCGGAAAATGCTTATTTTATATGTGTATATTGTGTCAGCAACTTTTTTAAAACATATGCCCGGTCGGTGTTTCTACCGGAAAAAGGTTGCAAAATAATGAACAGAAAAGGCTAAAAATCGCTCAAAACAAGCTTCTTTATGGGATATCTATATACTATATATTTAATAGGAAGTAGTCAACTATTAAAAAATATATATAAAACAATGATTTTTTAGATGTATAAAGGAAAGCCGGAAAGACTGATTTTAGTCTTTCCGGCTTGCTGATAAATTTAATCAGCCGTGCATTCCTATCTTGACCTTGCGGAAGCGTGCGGGACTGGAGCCGTGGCACATCATCGCGGTCTGGCCGGGCTGACCCTTGCCGCAGTTCGCCACGCCCCAAAGGCGCCACTCGCTGTGGTCGGCTATGGCGTCGCAGGAGCCCCAGAATTCCGGCGTGATGCCCTGGTAGGTGGGGTTCTTCACCATCCTGGTTTTCTTGCCGTTCTTTATCAGCCAGCCGATCTCGCAGCCGAACTGGAAATTCAGGCGCCGCTGGTCTATGCTCCAGGAAACGTTGTTCTCCATCATGATGCCGTCGCGCACTTCGCCGACGAGCCGGTCCAGGGGCGTGTTCCCGGGCATCAGGCTGAGGTTGCAGATGCGGGTTATCGGGATATTGGAGTAGCCGTCGGCGCGGCAGGAGCCCCAGGACCTTTCTTTGCCGATCCTGCCGCAGAACTCGCGGTTGGTCATATAGCCGGTCAGGATGCCGTCCTTGACGATGTTCCAGCGCTGGGCTTTCACGCCGTCGTCGTCGTAGCCGGCGGTGGCGAGGCCGCCGGGCAGGGTGGCGTCGGCCACCAAATTCACTATCGGGGAGCCGTAGCGGAATTTCCCGAGCTTCTCGGTGGTGGCGAAACTGGAGCCGGCGTAGGATTCCTCGTAACCGAGCACGCGGTCGAGCTCGGAGGCGTGGCCCACGGATTCGTGGATCTGCAGGGCCAGCTGGTTGCCGGAGATTATCAGGTCCTTCAGGCCCGCGGGGCAGACCGGCGCTTTCAGCAGCGCGGCGGCCTCGTCGCGCACGCGCTCGGCGTGGGCGGGCAGGTCCATGGCCTCTATGATCTCCCAGCCGCCGCCGAGGGTCTGCCCGCCGTGGGAGCAGGGGTAGCCGCGCAGCTGCGACTCGCCGTTCTCCACGGCGGTGGCGGTCATGCTCGCGCCGGAGGAGAGCAGGACCTGCTCCAGGCGCGAGCCCTCGGTGGTCATATGCCACTGGTGCTCGCGCGTAAAGCGCATGCTGGTGGCGGCCACGCGGATCTTCTTGTTCTTCCTCAGCACCGCGTCCAGCCGGAACATCAGGTCGAGCTTCGTCTGCACGGACACGGCGAAAGGGTCTTTCAGGAAAGGGGTCTGCCAGAAATCGGTGTGGGCGGGCTCGTGGGCGAGGCGCACTTTGCCGCGCATCAGCAGGCGGCTGGCCTTGGCGATAGCGATAGCTTTCAGCGTGGTCTCGGCCACGGCGCGCTCGGTCATGTCCCTGCCGGAGGCGAAGCCCCAGGCGCCCTTGTAGAGCACGCGGATGCCGTAGCCCAGGGTGACCGTGTCGGTCAGGCCGGCGACCTCGCCGTTCTTCACGCCGAGGTACTGGCCGCGGTCCTCGACGATGCGGATGTCCCCGAAATCGACGCGGTGCTTGTTCGCTACTTCTATGGCTTTGGAGGCGAGTTTGAACATGATTTTATCCTTTAAAACTTGGTCGACGAGGAGAAATTGAAGCCCGACAGGCGCATCGCTGGGCAGCGCAGGCTCCCCCACTCCGAGACCAGGCCGGTCTCCGCCGAGACGGCCTCTATGTTACTGAAGGCCTCCACCATGTTCTGGGTGAAGCGCATGTTCTTTATTGCGCAGGCTATTTTGCCGTTCTCCACCAGGAAAGTCCCGTTGCGGGTCATGCCGGTCATCTCCACTATCTGGGTCTTCAGGATATTTGTGTAGTGGAACTGGGTGACCAGGATGCCGCGCTCCGTGCCCTTTATAAGGTCCGCCAGCGTGCCCTGGCCGGGTTTTATCGACAGGTTGAGGGGGATGGGGCCCATATAGCTGGGCTGGGGCAGCGCGTGGCCGGTGGAGGCCGTCCGCGCCTTTTTGGCCGTTTTGCGGTCGTGGACCACGGCTTTAAGCACGCCGTTCTCCACCAGGGTCACCCGGGTGCGGGGCTGGCCTTCGTAGTCGAAGGTCATGCCGGGCGCGCCGCCGTCCAAAGCGTTATCCTCGATGGTGAGCAGCGGGCTCAGGAGCTTTTTGCCGAGCTTGCCGGCCGCGAAGGAGCGGCCCTCGTTGTAGAGCTGCCCGCCGAAACCGTAGACCGCCAGGTAAGAAGCCAGCGCCGCCGTGGCGCAGGGCTCGAGGATGACGGTATATTTGCCGGGCTTGATCTCCCGCGGGTTGCGGCTGGCCGCGGCTTTCGCGCGGGCCGTCTCGTTGAGGCGCTTGAAATCGATCTCGTTCACGTCGTGCGAGGGCTGCTCGGCCCAGCCGGAGCCGCCGCGGTCGCGCACCGTGACGCTGTGCGTGATATAGCTTTCCTTGTGCGCGGCGTAAAGGCCCAGGTTATTGGCGATGGTGAGCTCCGAGACGCCGTTGTCCACGGTGCCGCAGGCGACCTGCCCGGATTTCCGGCAGGCCTTCGCCAGCTCCGCGGCCCTGGCGGCGCGGAAGGACGGGGACAGCTCCGCCGTCTCCTTTTTAAAAAGGTCCTTGCCGGCGGGTATCGGGCGCGGTTTGGCCAGCGGCAGCAGCGCCGGGTCTTTCTTCTGGCGCCGGAGTATTTCCAGGCCGGAGGAGATGGAATGCTTCAGCGTGGGCCCGTCGGCCTGGTTGAAGTTGACCTTGGCCGAGCGGCCGCCGTCGAGCAGGCGCACGGAGAAGTTCACCGAGGAAGAGGCGACGTTCTGGGAGATGACGTTATCGGCGAAGCGGGTGAGGGCCCCTTCGCGCGCCTCGGCCATCACCTCGCACTGCGCCCCCCCGGCCAGCTTGAATATTTCTCTGCAGACGGTTTCTATATTTTTCATAAATCCTCGGCTTTTTCCGTAAAACAGCCGCGAAGGCGCGGAGGGCGCGGGTAAAAATATCAGTGAATATTTCTCCGGTCCTCTGCTCCTCTCTGGCGAAGCTGACGTGCTCTGTTTTTAAATCTTACAGCGGCGGTTTTTCAGGCGGGGGCTGCACCTGGGTTTCCTGGTGGCGGCTATGGTGCCTGTGGGCTTTCTTGCTTTCCTGCTGCCCCGGCGCCTGCTGGGGGTGAGGAAAAAGAGGGGGAAGGGTCTCCTTCGACTCCATCCACTTCAACAGGGTTTCCTCGCCGGTGAGGGCGTAAGTTTCGGGGGTGCTGAAAACGGTCAGCTTGTTCTTCTTGGCGCGCTCCGCCAGTGTCTCGGCGCTTTTCCCGTGGAAGAAGCCGGGCGCTTCCACGATCCTCAGATTCTGCTGGGTGAGGCCGAGCAGGTAGAAAGAACCGTCCTGGTTGGCGCCTATGGCGACGGTCTTGTCGCTCACCGCTTCGAAAGAGAGGGAGAGCCACTCGCTTTTAAGCTCGGGGGAAAGATGGCGGACAAGGACCGCTTTCTTCGCCCCGGTGAAAAAGGCGAGGCGGAAAGCTTCCTGGATCCGGTCCTCGAGGGCGTGGCTTTTCGCTTCCAGGAAGCCGGGATCTTCCGGGTCGAGCCAGGTCAGGTCGGGATGCCGCGGCGTCTTCAGGTAAGAGAGCAAAAGGATGGATTCGCTGAAGCCCTTGGCGAGCTTGTAAGCGGAAGAGAGCAGGTCGCTGTTCACGTGGGTGGCCCGCTCCGGGCCGAAGGCCGTTTTAAATTCCTGGCTTATCTTGTCCGGTTCCGGTGGATCAACAAGGAGTATTATGCAGTTGTCGCGTTTTTGTGACATAGTAAGGTAAAGTATATTATACTAAATGGAGCCGCACCGGTGGGCGGGCAGACACGTTATGGCAGAGGAAAAAAGACCTGTAATTATCTACGGCGGGAGTTTCGATCCCCCGCACCGCGGGCATACGGCGCTGGCCGCCGCGGCCCTGTCCCAGCTCAAGCCCTCCGTGCTCTATTTCGTCCCCGGCTTCCACACCCCTTTCAAAGACCTGCAGCCGACGCCTTTTGCCGGGCGCGCCGCGCTGCTCCGGGCGGCGCTGGCCGAGGCCGGGCTGGCCGGCAGGAAGGAGCTCAGGATCAGCTCCTTCGAGGCGGACCAGAAGAAAGTCGTCTACACCTGCGAAACCGTGGAGCATTTCCGGAAGCTGCATCCCGGCGCCCCGCTCTATTTCCTTATGGGCTCCGATTGCCTGGCCGGGTTCAGGCGGTGGCGGAGGCCTGGCTTCATCCTTAAGAACGCGCGCCTCCTGGCGGGGCTGCGGCCCGGCCACGCTATCGGCAAAAGCCCGGGCGTGCCTTTCACCGCCCTGGCCGGCCGCTTCCCCAGGGCCGACTCTACCGGGATACGCGCTGAGCTGTTCCTGGGCGGCCGGCCGGCCCAGCTGCACCGCGCCGTGCTGGACAGGATAGAAAAAAAAGCGCTTTACCTTTCGCGCGAAAGGACGCTCCTCAGGAAACTCCTTGGGCACGGCCGCTACGCCCACTCGCTTTATACCACGGAACTGGCCCTCAGGCTGGCTCCGGCCGCGGGGGTTCCGCAGCAAAAGGCAGCGCTGGCCGCCCTGCTGCATGACTGCGCCAGGGACCTGGGCCAGGCGGCGCAGAACAGGTACTGCCTGAAGCGCGCCCCGCGCTCGGCCCTGACGGGCCTGATGCTCGAAGAAGCCCCGGTGCTCGCCCACGCCTGGGCCGGCGCCTCCCTGGCCGCTGAAAAATTCGGGGTAAAAGATCCGGAGATACTTGAAGCGATAGAACAGCACGCCACGGGAGCCCCCGGGATGGGGCCGCTGGCCAGGCTGGTCTATGTCAGCGACATGGCCAACGAGGGGCGCGGTTTCAGCGAGGCCGGGCTGGTGCGGAAGCTGGCTTTTAAGGATCTCGGGGCGGCTTTTCGGGCGGCTAATTATGTTAAACTTGTCTATGCGTTTTCCGGCGGGGGCTGGGTGCACCCGCTGAGCGTCGCACTATGGAACAGTCTTCAGGAAAAAAAGAAAGGTTGATGCTCGCCTGCGGGCTGGTCCTGGCGCTTGGAACCGCGGCCTGGCAGTATTTTTCCCCGGCGTCGCGCGAGCTCCTGGCCGGGCGGGACGTGAGCCTGGCCCTGCTCGGCGAGCGCGCCTCCGCGCTGCTGGTCTACCACCCGTTTTCAAGCACGGTGAACGCTTTCACCCTGTCCCACGCGAAGCCCCGGCCCGGGATCTCCAACTGGCACCGCGCCACCGACGTCATAAAGGCCGCCGGCGGCTCGGGAACGGGGGAAAATATTTTCTATATCGCCCTCTCTTCCGCCCCGGACCTGGACGTCCTCTGGGGCGCGCTCAACAACTGGCGCGCCGAGCCGCGGCGCCTGCTGCCCGCCGTTTCCTGGCTTTCCGGCCTGCGGGCTTCCGGGGCGACGAATTTGTCCGGCTTCGACCTGTTCTCGCTTTCTTCGGAATTCTCGAAGCTGAACTCGTCCAATTTCATACTTAACGAGGTCCCGCGCAGGGCCCTGGCCCCGGAGGCCGCGCCCGAAGAAGGGCCGGCCCTGATGGTGGAGGTCTTTAACGCCTCCGGCAGGACGGGCCTGGCCGCGCTGGCGGCGAAGCGCCTGCGGGCGCTGGGCTACGACGTGATAACCGAGACGTCCTACCCCTCCCTTGAAAAACACACCAGGATAATCAGCTTTTCCGCGGATACGGCCGCGGCGCGCAAGCTGCGGGAAGCTATGCGGCTCGAAGGGCTCGAGATCCGCGTCAAGTCGTCGCAAAAGAGCGTGGCTGGCGCGGCCGTGATACTCGGGCAGGATTATAAGGCTGACGATACCGAAAAATAGAAGCGTACGGGAGATAACTATGGACATGGTAACTATCCTGAAGACGGCGGTGACGGCGGGCTCGAGCGATATTCATATCTGCGTCAACAAGCCGCCGATGATGCGCCGCAACGGCGAAATGGTCCCGGTGGCCGAAGGCCTGGCGCCGCTTACGGCCGACCAGACCAAAACTCTGATCTACTCGACGCTCTACGACGAGCAGCGCGCCAAATTCGAAAAAGACTGGGAGCTGGACTGCTCCTTCGCCGTCACCGGCGTCTCCCGCTTCCGCCTCAACGTGCTGGTGGCCCGCAACGGCGTGGAAGCCGTGATGCGCGTCATCCCCTCCAAGATCCCCACGCCGGAAGAGCTGGGCCTGCAGCCCACCATAGTGAACTTCGCCGGGCTGCCCAAGGGTCTGGTCCTGGTGACCGGGCCCACCGGCTCGGGCAAGTCCACGACGCTGGCCGCCCTGATAAACCAGATCAACCTGAAGCGCAAAGGCCATATCCTGACCGTGGAGGACCCGATAGAGTTCACTTACGAGGCCAACAGCTGCGTGGTGCGCCAGCGCGAGATAGGCCAGCACACCCGCTCTTTCAGCAACGCCCTGCGCGCCGCGCTGCGCGAGGACCCCAACGTGATCCTGGTCGGCGAGATGCGCGACCTGGAAACGATCCAGCTGACGATCACGGCCGCCGAAACGGGCCACCTGACCTTCGCCACGCTGCATACGCAGGACGCGCCCTCGACGGTCGACCGCATCATCGACGTTTTCCCCCCGCACCAGCAGACGCAGGTGCGCGTGCAGCTGGCCGCCTCGCTCCAGGGCGTGGTCTCCCAGATCCTCCTGCCCAAGAAGGACGGGCACGGCCGCGTGGCCGCGCGCGAGATCATGGTGATGACGCCGGCCATCTCCAACCTGATCCGCGAGGGCAAGACGCACATGATCTACAGCGCCATCGAGACCGGGGCCAAGTACGGCATGATGCCGATGGACAGGTCCCTCGTGATGCTGGTGAAGCAGAACCTGGTCTCCTACGAAGTGGCGCTCGCGAAAGCGCACGACCAGGAATCGTTCAAGAAACTCTGCGTGGGCGGCGTCTAAAGGGGGAACTGAAATGTCCGAAACAGAAAAACTAAAGAACATACCGCTCTTCCGTAATTTCTCCGCGGAGATGCTGAAAGAATTCTCCAGTTCTTTCAAACCCTCCGCCTACGCGGCCGGGGACATCATATTCAAGGAGAGGTCCGCGGGCGACAGCCTTTACATAATCGTATCCGGGGAAGTGGTCATAGAGAAAGCCATGGACGAGGAAGGCCGCGAGTTCAAGACGCTGGCCATCCTCGCCGCGGGCGACTTCTTCGGCGAGATGGCCCTGATAGACAAGGCCGCGCGCTTCGCGCAGGCCCGCGCCTCCGGCGACTCCGCGCTCTACGAGGTCAACCGCCAGCAGTTCTTCTCCTTCATCAAGGACCACGCGGAGACCGGCGTAGGCGTGATCAGCGAGATCATGCGCACCGTTTTCCGCCGCCTCCAGCACACGTCGAGCGAGCTTACCATGCTCTTCGACCTCAGCCGCCAGCTGCTGGTCCAGCACAAGTCCCCGGCGGAGTTCTTCTCCACGGTGCTGAGCGAGATGAACATTTACCTGGAAGGGTCCTGGAACGTGAAGGGCTACTCCTACAATATGTTCAACGAGGAATACGAGGAGGTCTACTCGCGGGAGTCCTTTGCGCCCGCGGGAGAGCCGCGCGTTCTCCCCGCCAGGCCGGAGAGCGGCTGGACGAACGAGAGCACCTACACTCTGGTCTGCTCCGCGGACAGGAGGGCGCTGGCCTGCGCCGTGTTCGAGCGCTCCGAGAAGCTGTCCGCCGTGGAGAAGAACAACCTCGCCACCATATTTAATACAATATCCTCCATCGCGGGCTCCGCGATGATAAATATCGAGCACCAGGCGGAAGCCGCCATGCTGGAAAAACTGAAGAACAGAAAGAACACAATATGACAATGACAAAACCAGGCTTTAAAAAGATCGCGGTAGCGGCGGCCCGCGCCGGGGACTCCAAGAAAGCTTCCCCCGTAACCATCTTCGACCTCGCCGGCAAATCCCCGCTGGCCGACTACGCCGTGCTCCTGGTCGCCGAGTCGGCGCCGCAGCTCGACGCCATCGAGGAAGAGGTCCAGATAAAACTGAAGCAGGAGGGGGTCTACTGCCTCCACAGGGACGGGATGCGCTCCAAGAACTGGAAAGTTCTGGACTACGGCGGCGTGCTGGTGCATATCTACGAGGGCAAGGCCGCCGAGTTCTACGCCATAGACAAAGTTTACGAAGGGTATAAGACCGTGGAATGGGAAGAAGCGCCCGCGCCGAAGCCGGAACCCCGGCCCGCCGCGCCCGCGCCCGCAAAAGCCCCTGCCAAAAAAGCGGAGCCCGAAAAGCCCGCCGCGAAGAAACCCGCGGCAAAGAAGCCTGCCGTGAAAAAGCCTGCCGCGAAGAAAGCCGCCGCGAAAAAGCCCGCGGCGAAGAAACCGGCCGCGAAAAAGCCCGCGGCGAAAAAAACATCCGCAAAAAAAGCCGCGGTCAAAAAAGCCCCGGCAAAGAAAGCCGCGATTAAAAAACCAGCGGGCAAGAACAAGCCGGCGAAAAAAACCGCCGTCAAGAAATCGCCCGCCAGGAAAACGGCCAAGAAAAAATGGCCGTCTGATGCGCATAGCGCTTGATACGGCATGACCATAGGTCTAAAGCTATCGATCCTCGAAGCCGGCCTGAAAAGCCGCGCGGCGGCGGCCTTTGGCCTGGAAGAAGCGGCTATGGCCGGCTTCCACCTGGCCGCGCCGCCCCCGCATATCGCCGCCGACGTCTCCATAGCCTGGCCTATAGCCGGCGCCAAACTGCTCAGGAAGCCGCCCCTCAAGATCGCCGAGGAGCTTAAAGCCGCGCTCGGCGCCGAATTCGAGGCCGAGTCGGTCCCGCCGGGTTTCGTCAATCTTAAATTCAAGGATTCCGTCCTGTTCGAAGCTCTGAAGGAGCTCGAGAAGCCGGATTGCTTCGCCCGGCCGGACTTCAAAGGCGAAAAGATAAACCTCGAGTTCGTATCGGCCAACCCCACGGGCCCGATGCATTTGGCCAGCGGCCGCGGCGCCACGCTGGGCGACAGCCTGGCCCGCATCTACAGGGCGCTGGGCGCCGAAGTCGCGACCGAATTTTACGTCAATAACGTGGGCAAGCAGGTGGAACTGCTCGGGCTGTCCCTGAAAGCAAGGCTGGAAGGGAAGGAACCGCCCGAGAACGGCTACCAGGGCGCCTATCTTAAAGAGATGGCCGCGGCGCTGCCCAAAGAAGCGGCGGGCTGGACCGGGACGCAGTTTTCCGAATATGCCGTAGCGGAGATTCTGAAGCTTCACCGGGCCGACATGAAGGCTTTCGGAGTGGAATTCGACCGCTGGTTCCTGGAGTCCGAGCTGCACGCCGAGGGCGGGCCGGCCAAGGCCCTGGCCGCGCTGAAAGAGCGGGGAATGGTCTACGAAAAAGAGAACGCCGTCTGGTTCGGCGCGGCCACCGAGCTGGAGTCCGACGACAAGGACCGCGTGCTCGTAAAGGCCGACGGGCGCAACACCTATTTTCTCAACGATATAGCCTATCACCTGAATAAATTCTCGCGCGGCTTCACCAGCCTTATCGACATCCTGGGCGCGGACCATCACGGTTACGTGCCCCGCATGGAGGCGGGCGTGGGCGCGCTGGCCGCGGGCAAAGGCTCTTTCAAGTTTATCATTCACCAGCAGGTGGCGCTGAAGCGCGGCGAAGAGACGGTGAAGATGTCCAAGCGCGCCGGGGATTTCATCTCGCTCAAGGAGCTGGTGGAGGAAGTCGGCGCCGACGCCTGCCGGTTCTTCTTCGCGGCGCGCGGCCCGCATACCCACCTGACCTTCGACGTCGACCTCGCTAAAAAGAAAAGCAACGACAACCCCGTTTTCTACGTGCAGTACGTGCACGCGCGCATCAGCTCCATCTTCGCCAACGCCGCGGAGAAGGGCATCGACCCGGCCGCCGGCTTCGACCAATCAAAAGTGGCCATCCTCCCCGAGGAGCGCGCGCTGATCCTGAAGCTGCTCTGGCTCGAGAAGACGCTTTCCGACTGCGCCCGCGATTTCTCCCCCCACCACCTGACCACCTACCTGTCCGAGCTGGCGGCCAGCTTCCACTCTTTCTACGACAAGTGCAAAGTGCTGGACCCGGAGAACAAAGAAACCTCCGCCTACAGGCTCTTCCTGCTGAAGCACGTGCAGGCCGTCATAGCCAAAGGGCTGGGCCTGCTAGGGGTTTCCGCGCCGGAGCGGATGTAGTTAAACCATAAACATTGGCCCTCCCGCGGACTGGATTTTCCCACGCATGACTTTATGAACAACTTCATCATGCTTTCCCCCCAGTACCCGCCGCGCCTGCGGTTTTTCGCCAACAGGCTCAAGGCCCGCGGTTTCAACGTGCTGGGCGTAGGCGACGCGGACTGGGGCTGCCTCGACGAGAACCTGAGGGCCGACCTCGCCGAATACTGCAAGACCGGCCTCGCCTGCTACGCCGGGAACGAGGAGATAGACCCGGAAAGATACGCCTCCGTCCTTTCCACTGCGCTCTACCTGGCGGATAAATACGGCCCGCCCTCCTACCTTGAATCCTTCAACGAGTGGTGGCTGCCGCTGGACGCCGCGCTCCGGCAGGACCTGGGGATCCCCGGCCTCAGGCCGGCCGACCTGCCGCGCCTGCTCCGTAAATCCGTCATGAAGGAGAAGTTCCGGCAGGCCGGCGTCGCCGTGGTAGAGGGAGAAATAGTGACCACCCTCGCGGCCCTGCTCGCTTTCTTCGAGCGCTCCGGGCGGGATATCGTGGCGAAGCCGGACCGCGGCGTCGGAGCCTCGGATACCCGGCGCATAAGGACCAGGGAGGAGGCGGAGAGATTTTTCGGCGGCCGCAACCCCGCTTTCCCGTATTATATCGAGAAGTTCATCTCCGGCCCCGGCAGGGAGCTGTTCTCCTTCGACGGCTTTACCGGCGCCGACGGCGAGCCGGTGTTCTTTACCAGCCATTTTTACTGCGACGGCATCCTGGAAGTGGTGGAGGGGAATCCCCTCAGCTATCACAATCTGCGCCGGGACGAAATACCGGCCGGGCTGAAAGCCGCGGGCCTGGCGGCGCTGAAGGCCTTCGGGCTTAAAAAGAATTTCTTCCATATAGAGTTCTTCAGGCTCGACGGGATCTGCTACGGGCTGGAGATAAACGCCCGGCCGCCGGGCGTGCTGACCCTGGACATGATAAACCACTCGAAGGGGATAGACTGCTGGGACCTTTACGCCCGGATGTGCGCCGGGGAGAAGCTGGATGTAAAACTTCCGCTGGACAAGGTCTGCTGCTACGCGGCCCGCGTTTTCGACAGGCCCTACCTTCTGTCGCATGAAGAGCTGCTCGCCCGCTTCGGCGGCGAGATCGTCCTCCATATGCCGATGGACAGCAAAGTGATGGGCGACTACGCCTACCTTGTGCTCACGGAGAACCAGGAGCGGAGGGCGGAGATCCTCGCGGCCATCTCGGAACTCCGCGGCTGAAAAGTTCCGCCGGACAAGCGCAAAAAAGAGCGCCGGTCGCTGTGACCGGCGCTCTTTTTTATTGTCGCGGTTCGGCTAGTTCCTTTCCAGGCGCCCGTAGACGGGCTGATACTGGCTGCGGCGCATCAGTTCCAGCATATTCTTCGGCCTGCGCTTGTCCGTCAGGCCGCTCCTGCAGGCCACTTCGGCCACGGCCGCGGCGATGCGGGCCGAGATCTCCCTGATCTGGCTCAGCGCCGGGAAGAGCCGGCCCTGCGCGAGGTCCTTCGGGCTGGTCATCTCCGCCAGGGTCTTGGCGGCCACGAAGAACATCTCGTCGGTGACCCGCCTGGCCCCGCTGACCGTCACCCCCAGCCCGATGCCCGGGAACACATAGGCATTATTGGACTGGCCGGGGATGAGGGTCTTGCCTTTGTATTTGCAGGTCGGGAAAGGCGAGCCGCTTGCGTAGATAGCTCTCCCGCCTGACCAGTCATAAGCGTCCTGCGCGGCGCATTCGGCCTTGGACGTCGGGTTGGAGAGAGCGAAAATGACCGGGCGCTTGTTTATTTTCGCCATCTCGGCCACTATTTCGCGCGTGAACCTCTTAGGCTGACCGGAAGCGCCTATAAGGATGCTCGGCCTGATCGACTTGACCGCGGCCTCAAGGCTCTTGACGGGCGCATGCCGGTGGGCGAAAGGCTTTTTATGCGCGGCCAGGTCCGTGCGGCTGTCTTCCACCAGGCCGGTGGAGTCCACGAACCAGCAGCGGCCCATAGCCTCGGCCCGGTCGGCGCCTTCGGCCACCGCCGCGCTGACGCAGAGCTCCGCTATCCCGGTAGCCGCTTCCCCGGCCCCGAGGAAGAGCAGGGTCTGGTCCTTCAGGTCGCCGCCGGTCAGGCGCAGCGCGCTGTAGATGCCGGCCAGGGTCACCGAGGCGGTACCCTGGATATCGTCGTTGAAGGTGCAGACCTCGTCCCGGTATTTCGCGAGCAGCCGGAATGCGTTATGATTGGCGAAGTCCTCGAACTGGATCAGGGCCGCGGGGAACACCTCGCTGACCGCGTTCACGAACTCGTCCACGAAAGAATCGAACTCCGCCCCGGAGATGCGCTTCTTGCGGATCCCGAGGTATAGCGGGTCCTTGAGCAGGTCTTCGTTATTGGTCCCCACATCAAGCAGTATCGGCAGCGTCTGTTCCGGAGGGATACCGGCGCAGGCGGTGTAGAGGGAGAGCTTGCCCACCGGGATGCCCATCCCGTTCGCGCCAAGATCGCCCAGGCCCAGGATCCGCTCGCCGTCCGTCACCACGATCACGCGGGGGTCTTTCTCGGGCCAGTTGCGCAGGATCTCCCTGATCCGGCCTTTGTAGTTCCTGGAAATGTAGAGCCCCTTGGGACGCCTGAAGATATGGCCGTAGATCTGGCAGGCCTGGCCGACCACGGGCGTGTAGATGATGGGCATGGTCTCTTCGATATTGTCCATGACCACGCGGTAAAAGAGGGTCTGGTTGCGGTCCTGCAGGGCGCTGAGCATGATGAACTTGCCCAGGCCGTCCGGTACGCGCCGGAAGTTCTCCAGCACCCGGGTGCATTGCTGCTCGATCGTGCTGACCTGGGGCGGCAGCAGGCCGAGCAGTCCGAAGCGCTTGCGCTCGACCTCGGTAAAAGCCGTGCCTTTGTTCAAATAAGGGTCGTGGAGAAAGTCCGCCGCGCAGCGGGCGCGGTGGACGGGGGTGGAATTTTTACGGCTGGGGAGAGTTGTTTTCATATCTAAATCCTATAATACGAAGGCCGGTCTGTACAGGGCTCCGGTCAATAGCGGGGTTAAGCGGCGTCAGTCCGGCAGATGCGAAAAATCAAGAAGAACCGGCCCGGGAAGCGCCGCTTGAAGCGCGCTGCCGGGCCGGCCCGTATTCAAGCGCGTTTTTTACTCCTGGATGAACTTCACCGCTTTCATTACCGCTTCCAGCTTTTCGGCCCTTACGATATAGCCGTAATCGCCCATAGCGCGGGCCAGCACCGGGGCCAGGCCCTGGTGCTGCACTACGATGTCGCCCAGCCTGCCCAGGACCTCTTCGTGGGAATGCTTGTAAGCCAGGCGGTTCTTCCTTCCTATATAGCAGCAAAAATACTTCCTCTTATAGTCGAACGGGACCGGGGCCCCGGTCATGACCTTCGCCCAGAGCGCGTAGACGTCCATATCGCAGGAATAGTTGAACATGTCGACGGTGAAGCCGCCTGGCGGCCTGATATTGACCTCGAGGGCGCAGAGCGTCCCGTCCTTCCTGCGGAAAAACTCGAAGTGGAAGAACCGCTCCCGCACCTTGAAAGCGTCCGCCAGTTTGCGCCCGGCTTTTTCCAGGTCCGCGGGAATCTCCCGGGTAGAATAATAATAGATGTGGGAATCGGCCAGGACCGTTTCCATCACGCCCTCGCCGTAGACGTGGGAAGTGCAGAAAACTATTTTTCCGTCCCGGTCCGCGAGGCCGTCGAAAGTCACGATGTCGCCGGGGATGAATTCCTCGGCTATGAACTCCCGGTCCGGCTTGCCGGCGAAGAATTCATTTATCTCCTCTTCGTTCCTGAGCTTGTAGGTGAAAGCGGCGCCCATCCCGTCGTCCGGTTTCACGATGACGGGAAAGCGCGTTTCCTTCGCCAGCGCCAAAACCTCTTCGGGGGAGCGGGCCAGGCGGCCGCGGGCGTGCGGGATGCCGGCGGCGGCGAAGATCTTCTTCATCCGCGACTTGTGCCGGATGTCGGCGATAGTGTCGTTCTGCACCCCGAAAACGCCGAACTCGGTGCGCAGGCGCGCCTCGGTCTCCAGCCAGTATTCGTTGAGCGAATCCAGCCTGTCTATCTTCCCGAACCGCCCGGTGAAGAACTCGCAGGCCGCTTTAAGTTCCCCGTAGTTATGCAGATCGTCCACTTTATAGTACCAGTCGAGGGCCTCCCGGAGCTCCGGGCTGAGCTCGCCGAGCTCCGGCTCGCCTATGGCCAGCACCGTGAACCCGGCCTCTTTCAGGCGCCGGCAGAAAAGGTAGTAATTAGTGGGAAAATGCGGGGAAATAAAAACAAAATTCATAGCTACCGTTAATTTTAGCATACTGCGTCGGGCCCTGAAATTTAATAAGATTAATGTGGTAATTTTAAAGCAGCCACAGGACGGACAACTATGCAAGTGAACTATCACAAATTTTACAGCCAGCACCTCGGGCAGGATTTCGAGTTCAAAGCCTACGGCTGGTCGGGCAAGCCCGTCATGGTTTTTCCCACTTCCTGCGGCCGGTTCTTCGATTACGAGAACAAGGGAATGATAGAAGCCCTTTCCGAATTCATCGAGAAAGGCGAGATAATGGTTTTCTGCGTAGACGGGCGGGATAACGAGTCCTGGTACAAGCCGGTCAGGGACGAATGGATAGCCCGCAGGCATAACCAGTACGAAGCCTGCATCACCGGCGAAGTGATCCCTTATATCCGCGGCGTCTATAATGTGAACGAGAAATTCATGGCCACCGGCAACAGCTTCGGGGCTTTTCACTCCGCCAACTTCTTCCTGAAGCACCCGGACCTGTTCGACTCCGCTATGTGCCTGAGCGGTGTCTACCATATGCAGGACCAGATAGGCGGCTACTTCGACCCCGGGATCTATTTCAACGAGCCGCTCAGCTACGCGCCCGGGCTTAACGACCCGGCCATCCTCGACAAGCTCAGGGAAGGCTATATCGTGATCGCTCACGGCCTCGGGGCCTGGGAAACTTTCAACGCCCAGGCCGAGGCGCTCTCGGAGATCATCAAGGAAAAAGGAATAACCTGCTGGTACGACCGCTGGGGCGGCGAATGGCCCCATGACTGGGAGACCTGGATAGCCCAGGTAAAAGTTTATATGCCGCGCTTCAGGGAAGGAGTGATGTTCAAAGGCGGGATGCTTAAACTGACCGGCCCGGACAGGCGGATCAACCCTATTTAAACATTATTTGCAGGCGTTCTTCAGCGCGAGCAGGAACAGGTAGTCGGAGAGGCGGTTGAGGTAGACGGCGGGGGCTTTTGCTTTTATTTCCCAGGCGAGGAGCTCGCAGATCCGGGTCTTGGTCCTGGCCAGGTGGGCCAGGGCTTCAGTTTCATTCGCTCCCGGCAGGACGAATTTTTTGGGCGGTTTGATAGTTTCCGAAAGCGCGCCTATCAGCGCTTCCAGCGCGGCGGTTTCTTCTTTAAGTTCGCCTTTCATTCCGGCCGCCAGGCCGGAGACGCGGATAAGCGCGGCCTGCGCCGCCGAAAGCTCTTCTTTGGTTTTTTTGTCCTTGAGCCCTGTTTTGACCAGGCCGAGCAGGGCCGAAAGCTCGTCCACCAGGGCGTTCAGTTTTATACGCCGGTCCGTTTTGGGGACCCGCCTGCCGCCCAGGAGGTCGGTGAGCCCGAGGTCGCCCGAGCCGATTTCAGGTTTGAAGTTCTTTGGCATCAGAGCTTGAAGACTTTAACTTTTTCCAGGACAAAATCGGCTATGTCGCGCGGCAGTTCCCCGGCGGCTTTCTCCAGTTTTTTTCCTATCGACGGGGAATCGAACAGCCCGTCCGCCACCAGGACCGGAGATTCCTTAAGCATTCCGCCGGAGCCTTCCCCGTCGTCGATGCCGGTGTGCTTGTAGCCGGCCTTTTTGGTCCAGGTAAGAGCGCGCGGTTTGTATTCCCGGTCATAGCAAAGCTGAAAACCAAAGATAGAGTCATCCTTCTCGAACCAGACGATCAGGTCGAAATACTCGTCGTCGAACCAGCGGCGGCGCGGCTCGCCCGCCGACTGACTTACGTTCTTCGCTTCTTTCAGCATAGCGGTTCAGATCCTGGTGATGTCGAACTGGGAGTAATTATCCGCGCCCATTCGGAAGGTCTCGGTCCGCAGCGTTCCGTTATTCGTGTATTTCCTCACCGCGAGCCGCGGGAGGGCGGAGTTGGGATTCGTCACGCCGATCACTTCCAGCGCGATGCGCTTGTCGGCCGGTATCACCTGGTTTATCAGATTGACCGGGTTATTCGTGCAGCTGTTGGTGAACATGTTGTACGTCTCTTTATTGCGGTTCGTCTCGTCGATGCGCGCTATCAGCAGGCCGAACAGCCTGGCGGTTTGCGCCGGGCCGAGGTTCATGTTCTTGAAGAAAGAGTCCGTCTTTTTCGCCACGATATAGCCGGTGTAGCTTTCGAAGGTGGTCGCGAGCCAGAGCAGCGGATACCGGCCGTTCAGGGCGTGGGCGAGAGTATAGCCGTAAGGCTCCCTGCTCCAGCCTTCCGCGCCGAAAGTGAGGGCCCGCACGCTTTTACCGAGAGAATTGACCGCGCCGCCGTCCCTGAAAACGAAGACCAGGAAAGAGTGGCCGACGCCGTAAGTCCTGTAGCCGAAGATCACTTTTTCTATCAGGGCCGTCTTTATCGTGAGGGTATCCCAGGCATAGCTTTTATGGTCGGCCGGGGCGGCGCCCGAGCGCACGTTCTTTATGACGGTTACCCCCCCGGTATTCGAAAGCACCAGCGCGGGCGCCTGGCTATAAGAGAAAGGGGCCGCCGGGTCCCAGGTATTGTAAATAGAGTCAAGGATCGGACCCCTGTCGGGCAGGGGCGCTTCGGGGACGGCAATGTTTATATCGGAAGTTCCTATCAGCTGGTCGAGGGCTGTATTCTCCTGCGCTTGGGAAACGGAAAAGAAAGCGGTTATGGCGGCCAGGGCCAGGGCGTGTTTTTTCATGCAGGTATCTCCTTACCTGGTATATTCTACAGTAATGCGGGAGAAGCCGAAAGGGCGCAGGGCCTAAACAGGTCCCGGCATTGGGCCCAGGCGGCCGGGCGCGGCGCGGGACCCGGGCGGCCCGCGGCATGGTATAATTTAATCAGAGGTATCATTATGAAAGACAAAGTCACCAAAGTTATAGAGAAAATAAAGCCCATGCTTGCGGCCGACGGCGGTTCCGTGGAGCTGGTGGGCGTGGACGAGAAGAAGGGCATCGTTACCGTGCGCCTGACCGGCGCCTGCGGCTGCTGCCCCCATGCCACGATGACGCTTCAGAACGTCGTCGAACGGATGATAAAAGAAGAAGTCCCCGAAGTTAAAGCCGTAACTGTAGGCTAAAAAGCTCTCCCCGGGAAGTTCTAAAGCCGAGGGCTAGCGCCCCCGGCGCCTATGGCTTTGATCAACCTCCACAACCACTCCACCTATTCGGACGGCACGCTTACGCCCGCCCTGCTGGCCCGCGAGGCCGCGCGCGCCGGCATAAAATATTTCTCCCTGACCGACCACGATATGACGGGCGGCTGGCCCGAGATGGAGCCGGCGCTGAAAGAGGCCGGCCTCAGCTACTGCTACGGGGTGGAGATAAGCACCGGCCTGCACGAGAACCTGCACATCCTCGGCTACGGGATAAACCCGGCGGACCAGGTCCTGGCCGCGCGGCTCGCCGAATTCCGGGGCAGGCGGATAGTCAGGATAAAAAAAATACTTGAGCTCCTGAAAGGCCTGGGGATAGACATCGCTTTCGAGGACCTGCCGGTCCCCGCCGGGCGCACCGTCGGGCGCCCCCACGTGGCGGACGTGATGCGCGCCCGCAAACTGGTCCCGAGCCGGAGCCAGGCTTTCAAGCGCTACCTCGCCCCCGGCGCGCCCGCCTACGTCCTCCCGAACGGGCCCACGGTGGAGGAAGCTATAAAGGCGGTGAAGGAAGCAGGCGGCAAAGCCGTGCTGGCCCACCCCGGCGGAGTAGCTAAAATATTGGACCTGCCCGCCTGGAAGGCCGCCGGCCTGGACGGGCTGGAGGCTTTTTACCCCGCTCATACCGGCGTCGCCACCCGGGAGTTCATCAGCCTGGCCGCGCGGCACGGGCTGTTCCTCACGGCCGGCACGGATTTCCACGGCCCCGGCTCGGAGCGGGACAAAATGGCCGGCTTCGAATATTCGGACGAGTATTTCTCCGAGGTTAAAAAGCTCTTCCTATGAAAATAATCGCTCACCGCGGCGCCTCGGGCTACGCGCCGGAAAACACGCTAAAAGCCTTCAAGCTGGCGATCGAACTGGGGGCCAAAGATTTCGAGTTCGACGTCCACCAGACGAAGGACGGCATTTTAGTTGTGCATCACGATTATGACCTGAAAACTACGGCCCACAAAGCGGTCAGGATCGCGGACCTGAATTACGAAGAATTGAAGAAATACAATGTAGCGGCCCATTTCAAGCGAGACAAGATCGTGCAGCATATCCCCCGCCTGGAAGAAGTTCTGGATATTATCGGGCAGAAGTCGGACTGGCTGAATTTCGAGATCAAGAACGACAATAACGTCTATCCAGGGATCGAGGAGAAAATCCTCTCTTTCCTGAAGAGCAAGCCGGGGCTTTTCGACAAATCGATAGTCTCAAGTTTCGACTATCCCACTCTTAAGCGCTTCCGCGAGCTTTCCCCCCGCCTGAAACTGGCTTTCCTCGGCCACGGGCTAAGCACCCTGTTCCTCCTGCCGGCAATAAAGAAAGCAAAAGCCATAGGCGCGGTGAATTTCCACATGGCTCTGCGCATAGCTTTCAAGCTGAACGTCTCCCGGATCAAAAAAGCCGGGTTCAGGGTCTGCGTCTATACCGTGAACGAGAAAAAAGACGCCCTGCGCATGAATAACATCGGCGTGGACGGGATCTTCAGCAATTATCCCGACATCTTCGGGAAATGGGAGTTGAAAGGCTGATATGGACGCTTTGAACGAGGAAATAAAACGCCTGACCGCGCTCGGCCTGCACCGCCGCTGCGTAGAAGGCGATATCGCGCGCGTGGCGGGGCTGACGCTGGAGATAAACACGCTTAAGAAGCAAAAGAACGCGGTTATCTGCGCCCATGTCTACCAGACTCCGGACATTATCCTCGGCATCGGCGATCTGGTGGGCGATTCTTACAAACTGGCGGACGATTGCCGGAAGACCGCGGCGGATATCATAGTTTTCTGCGGCGTTCATTTCATGGCGGAGACGGCCAAGATCCTCAATCCCTCCAAAAAAGTCTATGTGCCTTCGAAGAACGCCGGCTGCTCGCTAAGCGAGGCTATCACCGGCGAGGATGTGCGCAAACTCAAGGCGGAGCATCCCGGCCTGCCGGTGGTCACTTATATCAACACTTCGGCCGAAGTTAAGGCCGAATCGGACTGCATAGTGACCAGCGCGAACGCCGAGAAGATCCTGCGGAAGATGTACGAGAAGCACGATAAGGTTATTTTCATCCCCGACCGCTTCATGGGGACGAACCTGGCGAAAGTGCTGGGGAAGACTCCCGGCAAGGATATCATCCTCTGGAACGGGACCTGCATCGTTCACGAGCATCTGAACCCGGACCTTATAAAAATTTACAGGCAGAAATATCCCGGCCTCGTGGCGCTCGCTCACGCCGAATGCCCTTCCGACCTTATCGCGGCGGTCGATTTCATGGGCGGCACGGGCGATATGATGCGCTATGTGGAGAACACCAACGCCGCCGCCTATCTACTGCTGACCGAATGCGGCTTCGGCGAGCTCGCGAAGCTCAAATTCCCGGAGAAAAATTTCATAGCGATGTGCCGGCTCTGCCCCTACATGAAGTCCATCACCCTCGAAAGCGTCCTGACCCTCCTGAAAGACCCGAACCCGGAAGAAGTGACGGTCCCCGCGGATATCGCAATCCGCGCCAAAAGATCAATAGATAAAATGTTCGAATTGGCCGCTTAGCGGCAGCACCGCATAGATGCGTAGTTGTTGCGGCGAGGGCATGGGCCCGTCGCTCACGGCGTCGCGCACACCGTGCGCGCGCCTCCTCTCACTGCAGTGGCCTGCCGGCCACCCGGCCTTTCCCGCGCTATGCAAGCGTCGGCCTCCGAGAGGTCGCTCCGAACCCATGCCCTCGCCACCCCTTCGACGGCAAGTCCGAATGCTATGGTTATGTCGGGTTCGAATCCTAGTCCCGGAGCCTAGTGGTGCTGGTAGTGAGCGGTATAGGTATCTACAAGGGTGCGGATCATTTTTTGGTATTTGGTGTGGTGTTTGCTCGCTTCTTCTTTGAAGAAACGGACGCTGGCTTTGCTCAGGGAGATGGTGACTTTCACGTTCTCCTCGGGCGTGACGAGTTTTTCTGGGGGCGGGAGGAAGTCGGGGACCCTGGCCAGCCTTCCTGCGGGTTTATTCGGGTCCGTTAAATTCTTTTTCATAGTATTTCTTCCCTTTGCGCCAGTAGCCGGCGCCGATTATCCTTATTTTCCCGCCTCGATAGGTAAACCGTACTGTTAGTATCCTGTTCTCTACCCTTCCTATACAGAAAAAACGTTCTTCTTTAGCGCTGTGCCTGGCGTCCGTGTAAATTTTTCTATTTGCGTCCTTAAAGGCTTTAGCGGCGGTGATGAAATCGACCCTGTGCTTATGGATATTGGCGGTTTCTTTTCCCGGGTCCCAGATGAAGCTGCAGTTATGTGTTATCATAAGTTTACCAGAGATATGGGTATAAGTCAACATAACAATACATACATATATACATACTTATTCTTAAGGTACTTCAGGAAAGTGAAAAGCACCCCTATCAACAGCATAGCAGGTCAACCCGACAAGGGCGTGACGGGGTAAAAAAGCGCTTTTTTGCTCGTTTATTCTGGATGGATTTGTGTATAATTGACTTTAGACAACTCTTGGGCCGGTTTAACCATATATTCGGAGGCTAAATGAATAAGAAACTTATAGCGGTGTTTTTTGCTTTTGCTTCGCTGGCGGGCTACGCCGCGGCGGCGGACAGGGAAGTGACTTTCGACCAGAGCGGGGACATGGGCGCGATGCTCGGCTCCGCCCGGGAAGCCTCCCAGCCGGCCGTCTCCACTCCTTTCTTCCCCGAATTCACCTTTACCGAGTCGGCCGAGCGCGTGGTTTACGCCAAGGGCTTTATAAAGAAAGACCTGCCCGCCTCGATGTGGAAATCTTTCAAAGACGTTAAAGTCGAGATCCCCAACGCCCTCGACCTGCGCCCGGGCCTCACCCAGATAGAGAACCAGGGCTCCTGCGGCAGCTGCTGGGCTTTCGGCCTTACCGCGGCGCACCGCGACGGCCACGCTCTCGCCGGCAAAGATCCCGGCCGGCTCTCCCAGGAGTGGATGGTGAACAATTCCACCTACGCCGCCGGCTGCCAGGGCGGCTACTTCGACTCCGCCAACGATATCGTCGCCCCGCGCGGGCAGCCGCTCTGGAAAGACTGCCCCTATAAGAACGGTAACGGCAAATGCCGCGCCGATCTCCCGATAGCGGCGAGCATAAAAGGCTGGTTCATGCTTGGCGAAAAAGCCTCGGGGCCCACAGTTAAAGATATAGAGGCTTATATGGCAAGCACCGGCAAAGAAATAGCCATCGCGGTGGCCGCCGGCGTAGGCCGCTGGCAGAGCTACAGCGGCGGCGTCTACAATGCCTGCAAATACGGCCAGCTCGACCACATGATCAATATCGTGGGCTGGGATAACGAGGGCGCCGCTTTCGACGAGAACGGCAATCTTCCCCCGGGCAAGGGCGTCTGGATCCTGCGCAATAGCTGGGGAACCTCCTGGGGCGAGAAAGGCTTTATGCGCACCAGGATGACCGACGCGGCCGGCAAACGCTGCAATGCCGTGGCTGAAGAAGCCGCGGCCTACGACTTCGGCCAGTAAATAACGCCCGCGCGCATAGAAAAGACCCGCCGGCACGACCGGCGGGTCTTTCTTTTGCTTAAGCGGCTTTACTTCAGGCCGCGTTTCTGCCAGGCCGAGGCTATTTCTTCGAATATTTTAGGCAGGGGCACCGAGATATCCCAGTTGGGGTAGTGGCTCTTCAGCTTGCGCAGGTCGGAGATATAGCAGATGTGGTCGCCTTCGCGGTTCTTCTCCACGTACTCGTAGTTCATCTTCTTGCCGGTTATCCCTTCTATGATCCCGAACGCTTCCAGGATGGAACAGGAATTACCGCGCCCGCCGCCCAGGTTGTAAACTTCTCCTATCCTGGGTTTCTCGATGAACTGCTCTATTATCCTGGTCACGTCCAGGGAGTGGATATTGTCGCGCACCTGCTTGCCTTTGTAGCCGAACACTTTATAGACCCGGCCCTCCAAATTCACTTTTATGAGGTAGCTGAGGAAACCGTGCAGTTCGACGCCGGAATGGTTCGGGCCGGTCAGGCAGCCGCCGCGGAAGCAGCAGGTCTTCATCGAGAAATACCTGCCGTACTCCTGCACCATGATATCCGCGGCCGCTTTCGAAGCGCCGAAGATGGAATGCTTCGACTGGTCGATAGTGAAATCCTCGGCGATGCCGTTCTTATACTTCTCGTCGGCATAGTCCCACCGCTTTTCAAGCTCTTTCAGCTTTATGCTGTTGGGCGCGTCGCCGTAGACCTTGTTGGTCGAAGTGTAAACGAACACCGCTTCGGGCACATGCCGCCTGGTCGCCTCGAGCAGGTTCAGCGTTCCCACGGCGTTCACGTCGAAATCGTCGAAAGGCCTTGAGGCCGCCAGGTCGTGGCTGGGCTGGGCCGCGGTATGGACTATAGCTTCCGGCTTTATTTCCCCGAGGCATTTCAGGACGGCGGCCCGGTCCCTTATGTCTATGGAGGAATGCGTGAAATTCTTGTATTTCCCGCTCAGCTCTTTCTGCCGCCAGCTGGTGTCGCCGCCGGGCCCGAAGAAGTCCGCGCGCATATTATTGTCGATGCCGTAGATCTCGTGGCCCTTCCCGGCGAAATAAGAAACGACTTCGCTGCCGATCAAACCGCTGGAGCCCGTCACAAGTATTTTCATAGCTGGCCTTCCTAGTGGAATTTGGTCTTGAACATCGACTGCCGGCACATTTTCAGCATGATCCAGCCGTTTTTAAACCTGCCGGTCATCTTGGTCTCGCCGTAGGTCCTGTCCATGTAGTGGACCGGCAACTCTATTATCTTGAGGTTCTTCGCGGCGCCGAAGATCAGGTCGTAGTCGCCCCAGCGGTCCTCGCCCCAGGTCCCGCGGCGGGGTTTTACTTTGTTCAGGTAATCGGTGCGCCACAGGACCTTGGTCCCGCATAAGGTGTCTTTCAGCGGGATATCCAGGATGAAGGAGAAAAGCGTCGAGAAGAACTTGTTCCCGAGGACGTTCAGGAACCTCATCGCGTCGTCGTGCATCGGGTAGACCAGCCGCGAGCCGTTGATGAACTCGCCGTAGCCTTTGGTGATGGCCTCGAAGAAATAAGGCAGCTCCTCGGGGATGACGGAAAGGTCGGCGTCCAGGATCAGCAGGATATCCCCGGAGGCGGCGTCGAAGCCGGTCCAGACGTTCTTCGCTTTGCAGATCCCGGGCCCGGCCACCAGCTTGATGTCTTTTTCGGGATACTTCTTTATCATCTCCCTGACTTTTTCCGGCGTTCCGTCGGTGGATTTGTCGTCGCAGAAAATGATCTCGGTGTGCTTGCCCATCGCGGGGATCCGCTCCACCGCGTTCTGGATATTTCCGACCTCGTTCCGGCAGGGCACGACCACGGAAATGGAATATTCCGCCGGGTCTTTAAGCTTCGGCGTCTTCCTGGCGAAAGAAAGCTGGATCAGCGGAAAATTATTGAAAAAAGGCAGCCTGGCCGCGAACCTGTTCAGCAGCCTCGAGACCAGCGGGATATAATAAGGGAAAAGGATGATATTGTCGGTGGCGATCACGTCCAGCCCCGACAGGCGCATGAAATCGTCCATGTCCTTGGTGGACACCCAGTTGTGCAGCTCCTGGGGATATTTCAGCTTCAGTTTCTCGGCGAGCCTCACCAGCGGGTTCCAGAGATAGTTGTAATTCGTGACTATTATCCTGGTGCTGTTGTCCGCGTATTTCGTGACGGAGTCCAGCACCGCTTTGATGTCGACGAGGTCCTCCACCGAGGAGATCAAAATAAAATCGAAGACCCGCGGCTCCGGCAGGCTAAGCTCCTCCGGGTTCTGGCAGATGAAACCTACGTTATTCAGCTTCTTCTGCTCCGCTTTTTTGATCTGCCCGGGCGCGTCCTCGACGCCGACCGCATAGGACGGGTCCAGCCTTTCAAGGATATAGCCGGTGCCGCAGTTGATATGCAGGATGGAGGAATTCGCGGGGATGAAGAACTTCAGGGAATTGAGGATCTGGGAATAATAATAGCTGTTGTCCGACTGCCAGTGCTCCCTTTCCTGGGCGATGGCGTCCTTCTTCGCCCTTAATCTCTCCCGCTGTTCCTGTAAATATTCTATTTTCAGCATAAGTCCGGACTTTCCAGCTTCCCGGCGATAAAACGCCGTAATTTGATGTTACTTTATATTTATTGAGTTTTCAATTATAGGCCGCGGCGGCTGCCGGGCTTTTCCCGGCGGAATTTTTTGTCGAAAGGGACGGCCGCTTCCACCCCGGTAACGGTGGCGGTATCGCCGGTGACCGAGAACTTTATTTCCCGGTTCAGCATGAAAAAAGCCAGCTCCGCGCCGTCTTTCATCTGGGTGCGGTCGCGGATATTGCGCGGGTCGTGCCGGAGCGTGTCCGCGATCAGCCGCGGGATATCCCGCAGCCCCGGCGGGTCGAGCCGCTCGATGTCTTTAAGCGCCCGGGCGGAGAATTCCACTTTCAGCTCGGGGAAAGTATTGAGCGGGACCCAGCCGGAGAGCGGGTTGGCGGCTATATCGCTGATCGGCAGATAAGGCTTCACGTCCAGGATCGGGGTTCCGCTGATCAGGTCTATCCCCGAGAGGTAGAGCGTGTCTTTCTCCACGCGCTCGAGCTTGGTGAGGGAGAGCCCGACGGGATTTGGGCGGTGCGGCGTACGCGAAGCGAAGACGCCTATCTTCCCCCCTTTAAGCCGGGGCGGATGGATCTTCGGGTGGAAAGTCTTGTTCGTGCTCAGGTGGAACCAGGAGAGCAGCCAGACATGGCTGAACTCGGACAGGCCGGCCAGGGAATGTTCCGGCGAGAACTGCGGGTAGATCTTAAGCCTGGCGAAAGAGCCGGGGACCAAGTGCGGCTGGCGCGGCGTTCCGAATTTTTCCTGGAAACAGGATTCAAGCACGCCGATTATCTTGAAGCCCGGAGCTTCCGGGGTTTTCATCGGCTCTTCCTGGCCAGGACGATAAGCCTGTTCGCTTTGGAAGTCAGAGGTTTGCCGCTGAAGCCGCCCCAGAACTTAAGGGGCTTCAGGCCGGCTTTCCCGAGGGCGGAACTGACGCTTTTTTTATCGTACAGCCTGCCGAAAAATTTGCGCGACTGAACTTTTCCGCCTTTCTTTTCTATCCTTGTCCAGGTAGTGGACACTCCGTCGCGCAGGGCCTCTACTTCCTCCAGGTGGTAATAGTCCTCCATCTCCACCCAGTCGCGCCGCCGGAAATTTTTCCGGACGAAGTCGCCGTTAATGACGTCCAGGAGGAAAAACCCTCCCGGCTTAAGCGCCGCCGCCACGCCTTTGAGCGTTTTCAGATCGTCGGAAAATTTCTGGAAATAGCCGAAGCTGGTGAACAGGTTCACGGCCGCGTCGAACTCGCCGCGGAACGGCAGCCGGCGCATATCGCCGCGCAGGAGCCGCAGTGAAACCTTCTTTTTCTTCGCGCGCGCCGAGGCCTCCTTCAGGTACTCCGCGGAAAAATCATAGCCGGTAACGGCCAGGCCCTTTTTGGCGAATTCCACGGCGTGGCGGCCGGGGCCGCAGCACAGGTCCAGAAGCGCGGCGCCTTTTTTTAATTTAAGCTGCCTGAGGATAAAGGCCGCCTCGGCCGGGGCCTTCTCCACCGCCGCCGGGGAGGCGGGGTTGTAGAAAGAGTTCCTGAAAAAATCTTTATGCCACTCGTGCGGGACTTTCATGGCGGCTGCCTATTGCCGCGGCCCGGCTTTTATAAGGTTCTTGTAAACCCCGGGCTCCGAGCCTTCGATGACCGTAGCTCCGACGGTCTTCCTGAAGAACTCCACCGGCCCGGCCCAGCCTATCGCGGCGTAGCCGTAGCCGGCGTCGCGCATCGCTTCCAGCGTCCTTATCAGCAGCGCTTTGCCCAGGCCCTTCTTTTTAACGCTCTCGTCCAGGCCGATAGGCCCGAAGAAGCCTTTCAGGGTGGAATCGTAGCAGGCGAAGCCGATGAGCTGCTTTTCCTTTATGGCTATGAAGCAGGTGACGGGCTGCGCCGAAAGCGCGACGTCGCACTCCGAGGCCCAGGAGCGCGAAAATTTCTTTTCGGCCCATTCCACCACGGCGTGCTTCTCAGGTCCGATGGCGCGGCGTATCTCTATCCCTTCTTCGCGCAGTTTTTCAAGCGCCTGCGCGGAGGGCGGCAGGTCGTAAAGCTTGACCAGGAGGTCGGCCATTACTGTCCTTCCTCCGGCGATTTGGTCGCGCTTTCTTCTTTTATATATTTCGAATCGTCGCCGGCCTTCTTTTTGGCGGCCGGCTTGGCGGCGCCTTTCTTTTTAGGCGGGGCTTTCACTATCGGGTTGGCCTTTTTGTCGAATTTATAGGTCGGCACTGCCTCGGCCGAGGTGAACTTGTATTCGGACACCGGCTTGGCGGGCTTCTTCTTTTTCTTGGCGGGCTTTTTCTTCGGGGCGGTTTTTTTAGCCGCCGGTTTGGCCGCGGGTTTCACGGCGGGTTTATCCTCGGGTTTCACCATGGGCCTGACGTCGCTTTCCGTAGTGGTCCCTTCAGGCGGCGCGGCGCCCTCTTCGTCCTGGGCGGAAACCGGCAGGCTGAGCGCCGCCGGCAGCAGCAGGGCGATAACAAGTTTAAGCATTATTTTCATGTGAGTATTATCCCTCTTTTCTCCGTTTTGACGGCCAGCTCGGCGGCTTTCACGGAAGCTTCTATCAGGCAGGCCAAAGTGACGGGGCCTACGCCGCCGGGCACGGGGGAAACGGCCGCGGCTCCGTCTTTTATATCCTCGAAGTCCGCGTCCCCGCACATCTTCCCGCTCTCGTCGAAATTGGTCCCCACGTCGATAACGGTGGCGCCGGGCGGGAGCAGGTCTTTCTTGAGCCACTTCGCTTTTCCCACCGCGGTTATCACCAGGTCGGCGCGCTTGAAGATCTCCGCCGTGTTCTTCGTGCGCGTATGGCACATCGTCACCGTCGCGTCCAGCGAGGTGAGCATCTGCGCAAGCGGCCGGCCCACCACGGCGGAGCGCCCGGCTACGGCGACGTTCATGCCGGACGGGTTTATCCCGTGGAATTTCATAAGGCGGATCACGGCCAGGGCCGTGCAGGGGGCGAAATAGCCGCCCTCTTCCACCTCGGAGAATTTTTTAGCCAGGAAGAGCCGGCCCATGTTCAGCGTGGACAGCCCGTCCACGTCCTTGGCGGCCGGCAGCGCGTCCCAGGTCTCGAGCGTCTCGAAACCGTCGGGCAGGGGCCGCTCTATCATGATAGCGTCGTAATTGGGATCCGCCCCAAGCCTGGCCAGAAGCGCTTTGAAGGCCGGGTAGCCCTCCTCCGGCTTCGGGGCGAAGAGCTGGACCGCGATGCCGAGTTTCTCGCAGGCGGCGATCTTCCGCTTCACGTAGACCGCCGAGGGAGAGTCCGCGAAATAGTTTATGATGGCGAGCGACGGCGGCCGCTCCAGGCGGGCCTTCACCGCGTCGATGCGCGCCGGCAGGGCGCCCAGTATTTCAGCCGAAAGGGTCTTGCCTTCGAGTAATTTCATTGTCGAGTCCTTAAATAAAAATGGCGGCTTTTTATAGCCGCCATTTTTCCTGTGCCCCGCGCGGCGCTGAACCTGTTAAGGCTGGTCTTCGACGTAGATCGAGCCGTTGAGGTAGCCCGAGCCGTTGAGGGAAACGAAGTTGCCGCTGGGCCAGCCGGAGACCGAGATGCTCCCGGTCATATTGGCGGAGCCGACGGGCTTGCCCTTGTAGGAGAACTGCGCGTAGATATTGGGCCAGACCGTCTGCATGACGTACTGGTTGGGGTAGATCCACATCGAGGCGTAGACGTTGATGTAGGAGTTATTGCTGGTCACCTCGCCGGTGGAATCCCTGAAGGAGGCCCAGCCGCTGAGCGGGACCGAGGTGTAGCCGCCGGTGGGGCCTGAAATGAAGCCGTTGCCGGTGAGGTTCACGTAGCCGGAAACCTGCACGTAGCGGCCGGCTTTGGCCCTGGCGGGCTTGCCGGCCTCCGGGAGCTGAACTTCGGGCGCCGTAGTTACCGCGCTGAGCTGCTTCGCGAAAGAAGCGTCGGTGAAATTAAGCTTCTCCGCCGCGCTAAGGTTGGCGGCGAAAAGGCCGCAGACCGCCGCAAGAATGATTTTTTTCATTGTACCCTCCTGAAATCTCTATCCCTGGCTATATTATACCAAACATTTCATTGAGCTTTTCCCAACCTGGAAAGCGCCTGTTCCGCGTCCCGCTTTTCCGTCCCCGGCCGCGCCGCCCGGAGCGCCCTGGCGTAGGTTCCGGCGGCTTTTTCTTTTTCCGCCGCTCTTTCCAGCGTAGCGCCCAGGTTCATAAGCGCCGAAAAATTAGAGGGATCGGCCGAAACAGCCGCTTCGAAATCTTTGCCCGCCCCCGCGGCGTCTCCGGAGAGGCTCCGGAGCACTCCCCGGTCATTTAGAAGCAGCGAGGAGCCGGGGTTTTCGCGCAGGGCCAGGCCGGCTATCTCAAGGCCTGTTTTATAATCCCCGGCCTCCTGGGCCGCGAGCAGGGCCAGGCTCCAGCCGTTCTTATCCAGTTTATTCGTAAGGGCGGCCGCCCTGGCCAGGGCCACGGCCTCTTTTTTCCCGCCTTTTTGCGCCCAGGCCAGGGCCCCCGCGGCAAGGGGATAGGGATAGTTCTTAAGAGTACCGGCTGCCGCTTTAAGAGACTCCGGGCTGAAATTCTCGCTTTCCAACCGTACCAGGGCATAGGCGAAATTTCCGGGATCCGCCGCCGCCAGATCGCGGGCTTCGGCTATACGGTCCTTTCCCGCGGACAGGTAAGCCCGGGCCGCGGCCTTTACGGCCGGCCCGGTACACTCCCCGCAATGCGTATCGAAAATCGAAACGGCTTCCCCGGGCTCAAGGTCCAGGCCAAGCAAAAGCCCGAGTTCCCCTCCCGTTCCTTCCGGCGCGCGCTCTTTTTCAAGCAGCTCCGCGGTCAGTTCGCGCGCCGTTCCGCCCCACTCGAATTCGGCTTCGGGCAGCTCGAATTCAAGCTTTTTGCGCAGTTCTTCTTTTTCGGCCTTTTCAGCCGCCGACAAGTTTTTTTTGTTCCGCAGGAGCATCGCGCGCAGCTTGGGGGTCGGCGGGGTAAGCCGCGAAAGCAGGGCCAGGGCCCCGGCGCGCTTCTCCGGCGGCAGATAGGCCAGGGCGTTGGCCAGGTCCATATCCCAGAAAGTTTTATTGCTTTCTTTTATCCGCGCCAGGTTATTCTCATCCTCTTTGAACTGCGCGCCTTTTATCGAATTTTTTTCTCCGCGCCAGTTTTCAAGCGCCGCCGCCAAAGTTTCTTTTGCCGCCGCTTCCCGGCCCAGCTCGAGCTCCCTCATAAGTTTGACCAGCTGGAGCTCATAATAATTTTCAAGCGGAGGCGGGTCCTGAGGAGCGGCGGACTTCATCGCCCCGGAGATATAACACAGGTCCCGCGCCCCGGAGAGCCCGCAGGCCCGCCCGAGGGATCCGAGGCCTTCGGCGGTGAGGTCCAGGGAGAGCAGAATTTCCCCGCGTTTCCTGTGCAGCCAGGCGTCGGAAGGATATTTTTCAAGTTCTTGTGTCACGGCGATAAGGGCGGGCTTGGCCGCGCCCGGGTAGCGCCAGACCACTCCGAGAGTCCCGGCCGAGGCGGCGAGGACCAAAGCGAGGAGCGGGACGGTAAAATGATCCTTCCCCTTTTCTTCAACGGCCAGACCGGCTTTTTTAGCAAGCTCCCAGGCCCCGCCGGCGGCAAGCAAAGCCAGTACATAACGCAGCGGGTAAAAATAACGTTCCTCTATCGAAAGCAGGCAGTGGATCAGGAGGAAATACGCGCTGAAAAAAGCGAGCAGCCGCGCCAGCGGGTCTTTGCGGCTAAGGATAAAACCGGCGCCGGCCAGGAGGAAGAGGAGCGGGAACATCAGGAAGACGCGCCAGGCGCGCTTGGCCACGGAAAGAGCGTAGCGGCCGGGGTTTCCAAGCACCGTTCTTACCGCCCAGGGATAAACGCTTTCCGTCCTGGACAGCCCGGCGAAAGCGCGGGCGTCGCCCTCGATGGTATAGACTATGCCGCTGGCCCCGGTGATGATATTGCAGGTGGAGCGCTCTTCCTCGAAAATTATCAACCGCCCGAACACGCTGTGGTTCAGCCGCGCCCAGGGCGCAAGCGGGAGATAAGCGCAAAACAGGAAAAGGGCCGCGGCGGCCAGCCAGCCGGCTTTGCGCCCGGGCGAAAGGCGCCGGAACAAAACCGCCAGCGGGGGAAAAGCGAAGAGCGGGGAGCGGATCAGCATGGAAGCGCCGGCGGCAAGGCCGGCCGCGGCCGAGGAGAAGAGGCTTTCGTCCGACTGCCGCCTGAATTCCAGGCTGAGGAAAACCAGGAGGAAAAGAGAATAGATAACCTGCTCGGCTTCAGGGGCGGCGCAGGTGAGCGTGGCGGCGGCCGCGGCGAGAGCGAAAAGGGCTCCGCGCGCCCGCCCCCCCGCGCGCGCCCCCAGGCCGTAGGCCGCGAGGCAGAGCAGCGCGGCGGCGAACCTGGCCGGCAGGGCCGGGTCGAATTTAAAATGCCCGGCGGCCGAGGCCAGCAGGCTCAGGAGCGGCATGCTGTAGCTTACGGCCTTGCTGCTTACCGCGTGGAAAAGGAGTTCGCCGCGGTCGGCGTAATAGGCGAAGTTCTGCACCGAAGCCGGGGCCCGGCCAAGGAAGGCCCAGGCGGCAAGAGCGGCGGCCGCGGCGGCGGCGCCGTAGAAAAGCCATTTTTCACTGGAGCGGTTTGCCCGGGTTTTCTCCATAACTTTCATTTATTGTAGTATATAAATCAAGAGGCAGGCCGCCGCCGGCCGAAGGCAGCGCGAGGACAATATGGAAAGAATAACCGAGCACCCCGTACTCCAGCCGGAAGAGCGCAAAACCATAAAATTCACCTTCGACGGAAAGCCCTGCTCCGGGCTCGAAGGAGAGATGATCTCCAGCGCCCTCTTCGCCAACGGGATAAAAATTTTCAGCCGCCACAAAAAAGACTCGGCGCCGCAGGGCATCTTCTGCGCCAACGGGCAGTGCGCCCAGTGCTCCGTCATCGCCGACGGGCTTACCGTGAAATCCTGCGTGACCCCGGTGCGCGCGGGAATGAAGGTGGAAACCCTGCGCGGCGAAGCCAGGCTGCCGAAGACCGCCTGCGTCCAGGAGTTCGGGCGCGTAGAAGAGCTGGACGTCGACGCCCTGATAATAGGCGGCGGCCCCTCCGGCCTGGCCGCCGCGGCCGAGCTGGGCAAGCTGAACGTGAAGACCCTGGTCATAGACGACAAAGCCAGGTTCGGCGGCAAGCTGGTGCTCCAGACCCATAAATTTTTCGGTTCGGTGGAGGACTGCTACGCCGGAACCCGCGGGATCGACATCGCGGAGAAGCTGGAGGCCCAGCTGAAAGAATATCCTTCGGTGAAAGCCTGGACGGACGCCTGCTGCCTCGCGGTTTTTTCGGATAAGAAAGCCGGGGTCCTGCGCGGGGACAAATATTACCTGGTGCGCCCGAAGGCCGTGATAAGCGCCACCGGCGCGCGGGAGAAAAGCCTGGCTTTCCCCGGCAATACCCTGCCCGGAGTCTACGGCGCGGGCGCTTTCCAGACCCTGGTGAACCGCGACCTGGTGCGGCCCGCCAAAAGGCTGTTCATCGTCGGCGGCGGGAACGTCGGGCTGATAGCGGCCTACCACGCGCTGCAGGCCGGCATACAGGTGGTGGGGCTTATCGAGGCGCAGGGCCATTGCGGCGGCTATAAAGTCCACGAGGATAAAATAAAGCGCCTGGGCGTGCCGGTCTATACCCGCCACACCATACTCCGCGCCGAAGGCAGGAACGGGGTGGAAACCGTGACCATAGCCGGAGTGGATGAAAAATTCTGCCCGCTGCCCGGCACCGAAAAAACTTTCAAGGCCGACACTTTGCTTATAGCCGTGGGCCTCAGCTCGGTGGACGAGTTCCACGCCCAGGCCCGCGAGGCCGGGATGGAAGCTTTCGTCTGCGGCGACGCCGAGGAGATAGCCGAAGCCTCCGCGGCGATGTTCAGCGGGAAGATCACCGCCCATAAAGTGCTCAAGAGCCTGGGCGTGATGTCCGGGCCGGTGCCGCAGTTCTGGTTCGACCGGCTGGAGGTCCTCAAGTCCAGGCCCGGCGCCACGGAGACCGCTGAAGTGAAGCGGCCGCCCAACCCCGTCTACCCGGTAATGCACTGCCGCCAGGAGATACCCTGCAATCCCTGCGTCACCGTCTGCCCGAAGAAATCTATAAAGCTTTCCGGCGACAGCATTATGACCACCCCGAAGTTCTCCGGGGACTGCATCGGCTGCTTCAAATGCCTGATAATCTGCCCCGGGCTCGCAGTGACCATAGTGGACCGCCGCAAAGATCCGAAGAACCCGTCGGTGGCCCTGCCTTTCGAGATCGGCCGCGGGCTGGTGAAAAAAGGCGATAAAGTGAGGCTGACCGGCCGGGAAGGCGCCGACCTCGGCGAGGCCGAGGTCCTGGACGTGAAAGATTTCAAAGCGGAGAATACTCTTATCGTCATAGTGAAAGCCTCCCAGGAAACCGCGGACCTGGCCGTTTCGCTGAAACTGTACCCCGCTGAAGCAGGAAAGAAAGCGGCGGCCGAGCTGGCCAAGTCCGACGACGAAACTATAATCTGCCGCTGCGAGCGGGTAAGCCTGGGCGAGATCCGCCGCGCTATCCGCGCCGGCATGCGCGACCTGAACCAGCTCAAAGCGGTTACGCGGGCCGGCATGGGCGCCTGCGGCTCCAAGACCTGCTCGACGATGCTGCTTAATATTTTCCGGAGCGAAGGCGTGGACCTGAAAGAGGTCACGGCTTTCACGAAGAGGCCGCTGTTCGTGGAAGCGCCGCTGGGCGTCTTCTCGGGAGTGAAGTGCCGTACCGACGCCGAAGATAAAGCCGACTGGGGCGGATTCTAATATGAAGAACCTTTACGATGTCATCATAATCGGCGCGGGCAGCATAGGGGCGCCGCTGGCCATGGCGCTGGCGGAGCGCAAGCTTAAGACGCTTGTGCTCGATAAAGAGGCCTCCCCCGGCCAGGGCCAGAACAAGTGCGCGATAGGCGGCGTGCGCGCCACCCACTCCGACGGGTCCAAAATAAAGGCCTGCCTGCGCAGCCTGCGGATCTTTTCCACCTGGAAAGAGAAGCATGGCGACGATATAGGCTGGATAAAGGGCGGCTATCTTTTCCCCGTTTATAAAGAGCGGGACGAGGCCGTGCTGAGGGAGCTGCTCAAAGTGCAGCAGGGTTTCGGCCTGGATATAGACTGGGCCGGGCCGGAGAAAGTGCGGAAACTGGTCCCCGGCATAGCCGAGAAGGACCTGCGTGGCGGGACCTGGGCCCCCGGCGACGGCTCGGCTTCGCCGCTTCTGAGCGTCAACGCTTTCTACCGCCGCGCCGTAAAACTGGGCGCCGAATTTCACTTCAAAGAAGCGGTGACGGAAATAGCGTCCCAAAAAGGCGCAGTTACGGGCGTGGCGACCGCCCTGGGCCGCTATTCCGCCAAATGGGTGGTCAATGCCGCCGGCGCCGAAGCGGCCCCCGTTTCGGAACTGGCCGGGATAAAGGTCCCGGTAAAGCCGGACAGCCACGAGGCCGGGATAACCGAGCCGGCCGAAAGGTTCTTCGAGCCTATGGTAGTGGACATCCGCCCGGGCGACAAATCGAAGAATTATTATTTTTACCAGAACTGGGAAGGGCAGATCGTGTTCTGCATGACCCCGCAGCCGCCGATCTGGGGGCATGACAGGCGCTCCACCTCCGAATTCCTGCCGGAGATCTCCCGCCGGATGATCTCGCTGATGCCCAATCTGGCCAACCTCAAGGTGCGCCGCACCTGGCGCGGGCTTTACCCGATGACCCCCGACGGCTTTCCTATAGTCGATTTCCCGGCCGCGCTGAAAGGCTATGTCCTGGCCGTGGGGATGTGCGGCCAGGGCTTCATGCTCGGGCCCGGCCTGGGGGAGGCCCTGGCGGCGCATATAGCCGGCAAGCCCTCCTCCGAAGATAAGGACATCCTCGCCGGCTTCCGGCTCGACCGCAGCTTCGAGGGCCAGGAAAAGCTGAAATAAGGCGTTTATTTACCGCTCGGTAAATAATTTGCAATAAAAAAGGCCGCGGCCGCGTTGTATTGGTATGCAGCTCATCCATAAACCCATGACCCTCAATAAAAAGCTCCTCCTTTTGCCTATGCTCCTGCTGCTTGCGGGCCGCGCTGCCGCGCAGCAGCAGCTCTCCCTGGACTGGGACGCGGCCAGGCGGCTGGCCGCGGCCAATAATCCCTCGGTCAAAGCCGCCCGCGCCTCTATGGAGCAGGCCGGCTACGACTACCTGGCCGGGGCCGGGCTTAATTACTATATCTCCAATATCGGCCTTTCCCACTCCGTCTCCAGGTCGGGCGTTCCGGACTCCCCCCCGGGCAACTACAGCTGGAGCGCCGGGGTTTCCGTTTCCGAGAACCTTTTAAACCTTAAAGCGGCCTCCGCGGTTAAAACCAGCCGGATAAACAAAGAAAGGGCGGAATCGGACTACCGGTCGGTTTCGGCTTCGGCCAGGCAGGCCCTCGCCGCCGCCTTCGCCGACCTGCTTTTCGCGCAGAAAAGGATAGAGGTACAGAAGAAGATCCTCTCCATCAGGGCGGAGAACGCCAAACTCATCAGGCTGAAGTACGAAAGCGGCATGGAATCCAACGGCAACGCTCTTTACACCGAGGCCCTGGCCGAGAATTCCGGGGTTTCCGTTAAAAAAGCGGAGCGCCAGGTGGCCGTGGCCCAGCGCGCCCTGCTTGAGGCCATGGGCCTGGAGGGAAACATCCAGGTAAAGGCGAACGGCGACATCAGCGTGCCGGCTTTCAGCCTGGACGAGGCCCGCCTGGCCCGGGCTTTGGAACAGTCCCCCGGTATAGTCTCGGCTAAAAAGACGCTGGAGTCCGCGAAAGAGAAGAACGAGTCCGCCCGCTATTCGGCCTACCCTACGCTTACCGCCAGCCAGGGCTACAGCTGGAGCGGCGACACCGAATTCCCGCAGGACCCGAGCTGGCGGCTCGGGCTCAGCCTGAACATCCCTATTTTCTCCGGCGGCCCCACCGCCTACGTCAACAGCCTGGCTTCGGCGAAAAGGGCCCTGGCCGCCGCCGAAGAGAACTTCAAGGCGAAAAGGATCTCGCTCGCCTCCTCGCTGCGCTCCGGCTACGACGATTATCTGAGCGCCGCCGAAACCGCGCAGGCGAACGTCTCGCTCCTGAAGGCCAACGAGGAGCGCTTCAAGGAAGCCCAGATCAAATATATGGCCGGCAAGATAAGCTTTATAGACCTGGAGAACGTGGAGCAGAATTTCGTGGACTCGGACCTGAACCAGCTGGACTACGCCCGCGCGGCCCACAGCCGCAAGCTGGCGCTGGAGCAGCTGCTGGGCGTCGGCGTAGAGGAATAAGGCGAACAATATGAAAAAACTGATCATCATCCTTGTCGCGGCGGCGCTGGCCGGCGGCGGCTGGTACTACTACAAGAAAAAGAGCGCGGACAGCGCGCCGAGATACGCCGAAGCGCAGGCGGAGCTCAGGGACCTTTCGGAGGTGGTGGATACCACCGGCGTGGTGGCCCCGGAGAACCGCGTGGAGATCCAGCCCTCCTCCTCCGGCCGGATCGAGGAGATCCTGGTCGACGAAGGCGAAACCATAAACGCCGGCGAGGTGCTGGCGCTGATGAGCTCTTCGGACCGGGTGGCCATCCTCGACGCGGCGCGCGCTTCCGGCGACGACCAGTACAAGCAGTGGAAGGAAACCTACAAGCCCATCAAGATAATTTCCCCGATCAGCGGCACGCTGATACTGAAAAACGTCGTCGAGGGGCAGACGGTGGGCGCGAGCACGGTGCTGTTCGCTATCTCCGACAAGCTCATCGTTTCCGCCAGCCTGGACGAGTCGGATATCGGCCGCGTGAAGCTCGGGCAGCGCGCGTCCATAATCCTGGACGCCTATCCCGATAAAAAAGTGAGCGGCACCGTTTTCAAGATCCTCGACGAGGGCACCACCAAGAGCAACGTGGTCACCTACACCGTGAAGATCAGGCCCGACCGCGTGCCGCCTTTCTTCCGCTCGCAGATGACAGCCAATATAAAGATCAGCATCTCCGAGCGCAAGGGCGTGCTCCTGGTCCCGGCCATGGCCGTCACCACCAATTCCCAGGGCGAGACGGCGGTGATAAAAGAACTGAAAGAGGGCCAGCCGGTTTACGCCAAAGTGCAGACCGGCCAGAACGAGGGCGATATGGTGGAGATAACCTCCGGGCTTGAGGAAGGCGACACCGTGTTTTACCAGAGAAAAAGGTACACGGCGCAGGTGGACTCCGCCGGGAAGAATCCCCTGATGCCGAGCCGCCCGAAGGTCCCCCGCGGAGCCGGCAGGGCTCTGGGCGGCGCCCATTAAGAACGGCCGGATATACCGCCCGCCAAAAAGCGGCGGGCCTCCTTCCTGGAGAAAATACGCCGCGGACAAAGATTTTTATGATCGAACTTAAAGGCATTAAAAAAGTCTACCAGATGGGCGGCGAGCCGCTGGAGATCCTGAAAGGCGTGGACCTGTCGGTCAAAGAAGGCGAATTCGTGGCCATCATGGGCCCGTCCGGCTCCGGCAAATCCACCCTGATGCATATCCTGGGCCTCCTCGACCGGCCCACCGCCGGCTCCTACAAGCTTTTCGGCAGGGAAATTTCGGAACTTGACGACATAGAGCTGTCTTACCTCCGGGCCCGCATCCTCGGCTTCGTCTTCCAGCAGTTCAATTTGCTGCCGCGCATCACCGCCGCCGCCAACGTGGCCCTGCCCCAGATCTACCTGGGCGAAAAGGCCCGCCCGCACGAAGCGATAAAATACCTGGAACAGGTCGGCCTCGCCGACCGCACCGACCATAAGCCCAACCAGCTCTCCGGCGGCCAGCAGCAGCGCGTGGCGATAGCCCGCTCCCTGGTGAACGACCCGAAGATCATCTTCGCCGACGAACCCACCGGCAACCTGGCTTCGGCCCAATCCAACGAGATAATGGAGATCTTCCGCAAGCTCAACGACCGGGGGATCACCATCGTCATAGTCACCCATGAGCCCGACATCGCCGCCTGGGCGGACCGCGTTATAAAGCTGAAAGACGGCATGATAACCGAGGACGTGTCCAAAAAAGCGCCGGCGAAAAAAGAAGAGTCCCTGAAGCGCCTCCACATCCCGAAATCTTTTTTCCTCAGCTGGCGCGAGGTGGCCGAGAACCTAGGCTCCTCGGTAAGCTCGATCATCAGCAATAAGACCAGGTCCCTCCTGACCATGCTCGGCATTATCATCGGCGTAGGCGCCCTGATAGCCATGCTGGCCGTCGGCACCGGCGCCCAGCGCTCCATCCAGAAGCAGATGTCCGGGCTCGGAACCAATTTGCTCAGCGTGATGCCCGGGATGTTCCGGCAGGGCGGGATGGGGATGGGGGCGGGAGCGGTCAGCCGCCTAACCATAGAGGACGCCAAGGCCATAGCGGAGGAAGTTCCGGATATAACAAGGGCGGACTGCAACGTTTCCGGCAATGCCCAGGTGGCTTACGGCGCCAAGAACCAGCGCACCAGCATTACCGGCGTGACCGCCGTTTACGCCTCGATGCGCAATTCGCAGCCTTATTACGGGCGCTTCTTCTCCGACGCGGAGGGCGCGCGCCTGGCCAAGGTGGCGCTGGTAGGAAATACCGTGGTGAAAGAGCTTTTCGCCGGGGAGAACCCCGTCGGCAAGACCATCAAGATCAACAGCAAGTACTTTACCGTGATCGGCGTGCTGCCGCTGAAAGGCGCCGGCGGCATGCGCGACCAGGACGACGTGGTGATCGTTCCCCTGCAGACGGCGATGAAAGTCGTGCTGGGAAAAACCTATCTCAACTCGATCTGGGTGGAAGTGGCCGATTTCAGCCTGATGCCCGACGTGCAGGAAAAAATAAAAGCGCTGATGCGCAAGCGGCACAATATCCCGGCCCACAAGGACGACGACGTGATGCTGATGAACATGGCCGAGATGCAGACCATGCTGACCGGAACCATAAAGACCTTCAGCACGCTGCTCGGCATGATAGCGGGCATCTCGCTCATCGTCGGCGGCATAGGCATCATGAACATCATGCTGGTGAGCGTCAGCGAGCGAACCAAGGAGATAGGCCTGCGCAAAGCCATAGGGGCCACCAGCCGCGCCGTGCTGCTGCAGTTCCTGATAGAGGCGGTCATCGTCTCGGTGGTGGGCGGGGTGCTCGGCATAATAAGCGGGGCGGCCAGTTCCGTCATACTTTCCAAGCTTTCCGGCTGGGCGGTCTATATCTCGCCTTTCTCGGTCGCTTTGGCCTTCGGCTTCTCCGCCGGGGTGGGCATCGTCTTCGGCTTCTGGCCGGCGAAAAAAGCGTCCCTGCTTTCCCCTATAGAAGCTCTCCGTTACGAATAATTTAGTAATATATACGATCACTGAGCGGCTTCCCGCAATAGCGGGCCGGCCGCCTGATCGTCTAGCTTGAGTTTTCTGGAGGTTCCTATGGTAAGCGTCCTCGTTAAATGTCCGCATTGCAACAAATCGCTGATGAATCCCAAAAAAAAGCTGGACAATGCCTCCTCCATCGAGGTCAACCTGACCTATGCGGGCAAACACGCCCCGCTTTACATGAGCTCCCTTTACGGCAGCTACCTCATCGAGACCGACCTGAGCATGCCGGTAGGCAAAGTGGCCGGTTTCCGCTGCCCCCACTGCAAGGCCGACCTGAAGAGCACCCGCAAGTGCGACGCCTGCGGCTCCCAGATGATAGCTTTCGAGCTTAAGGACGGCGGCCAGGTGCAGATCTGCTCGCGCCGCGGCTGCAAAAAGCACGTCCTCGAGTTCCAGAACGCCGACAGCGAACTGCAGGCTTTCTACAAGTCCTACCTGAAAGCGCTGAAATAAGAGAGGCGGGTCCTGTCAGGGGTCCTGCCCCGCGCACCCTGGAAGAGGAAACCCTTGCGTCGGTTTCCCCCCGCCTTGGGAATTTATGGCGGGGCCCCCCATCCGCAAAGGGTGCGCGAAGCAAGACCCCTGCCACCCGCCAGGTAAAGCCGATGCCGGAAACCGAACACAAAAGCTTCTTCCGCACCCACAAGGTGCTGGCCTTCATCCCGCTGCTCCTGCTTGGCGCCGGGGTCTGGTATTTCATCCGGGCCCGCACGGAAAGCCGCGGGGCCGAATCCGCCCCGGCGCAAATGAGCGGACTGTTCGGCAAGCAGCCCGCTCCCGCGGCGAAGCCCCGGCCGGAAGCGGCCCCGGCCACGGAGGCCGTCACGGCCGGAAGCGGCGCGCCCGTCTTAACGGCGCAGGAGGCCTACGACCCGAAAGCCGGCATCGACATCCAGGGCCCGCCGGAATTCAAGAGCCAGGTGACGCACGCGCTCAAGCTGATCTGGATGGCCGACCGCGAAACTTTCCTTTTCCTGAAAAAGAACCTGTACGTGATAAGGAACGAGAATCAGACCGGTTTTTACATGGAGAACGGGAAGCCGGTAGCGGCGCTTTCCGACGCCCACGCCTTCCGCTCCCTCACCTGGTGCGCCGGGATCCTCGCCCACCAGGGCTGGCACGCCTGGTATACGCTGACCAAGAAGAAAAAAAGCCGCCTCGCCCCGCCGCTGCCCGGGGACAAGGACGAGCGGGTGATAGACGTGAACCCGATGCGTTTCGATTACAAGGGGATGGACGCCATACTTTACGTCGAAGACAAAGCTTCCGCCTTCCAGCTGGAAGTCCTCAAGAAAGTCGGGGCCCCCGCGAGCGAAACGCGCCCTATTTTCCGCCGCTTGCCGCGCGATTTCCAGTACGCGCACGACGGCAATTACGCCATAAACCCGTGACCGACAACTTATTGCGCCCTCTTTCGATAGGAAGCGTAACCCTCAGGAACAACCTCGCGCTGGCCCCAATGGCCGGCATCACCAACGCCGCTTTCCGGATCCTCGCCGCCGAGGGCGGCGCCGGGCTGGTGGTCACAGAGATGATCTCCGCCGAAAGCATAAAATACGGGAACAAAAAATCCTTCAAGATGCTCGAGCTCCTGCCGGGGGAACATCCCGCCGCGATCCAGATCTTCGGCGCGGATCCCTCCTCCATGGCGCTGGCCGCCCAGGCCGCCGAGCGCGCGGGGGCCGATATCGTGGATATAAACGCCGGCTGCCCGGTGAAAAAAGTCCTCCGCTCCGGCGCGGGGTCGGCCCTGATGAAGACGCCGCTGCTGCTCGGCGACATAGTTTCCCGCATGGTGAAAAGCGTGAAGGTCCCGGTGACCGTTAAATTCAGGATAGGCCTTAACGCCGGGGAGAATCTCGGGCCCCTGCTTGCGCGCGTCTGCGAAGAGGCCGGCGCCGCCGCGATCACCCTGCACGGCAGGCCGGCTTCCCAGTTCCATACCGGGCCGGTGAACCTGGAAGCCGTGGCCGGGACCGCCGCGGCGGTAAAGATCCCCGTCTTCGGGAACGGCGGGATAGAGAACGCCGCCGGGGCCCGCGCGATGCTTGAAGCCGGCTGCGCCGGGGTAGCCATAGGGCGCGCGGCCGTGTTCAACCCCGCCCTCTTCGCGGAGATCGCTTCCGGCCTTTCCGGCGGCCTGGCCGAGCCGGTCACTTCCGCCGTCCGCATGAAACTTTTTTTGCGCTTCCTCGAGCTGAACGCGGGGATCTACGGCGAGGAGCACGGCATGGCGCGGGCCCGCAAGCTGGTAGGCTACTGGCTTAAAGGGCTCCCCGGCGCCTCCGGGGCGCGCGGGGCTTTTATGAAGCTGAAAACCCTTAAAGAGGCCGAAGCCCTTTTGATACAATATACGAAGTGATCGGGAATCGAGGATCGGGAATCCTTTAAGCAGATACAGGTCCCAAATCTCCTGCTCCGCTGTTTTGATCCCCGATCCTCGATTCCCGACTCTCGATTTTTTATGACCCAAGTTGAAACTCCCGAAACCCCCCTGATGCAGCAGTACCAGTCGCTGAAGAGTTCCTATCCCCACGCCCTGCTCTTTTTCCGCCTGGGAGATTTTTACGAGATGTTCTACGACGACGCGAAGACCGCGAGCGCGGTGATCGGCCTTACCCTCACGGCCAGGCAGGGCGTCCCCATGTGCGGCGTCCCGCACCACGCCGCCTCCAACTATATCTGCCGCCTCCTCGCCGCCGGCCACAAGGTGGCCATCTGCGAGCAGGTGGCGCCCTCCGGCGACGCGAAGAAAGCGAAGCTGTTCAAGCGGGAAGTCGTGCGGCTGATAACCCCCGGCACCGTGGTCGAGGACGAGCTGCTCACGCCGAGGGCCTCCAGGTACCTGGTCGCCCTGGACCTGGATATCGTAGGCTGGGGCCTCGCCTCCCTGGACGCCTCCACCGGCGACTTCCTCGCCACCCAGAACCTCAACGACCCGGACCTCTACCATCTGCTCTCTTTTATTTCCAAGACCGGCCCAGCCGAGATCCTGGCCAACGCCCGCACCGTGAAAGAAATTAAAAGGCGCGGCCTGGACTTCGGGCCGGCGCCGGTAACGGAATACGCGATGCACGAAGCGGCCCTGCCGGCCTGGGCCTCGCAGGCCGTGTGGCAGAACCACAAGCTGGCCATGAAGACCGCGCTGGAGATCACCGCCTATGTGCGCCAGACCCAGCCCGGCCTCAAGGAAGTTTTCTCCCCCTTTTACTACGAGCCGCAGAACCGGCTGCAGCTGGACGAATCCGCCATAAAGACGCTGGAGCTCGTTTCCTCACCGGACGGGGACGATTCAAAGACCCTCTGGGGCGTGCTGGACCAGGCCAAGACCGCAATGGGCTCGCGCCTTTTGCGCCGCTGGATCCTGGAGCCTTTATGCGACCTGCGCGAGATACTCTCCCGCCAGGCCTTCACCGCCTTCCTGGCCGAGAACCGCGAGGCGCGCGAGCAGCTGGGCGATATCCTCTCCCAGGTCCCGGATATAGAGCGCCTCCTCGGCCGGGTGATAAACCTGAGCGCCTCGCCGCGCGACCTCGCCGCCGTGCGCAAAGCCCTGGGCCAGCTGCCGCGGCTGAAACTGCTCCTGAGCTCCGCCGGTTTCTTCGAATGCGCCCCCGAGCTGGCTTCGCGCCTGGACGGGGCCTCCCACGCGCTCAACGGCCTGCGCGCCGTGCTTGAAAAGGACCTCGCTGAAACCCCGCCCGCGCGGCTTTCCGACGGCGGGGTCATCCGCGAGGGCGCGAGCGCGGAGCTGGACGAGCTGCGCTCCGTCCGCCGCGACAGCCAGCAGCTTCTGACGGACATCGAGCTGCGCGAGAAAGAAAAGACGGGGATCTCCACGCTGAAGGTAGGCTATAACGGGATCTTCGGCTATTTCATAGAGGTGTCCAAGGCGCAGACGCCCAAAGTCCCCCACTATTTCGTCCGCAAGCAGACCCTGGTCAACGCCGAGCGCTATATCACCGAGGAGCTCAAGGTCCTCGAGAACAAGATCCTGGGCGCCGAAGAAAAAATGTCGAAGCTGGAGGCCCACCTTTTCGCCGGGCTGCGCGAGAAAGTGCGCGCCGCGATAGGCGAGATAAAGACCTTCGCCTCGGGCGCCGCCGAGCTCGACGTTTTCTACGCCCTGGCCGAGAGCGCGGTGCGCTATGAATTCGCCAGGCCCCGCGTCAATTCCGGCGACCTGCTCAAGGTGGAGGAAGGCCGCCACCCCGCCGTGGAACGCTTTCTGCCGGCCGGGACCTTCGTTCCGAACGACCTCGAGCTGGGCAGCTCCTCCGCGAGGATCATAATACTCACCGGCCCCAATATGAGCGGCAAAAGCGTCTATCTCCGCCAGGCGGCCGTGGCCGTGATCATGGCGCAGATGGGCTCCTTCGTCCCGGCAAGGGCCGCGGAGATCGGGATAATCGACCGCATCATGACGCGCATAGGCGCCCAGGACCGGATGGCCCGCGGCGAGTCCACCTTCATGGTAGAAATGCGGGAGACCTCCGCCATCATGCGGCTGGCCACCCCGAAGAGCCTGATCCTACTCGACGAGGTCGGGCGCGGGACCTCCACTTTCGACGGGATCTCGATCGCCTGGGCCGTAGTGGAGCACCTCTACAAGCCCGAGGGCGGCCCGAAAGTCCTTTTCGCCACCCATTATTTCGAGCTGACCGAGCTGGCCGAGAAATTCGACGGGATAAAGAACTGCAATATCGCGGTTAAAGAGTGGACCAACGCCCTCGGCAAGACCGAAGTGGTCTTCCTGCACAAGATAGGCCAGGGCCCGGCCGATAAATCCTACGGCATCCACGTGGCGCAGCTGGCCGGCCTGCCCGAGAGCGCCCTGGAGCGCGCCCGGGAGATCCTTCATATCCTGGAGACCAAAGGGAACATCCAGGTGGCCTCCAATTTCGAGGAACAGACCCCGCTCCTCCCCATCTTCTCCAGCCACCCCGTGCTGGACGAAGTAAAAATGTGCGATACCGACAACCTCACGCCCATGCAGGCCCTTGCCGCAATAAGCGGCTGGAAGAAAAGGCTTAAATAAGAGGGCTCAGCTGAAGCGGCGGAGCCAGGACTTTATCCTGGCGATGAGCTGCCAGCAGGAGAACAGCGCGCCCGGCAGGGCCGCGGAATAGGCGTGGGCCGCTTTAGCGACCGCTTCCGTATCCCCGTCGATGGCGAGCGCCATATCGAGCGGGGCGAACAGTATATACTTGAAGAAAAAAATGAGCTGCACGGCGTTCTCGATAAGAACGGCCGGGTTCGCGAATTTAAGTCGGAAGAAAAGCGCGGCCCCGAGCCCTCCCTCCAGGCCATAGAAAGCGAGGTTTCCCCACAGGGACCCGCCCGTTATCACCCCGGCCCTCAAATTCGGCCAAAAGAACTGCTCGGCCACGAACCAGAGCGGCGCGGCATAGTAAAAATAGTCGAGCCGGTTATTTTCCTTGTCCATAGTGCCTATAAAGGAGCGGACCTTTAGGCCCTTACGCGGTCCCTTTATAGTTATTATAATTTAAGAACAAAGAGAGGCTCAATGTTTAAAAATATAATAGGCGCTTTTTTCTCCGTCATAGTCCTCGGCCTTCCTTCTTTTTCCCAGTCTTTCGACCTGGCTTCCGTCCGCGCGGACGGCCTGCCCGCAGCAGAGGTCCCGGCGGTCTCAGCGGGCCCCGCCGCGCTTACCCCGGCCGAGCCAAAAGAATGGACCATAATTTACTATTCCACCACCAAGGACAAGCTCAGCGGCTCTTTCCTCTCCCAGCTGCTTCAGATGAAAATGACCGGGAGCACGGATAAGGTCAATGTGGTGCTGGAGGGCTCTTTCCCGATGCATATGGCGGACGGGTCCATCTCCACCCCCACGGTGCGCATGGCCATAAGCCGGCCCTGGACCCTGGCGCTCGCGGAGCAGAACCTTGCCTCCTCCATAGGCGACGACGGGACCATCAAAGAGGGCTTTCTCCCGGCTTTGGCCGAGGACCTCGTAAGCACCGAGTACAATGCCGATAGCGGCGACTGGCGCCGCGCCGCCGCTTTCGCCAAATGGGCCAAGACCAACTATCCCGCCAGGCATTACGCTTTCGTAATGTTCGGCCACGGGAACGGATTTTTAGATCCGAAGAAAAACGACAAAAGCACGCTGATAGACACGGATACCCATAATTACGTGACCGTGCCCGAGATGCGCCTTCTGATGGCGGAGGCCGGCAAAGTGGATATTCTGGTAATGCAGTCCTGCCTGATGCAGATGGCGGAAACCGTCTGGCAGGTCAGGGACTACGCCGAAGCCGTGGTGGGGTCCAGCGAGCTGATGTGGTCCGCTGGCTACGATTTTCCCGGCATGATAAATCTGCTGACCGCCAAACCCGGCATAGCCGTCCCCGACCTGGGCGCCTGGCTCGCGAACAGCTATGTCGAGAAGGTTAAAAAAGGCGGGAAAAGCGGCCATGCCTCCGTGATACTCACCGACAAGCTCCCCGGCTTCGCCGAAAAGATAAACGCCTGGGCCGACGCGGTCATCGCTCTCAAGGACAGGCACCTTCTCTACCCGGCCATAGAAAAAGTGGTCAGGTTCGATATTTTCGGCGTCACGGCGGCGGACCCCGCCAATGCGGCCGCGCCGGCCGTGGTGGCGCAGGCTGCCAATGTCTCGCTTTCCGGCGACCTGTACGACTTCGTGCGGCTTACAAATGAAAACCTTGCCGGTGATTCAGCCGAGGTCGCGGCAGCGCGCGCCCGCGGCACGGAACTTATGGACTATATCTCCGGCACCCTCGTAAGCTCTTATGTTTCAACGGGTAAAAGCGCGGCCGGTTCCGATTTCTCCCTGGCGCGCGGGATTTCCGTCTCCCTGCCGCAGCAGCGCTACCTGACGCTGCCCGAGGCCAGGAACCGCGCCCCCGGGCTGGAAACTATTTATTGGGACATCCCTTTCGTGAAAGAAACCAAATGGGGCGCCCTGCTGCACTGGCTGTACAATCACAAAACGGCGGCCCGGTGATATTCTGGAGGATCAAATGAACAAACTTTCCATCTTGGCGGTTTTCCTGGCAGGCGCCTGCTCCGCCGCTTCGGCGGCCGAACTTACCGAGCTCAGCCCGGCCGCGATCAGGCAGGCGGCGGTGGCCGAGCCTTCAAAGCCGGCCCCGGTCACCCCTCCCGGAGTGACCATAGCCTCCTACTCCACCGACGAGACGGTGACTTTCGAAAGCCAGGCCAAGCCGGCCATGGACGCGCGCATAAACGCCCTTAAGGCCGCCGGCATAACCACTTTGGGCGGCCGCGTCGTCCCGCTGGGCAACGATTACTCCTACGTCATCGATTATCTCCCCACCGTGAAGAACGGCGCGGCCCTCCCGCCCGCCGTGCTCGTGGAAACCTACAAGAACGGCGCCTCCTACTGGCTCGACAGCGAAGCGACGGCGGCCATGACCGCCTGCGCGGCCAATTTCCGCGCGGCCAGGCTGGCCGTGGTCGGCTCCTACCTTTACGACGCCGGCAATGACAGCGCTTTCGCCGTGGATTACCTGGTGAAGAACGCCCTGCGCCCCACGCAGGAATACGACGTTAAATTCCAGAACTATACCGGCGGGAAATTCACTTTCGAGACCGAGGCGCTTAAAGCCGTCCCCTCCTACCTGGCGATGTTCAAGCAGGCCGGCGTCCCGGCTATCCGCGGCAAAGCCGTCGCGCGCCAGGACGGCGACTACGCGGTCCTGGTCGAATATGTAGTGAAGACCAACAGGTTCGGCGCCAGGCCCCAGTATTCAGTTTCCCGCTATGACGCCCGCGAAGTTTTCCCCTTCGATAAAGACGCGCTGAAGGCTTCCAAGGCGCGCCTGCCCGACTTTACCGCGGCCGGCGTCCCCCCGCTCTCCTCCGTGGTCAGGCAGGAAGGGAACGATTACTCTTACAGCGTCGACTTCCTGGTAGAGAACATCTACCAGCAGGGCGGTACGATCCCCTCCGCCGCTATCGAGACCTACCAGGCCCCCGAGACTTTCACTTTCGATACCGAGGCGAAAAAAGCCATGGCCGAAAAAGCCGCTGCCTTCAATGCCGCCGGCCTGCGCGTGGTAGGCTCCGCGGTCACCGGTTCCCTGGGCAGCTTCACCTACGTCGTAGACTACGTGGCTAAAGCCGGCCAGCCCGGCCCCGTCCCCCAGTACCGCTGAACGCGGCCCTGAAGCTTTTTAATCCCGGGTGAAAGCCCGGGATTAATTATTTTCGGGACTTTATTATAAGCCGCCAGGCTTCAAATTGCTAAAATCTTTTCATGCCGGAAATTAAAGTTCTTCCAGAGGACGTCGTCTCCAAGATCGCCGCGGGCGAGGTCATAGAGCGCCCGGCCTCCGTCCTCAAGGAGCTCCTGGAGAATTCCCTGGACGCCGGCGCTTCGAAGATCGAGATCGAAATAAAAAAAGCCGGCCGCGGCCTCATCCGCGTGCACGACGACGGGCGCGGCATGGACCGCGAGGACCTGCGCCTTTCCCTGGGCCGCCACGCCACCAGCAAGCTCGATGTTTTCGAGGATATCTATTCTCTCGCCACTTTCGGTTTCAGGGGCGAGGCCCTTTACTCTATCTTCGCCGTTTCCCGCCTTAGAATAACCTCTTTCCGCGCCGGGGCCGACTCGGGCTACGCAATAGAGGGCGAGGGCGGCCGGGTGATAGCGGAACTGCCCGCCCCGCCGGTGAAGGGCACGACTATAGAAGCGGCGGACCTGTTCTTTAACACGCCCGCCCGCGCCAAGTTCATGAAAAGCGACGCCTCGGAGCGCGCGCAGCTGATAAAGACGGTCGAGGAGGCCGCGCTGGCCAACCTCGGCGTTTCTTTCCGGCTGGTTATCGACGGCGCGGAGATCCTTTCCCTGCCGACGCTGCCCGGCGGGCTCTGGGAGAACCTTAAGAGCCGGGCCTCCTCCATCTTCGGCAAAAGCACCTACGGCGGCATGGCCCGCGTCGAGGGGAAAACCACCGGCATGGCCGTGTACGGCCTCGCTTCCCGCCCGGACGCGCTCTGCGCCACCCGCGTCAACCAGCATTTCTTCGTCAACCGCCGCCCCGTCGCCTCGGCCCTGCTGCGCCAGGCCTTTTACCGCGGCTACGGCCATATGCTCTCCGGCCGCCACCCCGCCTGCGCGATCTTCGTGGAGCTTGACCCCGGCTCTTTCGACGCGAACATCCACCCGCAGAAGCGCGACGTGAAATTCTCCGGCGAGAACGAGATCTTCAAGACCGTCTCCAACACTATTTACGAGGAGCTGCTTTCGAAGCAGACCGCCGCCGTGAACATGACGGCGCCCGCCGGGGAGGTGAAGTTCGGCTCGCCCGACGTACCCGCTTACAGGGAGGCGGCCGCGCCCCCTCCCGCCGTCGCCGAAACCGGCGGTCTTTTCGACCAGCCGGCCGCCGCGGCGCCGCAGCCCGCCGTTCCCGCCGACTGGCGCGGGCATGAACTGAAATACCTCGGCCAGCTGGCCAAAAGCTATTTGCTTTTCGAATGCGAGGCGGGCCTGCTTGTCGTCGACCAGCACGCGGCGCAGGAGCGCGTTCTTTTCGAAAAATACCTCGACGAGTTCTCAAAAGGCTCGATAAAGGTGCAGCCCCTGCTGGTCCCGCTCGAAACCGAGCTCTCCCGCTCGCAGATGGAAACCGTCCTTAAATGGCGCGACTGGCTAAAGACCGCCGGCTTCGAAATAGACCAGCGCGGCCCGGCCGTCGCCCTGCTGCGCGCCGCCCCGGCGCTCTTCTATTTCACGCAGCCGGCCTTCTCGGAGTTCCTCGGCTACCTGTCCGAGGTCCTGGGCGAGCCTGAAAAAGCCGCCGAGGACATGAAGCGCAATATCATCGCGACCATGGCCTGCAAAAAATCGATCAAAGCCCACGACTTCGTTAAGCCGCAGGAAGCCCAGCGCCTGATGGAAGACCTGAAAAAAGCCGGGGACGGCTACCACTGCCCCCACGGCCGCCCCACCTTGTTCCATCTTTCCGGCTCCGACATCGCCCGCCGCTTCCAGCGCTCGGCCGCGCTCTGAAATAACCCGGTTCAGGAGAAATTCGCATGGAATGGCTGATAGATCCCCAAATTTGGATAGCGCTGATAACTCTGACCGTGCTCGAGGTCGTCCTCGGCGTGGACAATATCATCTTTATCGCCATCCTGGCCGGCAAGCTGCCCGAGTCGCAGCGCGACAGAGCGCGGCGCACCGGGCTGGCGCTGGCGATGCTGACGCGGATAGGGCTGCTCCTTTCCCTTACCTGGATCATGAAGCTCACCGCGCCGCTGTTCACAGCGCTCGGGCGGTCCATCAGCGGCCGGGACCTGATCCTGCTCGTCGGCGGCCTGTTCCTCATCGCCAAGAGCACCTTCGAGATCCACGAAAAGCTGGAGGGGACGGAGGGTCACAGTTCGGCGAAGGCCGCGGCCACTTTCCGGGGCGTGATCGTCCAGATCATGTTCCTCGATATTATTTTTTCCCTCGACTCGGTGATAACGGCCGTCGGGATGGCGCAGCAGGTGGGCGTGATGATCGCGGCGGTGGTGATAGCCGTGATGTTCATGATGTGGTGGTCGCGCGCGATCGGCGAGTTCGTGGAGCGCCACCCGACCATCAAGATGCTCGCGCTGAGCTTCCTGATCCTTATCGGCGTCAATTTGGTGGCGGACGGCCTGGGCCAGCATATCCCGAAGGGCTATACCTACTTCGCCATGGCCTTCTCGGTGATGGTGGAGATGATCAATATTAAAATGCGGTCGCGCGCGGAGAAGCCGCTGCATTTGCGCGAAGCTTATACCGAAACCGCGGCCCCGGTAAAATAACTTATTACGGTTTTCGGACGTGGTGCGGCATGGCGGACGGGAGCTCGAGCGAGATCTCGACCAGACCGGCTGGTTTCCCGTCTTTCAGCCACGGCGCCTGGTGGATAAGTTTTTTTACTCCGTTCTTTTCTATCGTATAGGTATTGGAGCTATTGCCGGTCAGCATCTTTTTGATCATGGTCCGGGACTTTTCGGCGTGGCAGTCCAGCAGGCTCTTTCCCACCAGGCCGGCCCCGCCGAACTTGGCGAAAGCCGCCGCGGCTTTTGCGTTCATCTCGGTAATTATCCCGTCCGCGTCGCAGACCGTGATAGCGAAGTCAACACCGTCTTTCCAGTTTTCCATATAATTATCCCGTTCTTTGATCCCCGATTCTCGATTCCCGATTCTTCTTATATTATAAAATATGCCTATGCATGAATCCCGCTTTCTCAGGCTGGCCGCTGAGCGCCGCAGCATCCGCAAATACACTAGCACCCCCGTGGAAAGGGCGAAGCTGGACCTCTGCCTGGAGGCCGCGCGGCTCGCGCCCTCCGCCTGCAATGCCCAGCCTTATAAATTCGTGGTCATAGACGAGCCGGCCCTCAAGGAAAAATTCTGCGCCGCGGCCTTCAGCGGTGTCTACGCCGCCTGCAAGTTCGCGGCCTCCGCGCCGGCCATGGTAGCTGTGGTTTCAAGCAAGGGCAAGATGAGCGCCTGGCTGGGGAACCAGGTGCAGGACACTAATTTCCGCCTGATGGATATAGGCATAGCCGCGGAGCATTTCGTCCTGGCGGCGGCGGAGCAGGGCCTTGGGACCTGCTGGCTCGGCTGGTTCAGCGCTAAGGGCGCCGCGAAAGCCCTCGGGCTGGGCGCGGGAAAGAAGGTAGAGGTCCTGCTGTCGGTCGGCTACCCGGCCGAAGCCCCCGCCCCGAGGCCGAGAAAGAAAAAAGAGGAGTTCTGTTCCTACAATAAACTATGAAAATAAACTTTATCATCCTCGCCCTGCTTCTGGCCTGCCCGCCCGCATTCGCCGAAGCCGACTGCTCTAAAAACCAGGACGCCTGCGCCGCGGGAACTAAAAAAATGTCCCCCTTCGTCGAGGCCTCCCTCCGGGAAAGCACGCCTCCCCATATCGAGGCCGCCGCCAGGAAAGTCTCCGCCCCCGCCGCCGCGGCTTCTTCCGCCGCGGCCCAGGTCCCGGCAGGGATCCCTTCCGAGCCCGGCGGCCGGCTTTCAAGCCCGGCCTGGCTGCTCCTCGTGATCGCCGGGTTTACCGGGCTTTATTTTTACCTCCGCGAGGGATCTAAAAAAAGGAAACGCAAGTGACCCTGGATTACGGCGATTTCACCCGGGCCTCGAATATTATCCATTGGCTGCAGGGCGGCGCCCTGCTGACCCTCGGGGCGGCAGAGGCCTGGTCCCTGGATAATAAAGGGAAGAAGATCGCTCAGGCCGCTTCGCTGGCCCTGGCGGCCTTCGGCGCGGCTATGCTGGTAACCATGCTCGCTCTTCCCGGCGGCTGGAGCCTGGAGCAATTGTCCCTGGCCCTCCAGGCGCGCCGCGGTTTCCACCTCTTCATAGCTTTCTCCTGCCTCTTCTGCGCGGCCGGCCTCAGCCGGTTCATGTATGAATCTTTCGGGCGCGGCTTCTGGCGCGCGGTCTTTTTGATCCTGCTCGCTCTGACGGGAACGCTTTACTTCGCGATGGCCTGGCGCGTTAACGAGGAAGCCTGGCGCCAGGTCCTGGTCTGGCATTCGGCCATCGGTTTCACCCTGCTCCTGGCCGTGGCCGTAAAAACGGCCGACGTTTTCCTCGGCCGCCGCGCCCTGCGCCTGGCCTGGGCGGTGCTGCTCCTGATGGCTGGCCTGCAGCTCGTCACTTACAGGGAAGCGTCCGAAGCTTTCGCCCCCCATTTGGTCACTTTGGAAAGCGCCCCTGTGGTTCCGCCTCCCGCCGCACTTAAAAATGAAAGAATTACTGATAAAAAACGGCCTGCTAATTGACCCGGTCTCAGGGGAGGCTCACGCCGATATCCTCATCGAAGGCGGCCGGGTAAGCCGCCTGGCCCGCTCAATTAAGCCCCCGCCCTCCTGCGAGATCCTGGACGCCGCCGGCTTATGGATCTTCCCGGGTTTTATAGACGTCCATGTGCACGCCCGGGAGCCCGGAGCCGAGGCGGCCGAGACGCTGGAGAGCGCCGCGCGGTCCGCCGCCGCCGGAGGCGTGACCTCCGCCCTCCTCATGCCTAACACTTTCCCGGCGATGGCCACCGCCGCGCTGGTGAGAAAATACCGCCGCCGCGCCGCGAAGCTCCCGGTCAATTTTTATTTTTCCGCCGCCGCCACCGCCGGCCGGTCCGGCAAAAAAGTCTCCGGCCTGGAGGCACTCAAAAAAGCCGGGGCGGCCGCCTTTACCGACGACGGTTCCTGCCTGCCCCGCGGCCTTCTCTCCGCGCTTCTGAAAAAGGCCGCCGCGCTGCGCCTGCCTCTGATGGACCACCCCGAAGATCTTTCAAGGACCGGCTGCGGCGTCATTAACGCCGGCCCGGCCGCGCGCAGGCTTAATTTGCCGGGCATCCCGCAGGAAGCGGAACTCCTGGCCGTGCTGGCGGATATTCTTGCCGCCTCCTCGGCCGGGCCCATCCACCTGCAGCACCTGAGCCTAGCTTCTTCCGTCGCCGCCCTGCGCGCGGCAAAAAAGATGGGCTGGCCCGTTACCGGCGAAACCTGCCCCCATTATTTCACTCTCTCCGACGCGGATATAAAAAAAGACGACGCTGATTATAAAATGAAGCCGCCGCTCCGCTCCCCGGCGGACCGCCGCGCCGTGCTCGCCGCCCTGGCGGACGGGACAATAGACCTTATCGCTACCGACCACGCTCCTCATGAAGCAAGGCTCAAATCAAAAGGTTTCAAAGGCTCTCCTTTCGGCATTATCGGCCTTGAAACTCTGGCGCCGCTCTGCGTGACGGAGCTGCTCCTGAAAAAAATAATCGGTAAAAAGCGCCTGGCGGAACTTCTTTGCCTGAACCCCGCCCGGATTCTCGGCCTTAAGAAAAAAGGCCGCATCGCTCCCGGCTTCGACGCTGACCTTTCTATTTTGGACCCGCGGCTTCAAAAGCGGGTCCCGGAAGTTTTTGTATCGAGATCTTCAAATTCCCCCTTCAAGGGCAGATCTTTACGCGGCTGGCCCGCGGCGACCATAGCTGCCGGTAAAATAATTTTCCGTCGCGCCTGATCAACTGCTATAGATCGGCTTTATAATAAATTCTACTAACAGAACCGGCTCTCTCTTCTTTTTTTATCCGCTTTTTTAAGTATTTTAATTATCATTAATACTGTTGATAAACGGGCAAAGTCTGTCAGCATACCGGCTTTTTGTCAGCACTGTCAGTTATTTTGGACAGGTTGTTGATAACTTTTTCTTATGATTTTCGCCTGATTCACATTATTAACAACTCCTCTTATAGATGACTATGATTATGAAATTAGATACTACTCTAACAACCCGGAAGAAAGAACTTTTTAAACAATAAACTTCCTGGGTAAGAAATTACAGGCTGCCTGGAAAAACACCAGGCTGGGAGAGACGCCGTTTCCAGGCCGTAATATTGCTAAAATAAATACACAACTATGGGCTTCTTATACAGGAAATTCGTCCGCCAGCTTCTCTTTAACCTCAATCCGGAAGTAGTGCATGACGCGGTAATTAAAACGGCCCGCGCGGCTCAGCGCGTGGAATTCGTGAATTCGATGGTTAGGCTGCTTACAAAGGCCAAAGATTTTCCGCTGACGGTAGCCGGCATGAAATTCCACAACCCGGTAGGATTGGCCGCCGGCTTCGACAAGAATTGCGAGGCCGCGCGCTTCCTGGCCGGGCTTGGCTTCGGCTTCCTTGAGTTAGGCACGGTAACGCTCCGGCCGCAGCCGGGAAACCCTAAGCCGCGCCTGTTCCGCCTTCGCGACGACCACGCTATCATCAACCGCATGGGTTTCAATAATGCCGGCGCTTTCGACGCCGCCCGCTCGCTCGAACGGCTGCTGCCTTTGCCAGTGCCGGTGGGGATAAGCGTCGGAAAGAACGCCGACTGCTCCATCGAAGAGGCCCCGAAGAACTATCTCGAGACCCTGAAGATCATGTACGACTACGGGGACTATTTCGCGGTGAATATCAGTTCGCCCAATACGCTCCAGCTCCGTTCCCTGCACGGCGCGGAAAAACTGAAGCGCCTGGTTGAGCCGATGCTCGATTTCGCTTCCGGGCAGAAAAAAGTAAAACCTTTCTTCGTGAAGATCGCGCCGGACCTCGAAGACGCCGACCTCGAGTCCGCCGCCGCCCTGGCCGTGGAGAAAAAATTCGGCCTGATCGCCACCAATACCACGGTGAAACGCTCCTCGGTCCCGGCTTACTGGCAGTCCTACGAGGGCGGCTTGAGCGGGAAGCCTCTCCGCGCTTTATCTAATGCGATGCTCGCCAAAACGGCGGCGCTGGTGAAAGGCAAAGTTCCCCTTATCGGTTCCGGCGGGATCTTCGACGGGGCGACGGCCCTCGAGAAACTTAACCTTGGAGCAGACCTGGTGCAGATCTATTCCGGCCTTGTCTATGAAGGCCCCTTCCTGGTGAAAGAGATCCTTGAATACCTTGAAAAGAAACATTGGCAGCCGCGCAGTTAAGGTCCTTAGAGGCCGCCCGGGCTAAAGCCGCGCCGCCCGCCCTTGCGGCCAAAACCAGGCGGGCGGATTTTATATATAATTTAGCCGGCGCCTCCCGCGCCGACTATGCATAAAACCGAACTTATTGTCGCTATCGATACCGATACTCTCAAGTCCGCCGAGCATTTGATAGAAAAGCTCGAGGGCCAGGTAAAGTATTTCAAGATCGGCTCCGTGCTCTTTACCGCGGCCGGGCCCGCCGCCGTCGACCTGGTGCATAAACACGGCGGAAAAGTTTTCCTGGACCTGAAGTTCCACGATATCCCAAATACCGTGAAGCACGCCGTAAAGAACGCGGCCGCGATGGGCGTTTACTCGGTCTCCCTGCACCTCTCCGGCGGCGCGGAGATGCTGAAGGCCTGCGTCGAGCTTGAAAAGCGCCCGAAGCTTTGGGGCATAAGCGTTCTTACCAGCTTCGACGAATATAACCTTTTCCGTTCCGGCTTCCGCGGCGGCATCGATAAGACGGTGAAACTGCTCGCTAATCTCGGCCTCGCGAACGGTGCCGACGGCGTGGTCTGCTCGCCGCTCGAGGCGGCCAGGTTCAAGAGCCAGTTCGAGGGAAAACTTAAATTTATCACGCCCGGCATCAGGCCCGCTTCGCTCGGCGACGACCAGAAGCGCGCCGTCACCCCCGCCGCGGCCCGCGCGGCCGGCTCCGATTTTATAGTCGTAGGCAGGCCTATCATAGCGGCCAAAGACCCCGCGGCCGCCGCCGCCGACATACTCAAGGACCTTAAATAATGGAAGACGCTGAACTGAAAGAATATCTCTCCTCCTCCGGAGCTTTCCTAGAAGGCCATTTTCTTCTTTCTTCCGGCCTGCACAGCCCGAATTACGTGCAGTGCGCCCAGGCCCTTAAGAATCCCGCCTGGGCGGAAAAAATGGGCGCGGCGCTTGCCGCCGGCTGGAAGGGCCCCAGGCCGGACCTTATCCTTTCCCCGGCCATGGGCGGCCTGTTCATCGGCCACGAGGTCGCCAGGGCTTTCGGCGTCGATTTTATTTTTACCGAGCGCGAAAACAATATTATGACCTTGCGCCGCGGTTTTTCCCTGAAGAAGGGCTCGCGCCTGATAATAGTTGAGGACGTTTTTACCACCGGGAAATCCACCCTGGAAACCGCCGCCGTAGTTTCTTCTTTCGGCGCCGAAACCATCGGGGCAATGTCGGTGATCAACCGCATGGGCGGAAAAACCCTCCCTTTCCCTTCTTCAAGCCTGCTTAAACTCGACCTGACCGCCTACCAGCCGGCTGACTGCCCGCTGTGTAAGGCGGGGGTGCCGGTAGTAAAGCCCGGCTCCAGGAAATTTCCGTGAAAAAACTCCTCGCCGCGCTCCTGGTCTTTTCCAGCCTGGCCGCGGCGCGCGCCGAGAATTTTAACAAGGATACCCGGGAGTTTTATTCCAAGAACGGAGTTTATACTCTTAAGGCCGGCTATTCGGCGCAAGGCGGCGGCGGCCGGGCCAGGCTGGAACTTCACGGGGCGGGCGGCAAGAAGATCTCTGTTTTCGAGACCGAGCGGGCGCCTTTCACAGTGACAATTTCCGGCGACGGGCAGCGGCTTTTCTTTTTTTGCGGCGCCTGGGGGCAGAGCGTAAGCATTTACACCCTTAACGTCCACAGCGCTTCAGGCGAGCTCCTGGCCGGCCACCAGGTCCAGATGCAGGGCCCGGCCGGTGAAGATTTTTCAGAGGACTTCTCCGTCTACGCGCTCGGCGCCGACCAGGGCTCAGCCTGGTCCATCCTTGTCCTGAACGCCGAAACCGGAGAGCTGCTGTGGCGTAAAAAATTCAAAGAGAAGCTTGCGGGGCTTAAACTTTCAGGTTCGGGCGAAAGGCTGCTGGCCCTTTTTATCACCGGAGAGAACGGCCGCCGCGCCGTAGTTTTCAATAAAGAAGGCAAAGAGCTCTGGAGCAAGGCGCTCGCGACGGGAAACAATCTGGTCCCGAAGGTTTTCAGCGGCGACGGCTCCGAGTTGGAGATAGTGGAGAGCCGGATGGTTTATGACGAGAAGGACGGCTACTGGCACGACAAGGTGCTGAAGAATCATACCTACAGCTTCGCCCCGGACGGCTCGGAAGAGCCGGGTTCGGAGATAGTCGTTAAAAAACACAAATAAACCTCCCGGGCCCGGGAGGAGTCAGACCAGGAAACTGAGTTTATCGAAAAATAAAAGCGCGCCCGCGGCGGCGAGCAGGCAGCCCGCGGCTATTTCCACGTAGCGCATCGCGGATTTGAAGCGCGCTATCAGGGTGAAGAATTTGGCCGCGAGCAGGGCGGCCAGCAGAAGCGGCAGCGCCATCCCGGCGGAGTATACAAGAAGGAGCGAGATCCCTTTGGCCGCGGTCCCGGAGACAGCCGCCATGCCCAGGATCACCGCAAGGATGGGCCCGATGCAGGGCGACCAGCCTAAAGCGAAGGCGAAGCCCATCAGGAAAGAGCCGAGCGGGCCCTGCACCAGGCCGCGCGTCGAAAAGTGTTTGTCGTAATTCAGGATATTGAGGTTGAAGAGGCCCGCCATATGCGCGCCCATCAGGACCATTACCACGCCGAAAACTTTTATGAGCGTTTCTTTGTGCGAGGCCAGCAGGTCGCCCAGGGTGGAAGCCGCGGCGCCCATAAGGGCGAAAGCCAGGGTGAAGCCGGCGATGAAAATAGCGGCGTTCCCCACGACTTTTCTCGTAACCACTTTCGCGTCGCCTTTCACTATCTCCGAGGCTGAAAATCCGGAAAGCATCGAAAGGTAGGCCGGCAGAAGAGGAAGAATGCACGGCGAAAAGAAAGACATCAGCCCCGCCCCGAAAGCCGCGATATACTGGGCCATATTCCTGATCCTTAATAGTTTAAAATTTCTTCTTCAGCGTTATGCGCTGGGTGCTGCCCAAAGCGCCTTCAGGCGACATCGCATAATCCAGGTCGGCATTCATCAGTTTGATGCCCGCACCCGCGCTGAATGCGCCTGCTGCGCTTTGGCCCGAGCCACCATTGACACCGCCGCGCAGGCTAAGTCCAGTCATTGTTTCCGGCCCGCCGAACAAGGCGTATTCCGTGCCCAGGCTATAGGTTGTATTCTTGTCATACACATAACGCCTGGCGTCGAAATTCAGCATAAAACCCGCAACCGGCATAAACATTATACCGGCGCTCACGCTTAAAGGCAACTGGTCTCTCTGGGAAATGTATTTAATGCCGGGGCCAAGGTTCTGGACAGCGACACCTACTGATACGGGTAGACCTCTTAAACCGCGTTTCACACCTATATCCACGGCGTAGCCTGTTCCCTTAACGCCTGCAATGGAACTTTCTATATATTTTACAGACCCGCCCACACTATATCTGCCGTATTGCTTAGCCAAGGCAAGACTTGCCGCCTGGTCGTAGGCTGAATAGCCGCCGCTTCTGGACCTGGAGGCCGTGCGGCCTTCCATACTGCCGCTGGATAGCCTTGCGAAACTTAAACCCATTTTCCACTTTGATGACCCCGGCAGTGCGAAACCCGCACCTATAAAGTCATGCACTGTGCCTAAATACAAGGCGCTATGGCTTAAAGCGGCCTCACCTTTACTCATTGAGGAAAGTCCGGCAGGATTATACGCTATGGCGCTTATTCCCATTGCGGACGCCGCCCCGGCCGAAGACATGGCCCCCGCCCTTGCGTCCGTGTCTATACGCAGAAACTCGGCGCCGCTTTCAAGCGCCTCACTTATTTTTACAGACGGGGTAAAAACAAACACAAGCGCCGCGCCCAATACCCATGGCCTTGAAAGTAAATAGACAATGCGGTTCATCATGTCATGAGGGTTAGTTTTATCTTTCATAAGCCCTCCTATCTTACCACCGCGAACTTTCCGGTCTTCTTAAGTTTCTGGCCGGCTTTCTGCGCTTCTATGTAGTAAAGGTAGACCCCGGTCGGGATATGGCCGCGCCAGGTGTATTCATAGGCGTAGCTTAAGCCATTGCCGTCGTCCAGTTCGGCTGGCATCCCCGTAAGCGTGTATTCGTGCGCCGCCCTGCCGCTTACGGTGTAGATGGTTATTTTCACGCTGTCGGCTAGGCCGGTTTCGATATGAAAGGTGGGGGCCTCACTGCCCTTGGCGGGGTTAGGGAAGACATAGACCTCGCCGAGCCTGAACTCCGGGTCGGCCGCGGAGGCGAATACCCCGCCCTCGTCGGAAACACGGGTTCTCTTTACCTGTTCTGTGACCGAGACCGCGTAGCTGGCCGCCACCACCTGGTATTGAGAGAAATGCGGCACATCCGCTTTTACAAGCTTTGCCGAAGCATCCCGGCGTGAAGGCAGAAGTTCCCATGCGCCCGAAGTTTCGTTCCAGTAGGCGATAGCGAGTTTCTCGGGGGATTTCTCCGCTACATCATAAGGCAGGCTTATAGTCAGCGGCTTATCGAATTTGGAGCCTTCCGGGCCGAATTCATAAGCGGAACCGCGCCTGCCGAGGCGTCCAGCCTTAGCGGCACGCTCTTTACGCGCTTCGTTTTCTGTTCTGTCGCCATCGATGCTTAGGACATACAGCTCGCAGTCGTCTTTTACCGACCCGGCCGGGGCGTCGAAAGCTGCGTGCTTGTGGTGCTCGCCATGGCCGCCGCCGCGGCGGCTTATCTTCTGGGGCCTTATTGTTCTTATTGTGCCCTCGGCGCTGAATTTTTTTCCATCGGCCAGCACGCCTGAGACAGTGATCTTAACCACGGCGTTCTCCGGCAGCAGCGGCATTACCTTTTCCCTGTCGAATTTAACCGTGATCGAGCCGCACTCGATGGAATATTTTTTATGTTCTTTTTCTTTCTTCTCCTGAGCAAAGAGCGGATTCGCCAGCGGCTGGCCGTTGATGGCGCTAATATTTATAGTTTCGCGCTTGAAGCAGCCGGCAGATGCGGGGTCGATACGCAGCTCCGCGGTTATCGACTCACCTTCGCTCTTCAGGTTCAGGACTTCAGGTTTAACGTCGAGGCTTATCGAATACGCTGGCGCTGGGCTCGCCCGCAGCAACGCGTACAGCGAGGTATGGTAGATCTCGCCTTCCAAAGTAGCCGAGCCGTCCGCATTGAAAGTAACCTGCTGATTATAGATGGAGGCGCTGGTCCAGGCCACCGTTACCGTGTCGAAGTAATAGATGGCCACCGTGTTTGTGTCTATCTCCGCAGGGTCGAACGTGAACTTAAGTTTTGCCGGTTCCGTGAATACTACGCCGCTCGGCAGCAGTTCATAAAACGCGCTCGACACCGGCGAAAGTCCTGCATCGGTCATAGCGGCGAACACAGGGGTCGTAGAAGATATAGTTTCTGTAGAAAGAGTGGTAACTGTCAGGTCGGCTCCCGGAGCCGTTACTATTAGAAGACCGTCATCGCTCGGAACGGGCACGGGGGTAACTTCAAGCAGCGCTTCGGCGCTGAAGATGCCGTAGCGGACCTTGACCCTGGTCTTACCGTATCCCGACCCAGTGGCTAGTCCGCCATCGGGGCTGATGGCTGCGACCGTGTCATACGCAACCGACCAGGCCAGCCCGTCGGACGCGTCCAAAGCGCGCTTTGAGGCGTTGCTATAATTGGCGGAGACAGTGAACTGCTGTGTTTTCCCCTCTTCTACGGTAGCGGTGGAGGGAGCTATCACTATGGAGGTCAATGCGGGGCTTAATGCGCCTCTGAACCCGGAATCATATAATTCAGCCGACAAGCTGGACGAGCTGCCGTCGGAACCGCCGCAGACCAGCACTTTACCTCCGGGCAAGAGCAGGGCCGCGGCGTGATAACGCCTGCTCTGGCTCATAGAAGCCGTAATATAGAACGCTTCATCTGCTGGGTCGTAGAGCTCCGCCGAGGAAAGCGTGCTGCCGCTCGCGTATTCGTCGCCGCCGGCCACAAGCACATTCCCGTCGGGCAGCGAGACCGCGACATGACCGACCAATCTGCCGGCATTCGTGGAGCCCACGTCGGTAAAGGTCCCGGTAACCGGATCGTATACTTCGGCCACGAAAACCGCCACGCTGCCGTCATAACCGCCGATCACCAGCACTTTGCCGTCCGCCAGCGATACGGTTTCCACGAACTTACGCGCCCTTTTCATCTGCCCTGTCGTCGGCGCAAATGAGTTGTTAAGAGGATCGTATATCTCGGCCGTTGCCAGGGGTACGCCGTTCCCGAATCCGCCCACTATCAGCACTTTGCCGTCCGGCAATAATTCGGCGGAATGCAGATATCTGGGCGACGTCATCTCACCTGCCGGCGAGAACGTGCCTGCGACCGGATCGTACAATTCGGCCGAGGAAACCGGTCCGTTCTCGTCGGACCCGCCGGCTATCAACACCCTGCCGTCGGGCAATAGGGTGGAAGTGTGCGCATACCTGCCGACCGCCATAGGGCCGGTTTTCGAGAAACCGAACGTGGATGGGTCGTACAGTTCGGCCAAGGTTATTACCGCGCTGCCGTTTATTCCCCCGGTCAGCAGCACCCGGCCGTCAGATAGCAGGGTGGCGGCATGGGTTCTGCCCCTGGGCTCGCTCATTGAACCGGTGACGGTAAATACCCCTGTTAGCGGGTTATATAACTCGGCCGAGGAAAGGATTCCGGAATCGCCGTTGCCGCCGGCGATCAGCGCCATCCCGTCAGGCAGCAAAGTAGCGGTATGAAGATGCCTGGGTTCCGTCATTGGACCTGTGGCAATAAATCTAGGCACGAACGGCAGAGCAGCGACTGTCAGCGCCGCGTCCGCGCTAAGGCTGCCGGAACTGACCGTGATACGGGCCTGGCCAAAAGACACCCCCGTGGCCAGGCCGTCGGTGGTGATGTAAGCAACCGTCGCGGGGACAACGGACCAGGTCAGCCCGTCCGACACGCCTAGAACGCGGTTCGTGCCGTCGCTGAAATAACCCGTGGCCGCGTATTGCCGCGTGCCGCCGGGCTCTACGGTGGCGCTGGAGGGGTTTACAGTCATGGATTCAAGCAATGACGGAGAAGCAAAGCCGAAATTGTACAGTTCAGCCGAGGAACTGGAGGAACTGCCGTCGGAACCGCCGCAGACCAGAACTTTGCCGCCGGGCAGCAGCAGCGCCGCTGCGTGATAACGCCGGCTCTGGTTCATCGGAACCGTTAATGAAAATGTTTTGGAGGCCGGGTCGTAGACCTCAGCCGAAGAAATGGTGCCGCCGTCCGCGTACTCGTTGCCGCCGGCTACCAGCACTTCGCCGTTGGGCAGCAGAGTGGTGGTATGGCCGACCGATCTTCCCACATTGGTAAGGCCTGAGTCGGTAAAGGTCCCGGTAACCGGATCGTATACTTCGGATACCAAAACCGTCGCGCTGCCGTCATAACCGCCGATCACCAGCACTTTGCCGTCCGCCAATGATGCGGTTTCGACGAACTTACGCGCTCTTTTCATCTGCCCTGTCGTCGGTGCAAATGAGTTATTAAGAGGATCGTATATCTCGGCCGTTGCCAGGGGTACGCCGTTCCCGAATCCGCCTACTATCAGCACTTTGCCGTCCGGCAATAATTCGGCGGAATGCAGATATCTGGGCGACGTCATCTTACCTGCCGGAGAGAAAGTGTCTGCGACAGGATCGTACAATTCGGCCGAGGAAACCGGCCCGTTCTCGTCGGACCCGCCGGCTATCAAAACCCTGCCGTCTGACAATAAGGTAGCGGTGTGCGCGTACCTTCCAGTCGCCAGCGGGCCCGTTACCGAGAACTTGCCCGAGCCCGGGTTGTACAGCTCGGCCAGTGTGATCACAGCGCTGTTATTTATACCGCCGGTCAGCAGCACCCGGCCGTCAGACAGCAGGGTGGCGGCATGGGTTCTGCCCCTGGGCTCGCTCATTGAACCGGTGACGGTAAATACCCCTGTTAGCGGGTTATATAACTCGGCCGAGGAAAGAATTCCCGAACTGCCGTTCCCACCGGCTATAAGCACGGTGCCGTCGGACAGCATGGTGGCGGTATGGAGATGCCTTGGTTCGGTCATGTCACCCGTGGAGGAAAACGAAGCCGGGACAGGAGTATAAATAAATAAACCTGCGGAAGCGCTAAAGCCGCCCAGACTGACCCTGACCTGCGTTCTGCCATATCCGAGGCCGGTTATCAGGCCGTTCTGGTCAGCGGCTGCTACCGTGCTGTGGTCAACAGACCAGAGTGCCCCGTCGGAGGCGATAATAGTGCGTGTAGTTCCGTCGCTGAAGCTGCCCTGAGCCGTGAATTGCTGGCTGCTTCCGGGTTCCAGGAACACGAGAGGCGGGTTAAGCGTGAGAGAGGTCAGTTGGACAGGAGGCTTCACTTCAATATATATAGCTTTTCCAGTTTCCGCATTCCTGACATTGTCCACGCTTTGGTAATAAATAGTATAGCCGCCGACGGGGAGGTTGAACGGACCGGAGTAAAAACTGTTCTCACAGCTTCCCATCCCGTTTATGCCGCCGCTGGCCCATTCACTATACTCGCAGTCCTCCGGAGAGACGCCCACCAGGAAATAGGTAGTGGCCAGCCCGCTCATTACGCCGTTGGAAATGGTATCCGTCGCCACGAGCGTTATAAAGTCCGCAGTGGTAGCGTAGACGGTGGCGCTAGGGGCGATAGGGAGTCCGTTCAACTCAAGAGCGGACTCGGGCGGGGTGCTGTCTACGCGCAATTGGGCGAAATTCGTCTCGCCGAGATTGTCTATTTTGTCTATGGCGTAGTAGTGTATGGCGTGAGCCCCCTCGCCAAGCGGGAAAGGCCCGTCGTAAATCTTCGGCGCTGGTTCCGCGTCCAACTGATAATATGTGCTGGCCGCGCCGGCCAGGGCGAAAGTGTTGGAAGACCTGTCCTCGGCGGTCAGCTCCACCGGCGAAGAGGAGCTTATATAAACAGCGCCGTCTTTCTCAAAGGTGTTTTCCACTTTAAAGATCACCACCGGGCCGGCATTGTCGTACATGCTTAGAGGGGCCACCAGCGAGAAAAGCGAGTTGCTGCCGGAAAGCCTGGTCACGCAGTGGTCCGCGTCGGCCAGGTCCAGGGCGTATTCTTCGTCGGCGGTGCCTACAAGTCTTAGGTCTTCTTGCGTCCCGTTGTCCAGATAATGCCTGATCCCCAGCTGAACTGCTTCCGATGGAAGCATGCCGCAGGTTTTTATCTTTATGCCGGAATACAAGGCGCCGTCATATTTTATATGCAGGGAGCGGTTTAAGCCGGGCGGATAGACGACATAATTTTTGGGCGCAGCCGGCGAGGGGACGCTTTCCATCGTCAGCTTGCTCCCCGGACCCGCGTTAAGGTTGTAAAAAGTGATAATGGAACCCTCGAAGCCGAATTTGACCCCGGCGGTTGTCGCGGAGGAGTTCCTGACAAAAGCCTCCGCCGGCCCGTTCGCGAGGGACGCTATGCTCTGGCCGGCAAGCGAAACAGTGCAGGCGTCGTTACAGATATTTTCCCCGTTTATTATATTGCAGATCTTCGGGGTTACGCTGACGGAGACGTTGCCGTGCAGCCATATCCCGGGTGTTGCAACCACCTGCGGAGTCAGGGAGGCCGAGGTAAGCGCGGCCGAAATTGAAACGCCATCAGGCAGGCCGTCCTCTATGGGAACGGTGAAAGTGTTCCGCGCCGAAGTTATTGTTATGGCGCAGGGCTCTCCGCTGGCCGTCACTTCCGAAATATAATTGGCCACCAGGTTGGTCTGCCCCGGAGCCACTTCTCCGCCTGCGGCGGTTTTTATGAACTCAAAGATGGGCTGGGGACTCCCGTTCCGGGCTTTGTCCTGGGCGCTGAAAACGTAATAGCTGCCCGACTCTACGTTCAATTCCGGGGAGGTGAAAGGAATAAGTTCCCTGCTTCCCGGCATCGGCGCAAAATCATGATGTAAGCCGCCGCCATCCAGATGAAAAAAGTCCATGCCGCTGTTCGTGTCCTGCACCGTGCCGTGGATAGTATAGGTCCCGGCGGCCACATCCATGTCTACCCCGCCGATATTAAGCCGCGGACTTTCGGGGTCCACGCGGAACCACATGGTGGTGAAGTTACCTTTATTATCCCACACGGTCTGCTCATACAGCCCGTCTTCCAGGTTCAGCTCTATTTCCTGATTGTAGACATGAGGGGCATAAGAGAATTTGCGTACTACCGTATTGTCAGCGACGTTGCGGATGGTTATCTCTTTTATCCCGGAGCCGATATCCCTGTAACTGAACCGGACCCGGTTCCAGGCTAAATCTATAGGCTCGGCTTCGGTGCCGCAGGTATCTCCGCCGCAGCCGTAGGCGAGGATGTGGTTCCTGTCCTCGTAGCCTATCGACGGCGGGAAGCCGGCCTCCACGCGCAGCGAGTGGAACTTGTCAGAGCCGCCGCCGGCGGGCATATAGCCGCTGGCGTCGCGGGTGAGCTCACGGGCGGGGTCTATATAGGATTTATCGGGGTCGATCTTAAAAAGCTCGTTGGACGTGCCCGCGATGTCCGCGCCCCTGATCTCCAGGGGAAGCATCGCATCCTGGAGATAGTAATTACCTATGGCCAAAGTGGAGACCTGCACCGAAGTGAACGGCGTAAAAGCATTATTGATGTTCACCAGCGAGGCTTCGAACATTGGCTCGCTGAAAGTGGTAATGACGGTGTACTCGCCGGGGACGATGGGCTCTTCCACGCTGGGCGCGTAGGACCGCAACATGGATTTATCGTCGAGCTCCCAAGAGCGTTTATAAAAGGTTGTGGTGCTTTGTTTCACTTCCACCTGCTTGACATAGGGGCGGAAGTTGTCGAGGGTAACCATCGTGGGAGCGCTGATAAAGCGTTCGGATTCTTCCCTATCCATGCTTTCTGCCACAGCAACCAGCCCGTACCGACCGTCTGGATAGGCCGCGTCCTCGTTGAGATTAGCTAGTACAGGCGGAATTTCGCCGGCGAAATCCTTGCGTATCCTCGTATTCCATTGGTTAAAAACAAATTCGGTTCTGGGTGTGGTGCTCAGGCTCCCGAGCGGGTTAAGCCCGGTTCTTGTGCCGTCGCTCCTGTAATCGTTTCCAGTATTGTTTATAAAAGGAGGGAAGGCATTATCCTCCTCGAATAAGGGGGAACCACCCACAGTCCCGCCGTAATCGAATTCGGCGCGGAACGGATCAGCGGGGTCGGGAAGTTGGTCGGCGAATGTGGTTTGCACATCCCTATTGCCGTTTATGAGATACGTATTAGCAGCCGCATCCGCTGGCGTCAAATTTGGGAGGACAGCTTCGGGGATAGCCATAAGCCTGAGCCGGTCCAGTTCATAGGAATGATAGGTTTTCCAATTCACTACTTCCGGCCCTGCCGGCCCTTCCACCACTTCCGGACGCCAGCGTATGCTGGCCTTCACACGCTCATTGTTATGGTCCATGGTGTGGTAAAGAATGCTTTCCTCCGTCGGAGTGGATACCTCACCTGAGAACTGGCTATGGCCGCGCGCGAGGTATTGCACTACATTATTCCAGCCGTCATTGAATAAAGGATTGCCTGGTTGTTTCCCGTTATAAAGCGTCAGGTCAGGGGAACTTACCTGCAAGTGGAGGTGAGCGTTATTGGTGCCGGATTTGCCCAGCGGAGCAATTATTTCACCTGGACCCACCGCGGTTTGCGGGACAATATAGCCGGCCCTGGATTCGGCAATTTTATTGGGGCCGGCAGTTATATTGTTTCCATCATAACCATCATCACCCTGTTTCAGGGTATTAAGAACTCCATCTGTGCCGCAGGAGACCACGATCGTGTTTTCATCTGGGGTCTGCGTTCCGACCGGCACAATCTGGTCATCTTTGCCTGCCTCGCTTTCCGGTACTTTGATTTGGAGATCAGTATGTATTCCGTCTATCCCCAAAGCCTGGACAATTCGCCCGGTTTGATTCAAGCCGGAGTAAAGAAGAACTACTCCCCTATTTACTATGCCCTCGGTATAAATTCTTTTATAGCTGCGTATTGGTGCGGTTTGTCCGACTCCGACAAAATTCCCGGATTCAATATCCTTGTGAGGGAAAATATGCAAATAAGCAAAATTTCTTCCGCCGCCGTAGTTGACTCCTATCCACTTAATCCCACTCCCGGTTTTGCCTATTCCAAAAATAGTGCCAAAACCAGCAGCGGTTACGGGGTAGTTTATATCTAAATCTCCAGACAAGTCTTTTGCATTAAGGTCTATGCCTTTATGAAAAAATGTGCCCACTGTGATTGGGTTGCCGTCAGCGTCAACCCCTAAATCCCTGGGACCATAGGCGGAATCAACACGGTATTCAATCCCGTAAGGGTCTATCGGCCAAGGCAAGACTTGCTGGGCTGAGACATCCACCAAAGGAAAAACAATAAAGCCAAGTGAAACAAGACACGACTTCAGGTTCATAACCTTTCCTTTTAAAACTGTAGCTTCTCTGTCTTAACCCGTCTTGTCTTGATATCCCAAAAATGAATAATTGTAATCTCTCGTTTGTCTTCAGAAATATTCATTTTTTCTATATTTTTAAATGCCGAATTAGGAATAGTGAGTTTGTTTAGCTCAAATTTGTTCTCTTTTGTATCAAACACGCTTATCGCGGCCTTGCCGCCGGGAATTAAATCATCTACCAGTAAGATATATCTGTCGTTATCTGAAAAAAAAGTTGGGCCAAGAAAGGAAACTTCAGCTAAAATTTCTTTTCTTAGATTTAAAATTTTTAGACCTTCACTTTCTCCAACGGTCACAGCAAAAAATTGTCCAGTATTAGAAACCAGAGGGTTCCAGCCTTCCGTATTGTTTAGCGTTAATATTTCTTTCCCTTCCGCGTTATACACTCTGGCAATAGAAGTGTTTTCAACCGGGTCCTCCGCATATTCACTGTCGGATTTAATGTCCGCGTATTCCACAAAATCTAGGCGCGACTCTTCTAGCACTAGGTATTTTTTATTATCACTAATCCGTGCAGAATTGCTTTCCTGCCTTACATGCTCAATATCCCTGCCGCTATGCTTGCGGAGCGATTCAATGGCCTCTGCCACGGCTGTACTTATATTCACCTTTAACCCGGAGCGGTCGAAAACCTTCTCTTTGCCTATATGTGTTCGGATTTCTGTTTCCCCCACACCAAGTTCTTTTACTTTCTTCCCACTCTTATCATGGAAGCGGATAACTTTGTGGTTATTCTCAAAGACTTCTTCAATTCGTTGGTTGGGGCTTGCCACCTGCGGGATATCCTTGGCTTTAGTGGGCGTCGGCTCCGTATCTTTTGCCAGCAACATCGTGGCTAAAGCAGAAATCATCAATAAAGCTATAAAGCTTTTCATAAGTCTCTCCTGTGCGTTTTGCTTCAGTGCGGTACGGTGGCGGTGTGGTTCTCAGCGGTGTTGTGTAAACCCCAATTGCCTGCCCATGTTATAGCAGACAAAACTCCGAGATTCAATGCTTTGGCACTCAATTTATATTTAATTTATAATAATCAATTTATGGGGCAGTAACTTCTTCATGCGCGCAACCTGTCGCTTCTCTGGTTAGCACTCATAATAAGCCGTCCTCCAGGTTCAGCTCTATTTCCTGATTGTAGACATGAGGGGCATAAGAGAATTTGCGTTCCGGGGTTGCCGACGTGCTTATGCGGATGCTTATCTCCCGTATCCCGGAGCCGATATCGGCGTAGCTGAACCGGACCCGGTTCCAGGCTAAAGCGATAGGCTCGGCTTCGGTGCCGCAGGTATCTCCGCCGCAGCCGTGGGCGAGGATGTGATTCCTGTCCTCGTAGCCTATCGACGGCGGGAAGCCGGCCTCTACATGCAGCGAGTGGAACTTGTCCGAGCCGCCGCCGGCGGGCATATAGCCGCTGGCGCCGCGGGTGAGCTCCAGGGCGGGGTCTATGTAGGATTTATCGGGGTCGATCTTTAAAAGCTCGTTGGCCGTGCCCGCGATGTCCATGCCCCTGATCTCCAAGGGAAGCATCGCGTCCTGGAGATAGTAATTACCTATGGCCAGAGTGGAGACCTGCACCGAAGTGAACGGCGTAAAAGCATTATTGATGTTCACCAGCGAGGCTTCGAACATGGGCTCGCTGAAAGTGGTAATGACGGTGTACTCGCCGGGGACGATGGGCTCTTCCACGCTGGGTGCGTAGGACCGCAACATGGATTTATCGTCGAGCTCCCAAGAGCGTTTATAAAAGGTTGTGGTGCTTTGTTTCACTTCCACCTGCTTGACGTAGGGGCGGAAGTTGTCGATGGTTATCATCTTAGGGTAGCTGATAAAACGCTCGGATACTTCCCGATCGACGCTTTCCGCCACTGCGATCAGGCCATATTGGCCATCCGGATAGGCTGCGTCTTCATTGCGGTACGCCAAGCCGGTAAAACTTTTATTTATTCCTGTGTTCCATTGGTTGAAAACAAAATCGGTTATCGGAGTGACCGCAAGGTCCCCTTGGGGGTTAAGGCCAGTTGTTGCTCCGTAGCTTCTGAAACCGGCCCCGGTATTACCAATAAAAGGCGGGAAGGCTATGTCGTTGTACGCACCACCGTAATTGAATTCAGCACGAAAAGTGTCACTAGACACAGGAAGTTGCAGCGCTGTTGTTATGGGGCTTCTATTCCCATTTATCAGGTAGGTATTATCCGCAATAAGGCTTGCAAAATCCAATGTCTCTTGCGCTACTTTGTCTGGAATGACGTATATTTTCACCCTGTCCAATTCATATGGATGATAGATTTGCCAGTCAGCTCCTACCGGACGCCAGCGTATACTAGCCGTCACACGTTCATTGTTGTGGTCATCAGTGTGGTAGAGTGTGCTGTTATCCGTGGGAACAGAAATTCCGCCGGAAAACTGACTATAATCATGCACAAGATACTGAATTACATTATCCATCCCGTCGTTGTAATCGGCGCCTGCAGATGGATCATTCGCAAGTTTCTCATCTGCGTGGCTTATCTGCAAGTGTAGATGCGAGTTGTTTGCGCCTGATTTCCCCAATGGCGCTATTATTTCCCCAGAAATAATTGTGGTTCTAGGCACAATATAACCAGCTTTTGAGTCAGCAATTTTATTTATCCCGGCGTTTATGCATGTTTTATCGACAGAATACTCATCATCCCCCTGAGGAAGCGTGTCTAAAACCCCATCATTACCAGCACAAACGACCGAAGTATCTGAAGCAGGGGTTGGGCTATATTGTGGAATCGGCTGGGTATCAAGCGCTCCAGGAACTGCTATTTCCAGATTATTATGCATGGGGCTTATTCCCAACGCTTTAACTATCCGCCCGGTATTTTTGCCGTTTAAAACCGAACCGGAATAAAAAAGAATAATTCCCATATTGTTGTCATCAATATTATTGGCATTTTTAGTGATAATCCTGCGGTAGCTTCTTATTTGATTGTTCTGGGCAATCTGATTATTTACCACATCACTGATGTCACCGACGACAACAGCGCTATTGTTGGGGAAAATATGCAGATATGCAAGTGTGCGATTATTTCCATAATCCACTCCGATCCATTCTATGCCATCACTGGCACGACCTATCCCAAAAATAGTGCCATCGCCTGGGGCTATTATTGGCTGATTAAGATCCGCATCTCCGGTGTTCCCACCAGTGTTTTGTTCATTCAAGTCAAGGCCTTTATGAAAAAAAGTGCCTCTGACAACATTTCTGGGACCGTAAGCAGATTCCACTCGGTAAGGGTATCCCTCGGGGTCGGAGGGCCAGGGCAATAATTGGGCGTAGGCCGAAATTGCTGAACAGGCAATTACGCCGACAATAAAAAAATACCGTTTAAATCTCATACACCTCTATCCCTTTTCAAAAACGCACACGATCTATTTCGTTCCCTTTTGCCACCCTGACGTGAAACGGTTCGTGCGAAATTACTATTTCACGTTTATCTTCTAAAATCTCTATTTTTTTGATATTTTTAAATACCAAATTAGAAACAACTAGTTTCCTTAGTTCAAATTTATCGTTTTGTGTATCAAACACGCTGATTGAAGATTTATCTGAACCATAGGTCATCTCTGTGAAGATTATAAATCTCTCTCTTTCTGAAAAAAGCGCTCCCCCCGAAAAATATGGTATTTCAGCTAGTATTTCCTTTTTGCGATTCATAATCCTTTGTTTTCCATATTCGCCTACTACTACAATGAATATCTGGCCGGTATTAGACACAATCGGTCGCCATCCCTCGTCCTTGCTTAATTCCAAAACTTTATTGCCGTCTGAATCGTAAACGGTGGTGACGCAACCTGTTTCAGTGGGGTCTTCCGATCGTTCGCCGTCACTTGCCTCAGCAAAGTCCACAAAATCCAGATAACCATCCTCAACAACAACAAACTGTTTGTTGCCGCTAAAAGACACTTCCTTAAGCTCACTGCGATATAATTCCACGTCGCGGCCGGAACTTTTCCGCATTTCCTCAATTGTTTCAGCTATTTTGGAGCTGATTTTTAGTCCGAAACTTGAGTGATCAAAGATTTTCTCTTTGCTTACACGTATTTTGGTTTCTTTTGATACAAGGTCTATATCTTTTGTTTTCTTCCCATCCTTGTCATGGAAGCGGAGAAGTTTGTGATTGTTTTCGAAGACTTCCTCAATCCGCTGATTGGGCTTTGCCGCTTGAGCATCTTCCTTGTCTTTGGCGGCAACTGGCACCGTATCTTTTGCTGACAATAAGGTACCGAAAACGAAAAACGACAATAAAGCTATAAGGCTTTTCATAAAGTCTCCCCTGTGCGTCTTGCTTCAGTGTGGTACGGTGGCGGTGTGGTTCTCAGCGGTGTTGTCTAAACCCAAATTGCCTGCCCATGTTATAGCAGACAAAACCCGGGTATTCAATGCTTTCCGATTTAAGTTATATTTGATTTATGACAGTCGAATCAGAGATTGTAATCCTTTATAAATGCGCGTAACTTGCCGCATCCCTGGTCAGTCAGCCATAGTAAAGAGTATGGGGCGGGGATTGATAAATGTCAATACCTATTTCATGGTATTGACATTTCGGTGCTGGGATTAATGACGCAGGGATGGAGTGCTTGCGGGCGTGTTTCAGTAGTAGGTCTAGGTTTTCTTCTTGGTTGTTTTTGGTTTTTCTTGGGGCCGTTTCAGCTCCAGTTTAAAAATATCCAATCCGCCCCACGGGCCGTTCTGCAGGTGGAAAACCACCGTAACTTTTTTCCCGGCCGCGTCCCTGAAATCGGCCGACACGGCCCTCCCGCCGTTTTCCCCCGCCTGCGCCTTGGGTTCGATGGAAGCTAATTCTAGTTTGAATATTTTTTTCGAGGCTTTGTCTTCGATGAGGAAGGCTCCCTTAAGCTGCATGTCCTTGCGGATATAATCCGTCACGAAGGCCGCCAGGTCCTCGTCGCTCTGCTGGATCAGGGCCAGGTCTTCGTCCTCGTCGCCGTTCCTGACGGTCTCGGTGGAGGCCGCCGCTTCCGTCAGTCCTTCGTCCTCGAAAGCCGCCGCCGCCGGGCCCGCGAAGCACAGCGCCAGCGCCGCTAAAATAAAAAATTTCATTTCTTCCCCCCGGTTTTTGAAAATCTGACTATTTTCAGCTGGCTTTTTTTTATCTGCGGCCAATGGGCGGTCTCCACATAGTTCATCACCGTCTTCCAATGCCCCTGGCTCTTAAGGATGAAATCGCAGGCTTCGCGCACCGCGCCCAGGCCGCCTTCTTTTTTCGTCACCAAATGCGAAGCGGCTTTAACTTCGTCCAGGGCGTTCGCGGGCGCGCAGGCCAGCCCGGCTTTTTTCAGGACGGGGATATCGGTCCAGTCGTCGCCCATGTAAGCGACGTTCTCGGGCTTGAGGCCGGTGGCGGCCAGGATCTGCATGAGCGGTTCCAGCTTCGAGAGGAAGCCCTGGTAGGCGTAGCCCATGCCCAGCCCGCGGGCCCGCTCCTCGGTGCCCGGCGATTCGCGGCCGGTTATCACGCCGGTGGCGACGCCGAACTGGTTTAAAAGCCGCAGGCCGATGCCGTCCAGCGAATGGAAGGCTTTTATCTCGACCATTTCGGCGCCTTTGCCGGGGATATAGTACATCTTCCCGTCGGTGAGGACCCCGTCCACGTCCATCAGGAAGATCTTTATCTTTTTCGCGCGCGCGGCGTTGGTTTTCAGGCTCATAGTTTCATTATCCATTTTCTCGCAAGCTCGAGTTCGCTTTTTCTCGAAGCGTAATTCGCCGGGGCGGGCCCGGTGTAGCTGAAAAGATACCAGTTAATAGTTTCCTCGAGCCAGGCCGCGGCCGGCGTGGAGGCCCAGCCCAGCTCTTTTTCGGCTTTAGAGATGTCCAGCACGAAGTCCCCGCCCATGGAGAAAGGGGAGGCTTCGAAATTAAAGCCGTTTTCTTTGAGCCAGGCATAGTCCGGGTAGAGGATCTCGGCCTCTTTGTGCATCACCCTTGCGGAGATCTTCACGAAATCGTCCAGGGTCAGCGGCTGGGAGTCCCCTAAATTATAGACCTTGCCGTAGGGCTCTTCGGAATAAATAAGGGTTTCTATGGCCCGGGCCAGATCTTTGGAGAAGATAAACCGGTTATTAAAAGCGAAACCGGGAAGGAAGATCGGCCCCCCCCCGGCCAGCCGGAGCCAGTAGGAGTAGGCCCGCAGGGTGTGATCGTTGGGGCCTATCACTACGGGCGGGCGTATTATAGCCGCGGGAAATTTCTTTTCGAGGAAAGCTTTAAGATATTCCCGCTCGGCGGCGTATTTCCCCAGGCCGTAGGCGTATTTTTCTTTAAGCTGCGGCTTGAGGGCCAGAAGCTCAGTCTGGTTCTCCCTGAACGGGGAGGAGGAGCCCTCCAGGACCGAATAGACCGAGGCGGAGGAGGTGAAGAGGTAGAGCCCTGTGCGGCCGCTGAAAACCCTTATGGCTTTCTGCGCGTCCTCCGCGGTAAAGCAGATATTGTCGATTATTACGTCCCAGGGCTCCACGGCCATCCGCGACAGGTCTATTTCAACGGTGCGGTCCCCCCGGGTCTGGCGGATGTCCAGCGGCAGGCCTTCCACGGGGGCGCGCCTGGAAAAAACGGTGACTTCATTGCCCGCTTTGTGAAGGCGGATGGCCGTTTCTTTGCCGAAAAAGCTCGTGCCGCCGAGGATAAGTATTCTCATAACGATCAATCATAGTATATAAATTTTAAATACTATCCAAAAGTATAATGGACCGATGGGGAAATCTTAGACCCTTGCCCTTTTATTTAATGTGGTTAACATAAGTTAACTAGTGTTAATTGTGTTGATAGTGTTGGCAGCTTTAATATTTCGCTTGAGTCCATGATATTGCATTTATGGTTAATATAAGTTAACATAGTGCGATGGGCAGGGAATATTTTTCAATACCCGAGGCGGCGGCGAGGCTGGGCCTTAGCCGCATAGCTGTTTTTAAAAGGGTGAAAAAGGGCCAGTTGGAAGCCCTGCGTTTCGGCAGGAACTGGGCCGTGCCCGCGGCCGCGCTTGAAAAAGCCGCCGCTCCGGAAGAAAAAATCCCTCCGCAAAGAACCGTTCCGCCTCCGCCCCGGAAAGCGGTCCCGGCTCCCGCTCCCGCGACGGAGAGTTCTTCCGCTCCCGCCCCTGATTCGGAAATGGATTCGATGGGGTGGGATTAGTTCTCAATACCACATCGGCGAGAAAGCCATGAACCGCGCCAGCGGGAATTCTGTATACGGCTTATCGTCGGTTACGGCGGGATACTTGGCTGAAGCCGCGTCCACCGCGGCGGTATTCATTATCTGCGTCTCGGCCATGAAGCGCGCCGTAACATAAGGCAGTTCGCTTTGCACTTTCCCGCTCTTTATCCTCTCGTCCAGGGTTTTGGCGGCGGCTTCCAGCTTATTATCTGACGCCAGCGCCAGGAAACCGGGCTGCCTGGGAAAACTCCAGACGTTTACTTCGGGAAAAACGTCTTTAAGGGCGCGCAGTATCATGTAATAGTCGCTTTCGAAGCAAGGCAGCGGTATCCAGAGGCTGAATACGCCGTTTTTTGTAAGTTTCGAGCGGGCTATCCTGAAGAAATCGCGGCTGTAGAGGTTCACCGCGCCGGAGCTGTAGATCGGCGGGGTGACGTCCACCACGATCGCGTCATAAAGTTTCCGCGACCGCAGCAGCTCGTTCCTCCCGTCGTTAAGGCGCACTTCGAACCTGCCCGCGGCCTTATCCTCTTCCCAGGTGTCCGAGAACAGCGGCCCCGTTTCGCGCACCGCGGCCAGCAGTTCGGCCACGGTCACTTTCACCCCGTGCCTTACCCCGGAGCGCAGCGTATTTGCCGCTCCCTGGCCTATTATGAACATCGTTTCCGGCTTCTCCTGGTAAAGCAGCGGGAAATGCGACATAAGCTTCCCCGCGTCCCCGTTCCCTGAAACGGCTACCCCGTTTATATAGAGTGATTTAGCCCTGTCGCCCCTGGAGAAGATCACGTCGACGGCGCCGGCGCGGTCTTCCTTATGATAGACAAGGCGCCCGTTGAGATGCGCGGCGAAGCGCCTGTTGATAGTGTTGAAGATCGGGTCCGGGAGCAGGAAAGAGGCCCCTGCAAGGAGCAGGCCGCCAGCCAGCCAGGGCGTGAAGCGGCGCTTTTCGCTTTCCCCTGCCATTGTGGCCAGGAGGGTTCCGGTAAGGACGGTCAGCAGCGCCGTAAGGATGAAGCTGAATTTTGTTCCAAGCTCGGGTATTAGTATAAAGCCCGTGGCCAATGAGCCAAGTATCGTTCCAATCGTGTTCGCGCCGTAGAGCGTCCCTATGGCGCCCACCCTGCCCGCGGCGCGCACCCCCGCCTGGGCGGCCAGCGGAAAAAAGAAACCCATGAGCAGCGTTACCGGGGTTATGATCACGAGCGACCAGCCGAAAAGATGGAATATATCCCCCGCCCGGTTAAGAGGCGTAAAAAGGTACTTGATGTCCAGGGCCGCTCCTCCGGAGAAATAGAAGGCCGCCAGGCCTGCCAGGGAGAGCCCCGCTATGGCCGCCTGGGTCCTTGCGAGCGTCGGCAGCAGGTCTTCGCCTGAATCGGCGCGGCTTTCGGCGTAGAGGCTGCCCAGCGCTATTCCAAGCAGGTAGGAGCAGAGCATGGCCGAGAAGGCGTAGACGGAGCTTCCGATCGTGAGCACCAGCAAGCGGGCCCAGAGCACTTCGAGCGCAAGCGCGGTGAAGCCCGAGGCCCCCATTACAAGAAGCATCCGCTTGTAGCCGCGCGCGCCCTCGGCGGTCGGCAGCGCTGGCGCCGCCGGCGCCCTGTCGGGCGGGCTCGAGAAAAAGATCCGCAGCGCAATGGCCAGGTTCAGCGCCGCGGCCAGCGCCGCCGTGCCTTTTTCCCCGGCGTGGCCTATCAGCAGGTAGCCGGCCGCCAGGACGCCCAGGGCCGCGCCCAGCGTATTCAGAGCGTAAAGCCTCGAGATCTTCCCCCCCGAATCGGCCGCGCCTGAAGAGAGGGCGCTTGCGAGCAGCGGCAGCGTGGCGCCCATCAGCGCCGTGGGGATCAGGAGGACGGCCGCGGAAACGAGCAGGCGGATGGCGGTAACGGCGGCGGCCGCCCCGGGCGCGCCCCCCTCGGGCAGGAGCGGGGCGATAAGCTCCGGCAGGCCGGCCATGAGCAGCGTGGCGCCCAGGGCCGACAGCGCTACCAGGAGCTCGAGCACGGCGTAAATTTTCAGCGGGTTCTTGAGCCCGTCCGCCTTTCTCCCGGCGAGGACCGCCCCCAGCGCCAGCCCGCCCATGAAGACGGCCAGCACGGTGCTGGTGGCTTCGAGCGTGGTTCCGAATACCCGGATGAGCATGCGGAACCAGACGGTTTCGTAAGCCAGCCCGCTCAGGCCGGAGATAAAGAAGAGTAAAGGGATATTCGGTTCGTTTTTGAAAATATTTTTCATTAGTGGCCTTGTCCTGAAAGGGTTATATATTTTAAATTATTTAGGGCTCCGCGGGGGCGGCGGCTAATAAATGTATAATCTTTTCATGAGTAATTCTTTTTTCGACGACCTGGATGATATCATCGGGGAATTTAAAAAAAAGTTCATTAAAGAGGCTGACAGGAATAACGGAGGAAAAATGGAAAAAGACTTTGCCGGGAAACTGCTGCTGCCCGTCGTCGCGGTTATCGCCGTCGTGATCGGTTTTTCGTCCTATTTTATCGTCCCTCCCGGAGAGGTGGCCATAAAGACCCGCGTCGGGGCGATCATCGGCTCCTATAGCGAGGGCCTGCACTTCAAACTGCCCTTCCTCGAGAGCATTACGAAGTTCTCTATACAGATACAGCGCGCGGACATAAAGACGCAGGCTTTCTCCAAGGACCTGCAGACCATGAACAGCCACCTGGTCGTGAACCACCGCATCCAGCAGGGCACCGCGGTCAGCATCTTCAGGAACCTCGGGCCAAATTACGTCGAGACTATAGTGGACCCCACCGTGCAGGAGATCTTCAAGTCCATCGCCGCCAAGTTCTCCGCGGAAAGGATAATAGCCGACCGGAACATCCTGGTGGAAGAGATCAACCAGGTCGCCAAAGAGAAATTAATGAAGCAGGAGATCATCGTCACCGACATCTCCGTCGTGGACCTCGATTTCACGGAGCAGTTCCTCAAAGCGGTGGAGGACAAGCAGGTGGCGGACCAGCAGGCCCAGATGGCCGGCAAGCTCGTCGAGAAAGCCAAGCGCGACGCCGAGCAGCAGATAGCCAAGTCGCGCGGCGAGGCGGAGGCGCTGCGGATGCAGCGCGAGCAGGTCACCCCCTCCCTGATAGAATTGCGCAAAGTGGACGCGCAGCTCAAGGCCATCGAGAAATGGAACGGCGTGCTTCCGGGTTATGTCGGGGCCGGCGTTCCGTTCATCTCTATAGAAAAAGGCAAATAATCGTCTCCCGCCGCCCATTTTTTGGCGCGGCGGGCGGGGTTTTAGCGCAGTTCCCCGAATGAAAGGCCCGCAAGCTTAAAGCCGCGGGCCTTTCTTTTTATTCTGGTATAATTATTCCGTGAAATTCCTGAAGAAGCTCGGTTTCCCCCTCCTTTTCGCCTCTATTATCGGGTTTAAGCTCGCGGCCAGTCACGGAGGCATGGCTTTGTACTACGTTTCAGGCGGGCTTATGATAGCCGGCGGCCTGCTTATCGTCGCTTCCGTCTTCATCCGGCCGGACGAAGAAGGGCCCGCGCCGGACCGCCCTCCCGCCCCCGCCGCGGAGAGCGGCTTATCCTTTCCCCTCTCCGCCGGCATCGACGTCCCCAACCCGGTCCCGAACCGGGTTTATATCGCCGGCGGGCTGGCCAGCGCGGCCGGCGCCCTGGTTTTCTTTACCGGGCCGGACGGGGTGAACCGGACCAGCGTGATATCTTTCGCTCTTATTCCCGGCGGAATACTTTATATCCTCGGCGCGACCTTTTTTTACGGCGACCCGGCCGACCGGCGAAATATCCTGCGCGGCGCGGCGGCGCTTATCTCCTTCCTTATGATATTCGGCGGCATAATGACTTTCGTTTTTATAGCAGCCGGAGCTTTTGACCAGGGGCGGGGCCGCCCTTACGCCGTCCTGGCCGTTTTCTCCATACTTTTGGGCATGTGGGGCGCTTATTACGGCATGAAATACCAGCAGAGCGCCGAGGGCCGGGCGATCGGCCGCAAGCTGGGCTTTGCCGACGCCGACGGCGCCGTTTCTTCCGACGGAGCCTATGATTCCAAGGGCGTAATGAACGGGGTGGAAACGCTTTTTAACGTCGAGCCTCAGAGCGGCGGAAGGAATTCCCCCCCGTTTTTCACTCTTGAGGTTCTCTGCCGCTGCTCTAATACTCGCGGCGTGGCGCTTTCCGTCAGGCCCGAGGGCTTTTTGGGCAAACTCGCCATCTCTTTTAATTCCCTGCCGCGCCTGCCCGGCGTGCCGTACTGGGATTTTTACGAAGTGCGCTGCGACCGCCCGGACTTCGCGCAGAATATTCTCGCCGAAGCGAGGCACGGGGATAATATTTTTAACGATAAAGCCGGCTTCCTGGAGATGTCCCTGGAAGGAAGCGCTTTTAAATTTACTTTCCGCAATGAAGGCTATGTCGATACAGCTTATGTTTATCGCGTCTTGCAGGAAACATCCAAGTTAGCTTCCCTCTTCCATTAAAGTTTTCCCGCCCTTTAATTCTATTCCTATATTTTATTCGGAATTTAAATTTATTAAAGAGGGTATCGACATCTTTAATAAATTGTGTTATACTTTGAATATCGCAATTAATATATTGATAAGATTAAGGAAGTAATTAATAATATGAATATTCCTAATAAATGTCCATCTTGCAGCGGAAAAGTAGTAGTAACCGAATTATGCTGCTCTGATTGCAAAACAACGGTAAAGGGAAGTTTTGAGCTTCCTTCTTTTGCGACGCTATCCCAGGAAGATGAAAGTTTTTTGCGGGTTTTCCTCGCGGCGCGCGGCAATATAAAAGAAGTCGAGCGGCAGCTTGGTATCTCCTATCCTACCGTTAAGGGCAGGCTTGACGCTCTTTTGAACAGGCTCGGTTTGGGCAGTCTGCAGACAGAAGCGAAGAAGCGCCGGCTCGAGATCGTGGAGAGGTTGGAGAGGGGGGAAATAACCGCCCAGGAAGCCATCGGCTTGCTGAAAGGCCTCGAAGCTTAAGGAGAAAATATGAACGAAGAAAAACTGCGGATACTTAAAATGCTGGAAGAAAAAAAGATCTCTTCCGCCGAGGCGATGGAGCTGCTGGAAGCTCTGGGAAAAGCCGCCCCGGAGAGCGGCGCGGCCGGGAGGGGAAGAACTCTCCGCATCCGCGTTTACGAGAGCGGCAGCGCCGAGCTTAAAGTAAATGTCAACGTCCCCCTGGGCTGGGCCAAGTTCATGGCGCCCTTTATAGAAAGTAAAATAAAGTCTAAACTGGCGGACAAAGGTTATGACGTGGACCTGGGGAAGATCCAGGAAGCCATAGACAACCAGGAGCCGATGAAAATAATTGATGTGCAGGATGGCGGGGATAAAGTTGAGATATTTATTGAGTAGGCGCATAGGGGGGATGTTTTCACGTGAAAACTGGCCTCTCTGAAAATACCATGAAGAGGTTTTTGCCCCTAAAGTCTGGACTTTAGGGGCATTTTCTTGTGCAGAGACTTGAAAAATGTTTTCACGTGTAAACAAAATAGATTTTGGATTAGTACAGGATATTGCTGCGGGTTTTGCGCAAGCGTCCGGGAGGCGCATTGTTTTTGGAGGGGGAAGTATTTGACTTGTCTGGATTAAAACTATAGAATAGTTGGGCGGTTTAACAGAAAGATGTTTTCACGTGAAAACTTCAGATAAATCTCTTGGGATATAAAACAAAGGGTTGGAGCATATATGGCTGAAATTGTGGCGATAGCGAACCAAAAAGGCGGCGTTGGCAAGACCACCACATCTATTAATTTAGCTGTGGCCCTGGCGGCTTTCGATTATGAGACGCTCCTTATAGACTTCGATCCTCAAAGCAATGCCACCTCCGGTCTCGGCGTGGACATTACAAAGAACAATAAAAATATTTACGACGTGCTCTGCGGGAAAGCCCCGGCGGAGTCCGCTATACACCAGACTTCCGTCGAGTGGCTGGATATTATTCCTACCAGCCATAACCTCGCCGGCGCGGAGATAGAGCTGGTAAGCGAATTCTCCCGCGAGTCCGTCCTTAAGCGCTCGCTGGAGAAAGTTAAAGGAATGTATAAATTCATTATAATAGACTGCCCTCCTTCCCTGGGGCTGCTTACTATTAACGCGCTTAACGCTTCAAATTCTGTCCTGACCCCCGTCCAGTGCGAATTTTACGCTATGGAGGGCCTTGCCTACTTTATGAATACCGTGGAGAAGATCCGCCAGGCGCTCAACCCCGGGCTCAAGATAGACGGCGGCGTGATAACGATGTATGATTCCCGCATAAACCTCGCTAACCAGGTGAGGGGGGAAATAGGCAAGTATTACGGCGAGAAGCTTTATAAGACGGTCATTCCGCGCAATGTGCGCCTTGCTGAGGCTCCCAGTTTCGGCCAGCCCATTTTTATTTACGACCCGAGCTCGCGCGGCGCCCTTGCTTATAAAGAGCTGACCCTTGAGTTCCTCGAGCGGCGCGGAGTGGACACTTCTGTTCATAAAAAATCCGACCTGTACGTAACCGAAGAAGCCGGCGAATTAGAATACGACCTCGGCGGCTGACCTGTCGAGGCTTCGCCTCGACATAAAACTTATTGAGGCTCAACCTCGATAGGGAATCTGATTTGTGCTTGTTATTTAAGGAGAATATATGAGGAAAGCTTTAGGACGCGGGATAGATTCGCTGATCAGCAAGGTGCAGGATAATGATATTTCCGGGGATATCGTGCAGAGGATACCGATCGGAAAAGTGCGCCCGAACCGGCACCAGCCGCGCCGGAATTTCGACGAAGCCGCCCTGGCGGAATTGTCTGATTCTATCAAGACCAGGGGGCTTTTGCAGCCTATTTCCGTGTGGAAGGACGCGAATGAGGACGGCTATGAATTGATCGCCGGGGAGCGCCGCCTGCGCGCCGCGAAGCTGGCCGGCTTGGCCGATATCGACGCTATCGTCAAGAAAAACCTGAACGAGGAGCAGAAGCTGGGGCTGGCGCTGATGGAAAATATCCAGCGCGAGGACCTTAACGCTATCGACACGGCGCTGGCCTATAAACAGCTGATGGATAAGTTCAGCGTTTCCCAGTCGGACATCGCCAAGCAGGTGCACAAATCCCGCGGCGCCGTTTCCAATACCCTGCGGCTGCTGGAGCTCGACGAGGATATCCGCCAGGGGATACAGGCGGGGAGTATCAGCGAGGGGCACGCCCGCGCGCTTATCTCCATCCCTGATTCGGCCAAGCGGCGCGAATATTACCAGCGGATAATGACGGAGAAGCTTTCCGTGCGCGACGTGGAGAGCTTCGCCCAGGGCTTCCACGCCGACAAGCCCAGGGCGCCGAGGGCGCCCCGCGCGGGCTCGCGCCGCACGCCCGAGGTCGCGGCCCTGGAATCCTCGCTTGAGAAGAGCCTGGGCACCAAGGTTGAGGTCTGTCCCGGGCCGGGCCCGGAGAATGGTAAAATAATAATACATTACTTCTCGCTGGACGATATCGAAAGAGTAACACGGATTTTAAAAAAGTAGCACGACAGGATTTATTAATGCGCTATCTGCTCGCGTCGGCCCTGCTGGCCTGTAGTTTTTCCGCCGCCCGCGCCCAGGCGCCCTCTCAGGAGGCCGGGAAAGGTCCCGTGTTTTCCGCCAGGTCGCCGGTGCCGGCGTATTTCTCCCCGGAAAAGAACCTCGGGCGGCATTACCTTTACGCCGACGGCGGCTTCCACGCGGACTGGTACGTAGGGTACAATAACTGCTGGATCATAAAGCTGCCGCCGGTGCCCACGGGCGGCTTCTCCAAAGCCTTCCTCGGCGCGAAACTCGGCCGGGCCAAGATAATGTCGTGGCCGGCCTCCTGGGACACGACCCCCATACCCGGCAAGATCTATATGGCGCTCAACCAGGCGCCCACCTTCAATTCCGACCACACTTATTTCCTCGTCGACGCGGCCGACCTGCCGCGCGAGCCGCTGCCCAACGATTCGCTCGACGGCGTCGACTCCGCGCGCTGGGTCTGGGCGGAGATCCCGCTCTCCCGGGTCTCTTCGGAGAAAGACAATTACCTGGCGCTCTGGTCCTCCTCGCGCTATTTCACCTCGGCTTCCAGCTCGCCCATCCTGGCCGCCGCAATGAGCGGCGGCGAGGCGGAGGACGTCTGGATCAACCGCTCGATAAAAGGAAACGCGCCGTCGGGCGAAGGGGTGCTGGAAACCCCTATTTCGGGCATCAAGCCCGCGATGGCCATCAAGCTGGTGCCGCTTAACGAGTACAAGGTTTACGTGAAGGGTTTCGCGGCCGAACTGACCCAGTCCGAGATAAACGTCTCTTTTTCCGCCATCGGCGAGGATATCCGCGCCGCCTGGCTGGAGGTTTCCTACGACAAGTTCGACTGGCAGCGCGTAACGCGCTACTTTTTCAAGGCGCCGTATTTCTGGACCTTCGGGCGGGACGCGATCTCCAAGGAGATGTTCTACCTGCGGGCGGCCGCTATCGACAACCTGGAGAACGTGGGCTATTCTATGTCAATAACCGTCCCCGCTCTCCCCGCGGCGCAAGCGGCGCCGGCGGCGACCGCGGCCCCGGCGGAGGAGCGGCAGGACGAAAGCGAAGATTGAAACTATGAAAAAATTTAACGTCGCGGTCGTTGGAGCCTCGGGCATGGTCGGGGGGGAACTGCTCGGCCTGCTGGAGAGCCGGCGCTTTCCCGTCGGGGAATTTTATCCTTTCAATTCCGGCAGGAAGCCCGCCGCCGTGGTTTTCCGCGGTAAAAAATACGCCTGCGCGGCGCCCTCGCTCGAGGCCCTGAAAAAAGCCGATATAGCTTTCTTCGTTTCCACCGACGAGGTGGCCGCGGAATTCGCGCCTCGCCTGGCCGCGGCCGGGACCTGGTGCGTGGACGATTCCGCTTTCTTCCGGCTCGCGCCGGGAGTCCCCCTCGTCATCCCCGAGGTCAACGCCGCCGAGCTGAAGCCCTCTAAAAAACTTATCGCCGGCCCTAACTGCACGCTCACCGGCGCGGCGGTGGCGCTGGCGGAGATACACCGCAGGTTCCGGATCACCGAGCTCAGGCTCGCCACCTACCAGGCCGTTTCAGGCGCCGGCAAAGCCGCCATGGGCGAGCTGGAAGAGGAGCTGAAGACCTATTTTAAAAAAGGCGCCGTGCCGAAGCTGAAGAACGGGAAATTCCCGCGCCCTATCGCCTTCAATCTTTTTCCCCAGGTCGGCGGCTTCGACGAGGACGGCAATTCCGGCGAGGAGAACAAGGTGGAGGCCGAGCTGAAAAAGATCTGGGGCGACAAAAAGATCAGGATCAGCGTCACGGCCGTCCGGGTTCCGGTGCTGCGCGGCCATTCGCTGGCCGCCTGGTTCAAGGTCGCGCGGCCCTGCTCCGAAGGCGCGCTTAAAAAAGAGCTGCGGCGCACCGCGGGCCTCAAATTCTTTGAGAAGCCCGGGGATTATCCGACGCCGCTCGAGCACGGCCAGCGCACGGAGATAGTTTACGCCGGGCGCCTGCGCCGGGCCAGGACCGCGGCCAATGAATTCCAGCTCTGGATAGTTTCGGACAACCTTTACAAAGGCGCGGCGCTTAATTCCGTGCAGATAGCCGAGAAGATAGCGAAGCTTTGAATATTTTTAGCGGCAGGCAGGTTCAGAAGGGGGATAAAAAAATGAAGACCCGTATCGCTTTCGCAATTCTTGCGGCGGCCCTCGGCTTCGCTTCCTGTAAAAAGAAGCAGCCGGAAACCGTTCCCGTGCCCAAGGCCGAACCGCCGCCCATGACCGCGGCGGCCGTCTCCACGGCGCCGGTTTTCAGCCAGAACCCGCTGGAGGCGCCCGGCAACTACCTTAAAACTACCGTCGGGCATGTAAAAGAGGCCAAGGCCGCCAAGGCTCTTTTTGAAAAGACGGCCCTGGACGAAATGAAAAGCGCGGACCTGAACAATACCGGCGGCAACTAGGCGCGGCGAAGCGGCGCCTGTCGGGGCGCCAATAAGAAAAGGGGGAGTAAAATGAACGTAACTATATTAGCGGCTGCGGCCATCGTAGCGGCCATCGTGATCAGCCAGGTCTTGAAATATGTGAAAGGGCAGCGCGGGCGCGATATGTCCTCCCTGGCCGCTACGGCCTCGGTGGACCTTGAGGAATACGGCCCGGAGCTTAAGCTGCTTGAAGGTACCGGGCTGCCTTTTTTTGTAGACGGCCGGAGCGGCGTCGGCAGGTATCTGCTCAGATTCCCGGAGCAGGACGGGGCCAAAGCCTGTTATTTTGATTATTCATGCCTGCTTGGCTACGGAAAGGAGCAGATAAAGCGCCAGTCCACCGTGGCGCTTTTCGATTTCAATAAAGGGGCTTTCCCCGATTTCCACCTGTCCGCAGAAGGAAATTTCGAGAAAGAAACGTCCGGGCTGGAACCTGTCGATATGGCGCTCTTCAGCGGCTTACCGCCCGGCGCTAAGCTGTACGGACGCGACCTGGCCGCGCTCAAAAAACTTTTTACCCCTGAGATCGCGGCCTGTTTCTCCGAGCACCCCGGCTGGAGCGCCCAGGGCGCGGGGCGCTACCTGGTGATGTATAAAGGCCATAAGCTTCTAAACACCGGGAAATACAGGGAGTTCATGGCCGAGGCTGAAAAACTTGCCTTTAACCTGGCCTAGAAACAACCGAAGAGAGGAAAAATGAACGGCGTTTACTCTAACCCGGTTTTTATTCTTTTGGGAGTCGCGGCTGTTTTTATCGCCCTGGTGCTGTATTTCAGATGGAAGCGCGCCAGGGACCTCGGCGAGCTGGCCGCCTCCATGGGGCTGCAATTCCTGCCCGACGGGCCCGAGCTTAATACTCTTGAAAATACCGGGCTTGAAATTTTCAGGCTGGGGCACTCCAGGAAAGCGGCCAATCTGGTGCAGGTCCAGTCCCGCGCCGGGACGGTGAATATTTTTGACTACCGCTTTACCATTGGCCACGGCAAAGGCAGCTCTACGCGCGCTTATACGCTGGCGCTTATGGCCTGCTCCCGCTGCTCCGTCCCGGTTTTCGAGCTGAAACCCGAGACCCTGCTCTATAAAATAGGCGAGGCGATAGGCTTTAAAGATATAGACTTGCCGGCCTTCCCGCTGTTTTCTGACAAGTACCGGCTGACCGGGCCGGACGAATCGGCGGTGCACATGTTCTTCACGCCCCAACGCGCCGCCTGGTTCGAGCGGAACCTCGGCCTCCGGGTGCAGGGCGCCCCCGGCCATATTGTGATGTTCAAGCAAGAAGCCCAGCTCCCGGTGAATTCCTGGCCTGATTTTATTGAAGAAGTGAAAGCTTTCGCCGCCGAAGTCCTGGGATAAAGCGGTAAAAAACTGGGAACGGGGGGTAAGCCCCCGCTCCCGGAAACAGTCGGCCGCCGGGAAAACCCGGATCTTACTTTACCGCAGTTCTTTGTTTATGTGTTCCCAGGCCCCTTTCAGGTCCTTGGTAAGCCGCTTTAACTCCTCGGCCCCTACCTTTTCCGCTCGCTCGTAGCGGGCCGCCGCCTCGTCCACCAGCCTGTAATAATCCTCTTTCTTTATTTCACGCAGCTCTTCTATCTTCTCAAGTATCTCGCCTTTCATCTTAAGCGTCCAGCCCCGCACGGCTTCGCGGTTCTTCTCTCCATTTTTCCCCGTGAGGAAATATGTCCCCAGCGCCGCCAGCGCAGCTATGCCGATGCCGGTCCCGATCACTTTTTCAGTTGTTTTCATTTCGCCCCCTTGGTTTTACCGCCGCCGGCGCCGCTTTTCGGCTTAGCCCCGGTCCTTAACCCGTGAAAACATTGTATCTAAACCCGCCCGGGAGGTTAATAGCCTTTTAGGGTGGTCCGGATCTTGCCTGCCTGCGGCCTTGACAAGTCAAGATATTCGCTTATAATATATATGCACCGTCGATGGTCCAATAATGCTTGCTTGGTATAGGCCTTAAGGCCTATTACTGCCTGGGGCTTAGGGCCTTTGATTAAAGTCAAACAATGTACGAAAATATTACTATGAAACGCGTCTTCCTTACTTTAGCGGTACTGGCCGCGATGACCGTGGGCTTAAAAGCCCAGGGCGCTTCATTCGACAGCCTGATGTCTGACCTGCCCCGCCCTTCGGCCGTTGAGGTTTCCGCTCCCGCTCCCGTGGACGCGGCCCCGAAAGCTTCCTCCACCGCCGCCTCGGAGCGCGAATGGCTGGTCCTGGTTTTCATAAACGGCGTGAACGACCTGGGCATCCTCGGCTACGCGAACAAAGATATAAACGAAATGGAGCAGGTCGGCTCCTCCGACAAGATGGCCGTAGTGGTGGAATACGGCATCCTCGGGATAGACGATGAAACGGGCAGGAACCTCCAGTTCCCCCGCGGCTCGAAAACCATCTACATCACCCGCGACGCGGACCCTTCTAAAATAACTTCTCCGGTTATCTATCCTTCTAATGACGCCGACATGGGCAGCGAAGCCAACTTGGTCCGCTTCGTAAAGCGCGGCCTGCGCAAATACCCGGCTAAAAAAGTCGCGGTGATACTCTGGAACCACGGCGCCGGCCGCCTGGGCATTTCTTTCGACGACGTAAGCAAGAACTATATGGAAGTGGACAGGCTGGGCGCGGCGCTGGCTCAGATAAAAGGCGTCCTGGGCCGCAATATAGACGTTTTCGCCACCGACGCCTGCCTGATGCAGATGGCCAGCGTTGCCTATGAATTAGGAAGGTCGGCGGATGTTATTGTGGGCTCGGAAGAAGAGGTTCCCGGCAACGGCTATAAGTACAACGCCCTGCTTGGCCGGCTTTCGGCCGACCCCTCAATGGGCGCCGAGGCTCTCGGCCGGGCGATGGTGGAGACCTACGGGGCCAGCTACGGCTTCGACGCTACCCTTTCGGCGATCAGGACCTCGGCCCTGCCCGGTTTCGTGGGCGCGCTGAACAACTGGGTAATGGCGGTAAAGGGGGACAGGGAGGCTTTCGCGGCCGCCACCGACGCTTCGCTTATCGGGGAAACCTCAAGGTTCAGCCAGAAAGAATCGAAAGACCTGGTAGACTATCTTGAAAGGGTGGAAGCCGAGCTCCCGGCCAGCCAGCCCGTCAAAGCTGCCGGAGCCAATTTAAGGAATTATCTTTCCAACGGGCTTATTATAGATACCGTAGCGAAGCCGGCGAACAGGAAGCCTTACACCAAGGCCAGCGGCCTTGCGATCTATATACCGGACCTGCAGTATAACTCGGCCAACTATGAGAAACTCGCTTTCGCCGGCGATTCGCTCTGGGGCGATTTCCTGCTGGCGATGATGAAAGAGAGGCTTAAGTAATATGACTTCCGGGACCGCCAGAATACTGCGCCTGGCCGCTCTAGCGGCGGGGCTCCTTATTTGCGGCCTGGACGCGCGCGCCGAAATGACCGCCCCGGAGCGCCTGGAGGCTTACAGTATCGCTATTTCAAGCGGAGACCCTGTCGCCGGCGCGGCTTTCCTTAAAGACGGGGAAGCGCGCGAACTGGCCGAGGCCGAGCCGCAGAAAGCCGCCGCCCTTCTCGGTAAAGCCGAGGCGTTGAAAGACCTTAAAGCTCTGCTTGCGATGTCCTGGGACGAGCAGAAGGTCAACAAGCTCAACCAGGCGCTTTCTATAAGGATAGACGTGGACAGGCCGCTCCCCAAAATGGGAATAGGCCCCCAGCCCGAGAAACTTTTGACCTGGATAGAGAAATACCAGCCCGATTATACGGCCGCGGATAAAACCCTGGTCAAGAAAGCGATAAGGCAGTGGGAAGTTGTCTTCGGCACGATGACCGATACCCGCTCTTTAAGCTGGGGCCAGGCCAAAATGCGCGACGGCAAGGCCGTCACCGTCACGAAAGCCGCCTGGGAAGCGATGGTTATACGCGAGCGCAATTCCGTGATCGAGAAGATGATCCAGGCCGACCCGAAGTTCCTTGTCTACAACGACGAGAGGCTGGCCGCGGCCAAGAACGACGTCGCGGTGAACGTCGCGGTGCAGTCCGTCATCAATTCCGACGCGCTTACGCCCGCCCAGAAGAGCCAGCTCCAGGGCAAGTCCTTCTCCGAGCAGGCTTATTTGCTCGGGAATATGTTCGACAACAGCAATATAAACGTCGACCCGGCTACCAAGGCGAAGATCAACGCGGCCCGCGGCTCCCTGCCGCAGGAAGTGCTTCCGGCCCAGCAGCGCGAGCTCCTCGGCAGCATGCTCAATACCGCGGTGGCCAAAGAACTGGCCGGCACGAAGGCCGGCGACAGGGCGCTGGCGGCTTCGCCCAACGGGCTTAAGATAAAGATACAGCCGCTGAGCGGCGGTTATTCCGGCTATGACCCGGCCTCAGGCTCCATCCTCCTGGATTCAGAAACTATCCAGCAATATATGCGGATGAAGGGCTACACTGCTTCTTCGCTGATGAGCAGCCCCGCCCAGGTGCAGGAGATAGCCAAATATATGTCTTCCGCCGTGGTTTACGAGTCGGCGCATAAATCCCAGGCTGACTGGGCGTCCCAGAAAGGAATTTATAAACCGCATACGCAGGAAGACGAAGTGGAGGCGATGTCCCTGGAAGGCCTTTATACCACCGAGAAAATGCGCAAAGACGCCGATTACAGCCGGATACTCACCTCCAGCAGGGATAATTCCTCCTACGCCCTCAAAGCGCTTGAAACCGGCACTGAATTCGAGCTGAGCGGTTCTAAAAAATTCGCCGATACTGTGCGCCAGCGCTATTTCTCCGGCCTTCCCTCTCTGGATTCCGCCGCTTCGCAGGTGCTCGGAGCGGTGACCGAAGAGCTTGACCGCCGCGCGGAGATGTCCTCCTCCGAGAAAGCTTCAATAGACTCTACCGGCCTCAACCTGGCGGAGGCGCTTGAAATGTCTCCGGCCGAACTTGCCGGCTCGACCGGGGAGATCCAGACCTCCGTTCTTGCTAAAATACAGGGAGACCTTTCCCGGTTGGGCGTTTATAAGAGCCATTACGGAGCTTCGGACAGGGCCGGCCGCAAAGATCTTAAATCCCTGGAGACGGGCGCCGCGCCTAAAAGCGCGGTTCCCCCGATAGTATGAAAAACATAATTTTAACCGTCTCTATGCTTTCTTTTCTGGCCGCCGCGGCCTGCGCCGGGGCGCAGGCCAAGGCCAAAGGCGTCCAATTCAGGAATTATTCCATGGACAATAATTATTTTACCTGCAGCATTCCCGCCGACTGGAGGCTGAAGCGCGACAAAGACAAGGACGAAGAGTACAAGATCTACGAAATACAGCTCCTTGCCCCTAAAGCCGAGAAAGCCCCCACCTCTATTTATGTCTCCTATTATCCTAAGGATAACGAGGATTTCAACGGCTATGAAGATTTCGCGAAGCGCAATTCCAGGAACGTGGCAGGTGAGACCAAAAATTCGCGCGAACTTTTCGAGCCCGCCAGGAACATAACCCTTGCGGGCCGCAAAGCTATAGAGCTTTCGCGCGAGAGGATGGTTTCCCTCTATCCGAAGAGCAAATCCGACGAAAGCGTGCAGTTGAAAGAAAAGCTTTACGTGCTCCCGGCCAAAGACGGCTTTTATGTGATGCATTTCAGCGCGCAGAAGACGGCTTTCATCGCCAACCTGCCCGTTTTCGAGAAAATAGCTAAGAGTTTCAAAGGCAAACCTTAAGCTCCAGGCAGGCAGATAAAAACCGCGCCCCTCAAGCGCGGTTTTTTCTTAACCCGGATCCGGCGGGATTCCCCGCTATTCGGGCGGAAAGCTGCCGCCGCAACTTTCAGACTAAATCCAAATATTCTAAAATTAACAGGGCCGGAGTTTGCGGGAACAGGGAACGGAGGGGTTAAATGAACGCGGTCACACTGCTGATAATAGCGCTGCTGGTTTACGCTCTCGCTTACAGGTTTTACGCCAGTTTTATCATCGCCAAGATCCTCGCTTTCGACAAGGACAGGCCCACCCCCGCCCATACTTTAAGGAACGATTACGATTATAAGCCCACCAATAAATGGGTGCTCTTCGGCCACCATTTCGCCGCTATAGCCGGCGCCGGGCCGCTGGTCGGCCCCGTCCTGGCCGCCCAGTTCGGTTATATGCCCGGTTTCCTCTGGATCCTTATCGGCTCCGTGCTCGCCGGGGGCGTGCACGACATGGTCCTGCTTTTCGCCTCCGTCAGGCACGACGGGCTCTCGCTTACCGAGATAGCAAAGCGCGAAGTGGGGAAAGTGACCGGCGGCGCCACCGGCATAGCCGTGCTTTTCATAATCATCACCGCGCTCGCCGGGCTGAGCCTGGTGGTGGTCAACGCTTTGGCCGAAAGCTCCTGGGCGACCTTCTCTATTTTCGCCACTATGCCCGCCGCGCTTTTCGTCGGCTGGTATATGAACAAGCTCCGGCCGGGCAAGATAACCGAGGCGACCGTTATCGGGGTGTCCCTGGTCATTATCGGCATCATCGCCGGCGAGCCGCTCTCGAGGAGCCAGTGGGCGCATTGGTTCGTTTATTCCAAGGGCAGCCTGGTCCTGATCCTCGCCGGTTACGGCTTCCTGGCTTCCATCCTGCCTGTCTGGCTCCTGCTCTGCCCCCGGGATTATTTAAGCTCCTACATGAAGATAGGGACCATAGGCATGCTGGCCCTGGGGATTCTCTGGGTGCACCCGGCCCTTGCGGCCCCGGCCTACAGCAGCTTCATCCACGGCGGCGGCCCGATAGTTCCGGGCAGCGTCTGGCCCTATGTCTGCATCACTATCGCCTGCGGCGCTATCTCCGGCTTCCACAGCCTGATAGGCTCGGGTACCACGCCGAAAATGATAGCGAGCGAAAAAGACATCCGGATCATCGGCTACGGGGCGATGCTGACCGAAGGCCTCGTGTCCATCATGGCGCTTATCGCCGCCACGGCTTTGATCCCCGGGGATTATTTCGCCATTAATGTTTCCCCTGCCGTGTTCGAGAAACTCGGACTTACCACGGTAAATCTCGCCGCCCTGGGTTCCGCCGTGGGCGAGAACCTGGCCGGCAGGACCGGCGGCGCCGTCTCGCTTGCCGTCGGGATGGCGCAGATCTTCTCTTCCATGCCGGGCATGAAGCAGATGCTCGCCTACTGGTACCATTTCGCGATAATGTTCGAGGCGCTTTTCATCCTGACCACGATAGACACCGGTACCCGCGTCGCGCGGTATATACTCCAGGAGATCCTCGGCGGGGTTTATAAACCTTTCGCTAAAGGCGAATGGCTGCCGGGCGTGCTGATAACCAGCGCGGCGATAAGCGGCTGCTGGGGGACCATGGTCTACATGGGAAATATCAGCACTATCTGGCCGATGTTCGGCGTGGCCAACCAGCTGCTCTCCGGCATCGCCCTCGCTATCGGCACGACTTTCATAATGAAGAGGACGAAAGCCGTTTACGCGCTGGTGACCTTCGTCCCTTTCCTGTTCATCTTCGTCACCACCGTGACGGCCGCGGTCATGAACATCTACGGCAATTATCTGCCCCGGCACGACCTGCAGGGCTATATGAACGTGGCTCTCACCCTGGTCATGCTGGTGCTGGCCGTGCTCATCGCCTGTACCTGCACGGCGTCGTGGCTCAGCCTGCTCCAGGGCAAGCGTCCGGCCCCGGTGAAGGCCGTTCCCGGCCGCCCGGCGCCCCCGGAAATAGCGGGGGAATTCTAAACGATGGCTTTTAAGCGCAGGGACGGAGATCCAGGATGAGCGGCCTCGAACGGCCTCCCGACGAAGCGGTCAACTTCCTTACGCACGGCCTGGGGTTCATGATGAGCGTCGCGGGCGCGGCTTTCCTTATGCGCCTGGCTTTGACCAGCCACAACACTTATGTTTCCCTCGCCTGCGGCGTTTACTGCCTGACGCTGGTGGCCACTTACGCCGCGTCGACGCTGTCGCACGCTTTCCACGACCTGGACCGCCGCCGCTTCTTCAGGACCGTCGACCAGGCCAGCATTTTCTTTCTGATAGCCGGCTCCTTCACCCCTTTCGCCGTCGGCTACCTGAACCACGGCCGCTGGTGGCTCCTGCTGGCTTCCATGTGGATCTTCGCTTTCGCGGGGGTGGCTTTCGTCCTTTTCAGGAAAGAGATGTCCCGCACCGACAAGATCACTTACGGCGTCCTGGGCGCGCTGTCCATGCTTTCTTTCTGGGAGCTTTACCACGTTGCCCCGCTGAACATGCTGCTCCTGATAATAGCGGGGGAGGCTTTCTACCTGGCGGGCAGCGTTTTCCTTGCGCTGGGGAAAACCACGAAACATTTCCACGCGCTCTGGCATATCTTCGTGCTCGCCGGCAGCGCCTGCCATTACGCCGGGATCGCCGCGTACGTGGCCATCCGTTAGAACGGCGCTCTAAAAAAAAGCCGCCCAGCGGGCGGCCTTTTTTATAACCTGCCGGCGGCCAGGTTATTTCCGCTCTTTCTCCTGCGCCGCCAGATCCACCTTGAGGCTTTCTTTCTCGGCCCTTGCCGCATCCAGCTCCCTGGTCAGGCGGGCTACCTGGCGGTTTTTCTCGTCCAGTTCGAGCCGAAGTATTTCCAGCCTGCGCCGGGAGTCGGCTCTTTCCTTGTACAATTCATCCGAGAGGTCCTTCGCGGAGTTCTTCAAGGCCTCGATCTCGGCTTTGCTCTCTTTTAGCGCGGAAGCCGCTGATTTGGAGAACATTTCAAGTTCTGTTATTTTTACCAGCCCGCCGTCCCTCAGCGCTTTTACCTCGGCGTTCTCCCTCCGGGCTTTTTCCAGCTCCAGGTTGAAATTACCGGCTTCATTGCGAAGATGCCGGATGGTCTCTCCCAGGGAGAGGATCTCTTTATGGGCGGCGGCCAGGGCGGTTTTGGCCTCGGCGCGCTCGCTTTCCAGCAGGGCCGCTCCTTCGGCGGCCCGGGCGCCGCTTTCCCTTACGAGGGTTTCGTTCTCCGCCCTTTGTTTTCTTACCTCCTCTTTAATGGAGGAGTTCAGGGTTTCAAGTTTCAGCAGGCGCGCCTCGTAATCGGCCGCGAGCGCTTCTTTCCTGTCAAGCAGCGTCTGGACCTCGGCGCCGGCGCGGGCGGCTTCCGCCGCTTTCTGCCGGAGACCGTCCCGCAGCGTTTCAAGCTCTTTTAAAAGTCCCTTTTCCGCTTCGGCGGCGCCCGCCTCCAGCTTCCCGTAATTGAGCCTGAAGTCCGCGCGTTCCCTGTCCAGTTCGGCCGTAAATTCGGCGGCCTTTTTCGCAAGCGCGCCGGAGAGGGCCGCGTTCTCTTCTTTGTATTTCTTCATCTCCCCGTTCAGGGAGAGGATACTCCCGGCTTTCGCGGCCAGGTCCGCCTTCAATGTTTCAAGTTCGGAGGCGTCGGCTTCCTCCTGCTCTTTCAGTTCATCCAGGACCTGGGATTCCTCTACCAGCTGCTTTTGCATCAGGTTAAGCTTTGCGAGGGCCCTGCTCAAAATATTGTTTTTTTTATCCATAAACGCATGTTGTGCGACGCTGTTGAAGTTAATATGGAGGAAATAGCGGCTGATATTTCCCTTTCGTACAAGCGCTATTATATCAAGTATAGACGGAGGGCGTTGGCAACCCGTGCGGATTATGGTGTAAACTTTCAGATATGGGCAGCCAGCTTTTCGACGCGCATAACCACCTGCAGGATTACGGGGATAAAGATAAATTGAAGGAGGCCCTGCGCCTGGCCGCGGAGGCCGGCGTAGAACTGATGCTCTGCAACGGGACCAGCCCCGGGGACTGGGAAGCGGTGCTGACCCTCGCCTCGGAGAACAAGGGCGTGGTCCCCTGTTTCGGCCTGCACCCCTGGTTCATAAAAGAAGGCGCCCCCGGCTGGCTGGAGGGGCTCGAGGGTTTCCTGCTGCGCGTCCCTTCCTGCGTCGGGGAGATCGGCCTGGACGGCGGGAAGAACGCCACCGATCTCGCCCGCCAGGAGGGCGTCTTCACCGCCCAGCTGCGCCTGGCCAAAAAGCTCGGCCGCCCCGCCTGCCTGCACTGCGTAAAAGCCTGGGGGCGGATGCTTGAGCTGCTAAAGGAAGAGGCGCCCGGCCCTTTCATGTTCCATTCCTACGGCGGGCCGCCGGAGATGGCCGCCGAATTCGCTTCGCTCGGCGCTTATTTTTCTTTCAGCGGGGCGATAATGGACGGGAAGAGGGAAAAACTCCGGCGGGCGCTCCTGGCCGCGCCGGCGGAGAGGCTGCTTTTCGAGACCGAAGCGCCCGACGCCGACGCCCCCGGCTGGCGCTCGGGGCCCGCGGGCTTAGCGGAAGTGATCCTGGCCGCCGCGGCGATACTGGGCAGGCCGGCGGAGGAACTCTCCGCCCTTTCCTGGGCCAACGGCAATAAATTTCTGGGCGGCCTGGCGGAACGCCGGCCTAAGGAACTTTAATCCCGCGCCTCTCCATCGCCGCTTTTATCTCGGCGGGCGAGCGGTTCCCGATCAGGGACCTGATGGACCTGTAGGCGGAATATTTGGCGGCCAGGGCTCTCCCGAAGACGGCGGCGGCCAAAGCTATAAAGACCGGCCGGCTCAGCCTTAGCCCGGCCCTTTTTCTTTTCCAGGGCATTTATTTATCCCCCAGCCAGTTAAAGATCGCCGGGATTATCGAGGGAGTCTTGAACATGTTCACCCCGTGCCCGCCGGCGGCCTCGAGCGAGTAGGCCGACAGGCCCCGCTCCATCGCCGCCCGGTTTAGTTTCAGCACGCTTTCCCAGGCGTAGACGTCGTTGCGCGCCGCCACGCTGAGGATCTGGAAATCCCTGGGCGCCGAAAAATAGCTTTCCGTTTTTACCCCCGCGTATTCGAGCCCCGGCGAAAGCAGGATCACCGCCGCCGGCTTTATAGCGCCTGTGGCGGCGGCTTTGAGGGCGAGGTTGGCGCCGACGCTCGCGCCGCAGAACACCATCTTTTCCGGGGACAGGCCGCGCTTCTTCAGCCAGGCCGCCGCGGCTTCGATGTCGAGGGAAACCGCGTTCCAGTCCGCTTCCGAGAAGAACATGTATTTCTTTTCTTTGCCTTTGCAGGTCCTGCTTTTCCCGTGGCCGCGCAGGTCCAGGGAGAGGTAGCCGTAGCCCGCGCCCTTGAGCTTCTCCTGGAAGAGGCCCCACTCGTTCTTGTCCGAGCCCAGCCCGTGCGCGTTTATGAAAACATAGGAGCCTGACGACGGCGCCAGGTAAAAAGCCTCGAGCCGGCACCCGTCCGGCGTATTGAAGCGCACCGTCTTCTGCTGGGAAAAAGCGGGCCCGCAGGCGAAGAGCAGGGCGGCGAAGAATAAATAGCGCATAAAATTATTTCCCGCCCGGGGCGGCGCCCTTGGGGAACTCCTTCCGGTCCTGGCTCTCCGCCCCGGCCGGCTCCCCGCCGAAAGAAAGCGCGAGGTTCATTATGACCGCCAGCACGGTCCCGAAAGCTATGCCGGCGATGTTCACGCCGCCGGCCGTAAAGCCTTTCACGCCGAGGCCGGTGGAAATTATTATGGAGGAACCGGCGATGATCAGGTTCTTGTGCAGGGAGAAGTCCACTTTCGCGTCCATCCAGATCTTGATCCCCATTATGGCGATAAGCCCGTAAAGGATGACGGTGACGCCGCCCAGCACCGGGGCGGGCACGGACTGGATGACCGCGCCGAACTTCGGGCAGAGCCCGAGGAGCAGCGCGATGCAGGCCGCCGCTATGAAGTTGTAGATGCTGAAAACGCGCGTTATGGCCATCACGCCCATGTTCTCGGCGTAAGTGGTCTGCGGCGTGCCCCCGCCCATGGCGGAGACGAAGGTGGCCGCGGCGTCGCCCAGGTAGGCGCGGCCGAGATGCGGGTTAAGGTCGCGCTTCATATAGCCGGAGATGGCCTCTATATGGCCTTTGTTCTCCGCCACGAGCACCACGAAGACCGGCGCGATCACCAGGACGGCCCCGAAGCTGAACTCCGGGGCGATGAAAGGCGGCAGGCCGAGCCAGGCGGCGTTCCTTATCGCGGCCAGGCTGGCCAGGTCTATTATCCCGAGGAAGAAAGACAGGGCGTACCCGACGATCACTCCGGCAAGGATGGGCAGCAGGCGGATAAAACCTTTCAGGTAGATCGAGACCGAAGCCGCGGTCACGAAAGTGGCGCCGGCCACCAGCAGCCTGCGCGCGTCGTCGCTCGTGGCCAGGCGGAAATCCTCGTTGAGGAAATTCGAGACGGCGGAGGAGGAGAGGTTCAGGCCTATCAGGGCCACTACGGCGCCGGTTACCACGGGCGGCATCAGGCGGTCTATCCACTTCGGGCCGAATTTCACCGTGGCCGCGCCGGCCAGGGCGTAAAGGACGGCCGCGCCGGCGATCCCGGACAGCGCGTAAGGTATCTTTTCCGGCATGCCGCCGGTCACGGCCAGGACCGGGCCGATAAAGGCGAAGGAGGAGCCCAGATAGCTCGGGACCTTCGCGCGCGTGATAGCGATGAAGAGCAGCGTGCCTATGCCGGAAAAAAAGATGGCGGTCTGGGGGTTGAAGCCCATCAGGATGGGCGCCAGCACCGTCGCCCCGAACATGGCCACCACGTGCTGCATGCCCATAGGCACCAGCCGCGAAAGAGGCAGTTTGTCTTCAGGGTAATATAGTTTCTGCATAGTTCCCCCGGATAAATAATATTATTAATAAGGGTAAAGATAAAAGCTCACTTCTTGAAATAATGCTTCAGCGTCAGGAGAGGGTGGCGCAGCGGCATGCGGGGGCCGGCGTATTTCATGACTTCCCGCATGAGCTCCCGCTTTGCCGGAAGATAGCAGTGCGTGGGGCAGTTCTTGCAGGCGGGCTTGGGGTGATGGGGGCACTTCGCGAGCCGGACCTCCGCGTAGGCGAGGAGGTCCGCGCAGCCCGCGCAAAGGGTTTTCCCGCCGTGCTTCCCGCGGCAGTAAATGGCCAGCATCAGTTCGATGGTGCGCAGTTCCGCTTCAAGGTCTTTTTCCACCCGGATATTATACGTAATAAAAACCGGGGCCCTTTTGACTCGGCGGGCGGCATATCCTAAAATCTAGACTATGGACGGAAAAGATAAAAGGCGGGCCGAAAGGAACAATCACGATTCGGTCATAGAGCTCTTTGACGAGAAGGGGAAATTCTTCGCTTCCGGCAGGCTGACCGATTTTTCCGAACTGGGCGCGTCTTTTTCTATCGCCGAACCGGCAGCGCTGCCGGAAAAGTTCCGCGCCCGCCTCAGGCTGCTCAGCAAAGGCGTGCTCGAGGTGGAAGCCCAGGTGGTCAGGACCCGCAAAGACAGGAACACCACCCACTACGCCGTAAAATTCAACGGCGTTAAAAGAGTCCATCCCACCGGGGAGCTTAAAGACACCTGGCAGTAAACCGGGCCCCGGGACGAGGCTGGACGGCCGCGGATACCTATGCCGAAACAAAGCCTTAAAAAGCAGCTTTTTATTTACGCGCCGATAGCGCTTTCGCTGGGGATACTCGCCGTCCTGGTCTATCCCAATCTGGAAGCGCTGCTGGCCGCCGTGAAGCCCGCCAAACCGTTCTACCTGCTCTGCTCCCTCTTTTTTTCTTTCGCCGGCTATTTATTCATGGGCCTGGCCCTCTGGGAAGTGCTCAAGATCCTCGGGCACAAGCTGCCTTTCTGGGAGGCTTCGGGCATCGTTTTCGTTTCCACCACGGTGAATTATTTCGTCTCCTCCGCCGGGGTGAGCGGCTTCGCCACCAGGGCGCATCTGCTGAGCAAGCGCAACGTCCCCTACGGGATAAGCGTGACCTCCTCGGTGGTCATCAGCGTCTTCATCTACCTGGTGCTGGCCGTGATCATACTCGAAGGGATGCTCCTGCAGATGCTCGTGTCCAGCAGCTACGGGATAAACGTCTTCGAGGGCGTGGCCGGCGTCCTTTTCGTGCTCACTTTCGCTTTCGTCCTGGTCACGCTCTTTTTCAGCCATGAACTCAGGGCGGCCTGGGCCCGCAGGCTTTACCACCTGGTGAACCACCTGATGTTCTTCTTCTCGAAGAAAACCATCCCCGAGGAGACTTTTCTGCAGTTCGAGGCCCAGCTGGCCGGGGGGATACGCACGATACAGGCCCGCAGGTACGAGCTGCCGCTGGTCCTGGCCTATATCTGCCTGGACTGGGTAAGCAATATCCTCATCCTTCATTACGCTTTCAGGGCGGTGGGCGCTCATATGCACACCAGCACGCTTATCATAGGCTTCGCTTTGGGCCAGCTGATGACGATAATCCCCATCTTGCCCGGCGGGCTGGGCGCGATGGAAGCCGCTATGACCGCGGCTTTTTCCGGCATGGGCATCCCGGTCGGAAAGGCCCTCGCGGCGAGCCTGATCTTCAGGCTTTTTTACTATATCGTCCCGGCCCTGGCCAGCGTTTTCGTCTACTGGTACCTGCGCGTCTCCGAACCGCGCTATGACCAGCCGGGCAAACCCCGCAAAGATACCGCGGAACCCCTTCCTTAAAGAAACTGCCTTTCGATGGCATACCATGAAATAGGTATTGACTTCGGTCAACCTGCGCTGTAAACTCTATAATGAGTTAGGTTATAAACCTTGCAAAGATCAGCAGGTGGGGTTTGGCTTCACTGATTTACATCTGTGTTTAAAGAAGTGGCTATGTGCCCAAGGGGCGGTATTATTAACCGCCGGCTGGGAGTGGCAGTTGGATCTTTGCTTATTTTTGTGATTCTTAATTTTCACGGGGTTTGGGTCTTATGAATTTACTTGTCAGGCAACTTTCAAGAGGAATTCCTTTTACCATTCTCTGCTGCTTTATTTCGAAAGCAGGTGCTGTGGTTACCGATACTTCCGCTGAATTAATCGTTCCTGCCGGGGATACTTATACTCTTAGTGGCAATCATTCCTATTTAGACTATATCCAGATAGACGGAACCCTCTATGTCGAAGGATATAGTCCGGGTGTGTCTGATGGGACGCTGGATTTAATTGCCTCATCTATACCCTGGCGGAACATATTCTTTTGGTATCCAGGTTGAAAACCAGGGTACAAAAACATTTGAGAATATGTCTATTGTTGTGGTTCCCTCGCCGCATATGGCGTTTGTATCGGCATCAAGTAATTACACGGTACACAGTTCTGTGTACTGGACTGGAGATAAATACGATCCAATTCCCTGTATAAGATGGGATTTCCCGGAGATAGTGCCTGGACAGACAATATACTTGAGCTATGCATTGAAAGCAAGGGTTGGGATTATGATTAACGGCGAAACAATGAAAGGTAAAGTGTATATTCTCCCTGTGCAGGATGCCCTTGATTTCTTGCCAGGATATTATTATGACGGGCCCTTGGATAATGATGTGATTGAGGATGGTGACATGCCAAGTGGCGGAAGTGGTTTTGACATTAAGACTATACGTGCGAACTAGAGTGTTTTTACGCGAGAAGCTTTATGATTAAAGGAATATTTTTACTTTTCGTATTAATTTCAGGATTTCTCCGCTCATCTGCGGGGGAAAGTGCTCTTCTTGTTTCTACTAAAGCGGAGGGCCAGTATGAGGTTGCCGAAAGCACGGAACTAGCATCTTTCCCAAAACTTAGTTGGGAAAAGAAATTAAGTAAACCCGTTACCGCATCCGCCATAAGCAAGGATGGCACAAAAGTAGCTATAGCCGATGAAACAGGAACTTTGTCGGTTTACAATGCAACCGGAGAAAAACTTTGGGAATATCATTATGAAGGGAAACTTCCTGAACACACCTCTGAATTTAGGCCAGTTAAAGCGGATACGGCAATATTCGATATTAAATTCAGCGGCAGCGGTAAATTCATAGTCTGTGATTTGATGATAATAACCCCCCGGAAATATGAAGAGCATATTGGCGGATATAAACCATATAAAAAGTTGTGCTTTGACATGGAGGGCAAACTGCTATGGGATACTTCAAAGCGTGGGAATCATACTATAGGCGGGGACAAGTATATCTTAATTCGGGATATTCAAAGCCTGGATGAGGAGCGCCCTATCGATTATTATGTTTTAGGCATGGACGGCAAGGTGATTTATACCGGCAAAACAATAGGCCATGAGAACAACTGCCAGGGTTTTTCCGAAGATCTACGTTATATGTTCGTTGATAACAAGGTTATCGAATGCAAAAATTGGCAGCCAATCTGGGAATTTAAGGAGAAAGATGGGGGGAATATTTTGGGAATACGCGGGAATCATATTCTCGTTACTTCTGGCTGGAAGGGTGACCGCGTGTATGAAATAACCAGCTGGAAAAAGTTACTAGATATTGGGGAAAGTCTTTTTGAGTCTTTAACCGATAATTACATTGCCAATATAGTATGGGGTAAAAGTGAAAAAAGGGACGTTTTGCGTGTTATTGAAATTAAAACAGGCAATATCGTGTTAAAACGCCAATATAAAAACGGGGATATTCAATGGCACAACAAACTCTTATTACACACGGCTAGTGATGAAAAACATCTTGTTCTGGGCAGCGAAAAAGGGGTTTTGTTTTACGAGTTGAAAAGCGGGAAGTCTTGGGAGCTGCCCTTGAAAATCAGGGAGTACAGTTTCTTTAATTTTTATTCAGTGTCGGAGAATGGGGAAGCGGTTCTTTTTGGATACGATAGAAGCGTGAAACTGTATAAAAGTTTCTGACTATGGCGCGCAAAATTGAAAAGCTAAGCTTAACGCTATTTGCCCTACTGTGTTTTTCTCACACGGTATCGGCAGCTATTCAATATCTGCCGCTTGGTGAGGCCACTTTGACCCCGCGCCTGCTGAACCAGTACTCGGTGGCGCGCATGTCTGGCCTCGAAGGCCTCGCGCCGCTGGTCAACGATTTCTGCTCTACGGCCGCCCGCTCCGGAGAGCGCAAGCTCTTCAGGAGCGCGCTTAAAAAGACCGTCTCTTTCGCCGACCCCGAATACAAGGACATGGGCCAGTTCCTCTCTTTAGTTATGGCCGGGACCAAAGACGAAACCGGTCATGTCAATTTTCTGGGTGTAAATTCGGAAGCATGGGCGTAGTCTTAAACTAGCGCCAAATCCTTTTCCCGAACATTTCTTTCCTTCCAAAGATGTTTCGCCCAGCGCGCTTCCTGCGGCAAA